>JALGZD010000219.1 GCA_025782395.1 bacterium
GAGCAGTATCGGCCCGTCCTCCCTGCAGGGATCGACGTAGAGCTCGTAAGGAGACAGCGTCTCTCCGTACTCGCCGAACTCGAGAACCCCATACTGGGCAGTGTTGGACAAGATCTGGACGAACACGTCGTCACAGGTTATCACTCCCTGGATGTCGGAGCTTCTGTCCCCCTGGTTCTGGATCGTGACGGAGAGCGTGAAGGTCTCCCCAGCCTCCGGGATCCCGTTCCCGCCCGCCGTGTCGTCAACGGCACTGGCCGAGTAGACCAGATCCGGCGCTCCGTCGTGAACCGATCGCTTCACGCCGTAGCGAGTGGTGTAGAGGACTCGTCCGCTGTGATCGATGGCAGCGTGAGTCTCGGACCACATGTCGGTGTCGTACACAATGGGCTGCCATCTGCCAGCTCCATCAAAGCTCACATAGATGCACCGTGGCGCACCGGACACGTATGCTGTCGCAATCACTGTGCTAGGATTCCACGGCCACGGCTCGAGGCTGTTGACATGCAACCTCTCCATCTCAGCCCCATGCACACCCACGTTCGCTCGGACGTTCTCACTCGTCCCTCCATCCGTGATCACATAGAATGGGCCGTTCCCTCCTGGCCCGGCAGCGGCAACCAGGAAGCCCGGATCATCAGGATCCATGTACAGCCGGCTCACATCGATCATAGAGTAAGGCCATTCGCCGAAGGGTGCCAACGGAGCCCAGTCTTGCCCGAAATCCGTGGTCTTCCAGACAGCGCTGTCGGGCCCAGCGAAATAGCTCACAGTCGCCGCATAGACGATGTTCGTGTCCGAAGGATCCAGTGCAATGTCAGAAACCCAAGTGCCGTTCTCGAGCGGATCTGGTCCGACCCCTATCTGTGTCCACGTTGTCCCTTCGTCAGGGCTGAAGTAAACAGACCGAGGGATGTAGTCATGACTCATCGTGCCGGCAAAGATCCGCCGCGATTCACCAGGATCAACGACAACGGATTGCGCGCCGATGTTCTCAGTAAGCGCTGTCCAGCTCTCTCCAGCATCGACTGACTTGTGGACCGCGCCGCGACTCACGCAGTAGGCGATCATGGGATCGGACGGGTCGAACGTCAGGGCACTGATATCGTGCGTGATATCCAGCACTCCCTCCCATGTCGCCCCACCGTCGGTCGTCCTCATCAGGTAGTTGTCCCCGGAAGGCTCGACCAGAATGGTGTCGGGGCACGAGGGTGCTACAGCGATCATTGACACGCCATATCCCTCGGGACCGATGTCTTCCCAGCTCACGATCGACGCCTCGGCACTACCGGGAACGAGGAGGGCCAACGTCAGCCAGGGCAAGCATATGATCCAGCACCGCGCGCCTGGAACCCCAAGGCCTCGATGGGGAAACATGCTTGATCGGTTCATAGCCATCAACCTTTTCCGGAGCACATCACAGCTCGTCTGAATCCCATGAGACACCTACTGCAGCAGCATCAGTTTCCTTCTTGAATCGTCCGTTCTGTCCCAATCGACATGCTACGCGCCGAGGCGCCTAAACTTGACGCCGGCTCATTCTACCGCGTAGAGGAACCGAGCGCAACTTCCTCTTGTGACAAGCATTGTGCCCTTTCACCCCCCTGTCAGCAATGGAATCCCGCGGCTGCACGAAGCCGCGCCATGGCCGCACACCGCAGAACCGGCCGCCTCGCCGGACACAACAGAAGAGGGCGCGTCGCATGCGACACGCCCTCTTCCGGGATTACAGATGTCGATCCGGGGCCGGCTAGTCCCCGAACGCCATCGTGAGTGAGATCCTGTGAGTCACCTCAAGATCTTCGTAGTCGGTGTAGGTGTAGTCGAGCTGGAAATCGCTGTAGGCGAAGCCCGCGCCGTAGCTCAGGTTCCCCATCTCCGAACCGGTCTTGTACCCGGCCCTGAGAGCCAGCATCTCGTAGATCCAGACCTCGCCACCCACGCCCACCTGCACATCCTGATCCTGCGGCATAATCGCGTCGACCCCGACCAGAAGACCCACATTCGGGATCTGATCAGCAACCGTCGCGTAGGACACACCACCGACGTACGTCATCGTCTGGCTGTCCTCATCACCTTCCAACTTGAACTTCGTGCCCATGTTCTTCACGGCGACGCCCACGTGTACCTGGTCGTCCATCATGCCGTAGAGCAGTCCGAGATTGAGACCCATCGCCGTCGAGGTCTCATCATCGAAGTTGGCCTGGATAACGTGGCCCGAAATACCGGCTGCAAGCCCGCAAACGTTCGGCACGTCGAATCCGTAGCCACCGACGAAACCGAAGTTGTAAGCCTCTGCCGACTCGTTCAGGTCCGTTCCAAACTCATCGAGGACCTCGACACCGCCGAGATTGAAGTACGCCAGACCCATCGCGAGTCCGCCGTCGCCCCGAGGGAGTCCCACACCGAGATAGCTGTAGGACGTGTCCTCGAACCACTCAATCTGGCTCACACCGAGCTTGAGCCGATCCACATTGGCCAACCCGGCCGGGTTGTAAGTCAAGCTCCAGATGCCACCAGGCGCGCCCGTGTAGGCCGCCATGGCGCTGGGACCCGCCCCAACACCGATAGCAAAGACATCAAGATAGGTACTTCCAGCCTTGCCATCGCCCGCCCATGCAGCGCTCGACAGCAGCATCGCGGCGATGATGATCAAGGCAGGAAGACCGAGCCTCTTAGTCATGCTTTAGCCTCCTTACTTCGCAAGGGAGCGACGGCGCCGACCGCCGCTCCCTGCGAGTAGAGTGTCTTACTTGATGACCATGATCTTCCGCGTAACGACCTCGTCGCCGGTGTCGATCGTCGCGATGTACATACCGCTCGCGACGGTCTTACCGTCGTCGTTCGTGAGATCCCACAGCACGTCCCCGCGGTCGCCGCCGGAGCCGGTCAGCTCAGCGACGAGACCACCGAACATGTCGTAGACCTTCACTACAAGGTCATCACCGACATCGCCAAGCGCGATCGTGATGCCGCCCTCGTACTCAGCCATGCGGTACGGGTTCGGGTAGATCGCAATCGCATCGCCGCGTTCGATCGTGACGGTAACGTCAACCTCATCCATGTACTCACCGTCGAGCCAGAGAGTCAGTACACCCTCATAGTCCTGACCGAGGAGACCCTCAGAAACAGTGATGTGCAGGACGAAGTCTTCCGTCGCGCCGTCCGCGATCGCGGCGGTTTCAGGATCGAACGTGACGTTCGCACTCGGAATCATCGAGCCGGTCGTCCCGACCAAGTCGTCGATCGTCAACGTGAGACCGGAGGCGATATCGACGTTACCGGTGTTCTCCACCGTCACCGTCGCATCAACCATCTCGCCGGCCACACCATCCACCTCGACGTCACCTGAGTAGAAGGCAACCGACGGGAGCGCCTCGACGAACACGCGGACTGTGAACACGTCCGAGAGCCCACCGGTGGCTGTAATCTCCACCGTGCCTTCGTACATCCCGGTCACGACCTCGGGATCGCTCCACGTTACGTCGACCGTACCAATGATGGCGTCGTCCCAATCACAGGTGGTGCCTATCGTAACAGTGGCGCTCACGCCGTCCGGGAGATTCCGGACAACGAGCGCACCAGCGATGCCCACGATGTCATCATTACCAATGTTCTCGAGCCCGAACTGACCCGTGACCGGAACTCCATCCGGCGCAGGAGCCAGATCCATGATGTTCCCGACAACGTTGTAGCCGTTGTCGACAACATTCAAGGCCGTGTAGCACTCGACGTTGAGCGTAAACGTGTCAAGCAGCGTACCGTCCGTGACTGTGACGGTCCCCGTGTATGTGCCGCTCAGAGCCGGGTCGGTCCAGTCGACCTCCACAACTCCAACCAGACAATCATCCCACGGGAGTCTTCCCTCCACCGTCACGGTACCGTCGAGACCATCCGGCAGACCGCTCACTGTGCCAACAAGATCCTCGATCGGACAGTTGCCCAGGTTGCATATCTCAAACTGCGCCGTACCGGTACCACCGGCACCGGCGGCGTAGTCCATCACACCTGCCACCAGGTCGTAGTCCGTATCAGTGATCTCCATCGCCGCGACACAGTTGACGACCATGTTGACCGCTGTCTCGTCGAACTGAGTCTCACCGTCGGCAAGCAGAGCAATCGTACCAGCGTACGTGTCCGCCCTCTGACCGGCCGGTATCGCGGCGCAGATCACAACATCACCGGACTCGCCAAGCGGAATCGACAGGCTCGTCGGGTCGAAGTCCAAGATAGCGCCAGGAACGGCGATACCTGTGTCATCACCGATGAGGTAGGCCGGAGCCCCGAAGTGAACGTCGTCGGCAAGATAGTTGCCGATATTGTCCACTGTCGCCGTGTTGCAGGCCTCATCGCCCGGGTCGCCGGTCAGAACGACCAGCGGACTGTCGAACTCCACATCGATCACGGCAGTGACGTTGACGGTGAGATGGAAGTAGTCCATCAGCTCGTCCACTGCGTCGATGTCGGGATCGTACACAACAGCCGGACCGAACTCACCAGCAAGCCAGCCCATACCACTGGCCCAGCCTCTGGCGCAGATCGGCACCGTGCCGTCGCCCGGCGCCCAGCTTGCCGGATGATCCGTCCTGTACGTGCCTGCCGGGAGGTCGACCGGAATCTCGGCGACCCTCAAGCGGTAGAGCTTCGACGGGCCGTCCAGCATGAGCGTGTCGCCCATCGTACCATCGAGAAGAAGCTCGATGGAGTACTCACCGTCCGGCGAGTAGACCCAGAAGCTGACAGGTGTCGAAACACCGTCGGCCGGGACCTTCGTCAGCACGTCAGTGGTCGGATCGTAGTACTGCAGGTCGAGAATGCTCTCGGTGCCGGGACCGTCCCAGTCATCGACATTCGTCGATGCACCGGCAGCGTAGACCCGGAACTCGCCGACCATGACGTCGACGTCACCAGGAGTCACCTCGATATCCATCACGTTGCCCGCCATGTTCGCGTAGTCATCATCGACATCGATGTCGGGCAGCGCGAGATAGAACTTCAACGTGAACGTGTCGTTGATCTCATTACCCTGGCAGACACCGTCCGGCGGGTCGGTATCGAGAACTCCGTGCACGTCCTCGAACACCCTGACAGTACCCACATACAATCCATGCGGGAGTGTCGTGGTGTCGATGTAGACGTAGCTCGAGTCGACCTCACTCAGGTTGAGATGATCGACAACCGGCGTATCGAAGCTGATGACCGATGTTGGATCCATCGGGCCACTGATCCACTTGTACTCCGCCTCGATCTCGTACGTCAGGTTCACGTTCCCCTGCGGATCAAGCGTGTTCGTATCCCAGGTCCGGTTGACAAACGGCGTCGCCGCGAACCCGTTGTAGTCGTTGATCAGATCAGGGGTGTGCCCCGGATACGGCCACACACCGTCGGGGTTCGTGTTCGGGTTTGCATACCTGAACATGCCCGTAACGGTGCCCGGGTACACCGGAGCACCCATCAGGTGCATCTCCGTCAGCGCGGCGGGATCCGGGAAGTCGATCGGGTCAGAAGCCAGACCAACTCCGAGAGGATCGTCATCGTCGTCGCAGATGTCGATGTCCTTGAGAGGCGCCACGTGGACCAAGACCTCAACCCAGTCGCCTGGAAGTTCCTGCTCCAGGATGCGCTCCGTCGCAACCTCCACGTAGCCACGATAGATGCCCGGCATCGCGCCCTCCGGAACGTCGACCGTGACCGTGATGGTCACTGCCGTGCCGGCAACAAACGCGTCGATGTCGTCATCGCTGAAGCTGACGACGCTGTAGTGGAACCAGTGCGCGACGGTCGTGTCAGGCACGCTGTACGTCCCGCCCGCAAGCTCGCCGTACCAGTGGAACGACGTGGCGCGGACCCGGACGTCGTCGAGCGATGCGGCCGTTGAAGGACCGTCGCCCGCGTCGGGGTTGTTGGCCCCGTCGGTGTGCCAGAGCACGAAGTCTCCGGATCCGCTGACACCAGGCTCGATGCCGACGGCGGGTATACCGATCGTCAGGATGTTACCCACGACGTCGCCGTCGTTGTCGTCGATATCGATGTCCCAGTCACCCACGGTGTTGAGGAGAGGATCGGTGACCGCGACGACTTCGTCACCGTCGCTCGTGCCGCCACGGTCCGTATCGGCCTCGTTCGGATCGGTCTCACCAGTGGTGGCCCAGTCCGAAACCGTGTCGTACGGGCTGTTGCCGTCGCGGTGGCCGTCGCGGTCCGCATCTTCTGCACCGTCAACGAGGCCGTCGTTGTCCGTATCCGCATCATTCGGATCGGTCGTGTACGCGCCCTTATCGACGGTGTCGTACCTGGCACTCGGGGAGGCCGGATTCGCGATGCTCGTGTCCGTGCCCATCGGGGACAACAGACCAAGCTCGAGACCGTCGGCCAGAACGTCACCATCGGTGTCGTAGTCCAGCGGGTTGATCCCGTACCAGACCTCGAAACCGTCGATGAGACCCTCGTTGTCAGTGTCGTCGTCCTCCGGATCCGTCTCCGTGACGCCGATGTCGGTGTCATCACCGTCCATGTCGGCGTCCTCTTCGAAGTCCGAAAGGCCGTCGTAGTCACTGTCGTAGAGGTAGACGATCGAGTTCGGCGTTCCATCAAAGTCCCAGATGCCCGGATCGGGATTCGTTCCACCGATGATCGAGTCGACCGGGTAGCCGGCCATCTTGCCAACCTCGAAGCCGTCGTGCAAACCGTCGCGATCCGTGTCGAACAACTTCGGATCGGACGCCCTGAAACCGACCTCGCCGGTGTGCGGCTGATGGATGACCTGATAGTACTCGTCACCGTCGAGGATACCATCCTCGTCGAAGTCACGGTCGTTGTCGGCAAACTCGTGCCAGGTATCGAGTCCCATCTCCTGGCGATCGGACAGGTTATCGTTGTCCGTGTCATTGTCCAGGATGTCGGGGATACCGTCCGAGTCCGCGTCGTTGACGCCGGCGCAATCCTCATCGCCGTCACCGTCCCAGACCCAGTCGTTGTCACTGTCGACATCCATGGCGTTGTTGATGCCATCGTTGTCCGTGTCGGCAGTGACGTTCTCCAGGTCGTTCGGGTCGGTATCGTTCTCGTCGCAACCGTCACTATCGGTGTCGGTGTTCGTCGGGTCGGTCTTGTACGCGTAGTACTCGTCACCGTCGATAATGCCGTCACCATCGGTATCGGTGTCGTTCGGATCGCACATCTGTGCGAACTCGATACCGTCCTCGAGTCCGTCACCGTCCGTGTCCTCGTCGAACGCATCGGTCAGGTCGAGCGAGTTGTCGATCCAACCGACCGCGTAGGGCGAACTGGCGACGTTGCCGGCCAGCTCGTAGTAATCGGGCAGACCGTCGTTGTCCGAATCCCTGTCCTGCGCGTCCGTCTCGCCGAGCATGGGCTCGTACGCACCGTTGCCGTTCGCGTCCTCGACATTATCATCGTAACCGTCGAAGTCACTGTCGGTGAGGCGCGGATCCGTCATCGTTGCCGGATCCTGGTCGCCTGCACCAAACACGGCGGGGTTCGTGTAGCCGCCGATGTTGCCGGCGTGGTAGCCGACCTCGAGACCGTCGATGAGCGTATCGCCATCGGTGTCCATGTCTCTGGGGTCGATTCCGAACGCCAGCTCGTCGCCGTCGTAGACGCCGTCGTCGTCCGTGTCGCCGTCCTCAGGATCGGTCTCGGCCAGATCCAGAACGCCGTCCTGGTTGACATCTTCCATGCCATCGTAGAGATTGTCGTCGTCCATGTCCGCGTCGAGCGGATCATAAACGCGAAGAACCTCCTGGTGGTCCGTGATGCCGTCGCCGTCGGTGTCGGCGTAGTGCGGATTGGTGCCCATTCCGACCTCGACGTCGTCGTCGAGTCCGTCGCTGTCCATATCATCGTCCATCGGGTCCGTCGGCCAAAGCTGCGGGATACCATCGATGTCCCACCACGTGGGATGCATCTCGTCGCCGTCCGTGAGCCCGTCGCCGTCATAGTCGGCGATCAGGTGCATGGTCGGAGGCGTGGTACCTTCAAGCACGGCCTCTTCGAGATCGAACAGGCCGTCGCCGTCGAAGTCGTCAGGAGTGTAGGAGCAGTCACCGTAGTCCGAAGCATCGAGCGGATCGAAACCGCACGCGACTTCCTGAGCATCCGGGTAACCGTCGCCGTCCGTGTCGGGCTCGCCGGGATTCAGCGGGCCGACGTGGAAGCGGGCGCCACGAGCGACCTTGGCAGCCACGTAGTCTGCGTAGGCGATCTCGGTCCTGTCGTGGAAGTCCAGGTAGACGTACGAGGGAGGATTCTCCCACTCACGCCAGTCTGAATCCGGATCCAGGACGTTTCCAAGACCGTCGCCACCAAGCTCTGCATCCGTGTCGTCCTCGGTGAACGACCAGTTCATAACCGTGACACCGTCAGCGGCAATGTACGTGCCTGTGATCGTCTCGCCGTCGAGGATCCCGTCACCGTCGGTGTCGGGATCGAGCGGGTTGGAACCCCAGTCGTTGACCTCAACGCCGTCGTCGACATAGTCACCGTCGGTGTTCGGGTTATTCGGATCGGTGCGGTATATGTTGACCTCTTCGCCGTCCGTGAGACCGTCATCGTCCGAGTCGGCGTCGGTCGGATCTGTTCCCCAGATCCAGACTTCCGCGCCGTCGATGAGACCGTCGCCATCACTGTCCCAGTTCTGGTCGTTAGTCCCGTAGGTGGCCTCGTCACCGTCGAGGATTCCGTCACCGTCCGCATCCCTGTCGAGGGCGTTGATCATCGCGTCCTTGAACGGCAGCGGCCGCGACGCGTCTGTGTTCGCGTTCACGCGGTCGGAGCTGCTGCCCGTTCCCTCGACCAGCCCATCACCGTCTGTATCGTCCTTGTCGAAGTTCGTCTTGTACACATAGATCTCATCGCCGGGATCGATTCCGTCGGTATCGTACGGGTCATTCGGATCGGTCGGATCCGAGCCGTAGATCTGGATCTCGGCGTTGTCGTCGATGCCGTCGCCGTCCGTATCCGTATCGTACGGGTCGGTCTCGCCTGCATCAACTACGCCGTCTCCATCGACATCCTCGTACTCATCATCGATACCGTCGTTGTCGCTATCGAGATCGAGTGCGTCAATGAGACCGTCGCCGTCCGTGTCGCGACCAGGACTGCTCTGCGGGTTCTCGATCGTGTCCGAGATACCGTCGCCGTCCGTGTCTACGTCGCCCGGGTCGGTCTTGTAGAGGGTGATCTCCTCACCATCGTACCAACCGTCGCCGTCGGCATCTTCCCCGCTCAGCGGATTGCTCAGCGCGTGGTAGATCTCATAACCATCGCTAAAGCCGTCGCCGTCGGTGTCATACATCTCGGGATCGATCTCGCCAGCGTCGACCACACCGTTCTCGTTGTAGTCTTCCTGGCTGTCCGTGACGCCGTCGTTGTCACTGTCGAAGTCGACCGCATTGATCTGGCCGTCTCCATCGGCGTCCACGTTGTCCTCGTTACCGATCCCGTCGACCCGACCGTCCCCATCCGTGTCAGGATTGGTTGGGTCGGTTCCGTACGTGATCTCCTCGAAGTCGTTCCAACCATCGCCGTCAGTGTTCGCGTTGAGCGGATCACATCCGTACATAGCCTCGAGTCCATCGATCAGACCGTCGCCATCGGTATCCGCGTTAAGCCAGTCCGTCTCGAAGTACGGAGCCTGCGGCTCATGAACACCGTTGCCGTTCGCGTCCTCGACGCCATCAGGAATCCCGTCGCCGTCAGAATCGAGATCGAGCGCGTTGATCAGCGAGTCCTCGTCCTCAATGCTGTCAACGAGCCCTTCGATTCCATCTGAGATCCCGTCGCCATCGGTATCCCAGTTGTACGGGTCCGTCTCGCCTACATCGACAATGCCGTTGCCGTTAACGTCCTCCTCGACATCCGTGAGACCATCGCCGTCCCAATCTGCACCTTCGTCCAATACAGTAGCGTGCAGACCGTGCTTGATCTCATAGAAGTCCGGCAGGCCGTCGCCGTCCGTGTCGTAATAGTACGCACAGGCCGGGACGGCACCGACAAGCATCAGCGAGAACACGACAAAGAGCGAAGTGAGCGCCACGAATGCGCTTCTGTCGCTGCGGTTCTCTCTTGCCATCCGACAACCTCCTAGAATTGCGTTCTCACTCCGATGGCGCTCTCCCATGCGCCTCCGGGGCCCCGTCATGTGGCATCCCTGCTCACACGCGGAGAGTTCCCGCCGCCCACCAGGAGCGACGAACGTTCCCCTAACTACCGGTACTGAGTATTCGCGCATTCACCTCCTATCGACGCTGGATAAGCCACCACACCGGCGGCCTCCAAACGTAGGAACCCAACTGTCTCTCTTCCCTAGTCTACCTCTTTACAACAACCCTGTACGGGTTTTGCGGCAATCTAGCACACGGTCCCAAAATCTGTCAACCTTCTTTTTGCCGACGGATCCGGGGCTTGCCGTCGTTCCAACGCAAGGGCCTTTGTCAAGTTAGCTCGCCGCTCCGGGGCGTTGCGCGAACTGTCGCGCCATCTCTATCGAACTCCGCCGCGGACCCTAGACGGGCCCTCCGCCGTCGGTCCACCGCCGCCTTCCCATTGCTCTGCGTTCTATCAGGGTCCGCGTCCCGATCGTCTCGCCACTCTGGACGTAAGTCCGCGCTACGCGCTTGCCTATGCCACAGATCACTTCGTAGTTGAGCGTATTCGACCGTTCAGCCACGTCGTCGACCGTTATCTCCTCACCACCCTGTTTTCCGAACAGTACGACCTCATCGCCGACCGTAGCGTTTCGGATATCATCTATCCTGACGAGAGTCACGTCCATCGTGACTCGCCCGACCACGGGTGCGCGCTGTCCTCGAATCAGCACCTCGCCGCAGTTCGACAGCCTGAAGCTGTAGCCGTGCCCGTACCCGACCGGCACGACCGCTATCTTCGTTGCCGTCTCGGTCACATACGAGCGCCCGTAGCTCACGCCGTGGCCCGCCGGCAGATCGCGTATCTGAGCGATCCGGGACTTGAAGGTCATCACGGGCTCCAGGCGTGCGTCCACTCCGGCCGTGGGCGAAGGCCTCAGTCCGTAGATCATGATACCGAGTCGAGCCATGTTGAGGGGGTTTTCAACCGAGGACTTGATGTTGAGAACAGCCCCGCTGTTCGCTGCGTGTCGGAGCGGGATCTCGATTCCCTTGCTCTCAAGTCGCCGAAGGAGTGTCTGGAACTGCTCTATCTGATTGAGCGTGAATTCCTCGTCATCATCCGACGACGGGAAGTGTGTGAAGACGCCCTCGAGTATCAGCTCCGGTAGTTTCCTCAGTGCCCCAATGAAGGGGCCCGCGTCCGCCAGGGCTACTCCGCTGCGGCCCATCCCGGTATCCACTTCCACGTGGACAACGCCCTGCTTCCCTCGCGAGACACATGCCCTTGAAAGCGCCCGTGCGATGCCCAAACTCGGCACAGTACACGACAGCTCATATTCGATGATGCTCTCGGCCTCGTTTTCCATCGGTGGACTGAGGATGAGGATCGGCGCGTCAATGCCGGCCTGCCTTAGCTCCATCCCCTCGTGGAGCGTGGCCACGCCGAGCATGTCTACTCCTGACCGTACAGCTATCCTCGCCACCTCCACCGCACCATGCCCGTACGCATCGGCCTTTACCACCATCATGATGTGGCAGTCGTCTCCCGCACGGCCGCGCACCTCTCCGATATTGTGGATGAGCGCGTCCAGATCGATCTCGACCCATGTCGAGAAACGCATCGCCTTCCTCCTGCGAGTACCGAGCTTCCCTGAGCGGCCAAAGAGCCACCCTGGAAACATTACTAAGTAGCACAGCCCCAGTACCGCCGCAAGTGGATTCACCAGAAAAGTCCCATCCAGAGCCCTTTCTCTCCGCAGCCGAGCATATCAGTTCATGGACTTGTCAAAGAACCTGCGTGCGGATACGAGGACTCAGGTCGCCGACGGCATCGCCGTCAGCGACCTTCAAACCACCGTATCATGCGCCTTCTGTCACAAACCCGCCCAGAAGACTTCACACGGACGCCATTCAGCTGCAAGGCGCGTGCCAGTGGACGTCTCCCGCTGTAATACTTTGCTGAGCCACAGGTTAGCTCCCGCTCGGACCCCGGATCCGGCTCGGCCATCAGATCGCGCTCGATCCGGCAGACGCGCGACTCGGATGACACGGCATCAGCGCGCTGCGCATGACAGCAGTTGAAAGGAGCGGCTCCTTCCTGTATCATCTCGTAAAGTGCGGCGACGTTCTATCGCACTCCAAGATGAGATATAGGGTACAGCACCACGGGCGTTCAGCCTCTGAACGACAACCATGGGGGGTCTTCCAGAGTGACAGACAGAAGTGCTTCAGAGCTCTTCGAACAACTGCTTCAACTTACGTGTCTCCTGAGATCTCCCGAAGGCTGCGCCTGGGACAGGGCGCAGACCATCGATTCGATCCGGCCTCACTTCGTTGAGGAGTTCCACGAGGTCCTCGAAGCCCTTGATCTCCACGACGATGAGAAGCTGCAGGATGAGTTAGGCGACCTCCTCTACCTCCTCACCTTCATCGCAACCGTCGCTGAAGAGAGCAACCGCTTCTGTATGAGCGACATCATATCCGGGATCGATGCCAAGCTGAGGCGAAGGCATCCACACGTTTTTGGTGACGTCGTCGCCTCAACGCCGGATGAAGTGCGTCAAACATGGGAGACCATCAAGCTGGAGGAAAGGACCCACAAGGGGAGGCGCTCGCTGCTCGACGGGCTCCCCGCCGAGCTGTCTGCGCTGCTAACGGCTCGCAGGATCCAGGAGAAGGCCGCGTCAGTCGGTTTCGACTGGAGCGATCCCAGCGATGTACTGGACAAGATCGAGGAGGAGTTGAAAGAGCTCCGGGCAGAGATAGACGACGGCCGCGTCGATCTTCAGGAAAACGAACTCGGAGACCTGCTCTTCGCCGTTGTCAATGTCGCGCGCTTCCAGGAGATCGATCCTGAAGCAGCGCTTCGCAGAACCAATCTGAAGTTCCGACGGCGCTTCGCCGCAATCGAAGAAGCGTTCAAGGGACGGGACCTTCGGGACGTCGGTCTCGAGGCGATGGACAGAGTATGGAACGAATCCAAGATCGGGGAAGACGCCTCGGGAGAGGCGGACGATCAATCGGAGGAGTCCTGATCCCACGGCGCTGTGGCTCCACGCCGCCACTCTACGTAGTCCTTCACGATACTCCTATGATCGAATGCCATCTCGGAAGGCAATGAGTCCGTATCATAGACTGCGGCGGCGCGAGCGTCGTCGGCAGCCCTTAGCACTCCTGTTCCCTTCGCCACAAAGACCGTAGTCATGGTGTGCATTCGGGGGTCGCGACCCGGGTCGGAGTAGACGTGGAACTGGCGGAGTTCAGTAAGCCCGAGTCCTGTCTCTTCCTGAGCCTCCCGCTCTGCAGCAGACTCCACGGACTCGCCATAGTCTACGAACCCGCCCGGCAGTGCCCAGCCGTGCGGGGGATTCAAGCGGTCGATCAAGACGATACCCCCGGCGAATTCTATGATGATGTCCACGGTGGGAAACGGATTGCGGGGTAGAGTTCCTCTCCCGTCTCCCGCACGTTCCGTCATGCTGGCTGCTCCATGTGGAGGCGTGTGGCACCGGCGACCAACCGCACCGGACCTGCGCTAGAGATCGGGACAACCGTCCTCGTCCTCGAAGCCATCGAAATCCTCTCGTTCGTCCGGACACATATCGCGTTCGTCTATGATGCCGTCACCGTCGTTGTCGAGGTCGGGAATGCCATCCTCATCCTCAAAGCCATCGAAGTCCTCAGGCATGTTCGGCGCCAGATCGAACACGTCGGGGATTCCGTCACCATCGTTGTCGGGATCGGGGCAACCGTCCTCGTCCTCGAAGCCGTCGAAATCCTCCGGCAGGTCCACACATCTGTCACGGAAATCCGGGATTCCATCGCCGTCGGTGTCCGCCGACGCGATCGGCCAGGAGTGCGATATGCTGACGGTGGCTTCCCAGTCGGGATAGGCGTCGTGCGGGTCGAAGTCCAGGGTTGATCGATCGTTCCCCGAAATCCCGACAGCCAGTCCCGCGGTCAGAGCCCACCCATCGAATCTGATTCGGACGCCCGGTGTTATCGTGAGTGGATTCTCCTTGAGTGCGACCGCGTCCCGGTCCTGCGCGATGTCTCCACGAAACTCCGTGAAGAGATCGACTCTCCGCCCCGTGAACTCGATCGCGCCTCTCAGGATGAGCGCGTCGTTCGCCGTGAACGCACGACCATCGGGAAGAGCCGCATAGTAGTCAGGATAGAAACGATGCCCGCGGTCTTCGCTACCGTTGAACGCCCATCCGACATTCGCGTGCAATCGGAGTGGAAAGCGCGGTCCGAAATCCACCGTTGCGAGAAGCACAGCCTCTGCATCGACATCCTCTCCCCCGGTCAGAAGGAGCTCCGATCCGGCCGAGTCGGTCACGGTCATCTCCCGCGTGAGCGGAATGCCGACCCGTCCCTCGAGAGCAAGTTTCAGAGGAGAACGGCGGGGCAGAAGACCCAGCTTTGCGCCAAAAGCTGGATTAGAGAGCCCCGTTGCATCCGTGTTCCCGTCAGCGTTCGTCCATCTTGCTGCTCGCACCGGTGCATCGAGCGAAAGCTCGAGCCAGTTGGTCAGGCCGTAGCTTCCTGCGATATGGAGCGTTCCGTACTGCCCTTCGTCAGCACCTCTGATCCCGGCAAGATCAGATGATTCGTAGTACTGTCCCGAGAACGTGAGCCCCAGAACGCCGCGCGTCTGAAGGCTCGCCGACCTGACAGAGATCAGCCCTCTGCTGCCGCCCACGGAGCACCCCGCGGTCTCCACCGCCGTGGCCGGCGCGGGCGACAGAACCAGGATGCATAGCGCCACCAACACCGGGCCGAATACGGCCACTGCAGCCAGTCGTCCTCTAACGCAGGCTCTTGTTCGCGACCGACAGTACATCAATTGTCTCCAGCCTTTCCGTCGCTCTCGTCGCTGCCGGCATCGCCTGCTCCATCGTTGTCCCCGGCGTCGCTGTCTCCCCCATCTCCTGCACCGCTCGCCTCGTCGCCGTCCCCGGCGTCGCTGTCTCCCCCATCTCCTGCACCGCTCGCTCCTTCGCCGTCCCCGCCGTCGCTGTCTCCCCCATCTCCTGCACCGCTTGCTTCGTCGCCGTCCTCACCACCACTCTCATCGCTCTTTTCAGCCGACACATCGACGTAGTTCATCTGCAGCTGATGAAGAACGTGCTCCAGAAGGCGCGTCTCGTCTTCATTGAGATTGCCGACGCACTTACGCTTGAACATGCTGAGCATCTCTATGCTGTCATGGGCGCCCGGGAGATCTGCTTTCACTTCGCCGGTCAGGGGGTGCGCTATCTTCCCGAGCTGCTGCATCGCTGCTGCCTCGAACATCGCCACGAGGTGAAAGAAGTACCTGTCGATGCCCGTCTCTTGTTCGTTAGTCTCTTGTCCGTTGGTCTCTTCCTTCACAAGAACCTCCACACTTGCTTGCACACGCTATCACCCACACATCATCTAAACAGTTTAGGCACGCAGGGCGGCGTGGTCAACTGAAACATGACCGTTCACCCAGCCGGAGGCCCCCGGGGACGCGCCCCGAGGGCCTCTGAATCGAACCATCCATGCGGCTCCATCCCCTCGACCGCCACGCGCGGCAAGCGCATCAGTCGGGCCCTCGAGAGCCGGTGCTTCTACTTCAGCATGATCATCCTGGTCACGTTGCTGATCTCGCCGGTCGTGAGACGCGCGAAGTAGACGCCCGACGCCAGCCTCCTGCCGCTCTCATCGCGACCGTGCCACACCACCGCGTGCTCACCAGACTCGAGGACACCGTTGAACAGGGTCGCGACCTTCCTGCCGGCAATGTCGTAGACGTCCAGCCGTCCCTCAACCCCGTCGTCGGCCGCATCCACGATGAACGCGATCGTCGTCAGCGGATTGAACGGATTGGGGCGGTTCTGAAGGAGTCGATTCCCACCCGCGAAAACGTCGCCGCTCTCCGCGACTCCGGTCGAGCCCTCGTCAGGAACACCGTCTCCGTCGTGGTCTATCATGATCGTGTAGACGGTATCCAACACAGGGAGCGTCGCCGAGGCGTTGGATGGCGCACTGTCGCCGCCCAGCTCTCCATCCGGTTCCGGATCCCAGCATACGGAAGCGACGAGCGAGAACTCCGCGTTCACCGGCACTGTTCCCGGGCCGAGTCCGTAGAGCACGTTCCAGGGAATCGCCATCTCGCTGCCACCGCTCACCCCGTGGTTGTGAAACGAGTCCAACGCCGCGATGATCGAGTCGGTGAGCGCAGTGGTGGTCGTCGAGCTATCTATCGAGAAAAAGCTGCCGGAGTCCCACGCGCCCTGGTGCTGATAGCAACCGTACTGGAAATCGGCCCTGAACCCGCTCGCCGTGAAGGTGGTCCCGCGCTCCCACGCATCGATGGCCGTGAGATCTGTTTCGCCGTCCGGGCCTCCCGGATCGGTATCGAGGTAGAGGATCCAGCTGTTCCCCTGAACCTGACCGTTGATGCCCAGATAGAGGAAGTCCTCGTCCCAATCCACATAGAGGCCATAGAGCTCGTTCATCTCGGGGTCTTCCGGCGGATGCCAGCCGGAATCATCGTCCGGATCGTCGACCACAAGCGTGTACGGCGCCCACTCGGCCGGATCGAAGTAGCCGTCGATCGTGATTCTCGTATCGGCGCCGTAGATGACCCTGATGTCGTCGGTGTTCGTCACCTGAGCGTTGCCGTTATCCGCGAGGTCAGAGAACGAGTCTGCCGCCAGCAGGAGCTCGAGTGTTCCCGGCGTTAAGAACTCGATCGCCTCCGCCGTCGCGGACGTGACCTGGATCCGGATGACGGCGGCATCTTCGGAGTTGAGAACGGTCGCGCCGCTCGTCAGCGTAACCTCGGCCACGCCATCGTCATTCTCGTCGATGGCGATACCGGTCTTGACGATGTTGTCGTACTGCACGATCTCATTGAAAACGATATCGAGACGGTCGGCGCTCGGATAGTAGTTGGCCACCACGGGCTGAGGGGCCAGTTCGTCGGTCAGCCCTGCAGCCAGGACCTCGAGCTCGGCGATTTCATCGTAGTACGGCTCGCTCGCGTAGCCGGCGTAGATGTAGAACTCGAACTGCCCGGTGCCGACGATCTCGTCAACCTCGAGGAGCGTCGCAGTCTGCACCAGGTTGTGCGAAGTGCCACCGGCGCCGAGGACGACGGCGGCCGTTGCGCCGCTCGAGGTATTCCTCTGCCCGCAGTAGTCCGCCCCCGGATCCCACACACGGGTGAGTTCCGTGTCCCAGATGAGGTCGACGAGGTCCGGCGTCCAACCGTTCTTTATATAGACGGTCTCGCCTCCTGCATCGTAGATCACGTCGAGGTGCACATCACCAAGCGACAGCTTCACGCGCTTCTCGACGACGCCGGCATTGTGCGTGATCCTGAGCTCGACATCGCTCCCCGAAGCGGAGACGACTTCGAACACGTAATCATCGTGCTCGCGGTCTATGCCACCGACGCTCACGTCGGAGAGCGCCGCCGTGTGATTCGTCTCGTTCCAGTCACCGGACGTCTCAGCCCAGTACACGTTGCAGTTGCCGACGACCGAGTATCCGTATCCGGAGCCCTTCGCGAAGATCCAGTTGGCCTTCCCGCCTATTACCTCGAAAACCGCCATCACGCGGTCGTTGTAGATCACCGCCTCGTCGCGACCGTCTTCGTCGATGTCCCAGAGTGAGCAGCCGGTCGGGTTCGTACCGTAGATTCCGATCTCGTCAGCCCAGAGGGCAGCTTCAGAATAGACGTTTGCGTTCTTGATGTGGTTCGAGTACCGGTGCTCCCACCCGGCGATCCCGCCGACGTCGTGCCAGCCCGTCTCGTGGAGCATCGACATCATCACGTACCACGCGGACTCAGAGAGGTCGTTGTTCGGGCCGGCCACAACCTTGTCGTGGGCGAACTGCCACACACCCTGATAGCCCCACTGCGGGTCGTGCCCGTCCTGGTTCTCCTCACCGGTGTAGCTCGCCCAGTTGCAGTACCAGGAGTTGTTGCCCCCACCGTAGCCGTACCACTCACCCAGAAGCCCGTAAGTCCCGTTCTGGAGCGTGATCGCGTACGACGGAAATGACGACACGACATCATCGAGCTTCCACACGCTGATCACATCACTATAGAGACTGCACTGCTGGAGGACGTAGATGTAGTTGTTGAGAGCGTCGGGATGTGTGACATCGAACCCTGCGACCTCCGCCGCCACCTCCCAGTCGTTCCCGTAGATAATGATCTCGTCCGACGTCCCGGCCCAGATCGTTGACATGGCGGCGCCTGCGTCGTACCCCATCTGGCCGTTGAAGTCGTTGTCCATCGGGAGAACCTTGAGACCGTTGTCGAGAACATAGACGTGATGGTCATTCAGGTAGTCGTTCATGTAGCCGCAGTGCACGTAGTCATCGAGTATCACCGCGGCGACGCCGTTGTCGTAGAAATCGTCCTTCAGAGTGTTGTCGATGACACAGGCCGATGCATCGATGCCGTTGCCATCACTGTCCGGGTTCTCAAGCCAGACGCGCTCCGGCACCCAGGCGACCGTCGGCCACTGCCCGTAGTAGTGGTTCGTGAGCTGACGGTGTGTGTTGACCGACCAGCTGTTCATGTCGTCGTAGACGAACGGCATGATGTGCTGCGCGTACGCGGAGGTCAGCATCTGAACCCAGCCCTCGCTGATGCCGTTCACGAGTGAATCATTGAAGGCCGGATCGTGCCACTCGGCTCCGGTCACGAGCGTCCCGGCCATGTGGAAGTTGCCGGGGATGTTGTAGTACGGGGATGTTGTAGTAGTCGTGCGCGTCGAGGATCTCATCGAAACCGTCATCCGGGTTTGCCGGATCGCCGGCGTAGGAGGCGTTCTCGCCTTTCTCACCCCAGAAGACGGTCGTGTATGTGAGTCCCTGATTACCGTGCTGCGCAAACGCGACATTGTGATCCCCGCGCCTCGGCTCGTTGGTCGCCGAGAGCTCGTCCATGACGACTCCGTCCACGACTGAGACTATGTGGTAGCGCACCGGAGTCGATCTCGCTCTTGGCGCCGCTCTGCGATGCTGCATCGACACCCGCGGCCCTCGCCGCCGCTTCGGCGAATCCCGCCGGCAGGTCGATGGAGCATTCCATCGACTGGAGCTTCGGCTCAATGGCTGCTGCCCTCACAAGACCGGCCGGACGTCCTCCGGACTCAGAATCAAGAGCAACCACCTCGAACTCACCCCTATCCCCATACCCCAGCCGAACGGCAGTGTCCCACATGATCGGAACACGGTGATCGATTCTCCCGGGCATCTCCATCGTTCCGCCCGGCGCGAAGTCCAATAGCACGTAGATGTCCGTGCCGGCCTCCCGGAAACAGTCACCCCCGCCACCAAGACCCGTCATCGTGAACATGCCGACGCGAAAGACGAGGCGCGTCTCCTGCTCGTCGGCGTAGAACGCCATGATGTCTCCGGCATTGCCCACGGGATCATGATCGTCGTAGATGCCGTCGATGGCTTTGCAGTTGATGGCTTCCCAGTCGTCGAAACGACCGTCCACCTCTATCACGGACGTGCCTCCGAATGAGACCGCTGACATGGCTACGAGAAACACCAACGCCGTCAACATGGCGACCATGGCCGAACCTCTGGCAGGTGCTGCTCCACGGTTGTGCATCTTCATCCTCCTGTGCTGGATCTGATCATTCGCCTCGGTCAGTTCTGCCCGCGCCCCATCCAGCCGGTGACGTAGTCGGGCGGAATCCTGAGCATCTCAAAGATCGACGCGATGAACTCGCCGTTATCACCTCCACGTGCGGGGTTCATGTACTCCCACACGATCTCTCCGTCAGGTGTCACTTCGATCGCACGTCCGCGATCGGTCTCGCTTATCAGCGTGTTGCCGTTCGGCAGCCGTTCGTTCGACCCACAGCGCGGTGAGTGAAACGTGTTCGTGTCGCTTCCCTTGTAGACCCACGTGATTTGCTTTGTCAGCGGATCGAACTCCAGAATCCGCGAGGCGCCGCGACTTCCACCGTTGTCAAATATCAGCGTGCGCCCGTTCGGCAGAATCGTCGGCTGATGCTGTTTGAGCCACGGCCCTTCAGATCCCTAGACGACCTCCGCGCGTTCCATGTCGATCACTGCGATGTTGTCGAGCTCCCGAATACAGATCAGTACATTCCCCTTCCGGAACGCCGGCAACCGCGCCGCCAGCCGCCCATCCAGAACCTCTATCGTGTTGGTGTGAAAGATGTCTCCCCTGTCAGCCATCCCATCCAGCAGCGATGCGAACGGTGACTTCTCGATCGCCTCGAGCTGCGAGACCCGTTTGAGTTCGTTCCCCTCCGAATCGAGAACAACGATGAACTCCTCGAGGATCGGGTGGTCCGGATTGATCCTCGGAACGATGCGCGCCTCACGAAGAAGCACGTAGATCCTGCCGTCCTCCATGACATCCAGATCATGATGAAACCCGCCGAACCTCGCCCATATCAGATTCGAGTCCTTGTCGATCTTGATCAGCCCGTGGCCGTCAAAGACCGCGAGGATGTCACCGTTCTCAAAAAGGTACGCGCGACGCCAGAAACCCGATGCCTTGCTCGATTTCGGGAGCTCTCCCCGGGGGCCGGCGCGCCAGGCCTCGATGAATGGGTAGCTCCACGTATGCAGGACGTCACCTCGCATGTCCATCAGGATCGCGCCCGCGAGGTGGCCGGATGTGTACAGATTCAGCCCGTCCCAAGTCCGCGTGCTGTCATAGACGGTGACTCCGGACGCGTCCGGAGGCTCCGAGGAACCGGACAGATAGCCGATCGACTCCAGCCGCTCGAACTCCGCAAGCTGCTCCTCCGTGAGCGCGCCGCCGCTATCCCTGTGCCAGCGGCCACCCGGCTTCTCCCACTGATCCATTTCAGCAGTCGCCGGGCCGGCGGTCTCGCGGTCCTCCGAGCTGTCACGTCCCCCACACCCCCCAAGCGAGATGAGAGACACGATAGCGGCAATCACGAGACCGAATATCGGCGCCCGGGCTCGCGCGGTGCGGGACTCCGAAGATCGAAAACCGATGCTTCCCCCTATCTCCACCGTGTCACAACGGCGGGCCGGATGCAGTCAGATATACTCACACAAGCTTATAATAGCACAGTTTCAGCGGGTGGTCAATAAGATGAGCCGGATAGCATCTGATCCGCAGGGTGACAGCGCCGGCAAGGTTGCCGACGTGTTCCTAATCGTCTATAATGGTCAAGAGAGCACCAAGACACTGACATGAACCCATGTGACTCCGGCCTCATCGGGGAGACAACGACTTGAGAACAAGACCAGCAAGGACACAGCACGTAGGACACATCGCCTGGGTCGCTTCGGGGCTTCCCCTCCGGGTCGCGCTCGCCGCTACTCTGCTCGTGTTCTGTCCCATGACGATCCACGCGGCCTCGCACGACAACAACGTGGAGTGGAACGGCGTCTCTCACATTTCGTGGCTGGATCGCGATCCCCTGTGCCCCATCGACGCTGAGACATTCACGATCACGTTCCAGACCTACGCCGACGACATCACTTCGGCTCGGGCGCACATCGACGATGGCACCGGTGCCTGGATTGAAGCGTCGAAGATCTCCGCACGCGGGCCGTACGACGTCTGGACGGTGCTCGTGCCGACCACAACGTCCGACGCCGTCTCCTACTGGTTCGAGATCACTGACGGGACGGAGACCGACTACTTGAGTGTCGGAGGCATGACGGGTTCCACGCCAGCAGACGGCGGCTTCGTTGTCGACTTCCTGACGCTCGAGCACGCACCCGTCGGGGCGACGCCCGTCTCGGGAGGCGGCACGGTCTTCAAGGTCTGGTCGCCGGACCGAACGGTCGCTCACGTCAGGGGCCAGTTCAACGGATGGGGTACATCCGACCCGATGATGAAGACGGGCGAGTACTTCACGGCCCACATCCCCGAAGCCCACACGAGCCAGATGTACAAGTACTACTTCCAGAACAGCCACTGGAACACCGACCCACGAGCCAGGCGGCTCAACCCGACCGACAACTACAATGCCTTCATCCTCGACCCCGACTCGTACGACTGGCAGGTCGATGACTTTGACGTTCCCAATTTCGAGGAGATGGTCGTCTACCAGTTCCACGTCGGCACGTTCTCGGGGCGGAACGACCCGTACGGCGCCGCGAGCTTCCCCGCAGGATACTCGGACGTCACTGAGCGCGTCGGTCACCTCGTGGAACTCGGCATCAACGTCGTCATGATCAATCCCGTGACCGAGTTCCCGGGCGACCACTCCGCCGGATACAACCCCATCACGGCGTGGTCCCCCGAGTGGATCTACGGCACCCCGGATGAGCTCAAGGAGATGGTCGATACGCTCCACGAGCACGGCATCGCCGTCATCCACGACATCATCTGGAACCACTTCTCGTTCAGCGACAACTTCCTCTGGTACTACGACGGAACGCAGTGCTACTTCGACGAGCCGGCCGTCGACACACCGTGGGGCAGTCAGGCCGACTTCGACCGCGAGGGCGTGCGTGACTATTTCGTCGAGAGCGCCTTCTCGTGGCTCGAGGAGTTCCGCATGGACGGCTTCCGGATGGACGCCACGTCCTATATGAACGTCTATCCGCAGGAGGCCTCGGGCTGGAGCCTCATGCAGCGACTGAACGATGAAATGGACGGGCGCGCCATCGACAAGATCTGCATCGCGGAGCAGCTTCCGGACAACTCGTGGGTCACGCGGCCGACCTCGCTCGGGGGTGCCGGTTTCGACTCCCAGTACTATGACGAATTCACCGACCGCCTCCGCGAGGAGATCTTCGACGCCGCGTACGGCAATCCCGAGATGTGGAAGATCCGGAACATCATCAATGGCGGTGGCGACTATCTCCATGGCCGGTACGTGACGAACTACGTCGAACTGCACGACGAAGCGTGGCCATCGAGCGGCGGACAGCGTATCGTCAAATCGATCGACCCGACCGCCCCCCACGACGACCAGTGGGCAAAGGGGCGCGTCAAGCTCGCGCAGGGCTTGGTGCTGACCGCACCCGGGATACCTGCGATGCTGATGGGCTCCGAGTGGCTCGAAGACACGGACTTCGGCACCGACTCGGAGAACCGCATCGACTGGTCGAAGAAGACGACGTACTCCGGCATTTTCGACTACTTCAGTGACCTCATCACGCTCCGGACGACGACGTCCTCGCTCCGCGCCGATGCCGGGCACGATGTCTTTCATCTCAACGAGAGCGGCAACGTGCTTGCGTTCCAGCGCTGGGATGGAATCGGCGGTCTCGCGGTCGTGGTCGCGAACTTCTCGAACAACGACTACGCGACGTATCGCGTCGGTCTGCCCGGAGGCGGCGACTGGACCGAGCTCATCAACAGCCAGGACGCAGCCTACGAGGGAAGCGGCATGACTAACCCGGGCACGCTCGCCGCCGAATCGTACGCGTACGACGGGTTTGACCAGTCGATCGTCCTTGCCCTCCCGGCGATGGGACTGCTCGTGCTCTCCAACGGAGAAGGAACCGACGTGGCCGAGGAGCCGGCTGAGTTCGGTGCGGCGCTCCATCTGATGCCGCGACGAAACCCAATGAGTGCGGGAACCGAGATCGCTCTGACGCTCCCCGTCCCGTCGCACGCGATCCTCGCCATCTACGATGTGCGCGGCAGGCTTGTTGCAACTGTGGTAGACGCAGACCTCCCGGCGGGCACGAGCTCGCACGTGTGGGGCGGCCGTGACACAGCGGGCCGGGAGCTTCCGTCAGGCATCTATTTCGCGCGGCTCACGGCTGATACGGGAAGCGCACACCGGAAGCTCGTGCTTCTGCGGTAGGAGTGTACAGCGGACGCAGCGTACATGAGCTCGCAGGCCGCAACGTTCGGATTCAGGATTGGACGAAGCGAGTAGGAGACATTGGAGAGCGCAGTTGTTGGCGTGATTCCGCGAAGGCAGCGGTACGGAGAGAGCGGAGGCCGGCCCGAATGAGCCGGCCTCCGTCATTCCATGGTGGAACTCATCCGGCAGCTGCCGGAGGTTCTCCCCTACCGCACGAATACGGCCGTGGTCCTGGCCGGCACTGTGAAGCTCCCCGCAGCGTCATCGAAACGAGCCTCCCGCACGATGGGATCCGCTGAACCCACCATCACAGGGTGAAGCTCAAATCTCTTCCCGCTCCATCCCTCTCCTGCGAACGACTGCTCCTCCGGAGTTGCATTGAAGAGGACGACGATCTCGGCGTACTGCTCGTCGACTGTGGGGAAACCCTCAATCTCATCCGACAGGCTCATCACAATGAGTCCCGGAATCTGGCTCGGCCCGGTGTTATGGAATCTGACTCGCGCCTCGACACTGAGCGCTGCCGGCAATCTGAAGAGCCGCGAACTCTGCCGGATTCTCAGCATCTCCTTGAAATGAGCGAGACATGCGAGGATCTCGTCCTGCCCCGGCGAGAGTTCCTCCCGCGCAAGGATAGGACCGATGACGCTCCAGCGATCGTGGTTCTTCTCAGCCGATGGCAGTCCGACGGCGAAGTTGTTCGTCTCGTAGCTCCAATCCAAGCGGTTGAACCAGTCACCGGCATTGTAGCTGTCGGCCTCCATCGATTTCGAGCGAAGGAGGTCCGATCCGGCGTGGAAGAACGGCACGCCCTGTGAGAGCGAAACTATCGACAGCCCCATCATCTGCATCCGTACCCGATCGGCCATCGTCGCTCCGGCGGGCGCCGCGTACTGGATCTTGTCAAACCAGGTCTCGTTGTCGTGCGCCGATATGTAGGCGATCGTCTCCTGCGGCTCCTCCGCGAAACCGACGCTCTCGAACTGTCCGCCCGTCGTTGTCCGACCGGTTCGATCGACGAATTCGTAACTCTTCAGATTGCCGGCGAGTCCGACCCGGATCCTGTCCGCTTGGTTAAGAAGCGTCGCCCGCTCGAGTCCACCATCGCGATTGTAGCCACTCGGTGCGGTGAAGAGTCCGGTCGCAAAGCCCTGCTCGCGCCTGTCGGAGAACGCGCTTCCTCCACGTACCGCGTCCCGCATGCGGTCGTTGAAGCAGCCGATCCCTGTCCCGGCCATGTTCATCTGCGTCGCGTTCACCCCGCGCTTGCCACCACCCACCTCGCCGAAATCCCATCCTTCTCCATAGAGATAGATGGCGGAACCATCAATCCCGTCAGCCTCCATCGTGAGCGCGCGGATCGCATCGCGAGCCTTCTCCATGTTGCGCTTCATGTGATGTCCCATGAGGTCGAACCGGAAACCGTCCACCTTATAGTCGCGGGCCCAGTGGACGAGATCATCGATCATGAGCCGCTCCATCATGTAGTGCTCCGTGGCCGTGTTCTGGCAGCACGTGCTCGTCTCCACCCGGCCGTCGGCACTCAGGCGGTGGTAGTAGCCGGGAACGATGCGGTCGAGCACCGCACGCGGCTCAGGCCCGCTTGCGTGCGTGTGGTTGTAGACCACATCCATCACGACGCGAAGCCCCATGCCGGAGAGAGCCGCGACCATCTCACGGAACTCGACGACGCGTGCCGTCCCATTCGGGTCCGTCGCGTAGCTTCCCTCTGGAACGCCGTAGTGGTACGGATCGTAGCCCCAGTTGTAGCCGTCGAGATCCCGCACACGTGCCATCGCGGCCTGCTGCTCCTCCGAGTCGCGCGCGAAACCGGTGAGATTCCCAAGATTCTCCCACTCGTTCCTGTTCTCGCTGATGGTAGCGATATCAAACGCCGGCAGCAGATGTATGTGGGTCACACCCGCCTCCGCAAGCCCTCTCAAGTGCTCCACCCCGTCCGACTCGACAGTGAAGGCTTTGAATGTGCCAGCGTATTCCTCCGGCACAGTGGGATCTGTTGCGCTGAAGTCTCGCACGTGCAGCTCGTAGAGAACGATGTCCACAGGGAACTCGAGCGCCGACTTCTCTATCATATCCCAGCCGTCGGGCTTCAGAGCCGAGTCGTCGAGGTCCACGATCAGCGTTCGCGTGCTGTTCATCGAGAGCCCGCGCGAATATGGATCGGTCACGAGGCTCTGCTCGACCGAGCCGGTCTGATGCATGTAGACGCTTACCTCGTAGAGGTAGTACATGCCCTTCCAATCGGGGCGACCGGGCGACGTCCAGACACCGGCATCCTCGGTCATGGCCAGAACGCAGGCCGGTTCCGGAGCGTCACAGGACTCGTATATGTGGAGCCCTACGACGTGCGCGGTCGGCGCCCACACGCGAAACGTCGGCAAGCCGTCCGCGTCCCACGAGAGACCCAGCGGCCCGTCGTAAGCGAAGACGTCGTCGAGCACACCCGGGATCTGAATGCCCGTCGCATCGACAAGCCTCCCATCGGAGTCGACCACCGACACAGCAAGCTGGCCCTTCAGAAGCTCAGGCACGAGTCCCAACGCATCTTCGGGAAGCGAGAGCGCACCGAGACCCCTGAGGTGCGGGAAGTTGCTCTTGATCTCGCTCGGCAGCCCGGTGTCGGAGGCCATAAGCTCGACCGTCTCCCCGCCGACCACGCCTTCCGATGTGAGTTCGAGCCGCGCCTCGGGAGATGAGTGGAGGAAGTAGCGGTGCCCTTCTCCTCTCTGCAGGCGCCAGGCGATTGTGCTCTCATTGACCCAGTGTGCTCTCAACCGCGAGAGATCTCCGAGGGCGAGCGCGGCAACGTCCGGCGTCTCCGTGTAGATGTTGGTCCTGCCCGAGACGAGCCAGATCTCATCGCCGTGTTCTGACAGCACAAGCGACATGTCCGGTCCCGGGTCCTTGCTGTCGCCGCGATGCACTATGAACCCGACCTTCAGAGCGCCGTCAGTGAGACCGATGTCCCAATAGACGCCGTATCCGTCGCGGCCCGATTGTTCGAGCGGACTCATCCACTCGACGGACTCCGTCGTATCGTCCCAGAGGTGCAGACCCCACCCGGCATAGCCGGCCCTGGGACGGTGGTAGTGGATCCGTGCATGACCGTCGGCAAGCTCTGGGGCCTCGCCGAACTCCTCCTCGACCTTCGCTTCTCCGCCTACGATGCGAACAGCGTTCTGCCCTCCGTAGCCGTCATCTACATAGTCCTCCGCCTCGACATCGACCGGACCGCCGTCGAGCCATGTCTCCATGTTCCCCGGCCACTCGCCGTTGATGAAGAACTTGTACGTGTGTTCACCTTGCTTGAGGTCCAGAGTCAACGACCATAGACCGTCCTCGCCCTGCTCCATCGGCGATTCGCTCCAGTCGTTGAAGCTGCCCCGAACGGACACCGACTCCACCTGGAAACTCACAGGCGGTTCCAGCGTGAACGTCACGTCCGCGGCCGAGGCCGTGACGACGAACAGAACTGTACTCAGTAGCACGAGCGCACTTAGCACGTGTGTGCCTCGCATGGTTACCTCCCGTTGTCGGGGAATCATGTCGGTGATATCGATGGTCAGTATAGCACGCCCCCGAAGCCCAGCGCCAAGAAGATGGGCCCCTCGGATTCGCGGGAGACTGGGGGGTCGCTCCGAAGGCGTCTTGCGCACTGGGCTGTCTCAGTGCTACCTTCACGGTATATCGAGAGCCGGCGATGACAACGCGCACACGGGTTCAACTGTGTGGATGAAAGCAGACCGGCCTGTTCAGCGAAACCCACCGGGAGATGACGCATGAGCACGCCAAGACCGCTGTTCACACTACCTCTACGCACGCTGAGTCTGTTTCTCGTCCTGCCGGTCCTGCTCGTGGCCGGGCAATCCGGCGCCGCTGAGATCGTGATCGACGGCAGCTTCCACGACTGGGCAGATCTCGATCCAGTCTGGACCGATCCACCTGACGATGGTGGCGGCGTCGACTTCGGACGGTTGTGGGTCGCCGGTGACACGAACCGTCTCTACGTCTGTTTCGAGACTGGAAGAGAGACGGGCCTGCAGGGCGGAAACGCGATCAGGCTCTTCATCGATGCTGATGACGATCCGGAAACGGGTCGACTGGTCGACGGGATGGGCGTCGATCTCGAGTGGACCTTCGGGAAGCGTGAGGGACGCATTCATCGTCCACATGGCGTGAAGGAGTACTCGCGCATCGAACAGTCGGATATCGGCCTCAGGCAAGGACCGACCGTAACATCCGACGTCTTCGAGGTCTCCTTCACGCGCTCACTGCCGTCTCTCCGACTCGGCAGCGTGGTCCGGATCGCCCTCTATGATAGCGGCGCACAAGGCGGCGACCGCCTTCCGGATACGGGGTCCGGAATAGCCGTGGCGCTCGCGGATACGGCACCCGGAGCGGTTGTGGCGCTCGCGGACGCCACATCCCTGCTCGATGCGGCATCAACCAGTGCAGCACCGGGCAACGAATCGTTACGCGGCGAAACCACGTTGCGCGAGCAATCGACGGGGGAACCTCAGACACTCCCTCGACGCGATCGGCGCGACCTGCGCGTATTGACGTACAACGTCCTCTTCGACGGGCTCTTCAAGCGGCCCGCACCGTTCAAACGGATCTTGAGGGCGATCGACCCGGACGTCATCTGCTTTCAGGAGCTATGGTCGCATTCCGCGCAGCAGGCTGTCGATCAGGTCTCCCTCGCGCTTCCCGGCGCCCACTGGTACGGGGGCAACACTGAGGACGGGATGATTGTGAGCAGATATCCCATGATAAGGGGACAATCGATCGACGGCGCCGGCAACTACTGGGCGTTGATCGATCTTCCGGACAGTCTCTACAGTATCGATCTGTCTATCGTGAGCGCGCACCCGCCGTGTTGCGGCAATGAGGATGGGAGACAGGAAGAGCTGGACGGAATCGCCGCCTGGATGCGGGAGATCCAGACTCCGGGTGGTGTCGAGATAGAACCTGGAACACTCATCGTCATCGCCGGGGACATGAACCTCGTTGGAAGCTACCGCCAGGTCGAGACGCTCGTGTCCGGGACGATCGTCGACGAGGAACGATTCGGACCATCGCATCCTGCCGACTGGGATGGCACAGCTCTCTCCGACGCGATGCCGTACCACCTCGGGGGAAAAGACGCATACACATGGAGAGACGACCGGAGTTCCTTCGCACCCGGCCGTCTCGACTACATCGTTTATTCTGACAGCATCGCTCGGCTGTCGAATGCCTTCATTCTCTGGACGGAAGAACTCGATCCAGCGACTCTTGTTTCCTACGATCTCAGAGCAACGGACACAAGAGATGCATCGGACCACCTGCCCGTCGTCGCCGACTTCGCCCTCCCCAAAAGCACTACCCTTCCCGCTGCGCAAGATTGAAGAGCAAAAGCCGGATGATCATCGTCTGATCGTCCACAGGCATCTCCGTGACGCCTTCGGCGAGCGCACGGAGCGTCGCCGCGTCGGGCAGCCCCGTCGGCTCAAGTCCCTCCGCATCCTGGAACTCAGTGAGCGCCCGGGAGGTCTCCTCGTCCCAGTCCCCGGAGCCATAGTTGACATCCTGACCGAGCGAGGCCATGACCACTTTCACGAAGAGCTTCTCGAGATAGCTGAGCTCGATGGGAAGCATTTTCTCAGCGAGTTCAATCTGTCCCGGGTCATCGACAACGATCTGAGGTCTCCCCTGATAGGTCACAATGGTCCCGGTGACGCATATGCGCCGTCCGTCGAAGAGTGCCTCCGGTGAACGTTCGAACAAGTCTCTCGTCGAGCCCCAGATGACAACGGTGAACGGCTGGTCGGGATACGGCTTACCCAGGTTCAGAAAGGTCGGCCTCCCCTTGGACCGGGAAAAATACGCCGCGCTCTTCACGACGCCGCAGACCGTTGCGTACTCACCCACGTATGCCCCCGCCTCGGCGGCAGAGATACTGGGTGTCGTGCCTGCCGCGGCCCCGCCCCCCGGACCGCCCGCCGTCAGAGCCATCACGAGAAGTGCGATCGCCGCGAGCCCGGCGAAGACGCCGCGTGGTCGTTTCATGCTTTGCCCCTCTGTGAGGTGTGGAACGTGTGGACGGCCGCGCTGACCGCCACTCTCACAAAGAACGGTACGACTCTCACAAGATCAAGGCAAGCCGGGTTGTGTCCATAGGGCAATGTCCATAGCTCACGGTTGCCAGGCCCACCGAAACGCGGTATAATAGTATTGGAAACTGTCATGGATCTGTCGGGCGCATGTCGCGCTCCCAGCACCGGAGGGACACCTTGCATCGGAGAATGCGACCCTGTTTCAGATCGCTCGTGGTCATTGTCCTGGCAATGGCTCTCTCTGTCGCGTTCGCGGCCCCAGCCGCGTCCAGACCGGTCACGCAGATCTCGAAACTTGAGGAACTGGCACAGCATCTCCGGACCCGATCGGCATCGCTCCGCGGGGAGCTCTTCGTGAAGTTGAGCGAGGCCGAGACGGGACCGCAGGCCGCACTCAACGCTGACCGGGACATCGAGTTGATGTTCGTCGATGAAACCGGCATCCCCCGTTTCTACGAGACCGACAATCTCATCGCGGCCGAGACCGTATCGGCGGACGAGGTCTGGCCCGGCGGATCGGCGGGGCTCTCGCTCGATGGCTCCGGAACCGTGCTCGGAGAACTGGGCCTCTGGGACGCGGGTGGTGTACTGCTCAGCCACCAGGAGTTCACAGGGCGCGCAACTCAGATCGACTCCCTAGGCGGGACGCACTATCACTCCACACACGTCGCCGGTACGATGATCGCCGAAGGCATCGACAGTGACGCGCAGGGCATGTCCTACGCGGCCACGATCGCCGCCTACGATTGGAACGACGCCGACTCCGAGATGGCCCTGGCAGGAGCAGCCGGCATGAACGTCTCCAACCACTCGTATGGATTCGTCACGGGATGGCGATGGGGATGGGCGTCATCGGACTGGTACTGGTTCGGCGACACGGATATCAGCGAGGTAGAGGACTACGGGTTCGGCTACTACGGCGAGAGCGCGCAGGCCTGGGATCAGATAGCCCACGACGCTCCCTACTACACGATCTGCAAATCGGCCGGCAACGACCGCGACGATGACGGACCGGACCCGGGAGATGGGCACTATGTCTGGGACAACGATATCGAAGACTGGATCTGGAGCACAACCACGCGGAGGGCCGACGGCTGGGACAACGGGTACGACACGGTCTCCTGGCTCACGACCGCAAAGAACATAATCACTGTGGGAGCAGTCGAGGATATCCCGGGTGGATACAGTTCTCCCGGAGATGTGGTGACGGCTTCTTTCAGCGGCTACGGCCCGACCGATGACGGGCGCATCAAGCCCGACCTCGTAGCCAACGGCACAGGCCTCTACTCGTGCACGGACAGCGGGAATTCTTCATACGCATCGTACAGCGGAACGTCAATGAGTGCCCCCAATCTCGCCGGCGCACTCAACCTTCTTGTCCGCCACTACGAGGACACACACTCGGACGAGACACCACTGGCTTCAACAATGAAGGCCGTCCTGGTTCAGACCGCGGACGAGGCCGGTTCGTACAACGGCCCCGACTTCAAGCATGGCTGGGGACTTCTCAACACTCAGACGGCTGCGGAACTCATCTCCGAGGATGGCGCGGGAACGGAATTCGTGATCGAAGGCTCCCTCTCTGACGGCGATTCGGACATCTGCTACATAGAGGCCGACGGGCTCACGGCCATTCGCGTGACGCTGGCGTGGACGGACCCGCCCGGCACGCCGGCGGTTCCCGCACTCGACCCGACCGACGCGATGCTCGTGAACGATCTCGATGTCAGACTCCAGACCTACCCCACTCTGGACACGTACGAGCCGTACCTTCTCGACCCGGCGAACCCCGACAATGCTCCAGGGACCGGCGACAATGCTAGAGACGTCACAGAGCAGATATTCCTCGACAGCTACACCGGAGGCGAATTCCGCGTGGTCGTGTCCCACAAGGGCACGCTTACGGACGCACAGGGCTATTCGCTCGTCTCGACGCACGAACTCAACAGTGAACCGTCCGGGATCGACTCCGACCTTCTGCTGGGTGACAGTAGGATTCTCGGCATCTCCCCCAACCCGTTCAATCCGAGGACCATGGTGGCCTTCCAGCTTGGGCAGCCGTCACCTGTAGACATCGTCGTCTACGATGCGGCCGGCCGAGTTGTCAGGATGATCCTCAGGGCAAGCGAGCTGACGCCGGGAGATCACGAAGTCGCGTGGGATGGAACCGATGCCGCAGGCAAGAGCGTGGCTTCCGGCGTCTACTTCTGCCGGCTTCAGGCAGGTGAACAGACCGACGTCAGAAGGATGGTCCTTTTGAAATAGATCGACAACGCCTTCAGTCACGCCTTCAGTCACGCCTTCAGTCACGCCTTCAGTCGCTCAGGTCAGTCACTGCAAAGTGGAGAGAGCCCCGGTGCGCAAGCGCTGGGGCTCATTCGATCCCGAGCAGTCTCACAAGGATCTTGTTGACGAGGGCAGGATCTGCCTTCCCGCCTGAGCGTTTCATCACCTGTCCGACAAGGAACCGGAGAAGCTTCTCTTCACCCGCTCTCAAGCGCTCGACCTCAGCGGGGTGCTCGGAGAGCACATCCGCGACGAGGGTTTGGATGGCGGCTGAATCAGTCACCTGGGTGAGATCGAGCCGTTCCAGCAGCTCCTCCACGGACTCGGACGAGTCGATGGCCGCCACCAGAAGACGCTTCGCAGCCGGCTCATTCACGGTCCCACGCACCCTCGCAGCGATCACCTGAGCGAGACGCGAGGCGGGCAGGCAAGACAGCGCCAGCGTCTTCAGGTCCACGCCATTCTCGTTGATCCACGCTCCGACCATCACAGTCACCCAGTTGGCAGTGACCTCCGCCAGTTCGGGGAGCCGCTCCGGACTGATGCCCTCCATCTCCGAGAACACCACCGACATCTTCTCCCGAGTCTTGAAGGGAATCGAAAGAAGCCTGGCGGCCGGGTCCACGATGCGATCGGGCACCACATCAAGCAGGTGAAGCAGGTTCGCGAGAGTGTCCTCGAAGTAGATGGCCGTGGCCGGTTCTGCTGTGAGCACGCGCGCTGTGTCGTCTCTGAGCCCATACCAATTGCGGAATCTAAGAGCATGCTTATCGGGCGGCTCCGGCATGAACCGCCTCACGAACTCGATCCAATCGCTTCCGATGACGATGTCGCCGAGATCCGGCTCCGGGAAGTAGCGGTAGTCGGAAGCTTCCTCTTTGGAACGCATCGGCAGCGCGCGCTCCGCGCGATCGTCCCAGAGCAGCGTCTCATGCTCGATCGTCCCGCCCGCTTGCAGAATCCGGCGCTGACGCTCGATCTCGAACGATAAGGCCTTTCCGACAGCCTTGAACGAGTTCAGGTTCTTGATCTCGCACGGCGTCCCGAGCGAACCGTCCACGTCGTTCCTGATCGAGACGTTCGTGTCGAACCGTACGTTGCCCTGATGGAGCTCGCCCGCGGTGACTCCGAGATAGATGAGGATCTGGTGGATCTTTCTGAGATAGGCATCGGCCTCCTCGGGACTAGAGATGTCAGGATCGCTCACGATCTCCACAAGCGGGACGCCGCACCTGTTCATGTCTACGAGACCGGCCGGGCCGGAGTCACTCGCCCCGCCCACCCGCGACGTGTGCACGGTCTTCCCTGCATCTTCCTCAATGTGGATGTCCCGAATGCGGACGCGTTTCCTGGTTCCTCCGATATCCAGTTCTACGTGCCCACCGGAGGCGAGCGTGGTCCGGTGCTGCGTTATCTGATAGCCCTTCGGCAGATCCGGGTAGAAGTAGTTCTTCCTCGCGAAGGACGAGCGTGTTGTGATGTCGGACCCCAATGCGAGCGCCACGCGGATACCCAGCTCGACGGCTTCACGGTTCAGAACCGGAAGCGCCCCCGGGAGGCCGAGGCAAACCGGACAGACCCGACTGTTCGGCATTCCACCCGGCTCGTTCGCACATGCGCAGAAGATCTTGGTCGCAGTGGCCAGCTGCGCGTGAACCTCAAACCCTATGGCCACATCACGTGTCACGCGCATCGCTCCACCTCATTCACGTCCCCGGCGCGCAGACGAAGATCGGACGCCGCCTCGTACTCCCGCGCTATGCGGAACATCGTCGGCTCCATGAATCTGTCCACCATGATCTGCAGACCGATGGGAAGACCGGCGCTACTGAGCCCACACGGCATAGAGAGCGCTGCGATGCCTGCAAGGTTCGCCAAGACGGTAAAGACGTCGGAGAGGTACATCGCGAGCGGGTCGTTCACATGCTCGCCCAAATGGAACGCCGGAGTGGGTGAGGTCGGTGTCATGATTGCATCGAAGCGCTCGAACGCGCGGGTGAAGTCCTCGACTATCAGGGACCGGACCCGCTGCGCCCTCAGGTAGTAGTCGTCGTAGTATCCGGCTGCAAGTGCGTAGGTTCCCAGCATGATCCGACGCTTCACCTCGGCGCCGAAGCCCTCGCTTCGGGTCTTCGCGATGACCTCATCGAGGCTGTCAGCCTCAAGCGCCCGATGACCATACTTGACTCCATCGTACCGCGCCAGGTTTGACGAAGCCTCCGCATCGGCGATGAGGTAGTAGGATGCTACTCCGTGCTCGCTGTACTCAAGCGACAACGTGTCCACATCGGCGCCCAGGGAACGCATTGCATCCGCAGCACTCTGCACCGCCTCTGCAACCTCCGCATCGACGCCTTTTCCGATCAACTCCTGCGGAATGCCGATGCGCACTCCACGCAGATCTCCGGTCACCGGGCCGGTGTACTGCGGCACGTCGACCTCGGACGCTGTGGCGTCCCGAGGATCCGCTCCGGAAATCGCGGCGAGCAACTCGCCCGCGCCCTCAACGTCTCGCGACATCGTCCCGATCTGATCGAAGGACGATGCGAACGCGACGAGACCGTAGCGAGAGACGCGACCGTAGCTCGGTTTCACGCCCACGATCCCGCAGAAGCCGGCCGGCTGTCGCACCGATCCTCCGGTGTCGGTCCCAAGAGCTAGCACAACCTCTCCGGCCGCTACCGCCGCGGCGGAGCCGCCGCTCGAGCCACCCGGCACGCGACTGGAATCCCAGGGATTCCTGACAGGTCCATAGGCTGAGTTCTCGTTCGATGAACCCATTGCGAATTCGTCCAGATTCGTCTTCCCCACGACTATCGCGCCCGCATCCCGGAGTCGCTCGACGGCCGTCGCGTCATAGGGCGGGTCGTACCCGGCCAGGATCCGGGACGCGCATGTCGTCCCAAGCCCCCGGGTCGAGATGTTGTCCTTCACAGCCACCGGAATCCCTGCCAGCGGGCCGAGCTTCCCGCCACGCACTCGGGCAGCGTCTATCTCGCCGGCCTCAGCCAGCGCATCCTCCCTCTCGCGGACGCGAATGAAGGCGTTGAGCGAACTATCGACGCTCTCGATTCTGTCGATGGCCGACTCGACCAGGTCACGCGCCGAAAACGTTCCGGCCGAAAGACCGTCGCGGATCTCGCTGAATGTCAGTTCGTGGAGTTTCATAGGCCTCGTGTGCGGGTGCTGCCCGCGGATCTCATAGACCATAGATGCGGATGCTGCCCGCGGATCTCATAGGCCATGGATGCGGGTGCTGCCCGCAGACATCAGTCTTCCGGCAGAAACGCGGGGACACGGAAGAGGTCTCCATTCCGATCGGGCGCGTTGGTGAGAGCATCATCGGGAGTGAGCATCTCCCCAACGCGGTCCTCTCGGAAAACATTGTCACGGCGAAGCAAGGAGAAGGCAGGCTCCACGCCATCCAGTGTCACTCTCGACAAATGGGCCATGTAGTCGAGGATGGTCTTCATCTCGCCGGTCAGCGTCCCAAGCTCGTCATCAGAGAACGAGAGCTTCGCGAGCGCTGCGATCTGCCGTATGTCATCGGTTCCTGCCGCCACTACCGTGACCTCCGATATCAGTCACCTACCACTTCCAGCTTGCCGTACCTTAGCATGATCCGCTTCTCTATTCCAGACTCGCCGTCGCCGAAGCGGATGTGCACGACAGCATCGCCGGACGCACCCGCGATCTCCAGCACGACGCCCTCGCCCCACGCCGCATGGCGGACTCGCGTTCCAACTCTGAGCTCGGTCCTCTCCTGGGACATACCTTCGTAGTCCGGAAAGACATCGCCACGCGGCGCTGCAGCACCTGAACGCCGCGCTGCAGCACCTGATGAACGACGCGAACTGCTGGGACTCGCGCGACGGCGGCCCGATGGCGCCTGACTCAGCGATCCCGCGCTCCAGCAGGGCTTGGGACCGACGGAGACCGCTTCGATATGTTCGGGATCGATCTCGCGGAGGAAACGCGATGCCGACCGAAGGTCCATCGTGCTTCCCCGCCGCCGCGTGTCGGCCGTGAACAGATGTAGTTCGTCCCTGGCACGTGTCATTCCGACGTAGAACAGGCGCCGCTCCTCCTCCATCTCATCGTCGTCGTCGTACGCGGATTCGTGGGGAAGCAATCCATCTTCCAGGCCGGGTATCACGACGATCGTAAACTCGAGCCCTTTCGCGCTGTGAAGAGTCATCAACGAGACCGCATTCGCCCCGTCCTCCCACGCGTCGATGTTGGCCACAAGGGCAACCTGCTCCAGAAATGCGGCCAGGGTTCCCTCTCCGCTCAACTCGATGAACTCGCTTGCCGCGGAGACCAGTTCCTCAAGGTTGGCCAAGCGCTGCGCCGACTCCTCGCTGCGTTTACTTTCGAGCCACGTCACGTATCCGGACTCATCGAGCAGGTCATCGATGAGCTCATTGACAGGAGCAGCGCCGGCTCTCTCTCTCAATCTGCCCAGCATCGCATCCAGCGAAACCACCCCGTCCCTGGCGGCAGCCGGAACACCCACGACTTCACCGGCCCTCGCGAGCGCATCAGCAAGGCTGATCCCCTCGGCTTCTGCGAACTGTTCGAGTCTCTCGACGCTCTTCTCACCAACGCGGCGAGGAGGCACGTTGATGATTCTCTTCAGGCTGACACCGTCGGCGGGGTTGATGAGGACACGCAGGTACGCCAGCACGTCTTTCACCTCTGCCCGCTCGTAGAATCTGACCCCACCTATGATGTCGTATGCGATTCCGGCCCTGCGAAGGCTATCCTCGATCACCCTCGACTGCGCGTGTGTCCGGTAGAGCACGGCGAAGTCCCGGTAGGCCAGCTCGCGTTCACTCATGAGCGCCAGCACGGTGTCTCTGATGGCGTCGGCCTCCTGGTACTCGTTCGACACGCGCGTGAGCCGAACGGGGACGCCTTCTTCACGCTCGGTCCAGAGTTCCTTCTCCTTGCGGCGCTCGTTGTTGCTCACGACGTCGTGAGCCGCGGCCAGTATGCGTCCTGTCGAACGGTAGTTCTGTTCGAGCCTGAGAACGACGGCGTCGGGGTGGTCCTTTTCAAAATCCAGGATGTTCGTGATATCGGCCCCGCGCCAGCCGTAGATCGACTGGTCGTCGTCTCCAACGACACAGATGTTCCGATGATGGGATGAGAACACGTTGATGAGCTCATACTGTGCGTGGCTTGTGTCCTGATACTCGTCCACGAGGACATGCTCGAAGCGCGATGAGTAGTTGTTCCGAAGATCCTGATTTCGTCGCAGGAGGCCGACGGTCTGCATGATCAGGTCGTCGAAGTCGAAAGCGTTGTTCTTGATGAGCCCCTTTTCATACTCCGCGTAGACCTTGGAGACGACCTGCTCGAACCGGCCACCGCCACGCCGGCCATACCCGTCGGCAGCAAGAAGTTTGTCCTTCGCCTTCGAGATCTCCGATAGAATAGCCTTTGGGGCGAAGACAGTCGAAGAGATGCCGACACGAAGCATCGAGTCCTTGATCAGATCGATCTGGTCGCCCGTGTCGTAGATGGAGAAATCGCGCGTCCACCAACCCCAGTCCGCCTCGGTCCGCAGTATCCGGGCGCATATGGAGTGGAAGGTTCCTATCCAGGCGCCCCCCGCCTCCCCACCGACAAGAGCAGCCACGCGCTTCTTCATCTCCTCGGCTGCTTTGTTGGTAAAGGTCACAGCCAGAATCCTGCGCGGGCTCACACCACACTCGGCAATCAGATATGCGATTCTGGACGTCAGTACGCGCGTCTTCCCGCTGCCGGCTCCGGCAAGCACGAGAAGCGGCCCGTCTCCGTGGCGGACCGCTTTCTGCTGTACCGGATTCAGACTGTCGATGTGCTTCTGAGTGGTCATCCCCACCCCTCTCCCCATTGGTAAACACGCTGCAATGTGAATGTTTCAACTCCGCACCGGCTGCCGGTCACACGGCGACGGTGCGAAGGCCGTCGGCCTGGACACACCTAGAATTCGGCCCCGATCGAGAAGTGCGAGACCGGTTCTCCTCTTGTCTTGAGATCCGTCGACCAGGCGAGATCGTAGCGGAGGATGAAGAACATGAACTGCGTGCGTACCCCGACACCGTATCCAGCCTTGATGTCCTTGAACCGCGTGCCTTCGTCGTCGACGATCCCGCGGAACCTGTCCGCATCCCAGGCCGCACCCAGATCGACGAACATGACTCCCCTTAAGCCCCGGATCGAGAGCGGCAGCGGCGACGCCACGTCGAGTCTATCCACAAACGGGTAGCGGAGTTCAAAACTGGCCAGCGTGGTATTGTGCCCTGAGAACTCGAAGTCGTCGTGTCCACGGATGCTGTTGGTGCCACCCATGAAGAACGTCTGCGCGTCGGGCTGCGTGCTGCGCGCATACACGAGCTTCATCGCAAGACTGTGCCTCGCACCGATCCGGATGTACTTCCTGAAGTCGGCGATCCCTGTCAGGTAGTCGAACTTCTCATTCAGGCCAAGCGACTTCGTGACCATGAACGATGAGCGTCCTCCTCCAATCGGACCGACTCTTCCCCAGAGGGTCGTATCGTTGACGAATCGCAGAGTCGGGATGACAAGCGTCCTCTTTACTCCCTCATCCGTCAGTTCTATCTCCCCATCCTCGTTCTCCTCGGCAAACCGGCGCGCCATACTCAGCCCGTCGACATCAAACTCCACTCTCGAGAATCTGCTGAACGCGTAGCACAGACCGAGCGAGACACCGTAGTGGCGTTCCGTGAAGTAGCGCTTCTCCCCCAGATCTTCACCGAACAGCGTTCTGTCAGAGTAGAGGTAGTGACGATACGTGTAGACACCAGCGGAGTAGTTGATGCGTCCCGCCAGGTACTCGTAGCTCAGGTGCGCATTGCTGAACTCGATCGATGAGAAGAAGTCCGTCACAACGTGAAAACGGTGGTTCCCGAGAATGTCGCTGACGGCTATCTCAACCGCCGCACCCATGCCGTGAGCGGAGCTGTACGATACGCCCCCATCAATCCAGTCCGGAGAAAACCGCGGCGTGTAGCGCTCGACCACTCCCGCTCTATCCGGGGATGCCTCATCCGATCTATGCGGCTTGCTTCCGGTCGCCTCATCGTATGCTTCCCTGGCCAGGCGCACGACCTCGGTTTCATCGCCCGAGGAGATCCCCGTGGTGTCCGCAGTTTCGCTTTCTCCGCCGTCCGTGATCGTCTCCTCATCAGGGGCCTCGAGCACTCCTCTCCATCCGGTCTCGTCGAACGGTTCCGTCCCCAGCTCCGGCTCGGTGCTTGGAAAGAGGGCATCGGATCCGATCTCATCGGCGAAGTGCGTCAGAGGATCCTTCACGACCGCGACGTCCCAACCTCCACGCTCGTACCCGGTAAAGACGAGCCGGTCGCCTTCGCGCGACCAGTTCGGCGATTCGGCCCCCCCGATGAGGTTCGTCAGGGCCACGCACGTCGAATCATCGAGATCAACCATGTAGAGTTCCGACGAACCGTCGCGATCGGAGGAGTAGATGAGCTTGCGCCCGTCCGGCGACCATGTGGGTGACAGTTCTCTCCCCCGGGCTCGCACGATCGGCGTAACATCGCGACTCTCCACATCTATCGTGTAAAGATCATAGCTTCTGTGAAAACCACGCTCAATCGGCGAACCGCGGTCAGAGGTGAACGCAAGAAACCTGCTGTCAGGCGACCACGCCGGATCGCGCTCATCACTGAAGTCGTCCGTGAGTCTGTAGAGTCTGCCACCGGTGGGATCGGTCAGGTAGAGCTCCGACGCCCCACCCTTGATGCCCACGAAGGCTATCCACTTCCCGTCCGGCGACCAGGCCGGAGTGTATAACCCGTCAAGAGAGAAGGTGAGACTCCTCAAGACGCCCCCGGTATCGGCATCGAGAATGTGAATCGCATCGCTGTCTCCCGCCTTCGCGGCTATGCATATCTGCGTTTCATCCGGAGACCACGAGAACCCGGTGCGGAGAAGATGAAGCTGTTCGAACGCATCGGTTCTCTCCCCTTTGATGAGATGTTTCAGTATCGCCCCGTCAAGCGTCGAGGCAACATAGACATCCGCATAGCCGCTCTTGTCACTGGCGAATACGACACGCATTCCATCCGGAGAGACTACCGGGCCTCTGTTGAAGTAGGAATGGTCACTCCGATGATCGGTCAGGAGCTTCGCGGTGTCACTGAGGCGTGAGCGTTCGGCGACCTCGGGCCAGTAGCTGCGCTTGAGCCACTCCTCCCACTCGCGTGAGAGCTCGGCCGGTTTCAGACCCAGCGTTTCACGGAGCGTTCGGTCGAGGTTCTGCGTGCGCGCGAGGTCGTGGACTATCTCGGACACCTTCTCGCTTCCGTACTGCTCGGCAATGAAAACGAAGACCGACTGTCCTTCCTTGTAGACGGCGTATCCGCCGAAGAGGTATTCCAGCGGAATCACGACATCGGAGATGACCATGTCGCGGATCATCATCTCAGCATTCGTGTCCCATCCCTGGGAAGCGTACTCAGCCAGGCCCTCAGTAAACCAGAGTTCGACGGGATTGAAATAGGCCTGGCGGATCACCGATTCGGCCAGACCGCGGTAGACAATATCGAACATGAACACGTGCGTGAGCTCGTGGTGGATCACGTGGCGCAGTTCATCGTAGGAACCCGTGAAGGGGATAACGACTCGGTTCTTGAAGAGCTCCATGAATCCCCCTACGCCCTCGCCAACGTGCGAAGACAGGACATTCGTCTGCTGGAACTCATTGTGAGAAGCGTAGATGATGACGGGAATGGTGGTGGAAAGCTCGTGGTTCAGCACCTCCTCGAGGCTGTCGTTCGACTCCTCGACAATCTGCGTCACCGCCTCGGCAAGATCCTCCAGACCCGAGTAGTAGTAGACATCGAAGTGCTCCGTCTTGACTATCTCCCAGTCGAATCGCTCGTACTGGATCTTGTTGCGCCCGAACCGGGTCGCAGAAGCGTTCGGCCAAGCTGAGAACAGGATCAGCAGCGCGACGGCGACCGGGATGGAGGCGTTTCTGGAGAATGGAAGCAACATCTGATAGTCCGTCCGTTTCGTCACCGGGGGTTTCCTACATTCTAGCACCGAGCGACGCCGTGTCAACAATGCCACCTTCGCTTGTTCCGACACGTCGGCCACGATCGCGATTGCACGACGCGCGAGGAAGGACGAAAACGAAGGGGTTGACACGAACGTCGGTCACGGCGAAGATGTAAGACGTGTTTTCGCACTGCGTTCTTCGACGGAGAGGATCTGTATTGGCCAAGTCCGCTGGGCATTCGACAGACAGGCGTATTCGGACCGCTGCCCGTGCTCCGCTCCTTGCGGCCGCAGTCGCGTTGACAGTCGCACTGATCTCCTGCAGCGGCCCCGCAGGCGATCCGGCCTCAGAAGGTGCGGCTGTCGATGGCTACACCGTTACCGAGGCAGAGTACATCGACTTCATCGCCGCCCTGACCGTTGCTCTCGAAGAAGGCCTGACCGGGGAAGCGATTGATCTCAGGGTATCCGAACTCGGGGTGAAGGTACTCAACGACGACGACATTGAGCCGGTTCTCGACGATCTCCGCCGTGACCCGATCCACTGGGTGGAGATCGAACGATCCGTAGGTGAACGGATCGAGCTGATCAGAAAAGAGAACCGCCGTCCGAAGCGCAGCGAGCATCCGGAGAGTGAGCGGTAGCGGTGTGGGCGGGTCAGACGGCTCGCTGGAGTCACCCGTTGCCGACGCACCCCTCTACCGCAGGCCCACCAGATCGCGCACCAGCAGCAAGACCATCAGAATACCGAAGAACGCGATACCGGTCTGCTGCCAGACCAGCAACTGGCGTTCGGTGAGCGTCTTGCGGCGCAGCTTCTCCAGCAAGAGGAGCAGGAGGTGACCTCCGTCCAGTATGGGGAGTGGCAGGAGATTGATGAAACACAGGTTCAGACTCAGAATCGCCATGAACATGAAGAAGTAGCTTCCGCCCCACCTTGCGCTCTCACTTGCCATCTGCACCACGCGGATCGGCCCACCGAGTTGCTCCGATGATGTCTGCCGCGTCACAACTCTCCAGATGAACCGGCCTATCTGAGAAAGACTGGAGATCGAGATCCTGACGCTCCTCGTCAGCGCATGCCACGGGCCGACGCGGCGCGTCTCCCACGGACGCATGATACCGATGAGACCGACTGCCTTGGTCTCTGTACCCACCTGTCCCCTATCTTCATCAGGGACAAGAACGGCACTCATCGCTGCTCCATCTCGTTCCCAGACTACTTCGGTCTCTTCAAGCGGACGCTCGTGGATGAGGTCCCCGAGTTCGTACCACGTAGACACGGCGGTGCCCGCTATCGACACGATTCTGTCCCCGGAGCGCAACCCCGCGCGATCCGCCGGGCTACCGCTCATGACGTCTCCGATAACGGGAGGAATGCGCGCCGTGATTCCGAGGACCACGGGTTCTGCATCCGGGTCACCGCTCGCGGGCAGGTGGACACGAACCTCTCGTCGCTCACCCCCAGCCTCACCGACCACCCACAGCGTGAAGTCCTCCCCGACCCCGTCCAGCTTCTCGTAAACGTCGTACCAGGTATCCACGTCTACGCCACCCACTGCGACGATCAGATCACCGCCGGCGAGTCCGGCCTGCTCAGCCGGTGACCCAGGTGTCACGTCATCGATGATCGACTCACCAAGAGTCGGCGATCCGGCGATCATGAGAACGAGCGTTGTGACAACAACGGCCCATACGAAGTTCATTACCGGTCCTGCCGCTACGATGAATGCGCGTAGCGCGATCGGCTTGGCCACAAACGTCCACGGCTCTGCCCCCGAACGATCGGCCACGTGCTCGGCTCCCGCCATTTTCACGTACCCACCGAGAGGAATGAGTGAGATGGCGTACTCCGTGTCGCCTCTGACGAAGCTCACGATCCTCGGCCCGAAGCCTATCGAGAAACGCTCCACGCGAACGCCGGAGATGCGCGCAGCGAGGAAGTGCCCGAGCTCGTGCACAATGATCAAGATGCCCAGAAGAATAGCGGCAAACAGGTAGAAGATGTACATGACGTTCCCGTTCTTTCTGTTTCAGTACCGACGAAACGGCTGGCCGATGAACGCTCCGGTCGGAATGCCGCGACGCGGTCCGGCCACCGACTCAGTTTGCCAGCTGCGCCACGACCCTCAGAGCGCAGGCTCTCGCCTCGTCCTCGGCGGCAAGTATGTGATCCATGTCGTCGGCAGGCGCAACGCTGACTCCATCCAGCGCCTCCTCGATGACCGACGCGATCTGTCCGAATCGAATTCGCTCTTCGGTGAATGCCTCGACCGCCACTTCGTCCGCGGTCGCCGCTATGGTCGACGCGGTGCCTCCGAGCCGGCCGGCCTCGACCATAAGGCCGTAGCACGGGTAGCGAGTTTCGTCCAGCGGCTTGAAGCTGAGTCGGCCGATTGCTCCCAGGTCGCACCGCCTGAAAGCGACAGGCGCCGGATCCGGATAGAACAGCGCATGCTGAATCGGTACCTTCATGTCGGGCTCCCCAAGATGTGCGAGCAGACTCCCGTCGGTCAGCCGCACCAGCGAGTGCACAATGGACTCCGGGTGCACGACGACTCTGATTCTGTCGTACGGCAGATCGAACAGCCAGTGGGCCTCGACTACCTCAAGCCCCTTGTTGAACATAGAGGCGGAATCGACCGTCACCTTCCGGCCCATATCCCATGTGGGATGGTCCAGGACATCCTCGAGCGAAGCGGCCGCCGATGCCTCGGGGGACATATCTCTGAGCGGACCTCCTGAGGCGGTGAGCGTTACGCCCTCTACCTCCTCGCGGCGCGTGCCCTTCAGACACCTGAAGATCGCGCTGTGCTCGCTGTCCACCGGAATGAGTTCGCTTCCGGTCGCAGATGCCATCGGCATGAGAAGCTCTCCCGCCATGACCAGCGATTCCTTGTTCGCAACAGCAACGCGGCTGCCGGCACGGACGGCAGCGAGCGCGGGCTTAAGGCCCGACGAACCGACCACAGCATTGAGGACCAGATCCAGGTCCGGGTCGCCAGCAAGTTCCTCGAGAGCCCTGGCGCCTCTCTGCACCACCACTCCCGGAGGAAAACGTGCGTTTCCCGCCTCGTCACCGACTGCGACTCGCTGAGCGCCAAAACGGGCTGTCTGTTCAGCGAGGAGAGTCGAGTTGCTGAAAGCAGAGAGAGCCACCACCTCGAATGCTCCAGGAGATGCTGCGATGACCTCGAGCGCCGCACGGCCTATCGAGCCGGTCGAACCGAGGATTGCGATCCGCTTCGGGGCTGTCACGATCAATCTCCAGCAATGGCTGTTCTTCTTAGTGCACTGCGAAATAGAGGTAGTAGTAAACGAGTGGCGCCACAAACAGAACGCTGTCGAACCTGTCCAGCATCCCTCCATGCCCGGGAAGCGCACGGGACGTCTCTTTTATCTTCACGTCTCGCTTGAGGAGCGACTCCACGAGGTCACCCAGCGTCCCCATGACTGATGATCCGATGCCGAGAACCATGACGTCAAGGAACGAAAGATAGCTCGCGAACGTGAACCTGGCAACTATCGCAACCAGCAGCGAGACGACCACACCACCGACAGCCCCCTCCACCGACTTGTTCGGGCTGACCCTGGGCAGGAGTTTCCTTTTTCCGAAAGCGTGGCCGAAGAAATACGCGCCTGTATCACTGCCCCACGCCAGCGCGAATGCAAGGATCACAAACCAGCCTCCGGTGTCACCCCAGGGAGCTGATTGGCCGAGCCTTCTCAGAAGGATGACGTGGCTTCCGAGCCAAGCCACATAGAAGATACCCAGAATCGTTGTTGAGATGTGAAAGACCGCCAGTTCGTTGTCTCGACGCGCCAGCTCCATTACCATGACACCGATGAGAACGAGCGTGATAAAGAGACCCGAGAAGAGCCCCCCCTGAAAGTAAACATACCAGGAGACACCAAGGCCGGCCGCCACACCCAGCTTCTTGTATGGCTCAATGCCCTTGGCTTCCATCATCGTGTAGAACTCGAAAAGCCCCACGCCGATGACGAGATTCATGGCGAGGAGGAAGCCGATGCCCCCGACAAGTGAGAACACGATTGCGACGGGAGCACCGACCGCGGCGGTCATGAGTCGTCTCATGAGCTGTTTTCTGTCGATTGCCATATCGCCTAGGTTCCCACTCCGCCGAAACGTCGTTGTCGTGTCTGATAGTCCTCTATCGCCGCGAACAGATCCCGCCGTCTGAAATCCGGCCAGAGGACGTCCGTCATGTAGAGCTCAGTGTAGGCAATCTGCCACAGCAGGAAATTGCTTATTCGCATCTCACCACTCGTTCGTATGAGAAGATCCGGATCGCGAACATCCGGGCAGTAGAGATTTCGGCGGAAGACATCGTCGTCGATGTCGGACGGCCTCAGAACTCCACGCTTGACGTCACGAGCGATCGAACGCACGGCGTCCACGATCTCGGCTCGCCCTCCGTAGGAGAGCGCGAGGTTGAGTCTGAGACCGGTGTTCCCGGACAACCTCGCCGTGCATCTGTCGAGTCTGTCCCTGGCGTACTTGGGAAGCAGATCGATCCGACCGATCGCCTGCAGCGTGATGTTGTTCTCATCCATTTCCTCGACCTGATCCTTGAGGGTCTGATCCAAGAGATGCATGAGCGCGGAGACTTCCTTGCGGGGGCGTGTCCAGTTCTCCATGGAGAACGTGTAGAGAGTCAGCTCATCCAACCCGAGTTCGGCCGCCGCCGCGACAACGTCTCTGACCGACTCGCGTGCAGCGGCGTGCCCCGCTATGCGCGGCATCCGACGGCGCTTGGCCCACCGTCCGTTGCCGTCCATAATGATCGCAACGTGCCTAGGCAGACGCGTAGCATCAACACCCGTGCGTGCAGGGGCGTTCTCGTGACTGCGTCCCGCCATGGTCTCTCCCGTGACTCGCAGACGAAGGCGGCCGAACCCCGCCGGCCGCCTTCGCTGGGTCCTGCGGCTCGCTACGGCCTCTAGCCCTGCTCGATTGCATCAAACGGGCACTCATCAACGCAAAGAGCGCAGTCGGTGCAGAGGTCCGGATCGATCACGTACTTGTCGGGCCCCTCCGAAATCGCCTCGACCGGACACGCGCTCGCACAAGCGCCGCAGGAAGTGCATGTATCAGTGATCACGTACGCCATTCAGACCTCCAATCTGGAATCCGACTCCACAGCCCGGCCACGAGGGTTAGACCTTCATCAGCTCCTTCTCCTTGGCATCGAGCACACCGTCTATTCGCTTGACGTATTTGTCCGTCATGTCCTGAATCGTGTGGTCGTGCGCCCGGTGGAAATCGTCCTCCGAGATATCACCGGCCGTCTTCATTTTCTTGAGCGATTCGTTTGCGTCCCTGCGGATGTTCCTGATTGACACACGCCCTTCCTCGGCCAGCTTGTGAACAAACCGGACCATCTCCTTCCGACGTTCCTCCGTAAGCGCGGGAATCGGAATCCTGATAATGTTGCCGTCGTTCGACGGGTTCAGACCGAGATCCGCCTTGAGTATGGATTTCTCGACATCACCAATGATGCCCTTTTCCCACGGTTGCACGATCAGGAGTCGCGCTTCCGGCACGCTGATGTTGGCGACCTGTCTGAGTGGAACCGTGTTGCCGTAGTACTCGACCTTCACCCCATCGAGAAGCGAGACCGTGGCTTTCCCGGTGCGTATCCTCGCGAGTTCACGTTTCACCGCGTCCACGGAGTTCGACATTTTCTCTTCAGTCCGGGCGAAGAGCTCTTCCATCAGCTAGTCCTCCTTCACGACAGTCCCGACCGATTCGCCGTCGACTACCCGCCGGATATTCCCGGCGGTCCAGAGATCGAATACGACGATCGGCAGTTTCTGTTCCCTGCATAGCGAGAAAGCCGTCGTGTCCATGACGGCGAGTCTTCTCTCGATTGCCTCTGTGTAGGTAAGCTCAGCATACCGTTTGGCATCCGGGTGGACTGCAGGATCGGCGTCATAGATACCGTCCGTCTTCGTGCCTTTGAGGAGCCCGTCAGCCATGATTTCAGACGCTCTGAGAGCGGCTGCCGTGTCCGTGCTGAAGAACGGGTTTCCCGTTCCTCCAGCGAATATCACAATGCCGCCCGAGCAGAGGTACGCCCTTGCTCTGGCTGTGTTGACAGGTTCCGCCAGGGTGCCGCACGGTATCGCGCTCATGACGTGCGCCTCGAGTCCCTGCTTCTCAAGTGCGACACGGAACGCCAGTGCGTTGATGATGGTCGCGAGCATCCCCATCTGGTCGGCCGCTACGCGGTCAGCGCCACGGCGCGCGACCGAGGCTCCCCGGAGAATGTTCCCACCACCTATGACGACACCGAGTTCCGCTCCGGCTTCGTGGGCGCTGCGCATCTCGCCGGCGAGCCAAGCGGCCGCCTCGGGCGAGACAGGACGATGTCCCTCACCTTTCAGGGATTCTCCACTGACCTTGACGACAACTCGTTCAAACGCAGGCATCTGGTTCCTTACCTACCTTCGAGTCTACTCGCCGAGGTTCATTCGGACGAAGCGCCGGATGCGGATATTCTCGCCGAGAACGGCAATCGTCTGGTTCAGGAGATCCGCAATCGTAATGTCGTTGTCCTTGACAAACGGCTGATCGAGCAGACAGACTTCCGCGTAGTACTTCTCAACTCGCCCGTCCACGATCCTGTCCACGATGTTCTCCGGCTTGCCCGAAGCTACCGCTTGCTCACGATAGATCGCTTTTTCTCTGGAGAGGAGATCTTCGGAGAGCTCCTCGCGCAAAACGACGAGAGGATTCTGCGCCGCGATGTGCATGGCAACGTCCTTCGTGAAAGCCAGGAACTGCTCGGTCCTCGCCACGAAGTCCGTCTCGCAGTTTACCTCGACGAGCACGGCCAGCTTCGAGCCTGCATGCACGTACGAGGCGATGATTCCCTCGCCCGTTGTCCTGCCGGCCCTCTTCGCGGCCTTCAGAACGCCTTTCTTCCGGAGGTGGTCGCCGGCCTCCTCCAGGTCACCGTTTGTCTCCTTGAGTGCCTCTTTGCAGTCCATCAGACCGGCACCGGTCTTCTGTCTAAGTTCCTTCACCTGGGCTGCACTGATCTCCATCTTGTTCTCCAGCTCTTTGAATTCATGTAGATGACTGACACACCTCGCACTATGCCTGCTGCGGCCCAACCTTCGACGCCACCTCGGCTTCCGGCTTCTCCCCGGCCTCCGGCTTCTCTGCTTTCGGGGTCTTGTCCGAATCCGGCTCGACGGCATCCTTGCCCTCGAGCTGATGAGCCTTGGCTTCGAGCACACAGTCGGCCACGAACGCAGCGAAGAGTCTGATCGAGCGGATCGCGTCGTCGTTGCCGGGAATCGGATAGGTAATCGGGTCCGGGTCTGCGTTCGTGTCCACGATCCCGATGATCGGTATGCCGAGCTTGCTGGCCTCGCTCACAGCGATGCCTTCCCTCTTGGTGTCGAGGATGAACACCAGGCCGGGAGCTACCCTCATGTCGCGGATACCATCCAGAACGTTGAGGAGCTTCGCTTTCGCCCTGTCGAGCTTGAGTCTCTCACGCTTCGAAATGAGCTCGTACGTTCCGTCCTCGGACATCTTCTCGATGTCCTCCAGCTTCTTGACGCTCTTGCGGACGGTCTGGAGGTTGGTCAGGGTGCCGCCGAGCCACCGCTCGGTCATGTGGAGCATGCCGCACCTCATCGCTTCCTCTTTCACGATCTGGTGGCCCTGCCTCTTCGTGCAGACGAAGAGGATCTTGCCGCCGCCACGAACGGTGTCGAAGATCGCGGTCTGCGCTCTCTCCATGGATCTGACTGTCTTTGCAAGATCGATGATGTGAATCCCATTTCGCCTCATGAAGATGAAAGGCTTCATTTTGGGATTCCAACGGCGGGTCTGGTGGCCAAAGTGAACGCCAGCCTCCAGTAGAGTACGGACTTCCGGTGTTGCCATTGCTTTCTAACTCCCTTCTACTACATGGTTGTCTCTTCCGCGGCCATCATTCCGGGACAGGCCGCAGCGGATGCATCCGCCGCGGACCCCTGTAACGGTCCGACCGCGTGCTTGATTTGCTCCCGCGCCCCAAACACCCATCGACACAAGGGAACGTACGCGCAAGGGAGCGTGTGTCACTCTACCTCTTCGAGAACTGGAATTTCTTGCGAGCGCCGGGCTGACCCGGCTTCTTCCGCTCTTTCGTCCTCGAGTCTCTCGTCAGCAGTCCATCCTGCTTCAGGGGCTTCCTGTAGCTCTCGTCGATCTTCACCAGCGCCCTGGCAATGCCGAGTCGTACCGCACCCGCCTGCCCGGTCATTCCGCCGCCGTTCACGTTCACGCGAAGGTCGTAGCGGTCACTGGTCGAGGTCACGTCGAGAGGTCGCAGGATGTCGCCGACCAAGGTCTTCCTCGGAAAGAACTCATCGAGCGGCCGCCCGTTCACTACTCTGACTCCTGTGCCCGGGATCAGCCGCACTCGTGCGACCGCCTCCTTGCGCCTTCCAACTGCCTGGAAGGAACTCGCCATCAGACTTCTCCTTTCAAACGATCATCGCCGCCGACCGCCCAAGCATTGCCATGAGCAACAGACGGAGTGCGCCGCGATGCACTAAACTTCCAGAACCTCAGGCTGCTGCGCCTCGTGCGGGTGCTGCGGACCTGCATAGACGCGAAGCTTCTTGAGCATCGCGCGCCCGAGCTTGTTCTTCGGAAGCATGCCCCTCACAGCGCGCCGTACGACGTCTTCGGGCCGGATCTCCATGAGCTTCTTCATCGTGATGTACCTGGCGCCGCCGGGGTGGCCACTGTGACTGAAATAGGTCTTCGTCTCGAGTTTCTTCCCGGTGATCACGATCTTCGACGCGTTCACGATGACAACAAAATCACCCGTGTCCAGATGCGTCGAGAAATTCACCTTCCCCTTCCCGCGAAGAACAGAAGCGACCACCGTGGCGAGCCTGCCGAGGACCTTCCCCTCAGCATCCACGACATAGTGCTTCCTCTCGATCTCCGAGATCTTCGTAACGTGTGTCGACATGAAACCAGTCCTCCAGATTGCATTCATTCGTTCGTTACAACGCGCCCGTGGGGTCAGGGTAGACCTCTCCACCCATCCGCGTTCCGAAGCAAACCGACTGTTCCAACGAGAACGCGCTGTCCAGTGCTGTCGGGGGCACCGTCCGACGGCTCGGGTGCTTCTGCGGAACTCCACGGTACGAACTTTCAATAATAGCAATGCATTTCAGCACTGTCAAGCGTCAGACGGACTGTTTTTCGCAAGAAGCGAGGGACCGTAGGGAAACCTGAAGACCCCGAGGTCGGTGATAATGGCAGTTATGAGTTCAGCCGGCGTCACATCAAAGGCAGGGTTGAACACCTTCACGTCGTCAGGAGCCAATCGAAAGCCCCCTATTGTGGTGATTTCGTCGGCAGAACGCTCCTCAATGGGGATCTCGGCCCCATCCGAGAGTGTCGGATCGAGTGTGGAGTACGGAGCCGCCACGTAGAACGGGATCCCGTGGCGATGTGCTGCCAGAGCCAGAGGAAAGGTGCCGATCTTGTTCGCCACGTCGCCATTCCTTGCGATCCTGTCAGCGCCGACGATCACTTCGTTCACCCATCCCCGAGCCATAACTGAGGCAGCGGCGCTGTCGCAGAGCAGAGTGACATCGATGCCGTGCTGCATCAACTCCCACGTCGTCAGTCTCGCCCCCTGAAGGAGCGGTCTCGTCTCGTCTGCGTAGACATGGATGCGCTTCCCCTCTTCTGCAGCCGTGTAGATGATGGCCAGGGCCGTGCCGTACTCCGCCGTAGCGAGTCCGCCCGCGTTGCAGTGTGTAAGGACACTGTCGCCGTCCGAGAGAAGATCCGCGCCGTGCCGTCCGATCATGCGGGACAGCTCTCTGTCCTCTTCGTAGATAGCCAGCGCCTCGTCGATGAGGCGGCGACGCAGTTCATCTTCATTGCGAATCGAGTCATCATCTGCGACATGGAGGCTTCGATCTATGGCCCACCGCAGGTTGACGGCGGTCGGCCGCGTCGAGGTCAGAAGCTCGGCGGCGGCCCGGATGTCGGAGCGGAGTTCGTCCATCGAAGGGGCGTTGCTCTTCGCGGCGGCAAGCGCCATGCCCATGGCTCCCGCAACACCGATGGCGGGAGCGCCACGGACCTCCAGACGCCTTATGCTGTCGGCCAGTTCCCTGTGATCGCTGATGTCCTTGAACACGAGTTCCCCGGGCAGACGCGTCTGATCGACCAGCCGCACTGCACCGCCTGTCCATTCAATGGTCTTGACGTGCTCGTTCCTGCTCATCTCTCCCCCATACTCATCCGGAATCAGCTCTGGTCCATAGAAGTGAGCCGACTCAACGCGTCACACAACAGCGCCACCGGCAGCCCGACAACGTTGTAGAAGCAGCCCCTCACCTCCTCGACGATGGCCGCCCCACAGTCCTGGATTGCGTAGGCGCCCGCCTTGTCGAGCGGCTCGCCACTCTCTACGTACCCCTTGATGTCCTCGTCCGACAGCAGACGAACCAACACTTCCGTTGACTCCACGCCCACGGCACCGGCGCCATCCGAACAGCGCAGAACTGCTACGCCGGTCAGGACCTCGTGCCGGCGGCCGCGAAGCGCTTTCAGCATCTCCACTGCTTCCCGGCCGTCGGCCGGCTTTCCCAGAATCCTGTCGTCCAGAAGCACAATGGTGTCGCCCGCGATGATGGTTCCCTTCTCGTACCGTCCGGCCACCGTCGCAGCCTTGAGCCAGGCGAGACGCCTCACGTGCTCCTGGGGCGATTCCCCATCCTCGCAGGATTCGTCGACGTCAGGAACATCGACGACGAACTCGAGATCCAGCCCCTCCAGAATGCGTCGCCGGCGTGGGGAACTCGAGGCGAGCACGATCGGTTCCTCGCTCACGAGCCGTTTCACGAGTTCACACGCCACTCCCGCCTCCCCGCCTGGTCCTGAGCCTCTCAGAGCTGTCCATCACAATCGTCACGGGACCGTCGTTCGTCAGCTCAACCCCCATTCTGGCGCCGAAACGTCCTGTGGCTACGGCCAGTCCCTCGTCCCGCAGGTGCGCGGCGAATTGCTCGTAGAGTTCTTCGCCCTTCCGGGGTCGCGCCGCTCCAGTGAAGCTGGGCCTGCGCCCCTTCCTGCACTCAGCGAGAAGCGTAAACTGCGAGATGAGCAGGACGCCGCCGGATGTCTCCAGAACAGAGCGGTTCATTCGTCCGTCGTCATCCTCGAAAATCCTGAGCTGGGCGCACTTGGATGCGAGCCAGCGACCATCCTCCTCGGTGTCGCTATCGGCAACCCCAAGCAGTACGACGAGACCGCCCTCTATCTCACCCACGGTCTTCCCATCAACGGTGACGCACGCGTGCGACACTCTCTGCAGAACCGCTCTCAGACCTACCTCCCGGAGTTACCGACAGAGCTCTCACTGCTCGCGGATCGATCGCCTGCGCTCGACGCTCTTGACACCCTTCAGCGCACGGACCGTCTTCATGAGCTTCCTCAACCTGTGTAGATTGCCTACTTCCACGCGGAATCTCGCTACGACAAGACCCTCCTCTGTAGTCATCGTTGCCGCCGAAACCTCCACGCTCTGGTCGGAGATGGTCCTCGATACATCGGCCAGGAAACCGCGTCTGAGATCCCCCTTCACAATGAAGGCCGCGGGGAACGTCTGGCCCTCCGCGACATCCCACTCGACGGGAATCCTGTGTTCCTTGTCAATGGTGGGACCGAACGTGTTGGGACATCCGACGCGGTGCACCGAGATTCCGCGCCCCCTGGTGATTATGCCCATGATCTGATCCCCGGGAACCGGTTGGCAACACCTCGCGAAGTGGATCATGATCTCACCGATCCCCTCGATTCTGACTCCGGTGTTGACGTGGCGGACACGCCGCGTCAGACGCTCGACCAGTCCCCGGCCGAGTTGCGACTTCGGCCTGAGCTTCCTGGCCAGCTCCCCCACACTCACATCACCGCGACCAACAGCTGCCGCGAAGTCCTCTATGCTGTCGTACCCGAAACCCTGGGCGATGTCGTCGAGGGCGGTCTCCTTTCCCCCGGATCCCGTTTTCTTCAGTTCGCGATCGATGATCCTCCGTCCGAGGACGATGCTCTCGCTGTCCGCCTGTGCCCTGAGATAGTGCCGGATCTTGCTGCGGGCCCGGGAGGTAGCCACAAAACCCAGCCAGTCACGGTTGGGATGGGCCGAATCGGATGTGACGACCTCGACCGTGTCCCCGCTCCTGAGATTGTACTTGAGCGAGACGAGCCGCCCGTTGATTTTCGCTCCGGCGCAGTGCTCGCCCACATCACTGTGAACGGAGTAGGCAAAATCCACCGGTGTGGATCCTCTCGGCAGGTGCTTGAGATCACCGTTCGGCGTGAAAATGAAGATCTCATCATGGAAGAGATCGACCCTGAGTGATTCCATGAACTCGTGGGCCTCAGTGAGATCCACGTTGCCCTCGAGGAGCTGACGTACCCAGTTGAGGCTTCTGGCCAGCTCGTCGTCTCCCGGCTTGCCTTCCTTGTACGTCCAGTGCGCAGCAATGCCGAACTCGGCCTGCTCGTGCATCTCGCGCGTGCGCATCTGTATCTCCAGCATCTGCCCCTTCGGCGTCATAACCGTCGTGTGAAGCGAGCGATAACCGTTGAGCTTCGGGGTCGCAATGTAGTCCTTGAATCTGTCGTGAACGGGAGTGAAGAGTGTGTGCACGATGCCGAGCACCCGGTAGCACTCCTCCACGGTCTGAGTGATGATGCGAATGGCCAGAAGGTCGTAGATCTCGCCGAAGCTCTTCTTCCTCGTTACCATCTTCCGATGAATGCTGCTGAGGTGTTTGATCCGACCGATGATGAGCGCTTTCATCCCGTCGTGCGTCAGTCGCTTTCGGACCGGTCCGGTTACCTCCTCGATCTGCGCTTCACGCTCCTCACGAGTCGCGTTCACGAGATCCACCAAACGCATGTACGCATCAGGCTCCAGCCACTTGAACGACAAATCCTCCAGCTCGCGCTGGATCTTCGCCATGCCGAACCGCCCCGCCAGCGGGGCGAATATGTCTCTTGTCTCGCGGGAGATGCGGTCGATCTGTTCGGGGGTCAGATAGGAAATGGTGCGCATATTGTGGAGGCGGTCGGCGAGCTTGATGAGTATGACGCGAACATCCCGCACCACGGACAGGAGCATCTTGCGGAAATTCTCTGCCTGCGCGCGCTCACGGCTTTCGAATCTCAGGCCTGTGATCTTCGTGACGCCATCAACGAGCTTCGATATTTCCGGGCCGAATTCGTCCGCAAGATCAGCAAGAGTGGTGTCGCTCTCCTCGAGAACATCATGCAGGAGAGCCGCGGCGACCGTAGCCGAATCGAGTTTGAGCTCCGCGAGTATGGCAGCGCTCTCACGGGCGTGCGTGACGTATGGATCCCCGGACTTCCGCTTCTGCCCCTCATGGGCACGGACGGCGAAGTCGTGGGCTCGCGCGATCAGATCCGCATCGAGCCTCGGATCCACCTCCATCAATCCCTTGGCGAATTCGCCACCTGTCATATGGGTTCACAGAGAGGTCGGTCTTCTCGGCACCCCGCGCCTTGTCCTAGTACTCCTCGAGCTGGACATCCTTCAGGCGCAGCTGGAGATTCGTGACCCCCCTCCATGTGTTCTCCTCGAGTACGTAGGCAAGAGAGACCGTTCCACCACTTCGCTTGAGATCATCCAGAACTTCGGCCATGCCGAAGCCGATGGCGTCCATAACCTTTTCGCCCTGTTCGACCGTCATCTTGAGATGGCCGTTACCGACCGCCTTGGCCGAGGTGACCTTGACGTCCCTCGTACCGAATACCGGTTCCGGGTTTCCGGCCCCGAACGGACGCACCCGCTTGAGCATATTGACGAGCTCGAAACTGCACTTCGACAATGGGATCATGGCATCGATCTCAACCTCCGCCACCAGGTCGTCCGGAGTCAGCTTGGACGATACGGCCTCCTCAACGCACTCCCGGAACTCATCAAGGTGCTCTTCCGAAAGAGACACTCCGGCGGCATGTTGATGTCCTCCGAAACTCAGGAGGTGATCCCTGCACGCTATGAGTGCGGCGTGCAGATCGAACCCCGGGATGCTCCGCCCGGACCCTTTGGCAATACCGTCCGTGACGGAAAGAAGCACTGTCGGACGGTTGTACTGCTTGGCGATCCTGGAGGCCACGATGCCGATGACGCCCGCGTGCCATCCGGATGACCAGAGTACGATGGAGCGGCTACGGCTCAGATCGATCGTCTCCTCGAGAATGCGGGTTGCATCATCGAGGACCTGACGCTCCAGCCGACGCCGCTTCTTGTTCTCGCCGTCAAGTTGAAGCGCAATGGCGTCCGCTTTGTCGGAGTCCTCGGTCGTCAGAAGCTCGACACCTATGCTGGCGTCGCCCAGACGACCGGCAGCATTCAGGCGTGGTCCCAGAGCAAATCCGATGTGAGTCGATTGAACACCGGCCGGTTCAACACCGGCGACTTTCATGAGGGCCGCGAGTCCCGGATTCGCGGTTGCCCTGAGCCTGTCCAGCCCAAGCGACGTCAGTATCCTGTTCTCGGAGTTCAGCGGTACGATATCCGCGACGGTGCCGACGGCCACAATGTCGAGATTCTCCTCCACCGTATAGGCCACTTCCCGGTAATCCCTTGCCAAGGCCTCCAGCACCTTGAATGCCACACCCACACCTGCCAGATCCTTGTACGGGTAGCGGGAGTCCTTCCGCTTGGGATCTACCACTGCCAGTGCCTTCGGGAGCGTCTCCTGCGGCTCGTGGTGGTCTGTAACAATGATGTCAACGCCCAGCTTGCTGGCGACCTCTATCTGCTCGTGACCGGTGACACCGCTGTCGACCGTAACGATGAGTCCGGCGCCCGATTCCTTGGCGATCACGACGCCGCGTTCGGAAAGACCGTATCCATCACTGAGACGGTTGGGAATGTAGAATCCTACGTCCACCCCGGCCGCTTCGAGGCAACGCTTCATCAGCACGGTGGAAGTGATACCGTCGACATCGTAATCGCCGCAGATGAAGACCCGTTCGCGCTTGTCGACGGCCGTGCGCAGTCTGTCGAGGGCGGGCTCGATGTCAGGAAGAAGAAAGGGGTCGTAGAGCTGGGAACGCTCGGGGTTCAGGAACAAGGCAGCAGTGTCCGTGGTCGTAACGCCACGGTTTGTGAGAACAGCGGCGAATGCTTCCGGAACGTCCAGAGCCTTCGCCAACTCCTCGATATGCCGGGCCTCACCTGGATCTGGGAGTTTCCATCTCCGTCTCACGCGCTCTCCTGGGCTCCTGTTCCGTATCCCGGCAGTATTGAGAGGAACGACGAGGTCGCAGCAGGTCATAAGCCGAGTTCTGTCGGAAGGCTGACCTTCCGTGGCGATCATTCATCTGGGACGACGATTGCCCGTCATCTCTAGCAACCTACCCGGGAGTTATAGCGAGGCGGGACCACCTCATCCTCCCCTACTTGATCTCGCTCCGAGCGGGGTTTACCAAGCTGCCCCCGTCACCGGGGACACTGGTGAGCTCTTACCTCACCTTTTCACCCTTGCCGGGAACCCGCGGCAGAACCGCGAGGCTCCTTAGGCGGTTTCCCTTTCTGCGGCACTTTCCTTAGGATCGCTCCCACTGGGCGTTACCCAGCGCTCTGCCCTATGGAGCTCGGACTTTCCTCGAGCGGACAAGCTGAGTCCACCCGCGATCGCCTGTCCTACTGCGGCCTCTCCTTCCCCTTCTGTACCCAGCGCGGCGGCTCGTCCAGAACCGACACGTCTCAATCTGGCACTCGTCCACGGGATGCGCAAGGCGCTCCCGCGTATCGTTATCTCCCGCTCTCGCGATCAACGGTTCTTCCTTGTGTCCTTGGCGCCCATCTTCGCAAGCTTGTCGGCCTCGCTGTTCTGCTCACGAGGAATCGACTCAATCCTTACGTCATCGAATTTCGCGATGAGTGCCTTGACCTCGAAGAACGCGTCCACAAGACCCCGGTTCCTCACCTTGTACCGGCCTGTCAGTTGCCTGGCGACGAGCTCGCTGTCCATTCTCAGAGTGACACGTCTCGCCCCGTGTGCCAGCGCCGTTTCAAGTCCGAGCCGGACAGCCTCGTACTCAGCCCGGTTGTTCGTGGCGTGGCCAAGATGCTCACGAACCGACGCCACCTCCGCTCCGTCAGGAGTCGTGACTACCGCGCCGGCACCTGAAGGACCGGGATTCCCGAGTGAGGCCCCGTCCGTGTGTACCACCAACTCCTTATGGCGATTCACGCCCGCGTCCTTGCTGGTGCCGGAGGACGCACGGAATTCAATGTCCGCGTTCACCGATCCGGCGAAGCGCGCTATGCTCTCAAGGAATGCCTTGGCCTTCTCAGGTGAAAGCCCGGACTCAGCGGCGGAGTCCTTCCACGTCAGCCCATCGATCAGACTCCGAACAAACTCTTCCTCACTCCTCCCCATTCTTCCCTTCCCCTCGCCAGTAGAGGATACGACCGCAGCCGTCGCACTCAAAGAACCTGTCGCTCCGCCTTATTTCGATGGCTTGCTGGGCAGGCAACTTCTTGTAGCAGCCGGTGCAGAAACCATCGACAAGCGGCACGACCGCCTGATCACCTTTGCTCTCGAGGATTCGCTCGTACCTCTCGAGCATACGTTCATCGACATTCATCGCGACGCGAACCCGCTTGTCCCTCTCTATCGTCAGCGTCTCCGTCAGACGACCCAGTTCACGTTCGAGCTGCGCGATTTCCTTCTCGATGACGCCCCTGGAATCGGCCGCCGACTGCCTGGCCGCCTCCAAATCCCCGGAGGCCCCTTCGATCTGCTCGAGAAGAACGAGAATCGAATCCTCGATCTGAGAGATCGTGTTCTTTGCGTACTGGATCTCAGTCTGGAGGGCGGCGTACTCCTCGTTGGTCTTGATAACCACTTGCTTCGACTTAAGATCATCGAGCTTCACGTTTGTATCTTCGAGATCGTCCTCGAGCTTGCGTCGGTCCTTCGTCGCCGTCTCCAGAGCAACCTCCTGCTCCTTCATCACAGCGTTGGTCATCTCGATCTGCTGCTCGAGATCTGCGATCCGTCGGGGAAGATCCTCGGCCTCCCATTCAAGATCGGTCAGCGAGCTGTCTATCTCCTGCAGTCTGAGCAGCAGTTCCAGTTGTTCGTGCAAGAGCCCCCCTCGATCGCTGATGAGACCACCATGCAAACTTCAAACAGCAGGCGTACCCAACAAGGTACACGTGTGAAGGACTATCTGCTCGCTTCGCGGCGACCGCGGCCGTGCGCTGATGATTCCCTGACTCGATCCGTGCGTCTCCGCCGTATCGAGAGCAGTCGCTTGCCTTGTGGGGTAGGCTGCACCGTGCTCCGGTAGAGACGTGAACGTGGTGGGCGATACTGGAATCGAACCAGTGACCTCCGGTATGTGAGACCGGCACTCTAACCAACTGAGCTAATCGCCCACGTCTTGCGTTTTGTGATGGTGGGCCCACTCGGATTCGAACCAAGGACCTACGGATTATGAGTCCGCTGCTCTACCGCTGAGCTATGGGCCCGAGCCAAGTGAGTAGCATAACACCCTCATCTCCAAGTGTCAACGCTATGGGAGATCGATGTAGCCCCTCAGTCTGCTTCTCCGCTTGTAGTGCCTCAGTTTTCCGATGGCCTTCTTCTCGATCTGTCTGACGCGCTCCCTCGTGACGCCGAATATGACGCCAACCTCCTCGAGAGTCATCGGCGCGCGGTCTTTCTCCAGACCGAAGCGGAGACGGATGATCCGCTCCTCCCGGGGATCCAGCTCGGATAGAACCTCGTTGATTTCCTCGCGGAGAAGACGGAAGGAAGCATAGTCGGACGGCGAAACAACCTTGGTGTCCTCAACGAAGTCCCCCAAACTCGAGTCCTCGTCCTCGCCGATCGGTCGGTCGAGAGAGATCGGCTGCTGCGCGGCCTTGAGAATCCCCTTCACCTTGTCCTCGGAGAGTTCGAGCTTGTCAGCGATCTCGTCCACCGACGGATCCCTGCCCTCCTTCTGAACGAGCTGCCGCGTCGTACGCACGACCTTATTGATAGCTTCGATCATGTGTACCGGCACTCTGATAGTCCGAGCTTGGTCCGCAATGGCGCGCGTGATGGCCTGACGAATCCACCACGTCGCATACGTGGAGAACTTGTAGCCTCTCTTGTAGTCGAATTTCTCGACGGCGCGCATTAGCCCGGTGTTTCCCTCCTGGATGAGGTCGAGGAAGTCGAGACCCCTGTGCGTATATCTCTTCGCGATCGATATGACGAGTCGAACGTTCGCCTCGACCATCTCGGTCTTGGCCCGGTTCGCCTCGAAGTCTCCGACGCGTATCCGATAGACGACGTCCCTGAGTTCGCCGCACGAGAGCCCACATTCGCGTTCGATTCGTCTCAGGGCCCTCTTGTTGTTCCTCACCTCGTTGGCAAACTCCTTGGCTTCCGTCCGGAGCTGGGCCGCCGACTTCGCACGCGACTTCGGTGTCGCCGCAGTCGCGGAGATCTTCTTCGCTTTGCCCTTCTTTGCCTTGCTCTTCTTGGCCCGCTCCGCCTTCTTTTTCGCCTCCGCCCTTTCGAGCCTCCTCACGGCCGCTTCGTGCTGCTCGGTGAGGTCGGCTATCTTCTGCTCAATACGCTCCGCCTTCAGCAGGAGCTCACCTACTCGGGAACCCATCTTCTGAACCTGCGTTGGATGCAGACAGAGCTTCCTTGTCTCGGTCGCCAGACTCTTGCGCCGTCGCTCGATCGCTTTCTCAGTCTGCGTCGAGTGGCGCGACCCAGCCTTCTTGATTCTGACCTCTAGTTCCCTCTTCTCCCGGTCGAGCTTGACGACCTTGTTCATCCTCAGGACGACCTTGCGGCGCTCCTCCTTGCCGGTCGCGTTCTTTCGTTTTCTGTCGACAATCACCACGCGGTCGAGTCGCACCTTCTCGCCCGTGAGACGTTCGCTCAGTGAGCTCAGTCTCCTCATAGTCGTCTGCGCTTCGAAAACGGCTCCGTACGCCATCTGCTCGGCCGCTTCGATCCTCTTGCAGATCTCGACCTCGCCGTCGCGGTCCAGAAGCTTGACCGATCCCATCTCCCTGAGATACATGCGGACCGGATCGTCGAACCTGAGACGCGGCTGGGTCTTTGTCTTCTTTCTTGCGTTCCGTTTCTGGCGAGCATCTCTGGTTTTCTTGTCGATCACCTCAATGGAGAGGTCGCCAAGACGGCAGTAGACATCATCGACAACATCTATGTCGATGTCCGTACCGAAGAAACCGCTGAAATCCCCGTACGTCAGGACCTTCGACGCCCCGACCGACTTCTTGATCGCCTCAACGATCTTCGCTGCAGAACGCTTAGCCATACGTGTGACACGCCTCCCCGGTATCAAAGGAAGAGCTATCTATCAGAGGAAAGCCCGCTAAGAAGCTGCGCAAGTTCCTGCCTTCTGATGATGGCCTCTGTGGCCCGTTGTTCATCACCGGTCAGCTCGGCGGCGCGGATCTCCTTGTCCACATCGCGGATCTGGCCTTCGATCTTCGTCTTCCTGATAACTCCAATGTAGTCATCACACAGCCTGCCGCCATTCCTCTCGACCGGATCCAACACGGTCAGTTCAGTCAGCAACACCGCCAGCGACCGATCGTCCCGCGGATCGATCAGAGCTGCGATATCAATCGGACCTTCCGACACGGAACCGGCCAGAATGCGCTCGGCCAGTATACGGATGCCGGGATCCGTGAAATCGCCTTCCTCGAGACACGACCTCACCCGCTCCGCGCCTTCCCCTCCCGCGAGCAAAAGGCCCAGGAGCCCCTTCTGGGCGGCGTAGTACGCGCCCGTCGTAACGTGACCGGTGGGACCAGAGCCTTCATTGGAACGAGCAGCCTGTCGAACACCCCCCCCGGTGCGCCCGTATGCCTGCTGCCCGGTGGGTCCCCACGCCCGCTGCGCGCCACGCCCGCGAAGCTGCCTCTCCGCCCGTCGGCGCTCGTAGACACGCGCCACGGCAGCCGGTCTCAACGAGAGCGCGGTGGCGATTTTCTCCAGCATCAGCTCAGCCTTGAGAGAATCCTCGATCCCGGCAACGGTCTCGATCAGACTTCTGGCTGCCTTCTCGCGGTCGTCCGGACTGTCGGTGGGATTGAGAGAGACGTAGAAATCGATGAAATCCCGCGACGAGGTCAGTGCCTCTCTCAGCGCATCGGGACCGGCCTGCCGCACGTAGGAGTCAGGGTCCGCCCCGTCCGGGAATGCCGCGACCCGCACCTTGAGGCCAAGCTGAACGAGCGTCTCGGCTGCACGCGTCGCGGCCGAGATCCCAGCCTTGTCACCGTCGTAAGCGACGAACACTTTGTCGGCGTACTTCGCGATGGTCCGGGCCTGCTCGTCCGTCAGTGCGGTTCCGGCCGATGCAACTACATTGTGGAACCCGACCTGGTAGAGACTCAGGAGATCCATGTAGCCTTCCACCAGTATCGCCTCCCGGGAGAGCCTGATCGCCTGACGCGCCTGAGAGAGACCGTAGAGGTAGTAGCTCTTCCGATAGAGGCGAGTCTCGGGTGAGTTCAGATACTTCGGCTCCTGATCTCCGAGCGACCGCCCACCGAAACCGACCGGCCTGTTTCCTGAGGACAGAAGCGGGAAAATGAGACGTTCCCGGAATCTGTCATAGAACCCACCTCCATCTCGTTCGACAACGAGCCCGGCCGACACAAGAGCAGAGTCGGCGATTCCCTTGCGGCGCGCGGCTTTGAGAAGGTTGTCCCATCCAGCCGGCGCGTACCCGATGGCGAACGTCGATACAACGTCGGCGCCGAGACCGCGTTCCTTCACATAACTCCTTGCCTCCGTGCCACCCTCCCCCTCGAGGCACGAGCGGTAGAACGCGAGGGCCATCTGATTCGCCAGGACGGCCGGGTCGTCCTCGGCATCGGTCCGCTCGCTTCCGCGGTCGGGAAGCGTGATGCCGGCCCTGTGGGCCAGTTCACGGAGCGCATCGATGAAACCGATCTTCTCGTATTCCATCAGGAATGTGATCACATTGCCGCCCACGCCACACCCGAAACAGTGATAGATCTGGCGGGCAGGATTGACGTTGAAAGACGGCGTTTTCTCTTGGTGGAATGGGCAGAGCCCCTTGAAGTTGCCTCCCGCCCGCTTGAGCTGAACGTGCTCCGATATCACGTCGACGATGTCATTCGCCTCGCGAATCCGGTCGATCAGCTCATCTGGAATGCGGTTGGCCACTGGGCGTCTACTCCCCTATTTCAGCTCCACTATGGTCACACCCGTGTCTCCCTCGCCCCACCGGCCGAGTCTGAACGACTTGACCGCAGGCGATCCCTTCAGCACTTCCTGCGTGCGCGTTCTCAAAGCCCCCGTGCCCTTGCCGTGGACTATGCGAACCACAGTGACCCCTTGCATCACGGCGGTGCTGAGGAACTTGTCGATGGAATCCTCCACGTCATCGGTCGTCATCCCCCTCAGATGCAGTTCTATCGCAGGCTCCTCACTGTTCAGACCCTCAAACGTGACGCTCGGAGTGCCTGCGTGCTTCACATCCGGTGCGCCTGCCTCCCTCAGCTCGTCGGCGGCAACGTCAAGGGTAGCGCTTTTCACGCGGACCCGGACCTTGCCCTTGTGATCCGGGAGGCTCAGCAGTCTACCCACGCGCCCGGCCAGCCGGACACGCATGCCGACCTCAAGTCTGTCCAGCCTCGCTCCATCATCGGCGGGCGGCTGGACCTCTTGGGCGAGTTCCTCAACCACCTCGGCCTTCTCGCGGCGCAGTTTCTCCCGCGCCACCTTGATGGTCTCGCGGGCGGCCTGGCTCTCCCTGAGTTCCTTCACGGTCTCCTCAACCAGGCTCTGCGCCCGAGCGAGAATCTCCCGCGCTTCAGCGAGCGCGCGAGCGCGGATCTGCTTCCGCTCGTCGCGAACACCGGCGAGCCGCTCTTCGTAGTCCGAGGTCAGAAGCCTGGCCTTGTCGCGTTCGATCTCAGCAGCGCTGAGCGTCTCATCCAGACGCAGCCCGCGCTCGACGAGGTCGGCCAGAAGCCCATCGACCCTGGCGGCGTCGCAGTCACGGAGTTCGCCCGCCCGTTCGAGCACGTTCGACGGAAGCCCCAGCGTCTCGGCGATCGATAGTGCGTGACTCGACCCGGGAATGTCGGGGACGAACCGGAACGTCGGCTCCAGCGTCTCAGGATCGAACGCCATCGAACCATTGGCCATGCTCTTATGTTCGTGGACGTGGGTCTTGACGGTGCCGAGGTGCGTCGTAGCTATCGCGTGAACGCCCCTGTCGGTCAGCTCCTCGAGGATGGCGATGCCGAGGCTGGCTCCTTCGTCCGGGTCGGTCCCGGCGCCCAGTTCGTCCATGAGCACAAGCGTGTGCGCGTCGGCTTCTCGAAGAATCTCACCTATGACCCTGAGGTGAGACGAGAAAGTCGAGAGGCTCATTTCGATCGACTGCTCGTCGCCGATATCGGCATAGAGTTCCCTGAAGATCGAGAGTTCCGTATCGGCTCCGGCCGGGACGTGGAGTCCCGACTGCGCCATCATCGTCAGAAGACCGACGGTCTTCAGAGTTACGGTTTTCCCTCCGGCGTTGGGACCTGAGATGACAAGCGTCGATGCCTTCTCACCGAGTTTGAGGTTCAGCGGCACGACCTCGGCTCCGCTCTTGCGGGCAATGGCCGCGAGCACCGGATGTCGACCATCCAGAATCCCTATTCTGCCCTCGCTGTTCAGCTTCGGCCTCACCGCATCGAGGTCGCGTGACAGAAGTGCGGTCGCCCTGTAGTAGTCGAGCTTGCCGAGAAGCCTCAGCGAGTGCGCGATTGCGCCGGACTCGGCGCCCACCATGGCCGTCAGCACGCGGAGAATCCGGTGGATCTCCTTCTTTTCGGCTGCGGCGAGTTCGGCAATCTCGTTGTTGAGCGGAATCGTGTCCATCGGCTCCATGAAGACGGTGGCACCGGTCGACGACTGGTCATGCACGATACCCTTGAGCTTCGACCTGGATGCGCGCTTGACGGGCAACACAAGACGCCCGTTCCGGATATGGACGGCGGCTTCCTGGATGGTGTCCCTCTCAAGTTCCCTCTTGATTATGTCCTGGAGCTTCTCGTCCAACCGGATCCGCGTCCGCTCCATCGCCCGCCGGATCTTCCCAAGCTCCCTGCTCGCGGAGTCCCGGACCTCCATCGCAAGCTCGTCCACAGCCTGGTCAATGGCGTCCTCTATATCCTTATTCGGGTGGAGCGCCTCAGCCAGCGACCACAGGGCCGGCGATCTCTCAGATCGTTCGGCGACATAGTCGCGGAGGCTCCGGATGACCTGAAGCGTCGCGCGCACGGCCGCGAGTTCATCGCACGTGAGCGCGGCTCCCTCCGTCATACTCCGCTCGATCGCACGACGGGCATCCCTCGCGCCTTTCAGCGGAAGTCCGGCGCCTTCGTCCATGAGCGAGCGGATCTCGCTCGTGATATCGAGGGCCTGCTCGATCGACGCCACGTCGACAGTAGGAGTCAGAGCCGCCGCCAGCTCGGCGCCGGGCTCGAAGGAAGTCCTCTCAACAAGCATCTCGACGACCTTGTCGAACTCAAGGACATTGCGCGCGTGTGCGTTCATTCACTCGCTTCTTCTTGGTGCAGATGTGGTTCGGGGGTCTTCAGGCGCCGGTGCTAGTGCTTGTATCGCCTGAAACCGGAACAATCGATCACGTCGAACTTCGTCCTGGCGGTTTTCTCCACGCCGTCCAAGAGGAGGTTCATTCCAATCGTGTCGCTGGCAATATGCCCCGCGATCACGACGTTGATGTGATTCTTTTTGGCTTCTTCCCGGTTTTTCTCGGAGATGTGCATGCCGACGATCGTGCCGATGTCGGACGTGTTGGCCAACTTCTCGAACGTCTTTTCGGATCCGCCTGTGCCGCCTGTCATGTCGACGAAAACACGGCCGGTCCGGCGTTCCTCGCTGCCGACGAAGATTCTGAGACCAGCACCCGCCTTTTCGGCGTCGGTATACTCGGGTATGTCCCGGAGCGCAGTGAGTATCTCACCGACGGTCTCGATCTTCTCCTTGTCGAAAAGCTTCTGAAGGTATGTCGCCACGCAATTGTCGGCCACGGTATGCGTGCAGATCATAGGGATATCCAGGATCCGTGCCGCATCAACCGCCCGCATATGGTTGGCGGGCATCACGCCGCGCTCGACCTCTTTGATGCGCGGCGAGAGTATTCCTTCCGCAACGTTGATGGGCACTCCGTAGCGCATCAGGATCTCAGCCTGCATAGGCATGACACTGCTCAGGTTGGCCAACGCCGCACCCTCGGGGTGATGTGCCCAGACGAGGTCCACGCGCCTGCCCTTCTCGCGGAGTCTGTCGGCGATGAGGAGTTCGCCGACCTCCATGTCGATGCCGACCATGACGCTCTTGATCTCGATGCTGTCCTTGCCGTAAAGGATCCTGGAGTCGGAGTACGGATTCGTAAGGCGCTCCATGTCGAATCGCTTCTTCTCCGCTGGCTTGAGGTCATCGTACTTCTTCTTGACCCTCTTCAGTTCGGCTCGAACGCCGGCCCTACCCCTCGGATCATTGTCGATTCCGACCTTCACTGCAGCATCGTAGAGTTTCCGGAGCTTCATCTGATTGCATCTCCTCAAAGAAGTCTTGTCCAGGTCGGAGATAGGGTCAGTCCTCTGTCGCCGGCACGAGCGCGGCTTGCACCAGATCCCTGACTATCTTCCCGTCCGCACGTCCCTTCACCTTCGGCATGACGGCCTTCATGACGAGGCCGATCTGGCCGCGAGTGCTCGCTCCGACTTCTGCGACGGTCTCCGTCACGATGGCGGCGAGTTCATCTTCCGTCAGAGCCTCCGGCAGGTACCCTGTCACAACACCAAGCCCGACCTCCTCGTTCTCAACAAGATCGAGACGCCCGGCTGATGTGAACTGCTCTATCGATTCGCGATGACGCTTCGAGAGTCTCGAGAGTACCTCGATAGCGTCCTCATCCTTGAGAGGACGGCCCAGCTCGATCTCACGATACTTCATCTCAGAACGCACAAACCTGATGGCACCCAAACGCCCCTTCTCCCGAGCTTTGGCCGCCTTGATCATGTCGCTCTGCAGTTGCTCCAGGATGCTCATTGGTGCTCCCCGGAACCAGGGTGATACTACCTGCGCTTGTCCTGCTTGACCTTCAGCTTGCGCAGCTTCCGCTTTGCGGCGCTCTTCTTCCTCTTCTTGCGCTCGCTCGGCTTCTCGAAGTGTGAGTGCTTGCGCAGATCGGAAAGGACCCCGGCCTTTTCGCACCGCTTCTTGAAGCGGCGCAGTGCGCGCTCAAACGACTCACCGTCCTTGACTCGGACACCCGGCATTCAGTGTTCACCCCCTCAAGGGTTCTTCGGGTTGGCATCTATGCAACCAGTGGTCACACCTCTACACACGCATCCGCTCGTCCCGACGCGGACACGCACAGGAGATGTGGATGCTCGAACCGTAAAGTTTACTTCTCTGTGGAGTGGCTGTCAACCGGTTTCTGCCGGCGTCCCGCCGGCGTGGAATCACCGCCCAGCAGGGACACAGGCTCCTTTTGACGCGCGCTGCTCACTATGGGAGAAGCCCACCGGTCTCCGAGGATATCATGGCCGCAATAGCCGCTGCCGCCCAGTCCGCCTTGAGGATGCGCCGCCCGGCACTCACGGGCCCGGCTCCGAAACCCTTCAGCGTCTCGACCTCATCCACGGACAGTCCGCTCTCGGGACCAACGATCAGGATGATCGATCCGTGGTGACGTCGGCGCGGAGGGCCTACGGCCTCACGAGGAGCCTTCTCCCGCACACGTGCCTCCAGAGCATCCCCGAGACCGACGGCGCTCTCTTCCTCCCAGGCAATGAGCGCAAGGTCTGCCTCACGGACCATCGCCTCCAGCGCAGCAACCTCGTGCGGCGGCTCGATGAGTGGAAGGAAGACGCCACGCGATTGCTTGACTGCGGCGGCGGCAATTCCGCGCCACCGCTCAAGCCTGGACTCAAGCGCGTCTGAAGGGATGCGCCCGATCGAACGCCCGGTGCTCAAGGGGACGATGCGTCCGACTCCAAGCTCCGAGCAACGCCGGACGACTTCATCAAATGCTCTTCCCTTCAGCAGTGCTTGCGCGACCGTGAGTTCATTGCCGTCTGACCGCGAGTACCGTCGCGATTCAATGATGCTCGCTCTCACCACTCCCCCGCCGGATTCAACGACCGTCGCAAGCGCTTCCATCCCCTCGCCATCTATCGCACGGATCGCATCGCCGGTGCGCACGCGGAGCACATCGGCAGCGTGGTGTCCCTCAGGGCCGTCGATGACTATCTCGGCGCCACCGATAGCGCCGGGAGGGAGGAGGAACGTAGGGAGTCTCCAGATCGAGCTGTTGTCGAGTTTCATGGCGAGTCCTGGTAGATTCCCGGAATCAAACGCTTCGTCGTCGCGCAATAGTCAGCCCACTCCTTCCACGGCTCCCCGTCTCCCGCTCTTGAGCCCCGTCTCAAGCTTCGAGGTTACTTCCTTTCGCTTCTCTTTCCTCACGTGCATGACGCCCTCAAGACAGCTTCACCCTCATAAATCTATAGGTCAGGTACCCCATACCACAAGCAAGAACGAGAGCGATCGCCGTTCCGTACGCCAGTCCCACCCACGCGTAGGTGTATCTCACCGCCATCGTGTAAAGAGAGACATTCACAGTTGCACTGACCATGATGGCCTTTCCCATCGCCCGGGAGAAGTCGACGCCTCCCGCATGGTAGGTGACCACGAGGGTTGAGATGAACATCATCGGGAAGATGGCGAAGACGCCACCGTAGACGGGCCCGCCGAGCTTGCCCAAGAGAACAGCGAATGAGATGAGAGCTCCACCGAAGAGAGCCCTGAACCCGATCTGAGCATGCGAGTACGTCACTCTCACGCCGGGACGGGAGGGAATCCTCATCAGCTTCTCGACGACCAGGTAGCAGGCCGGGACGACAAGAGCGCACCCGACGACTGAGATCCAGAACTGATGGATGTCGAGCGCCAGTAGAACGCTCGCCTGAAGAAACCAGATGGCCAGTGCGCTCGCAAGGGCCACAGCCAGGCCACGTCGCGCCAGGAAAAGGTAGATGATCATGAAAACGCCGTTCAGGGACATCGCGAGAGGCATAGTCGTGGTCGCCCGGACCGCAGCAAGCGGTGTCTGGGTAAGACCGATGAAGAGGAGCGCAACAGCCACGGTGGATGGGAACCCAGCGATGACACCGCCGACCTTGCTGCCGTATCGCTCGGCGACAACCGTGCTCAGAGTGACCCATGCACTTCCCACGATGAAACTGAGGCCGAGCTTGTACCAGAATATTGAGTCCATATAGAGTGAGACTCCGAGCCAAATGTGTTCGCCGGGAACGCCTACAGGGATTCGGCTGAGCTTGAGAGATGTGTCGTCGTGCCAGAAGGCGCTCGCGCTGTGTCCCCCACCTCCAGCGGCTTCAGCGGGTGGATCATCTCATAGACGTCCGGATGTGCCTCTATGAAGTCCCATATATCATCGGGGCTCGCAGCTCCGGGCGCCACACCGAAGTGCTTGCCGGCCTTCTTGAAAGCGTCCGCCACCAGCCACGAGCAGATCGGATAGCGCCTGCTTCTGGCCAGGCGCCGGAAGACATACGCGCCCAGGAGCACCCAGTCGAGGGAGTGCGCAATGGCCTTGAGGTAGCCGTACGATTTTCCCACCTGACGGAGGGCTTCGTCCACAATAAGGCCTATCTGCTCGTCCGTGAGGTTTGTGGGGCGACAGATCGCCACAGAGTCAGTACTCGGTGGACCGTACTTCGCCCAGAGCCCGTGGCGCTTCACGGTACTCACGGCCTCCACCATGTCGACGTCCGTCAGAGGACCATCCTCCACAATCAGGCCCACGTGGTTGACCTGCGTACGGCTCTCGCCGATTGTGCGCGTGAGAAAGCGGATCGCCCCGCTGACCCGACTCGTGCCTCGGACCAGAAATATGTCGGCGCGCTTGAGTGTGATCGACATGGGTGTTTCCTGTGCCGGCTTTCGGCGATGGTAACGGCCGCCTCAAATCTGCGTCAAGACATGTGAATTGTATTCTCAGGAGTTACCGCCCCGGCCGCCTCGGCCCGGGCACCTTCTTCTCTTGGATGTCACCCAGCTTCTTGAGGAGTTTCTTCTCATCGGACGAGGGCCGCTTCGGGACCCAGACGACGACGCTCGCGAACTGGTCGCCCGTTCCGAAGCCGCGATGATGGGGTATCCCCTTGCCGCGCATCTTGAGGAGCTGGCCGGACTGGGTGCCCGCGGGGATCTTGAGGCGCGCCTTGCCGTCGAGGGTGGGAACCTCGACGCTGCCACCGAGAGCTGCCGTCGTGACCGACACGGGCAGCTCAAGGAGCACGTTGTCGCCGTGACGTTCGAAGATCTTGTGAGGAAGCTCTTCAAGAACCACGATGAGTCGACCGGAAGGACCGCCCTGCGGACCGGCATTGCCGGCCCCGTTGATCGGGATGTAGTTCCCGGTCGATACGCCGACCGGGACGTCTATTTCAACGGTCTCCTTCGCCCTGACGAGCCCCTTCCCCACACACCGCGGGCATGGATCGTCTATGACCTGACCGGTACCTCTGCAGGTCGGACAGGGCGAGGTCGTCATGAATGCTCCGAACATCCCCATCGAGCGCTGGGTCTGCACCTGCCCGGCGCCATGACAGGTCGAGCAGGTCTTCGGACTCGTGCCGGGCTTGGCGCCCGAGCCGTGGCACTCCTTGCAGAGAACGAGCCTGGAGACCTTGATCTTCTTCCTGACGCCGCTCGCTATCTCTTCCAGCGTCAGCCTCAATCTGATCCGGACGTCGGAACCACGCTGGGGACCGCCGCGCATTCTGCCCGCCTGCCCCCCAAGCCCGAAGAGATCGCCCAAGCCCCCGCCCCCACCGCCGCCCCCGAAGCTTCTCATGAACGCATTCAGGGCATCGTTGAGGTCCATGTGAGAGAAGCCTGCTCCCGCAAACCCACCGGCGGGACCACCCTGACCGAACGCGGCCGGGCCGAACTGGTCGTACTGCGCGCGCTTCTCTGGGTCACTCAGGATCTCATGCGCTTCCGCGACGTCCTTGAACCTGTCCTCGGCGGCCGGATTGTCTGGGTTCTTGTCCGGATGGTACTTGAAAGCAAGCTCCCGGTAGGCCTTCTTGATGTCGTCGTCGGACGCGTCACGGCCCACGCCCAGAACCTCGTAGTAGTCGTGGAAACCTGCCATCAATCACCTCTCGGATCATCCTGACGAGAGAATCCGGACACGGGGCCGGTACCAGCTACCGACCCCGGATCCGACTCATCTGTCTTGGCCGCCCACCACCCTAGTCATCTACAACCTCGTAGTCTGCATCGACGACGTTGTCGTCGGCACCGCTTGCATCGGGGCCGTCAGCACCCGAATCGCCGGCATCACGACCCGCTCCGCCCGCCGCCTGCTGCGAGGCGGCCGCTTCAGCGTACATCTTCTCCGCCAGCTTGTGCGAGGCCGTGTTCAAGGCGTCCATGTCGCGCTGGATAGCGTCAGCATCTCCCCCTTCGAGCGTCTTCCTGAGGGTGGCGATCGCCTCCTTGACGGCCGATTTCTCGGACTCGTCGAGTGCATCACCGTGCTCCTTCAGAGACTTCTCGGTTGAGTACATGAGAGCGTCCGCCTGGTTCCGGAGCTCAACCTCCTTGCGCTTCGCCTCGTCCTCGGCTGCATGCACATCGGCGTCTTTCACCATCCTGTCGATCTCTTCCTCGGACAGACTGCTCGAGACCTCAATCCTTATCTTCTGCTCCTTGCCGGTCCCGAGATCTTTCGCCGAGACGTGGACGATGCCGTTCGCGTCGATGTCGAACGTCACCTCGATCTGCGGTATGCCTCGCGGCGCCGGCGGAATGCCGACCAGGTCGAACCGACCAAGCGTGCGGTTCTCCGCCGCCCCCGCCCGTTCTCCCTGGAGCACGTGGATCGACACGGCCGGCTGGTTGTCGGCGGCCGTTGAGAAGATCTGGCTCTTCTTGGTCGGAATCGTCGTGTTGCGCTCGATGAGAGGCGTCATGACGGAGCCCAGCGTCTCGATACCGAGCGAGAGCGGGGTGACATCCAGCAGGAGCACATCCTTCACTCCGGCCTCGCCGGCCAGAATGGCTCCCTGGATCGCGGCGCCGACTGCAACGACCTCGTCGGGATTGACGCCCCTGTGCGGCTCCTTCCCGAAGAGCTTCTTCACGATCTCCTGCACGGCGGGGATTCTGGTCGAACCACCGACGAGCACAACTTCGTCTATCTCCGAAGGCTTGACTTTGGCGTCAGCGAGCGCCTGCTTGCACGGCCCGATGGTCCGCTCGATGAGATCATCGATGAGTGACTCGAGCTTCGCACGCGTGAGCTTGAGCGTGAGGTGCTTCGGTCCGGACGCATCCGCCGTGATGAACGGCAGATTGATGTCGGTCTCAAGCGTAGTCGAGAGCTCGCTCTTGGCCTTCTCCGCCGCTTCCTTGAGGCGCTGGAGAGCCATCGCGTCCTGCTTGAGATCGATTCCATTGTCCTTCTTGAACTCATCGGCGATCCAGTCGATGACGCGGCGGTCGAGGTTGTCGCCACCGAGGTGAGTGTCGCCGTTTGTCGCAAGGACCTTCACGAGGCCCTCGTCGATTTCCAGGATCGAGATATCGAACGTGCCGCCGCCGAAATCGTAAACGGCGATCTTCTCCTGCTTCTTCTTTTCGGTACCGTACGCCAGCGACGCTGCCGTCGGCTCGTTGATGATCCTCAGTACGTCAAGGCCCGCGATCTTGCCGGCGTCTTTCGTCGCCTGCCGCTGTGCATCGTTGAAATACGCAGGCACTGTGATGACGGCCCTTTCCACCTTCTCACCGAGATGCTGCTCTGCCGCGTTCTTCATTGATTGGAGGATCATGGCCGAGATCTCGGGCGGCGCGTACTCGGTCCCGTGCGCCTCGACCTTAGCCGCCCCGCTCGAGTCCTTCACGACCTTGAACGGAACGAGGCGAATCTCCTCAGCCACTTCATCGAATCTCCGACCCATGAACCGCTTGATTGAAGAGATCGTGTTTTCCGGATTCGTGATTGCCTGACGCTTCGCAACCTGGCCCACCAGGCGCTCTCCCGTCTTCGTGAATGCAACGACCGACGGCGTGGTCCGCCCACCCTCAGGGTTGGCGATCACGACCGGCTCCCCGCCTTCCATCACGGCAACGCAGGAGTTCGTTGTACCCAAGTCGATTCCGATGACTTTGCTCATGTTCTGTCTTCCCTCCTATTTTGCGACTACTACGCGTGCGGGCCTCAGGAGCCTGTCGCCCAGCATGTAGCCCTTCCGCATTTCCTGTATGATCTGGTTCGTCTTGTGTCCGTCTGACTCCACGTGACCTACTGCCTCGTGGAGGTTGGGGTCGAAATCGCGTCCTTCCGTCTCTATCGGTGTGACGCCACCCTTCTCAAGCACATCCAGGAAGTGCCTGAAGATGAGTTCTACGCCGTCCCTGAGGGCGTCTCCGTCATTGGGGCCGTTCGCGTCCCCGGCGTCGCGGCCGTTCGCGTCCCCGCTTACAGGACCGTTCGCGTCCCCGTCATTGGGACCGTTCGCGTCCCCGTTTGCAAGGACGTCGCCGTAGATCGCACGCTCGAAGTTGTCGATGACCTCCAGAATCGGGATGAGCACTTCCTCACGCGCCGAGCGGTCCCACTGGAGCCGCTCGCGCTGCACCCTCTTCTTGTAGTTCTCGAGATCCGCGAGCGCCCGCAGCCACTTGGCGTTGAGCTCCTCAACTTCGCCCTTGAGCGCGTCCAGCTCGCTTCCATCCACATCGGCTCCCGGCAACCCGTCTTTCTGAGAGACCTCGGACTTCGATACGGTCTCCTCTACGGACCCCGGCGTCGCCTTGGCTTTCTTGCTCTTCTTGCTCAAATCCTGTGCGTCCTCCAGACGCCGTATGGCGCGGTCTACCGTCCCTCCTGCCAATGGCTCGAGGAGAAAAGATCATCCAGGAGCCTTGAGAACTGATCTACAACTCCGACCAGCCTCCGGTACTGCATTCGCGTTGGACCGATAACTCCGATGCGCCCGACGGTCTCGCCGACGCGGTAGCTTCCGACGACAAGCGAAACACCTGCCATCTTTCGCCGGTGGTTCTCATGACCAATGGTCACTACGACTTCGCGGCTTCCCGGCTTGCGCACCAGATCAGCCAGTGCCTCCTCGCTGTCGAGGATTTCCCCAAGAAGCGAAGCGTCACCTGCAAACTCGGGGTTCCTTAGTATGTACCGCGCGCCCTCGTAGTGGACACGTTCCGAGTCGTGCAGATGGAAGATCCGGTCCCACCGACCGTGCATGCTCCAGATGAGATCGCGGAATGGACAGTCCTTCTCCTTGAGTTTCCTTTTCAGAAGCTGCGAGGCCTCGCCAATCGACAGACCGTCAAGCCAATCGTTGAGGAGTCCGGTCGCAGCGGCAACGTCGGATTCCGACACGCTCTCCCCGCACTTGAAGAGGGCACTTCTGGTTTGACCCGACCGAAGCCCCACGACCACGAGACAACGACCCTCCTCCAGATGGACGAGTTCCACACGCTCCATAACTCCGCTCTCGACAGCGGGCTCAAGGCCTACAGCAAGCTGCTTGCACAACTCACTCAGCATTCTCGAAACCTCGGTCACGATGGTTGCGATGTCCCGTCCCCCGAGAACCGAGATGCCTGCGCGGATCTGCGCTCTATCGCTGTTCGAGACGATAGCCGGACCCATCAGTCTGTCGACGTAGTACCGGTAGCCGTGATCGGCCGGAATCCGACCCGCAGACGTGTGCGGCTGCTCGATGAGACCGCGATCTTCGAGGGAACGCATGACGTTTCGGACAGTCGCGGAGGAAAGCTTGAGCGAACCGCATCGTACCACGGCGCCCGAGCTCACCGGTCGAGCCGATCGGACGTAGGTCTCGATTATGGCCGACAGGATTCTTTCTTCGCGTATTGTCAGGTCTTCGCGTCTCACACGTCCTCCGGGACTCGCGCTGTTAGCACTCTAGCGCGTCGACTGCTAATACCGACAACATAGTCCCGTACAGCTGGAGTGTCAAGCCGAAAAGGGGGAACCGAACGGAGGCCGGCCGCTAGCGTATGAGCTGGAAGAAGCGCTCCAACCTGGGCCGCTTGAGGATCTTATCCCACGACCAGTAGATGACGATCGCCTTGCCCTGCATGAGGCTCTTGTCGAGAAAACCCCAGTCGCGACTGTCGGCGCTGTAGTTGCGGTTGTCCCCGAGCATCAGAAGCTGCCCTTCGGGGACCTTCACGGGACCGAACGTCGACCACCTGGGAGTCGGTGGCTTGAGCTTGATGTAGTCTTCGGTGACGGCCTCGCCGTTTATGTAGACGATGTTGTTCTTCATCTCAACGATGTCGCCCTCAACACCGATGCAGCGCTTGACGTAGTTCTCCTTCTTCGCGTGCGGATTCGGATTGGGATACTCGAAGACAATGATGTCGCCGCGTTTGGGCTCCCTGACGCCGCGGAGGCGGGTCTCGGTGAACGGCATCTTTATGCCGTAGATGAACTTGTTCACGACCAGGAAATCACCGATGAGCAGCGTGTTCTCCATGGAACCGGAGGGGATCCTGAAGGTCTGCACGACGAACGCGCGGAGGATCAGGGCAAGCAGAACGGCCGTCACAATGGTCTCGACGAAGTCCCTGTAGAAGCTTTTCCCCTTCGGCTTCACGGGCTTCTTCTTGCTGTCCCTCGCCATCCTCTCTACCTCCTCGCACCCGTCGGTGCAACCCCTGTCACGCGTGCACGGACAAGCGATCACCCCCGCGGGCTCTGCTTCCAATGACTAGAATCGAATGCTCAAGGCCAGCCTGAGTTCATCTCCGCTCGGGCCGGGCGCTATCGAGACAGTATCGAGATATCCAGGCAGGGCATCATCGAATCCCGCCAGATGCGCATCGACGTAGGCATCCGTGAGACTGTAGAGCGCCGCGATGGCCACCCACCAGATGAGAGCCTGTCTCCTGTCGTAATGCTCCGAATACTCCTTGTACCAGGCAGTCGTACCTGTCTCCATGTAGTTCCTGTAGGAATTCCTCGTCCAGCGGTCCTCCAGGACAAGACGGGCCAGAAGGAATGCTTCGGCCGCCCCGATGACGGCAGCCTTCATCTCTGAGCCGTTGAGAAGCTGCCCTAGCCCGGGATACACCGCGGAGGCGGTGAGCGCGACGCCGCCGCTCGGGAGGGCGGACACGTCTCCTTCCACTGTCTGCCCGAGAGCCGCGGCAGCCACAGACAGAAGAATCGCGCACACGGCCAGGACGGTCATCGCGGAGTTTCTCATCAGATTGCCAGGTCCTTGACTTCCTTCGAGCCGAAGGGTACCACGTAGATCTCCCTGGAGTCGTCCTCCGAGCTCCAGACCCTCACACTCACCCGTTCGTTCCCGTCGGTATCGGAGTAGCGGGCGACCACGCCACCCGCAAGCTCGAGATCTCTATCGGTTGCGTCACCCGAAAGCACTCCAACCGGGCCCTTGTGGCCTATAACCTTCACCAATATATCATCATCAGGCCTGAGCTCGAAGAGATGCTCGTTCTCCGCGTGGTTCCGCCCGACGACCAGCTTCGCCGTATCGGACAGCCGGAACTGACGGCCGAAGCTCAGAATCCGGATTTCGGGATTCGTCAGTCGTCCGTGTTTCTTGAGGTCTTTCAACCCCCTGGAGAAGTTCTCATCAGTAAGAAGGCACCCGCCGGCCGGCGTAGCGTAGTTCCTGATGCCGTACCCATCGGCGAGCTCCATCTGGGGCTTGCGACTTCTGCCGTGAAGACCAAGGAGCTTCTCGCGGTCGACCCACCCCTCGGTCTCCGGCACCGTGACTGCCAGCAGCTTGGCCGACAACGGCCGAAGAAGATACCCCGTAAGCCCGGACTCCCGTTCGACGACCCCGAGACCGAAGCGCATCTGAGATTTCGGTCTCTGGCCCACAACTTCTCCGCTGACGATGAACGACGCGCCGAGTTCTTCCATCCGCTCACCCGCCACCCGGAACATGAGTGCGTGACAATCTATGCAGGGGTTCATGTGCTTGCCGTACCCGTGCTTCGGCGACTGGATAACCTTGAGAAGATCGTCGCTCAAGTCGATGACAATGAGATCGATGCCGAGTTCGTCAGTGCCCCTGCGTGCACCCTCGGCGCCGAAGAACAGCGAGGTGAAGCTGATGCCGGCAACCTCGATGCCCTGTTCCATGATGAGCTTGGCAGCGAGCATGCTGTCCAGGCCGCCGGACATGAGAGAAAGCGCTTTCACTTTGGCAAGGCTCTCCGGAATCATCAGAGGTCGTGGCGGGAATGTGTGGGAATCGAACCCACCTCGGACGGGATCAGCCGCCCGACATAAGGGTTTGAAGCCCTTGGGGCCCACCAGGACCCATCCACCCCCGCGCGGTCTCTCCAATCGGTGCTGTCAAGCAGTATAACCGAGAAGAGGGGCGTTCGCTACAGGATGACGAGTGGATCTTCCCCTAGGGGCGTCACGCGTCCGATGGTCCACCAATCCATCCCTGCCTCAGACATGGCCTGCCCAAACGACTCTACGCTCTCAGGAGACAGGGCGATAAGAAGACCTCCCGATGTCTGGGGATCGTAGATGAGACTCAGCCGTGCGTCTCCCTCGCGTATCGACGTCTCGATGCGCCTGCCGAAGTAGTTGCGGTTCGTGCCCAGACCACCCGGCGCGATGCCGGCGGCTGCAAGCTCCTCGGCCCCATCGAGAACAGGAAGATCGGCGAGCTTCAGTTTCAGAGTGACCCCGCTCCCCTCGGCCATCTCGAGGGCATGGCCCGCCAGACCGAACCCCGTAATGTCAGTCGCTGAATGAGCGCCCGCGCTTAGCATCGCCTCAGACGCCGACCGATTGAGCATCGTCATGACATCGGTCACACGCGCTATCTCATCGGCCGACAGGCGCTCGTACTTGATCGCCGTGGTCAGAATCCCGATCCCGAGGGGCTTCGTCAGGACCATCACGTCACCCGCTTCGGCACCCGTGTTCCTGACGATCTTCCCGGGATCGATGACGCCGACAACGGCAAGACCGTACTTGAGTTCGCGGTCGCTGACCGAGTGCCCACCGATCGTGGGCACACCGGCTTCCGACGCCTTCTCCTGGCCGCCTGCCAGAATCTTCCCCAGGATCCAGTTGGGAAGCTCACCGTCGGGGAAGCAAGCGATGTTGAGCGCAACGATCGGTCTCCCGCCCATCGCGTACACGTCGGAGAGCGAGTTGGCGGCCGCGATCCGACCGTAGTCGTGCGGATCGTCGACAACGGGCGTAAAGAAATCGAGAGTCAAGACGATGGCCCGTCCATCATCCGTGAGATACACGCCCGCGTCATCAGCCGTGCCGGCAGAGACCAGCACGTGCGGATCGATGATCGGCTTCAGGTTCTCAAGCGCCTCGGCAAGGTCCTCCGGACCCAGTTTCGACGCTCAGCCCGAGCAGCGGACCTTCTGGGTCAGCTTGATGATCTCTTCCTTGCTCACGCTCTCTCCGGTGCGGGTTCAAACGCTCGAACCATCGCTCTCGGCCACTCGCGCCGGACAGGTTGGACGCTTGTGCTATTCGACGGTTACGCTCTTGGCAAGATTTCGTGGCTGGTCCACGTGGCAGCCGCGCGCCACCGCGATGTGGTATGCCAGGAGCTGAAGTGGAACCACGCTCAGAATCGGTGTGAGATGCGGCAGCGTCTTGGGAATCTCAATGACATCGTCGGCCACCCTCGCCACCTGGGTGTCACCTTCAGTCGCAACGGCGAGGACACGGCCGCCACGCGCCTTTACCTCTTCCATGTTCGACAGGATCTTCTCGTAGTAGGCGTCCTGGGTTGCAATGAAGACGACCGGCATCTTCTCGTCGATGAGCGCTATGGGACCGTGCTTCATCTCAGCCGCCGGGTATCCTTCCGCATGGATATAGGATATCTCCTTGAGCTTCAGTGCGCCTTCGAGCGCGACAGGGAAATTGTATCCGCGCCCGAGATAGAGGAAATTCGATGACTCGACATATCGTGATGCTATTCCCTCGATCTCAGCGTTCTTCTCGACGATCCTGTGGATCTGCTGCGGTATCGCGAGCATGGCGCGGACAATCTCGCGTCCATCGATGACCGATATGCCGCGGGAGCGACCGACCATGAGCGCGATCGCCGCCAGAACCATCAACTGCGATGTGAACGCCTTTGTCGAAGCGACACCTATCTCCAGTCCAGCGTGTGTATAGACACCACCATCGCTCCTCCGGGCGATCGACGATCCGACAACGTTCACGATGCCGAGCGCAACGGCTCCGCGCCTCTGCGCTTCACCCATCGCTGCCAGCGTGTCGCGCGTCTCTCCGGACTGGCTTATCACGAAGGTGACGTCACCGCGCCGAATGACAGGATTGCGATAACGGAACTCCGATGCGTACTCAACCTCGGTCGAAACACGCGCAAGATCTTCCAGCATGTACTCGCCGATCAGACCGGCGTGCCAGGAAGTGCCGCAGGCAATGATGATGATACGCTTCGCGTTCCTGAGCGTCTTCCGATGCTCACGGAGTCCGCCGAGAAACGCGTCGCCGGTTGATTCGATGAGGCGGCCGCGCACCGCATCCATCACGGTTCTCTCCTGCTCGTGGATCTCCTTGAGCATGAAGTGGGAGTACCCGCTTTTTTCGATCTGGTCGATGTCCCAGGTGATCCGCTCGACGCTCTTGGTGACGAGCTCGTTCTCGAGCGTCGTCGTTGAGAAGCCTTCGGGGGTGGCCACGACCATTTCCATGTCATCGAGATAAACGACGTCCTTGGTGTATCGCACCAGAGCCGCAACATCCGAGGCCACGTAGTAGGCGCCCTTGTCGATGCCGACGATGAGCGGACTCCCGTTCCGCGCTGCCACGAGCAGCTCCGGCTGATCCGCGTGAATCACCGCAATACCGTATGCGCCCTGGACTTCCGCAAGCGCCGATCGCACGGCGTCAGCGAGATCGCCCGCGTAGTGCTTCTCGATAAGATGCGCAATGACTTCGGTATCCGTCTCCGTCGTGAATACGTGTCCTTCTTCCTCGAGTGAATGCCTCAGGGACCGGTAGTTCTCTACGATGCCGTTGTGGACAATGGCCAGCTTGCCGGTGCCGTCGAGATGTGGGTGCGCGTTTGCCGTGGATGGCTCGCCGTGAGTCGCCCACCGGGTGTGCGCGATACCGGTCGCGCCCTCTATCGGATCATCGTCAAGGACGCGAGAGAGTTCCTCCACCTTCCCGACCGTCTTCCGGGACAAGAGCGCTCCATCCTCCAAGACGGCAACGCCTGCGGAATCGTACCCCCGGTACTCCATCCGCCTCAGCCCCTCAATGAGCGTCGGGACGACGTTCTTCCCTCTCGTAACGCATCCGATTATTCCACACATGGCCGACTCCCTCTCTAGGCCGCCGAGAGCGCGGCAGTGGCCAGATCGACAAGTCGCAAGGCTTCGGACTCGTTTCCCGCCTCCGCGATGATTCTCACAACCGGCTCCGTACCCGATGGACGGACATGGACCCAGCTTGCCGGCCAGATGATCTTCGGACCGTCGGTAGAATCAAGCTCCCCATCAGGAAACGCTTCACACATGACGCGCGCCATCGCATCGCGATCTGCGCCTTCGTGCGCAATCTTTCTCTTCACCATGGCGTACCGACCGAAGCTCGATGTGAGTTCGCCTATGTTCTTTGCCCCGCGAGCGGCCATCCACCCAACGACAAGAGCCGCTGCCGTGCAGGCATCCCGCCCCATGTGGACCTCAGGCAGGATGACGCCGCCGTTTCCCTCACCACCTATGACGGCCGACACCTCCAGCATCTTCGCAACAACGTTTATCTCGCCGACGGGTGTGCGATAGACCGGGACGGAGTGCTCCCTCGCGATATCATCGACCATGCGACTCGTCGAGATGTTCGCCACAACCGGACCGTTCTTCTGTTCCAGAACAGCAGCGGTGGCCATCGCGAGAGTGTACTCCTCCCCTATCGCCCGTCCGGTCTCATCCACGAAGGCAAGCCGGTCGCAGTCCGGGTCGCACACACACCCAAGCGACGCTCCTGCCGATTTCACACCTTCTGCGAGTTGACCGAGATGCTCAGGCACCGGCTCGGCACCGTGCGGGAACCCGGCCCCCGCCTTTGTATTCAACTCGATCACATCACAACCGATCCTTCTCAGTAACTCCGGCAGGGCAAATGAACCTGCAGCATTCACGCAGTCAACGACAATGCGCGGCCGACTGGACCTCACTGCTTCGAGAGAAATCAACCCCGAGTTCAGGATCAGATCAAGGTGTCGCTCGATCCAATCCACCTCCCCTGTCCCCCGCATCGATCCGTCCTGCATAGCCTCGACCTGTGCCGATTCGACTTGGGGAGGATCCGCATCGGGAATCCCGGACCTCAAACGTGCGTCGACCGCCGCGAGCAGGCGTACCACGTCGGGACGCTCAAGAAAGGTACCTCTTGCCGCGAAGAACTTGAGGCCGTTGTACTCCTCTGGGTTGTGGCTCGCTGTCACGACCATCCCGCCCGAGAACCCTCCGCGCCTGACCGCGATGCCGACCGTCGGAGTGGGCACCACTCCGATGTCGTGCGGCACGGCGCCGGAGATCTCGAGACCGCGCAAGACAGCATTATGGAGTTCGGCGCCGCCTCTTCGCGCGTCCCATCCAACGACCACGCGGCCACCGACCATCGTCCCGAATGCCTGCGCGTAGTCCGTGACGAGAGCAAGCGTCAAATCCTCGCCCACAAGTCCGCGAACGCCTGAGACGCTCCGGATGAGCACCATTGTCCAACCTCCACACGCCCGCGGCCTGTCCAGGCCCGGCAGATGACACACGCCCTACTGTTGCAGGATGGGTTCCCTTTCCACGAGAGCGGCAAGCGCTTTCTCGGCCTCGGTCGCGTACTCGGTCCCCGGATACAATTCTATGACGTCGCGGTAGGCTCCCGAGGCCAGTACAGACTGGTTCAGAACGCTCTCCCGCACGTATGCAATTGCCAGTGCCGCTTTCGGTCCCAGCGCACTCTCGCCGTGACGAGAAACGACGTCCGTGTAGTACTCAATGGCCAGCTGCGGATTGTCGAGCTTGAAGAGATAGAGCTCGGCGACCCGGAAGCGAGCGAGCGCCAGATCCGAAACGATCTCTTCGTCTTCGACCGGGATCTCTTCAGACGTCAGCAACGTGTCCGCGTCTGCGGCCTCCGACAGCAGCGTATCCGCACCGACCACGACTGTCAGCAACGTGTCCGCGTCTGTGGCCTCCGACAGCAGCGTATCCGCGCCGACCACGACTGTCAGCAACGTGTCCGCGTCTGCGGCCTCCGGGACCAGCGTCTCCCCTGCTGTCTGCGCTTCGTTCCACTCCGTGATCGTCAGGAGATAGCCCTGCAGGCTCTCGACGTCCTTTATCGCCTTCGCGGCCAGTTTCGCGACATCGCTCCTTGGAGACTCGTCCCTGGCCTCCCGGAAAGCCTCTATCGCTTCGTCGAACCGCCCGAAGCGGTCTCTCCTGATGACACCTATGCGATAGCGCGCCTCGGCAGCAGCCTCAGAGCGCGCGTGCGATGCAGCAACGCCATCGTACGTCGAGACAGATTCATCGTAGTCCTCCTGCGCCTCGTACGTCTTGCCGCGCAGAAGCAGGACACGATCCAGGTCGTTGCGGTCCACCGTGCGGCGTTCCAGATCATCCAGTACATTCAGTGCCGCGTCGAGTTCATTCAGATCGAGATAGACGTCCGCCAGCTTGATGCGTGCCTCAAATGCGAGCTGCCGCGCTCCGCTCTCCTCGGCTACCGCGCGCAGGTGGTGGGCGGCGTCTTCGAGTCTGCCCATCGTCACGTAATTCTCCGCTGCCAGTAGACGCAACTCCGCACGCAGGTTGCTTCGCGGGAAACGCTCCAGCGCCGACATATATACCTCTGCCGCCTCGTCGAAGTGCCGTCTCGCGTTCTTCGCCCGCCCGATGAGGATCATGGCATCATCGGAGAGTTCGCCCGGGACGTCGGCATATGCGAGTGCCTCGAGCGTCTGCTCCGCAGAGACCGGATTGCCGCGCTCCAGCATGACCGCCGCCAGCGTGTACTCAGCCTGGGGACGGAGTTCGCTCTCCGGGTGGAGAGCGAGGAAATCGGTCAGGCGCATCTCGGCACTTTCGTACTTCCCCTGCCGATAGAGCGCCTGCGCCAGTAAAAGAAGGGCATCGTCGGCCCACGAGGACTCCGGATAGAGCTTGACCACACGACCGCTCTTCTCGATAACCCTGTCCAGAAGATCCAGCTCTTGAGGCGTGGGTTCTGAATCAGGAGGGCGGGTCATCCAGATGCGCTCGGCCTCATCGTACGCCGTGCGCGCGTGGTAGAACGTGTTGTAGTAGACGCAGCCGGCATTTGCCGCAACCAGAGCGACAAGGACAACCGCGAGTGACACTCTACGAATCACGTCGGCTCGGGCTCCTTCAACTGGACTGCCTGGTTTCGCTCTGTGGGAAGTCGACTTCCAGGATCACGACCTCGTCGATCTCGTCCTTCTCAATCATCCTGACGGCGACTACCTCGTTATCGGCCGTCGGGACGTTCTTACCGACATAGTCAGCACGAATTGGAAGCTCCCTGTGTCCCCGATCGACAATGACTGCGAGCTGGACGGCTTTGGGGCGACCGAAATCGATGATCTCGTCGAGCGCAGCGCGCACCGTGCGCCCTGTGAAGAGCACGTCGTCCACAAGCACTATGACCCTACCCTGTATGTCAAACGGTATCCGGCTCTCATTCACCACCGGTTGATCGGCTACTGTCTGCAGGTCGTCCCGATACAGAGTGATATCCAGCACACCCATCGGAACGGATTCACCCTCGATCTCCTCGATCTTCCTGGCAAGCCTCTCGGCCAGAAATGCCCCTCGCGTCTGGATTCCTATTATGGAAAGCTTCTCAATCCCGCCGTTTCGTTCCAGGATCTCGTGGGCTATTCTGGTAATCGCCCTGCGAACACCCTCGAAATCCATCACGCGGGCCTTGGTCCTTACGTTCATGACACCTCCACGGACGGGCCTTTCTGCGCTTCGATCACGAGAACGCTGCTACGAGGACTCCTAAAGCTTGGCTCCCCGAGCATCCAGACGGGTTAGAATCTATCACCTGTGCCCGGCATCCGCAAGGTGTCGCCCGATTGACGGAAGAAGCAAGCGCTCCAGCTCCGGAACCTTGCTCTCTGCCAGGCTCTTTAGGCGGTTCACGAGCCAGTATTTCGGTGGTGGATCAAGCGAGAGCCGCTCCAGAAGGGCGGCATCTCTGAATATGCTGTCAGGAGTCGCATCGGCCACGATTCGCCCCTCGGACAGGACGATCATGCGGCCGACAACGCGATCCGCCAGATCGAGATCGTGCGTGACAAGAACGAGTCCCTGGCCTTCCTCAAGCATGCTGAGCATGAATTCGACCAGTCTCTCTCGCATCGCCGGATCGAGCCCTGCGCTCGGCTCATCGAGGAGGAGGAACGGCCTGTCGAGAGCTATCATGCAGGCGAGCGCTGCCCGCCGCTTCTCCCCTGCGCTGAGGCTGAGTGGTGACCTTCCCAGAAAAAGGTCCGGATCGAGTCCGGCCCTCTCAAGCGCCCTCCCGACGATTCCAGGTATCTCCTCCTCCGCAACTCCCTGATGCCGGAGCCCGAACGCCACTTCATCGAGAACGCTCTCCTCGAAGAACTGCAGCTCGGGGAACTGATAGACAAGCCCGACTGCTGACCTGAGCGCACCGTCAGCGCCTTCAAGAGCAACGGTGCCGGAAGTCGGCTTGACAAGTCCCGCCATAACCTCCAACAGTGATGTCTTCCCCGACCCGGTCGGCCCAGCGATGGCCACGGACTCGCCCTGGTCTACGGACAGGGTGATTCCGTTCACAGCGGCGCGCTCATCGGGAAGCCCGCGCTCGTAGAGGACGTTTACGTCTCTGACGATTATCCTCACGCGCTCGCGCCCCTCTCCCGATCATCATCGCCCGATACCGCGAGAGCCAGCTCATCGAGAGTCGCCACGCTCTCAGGGACGGCGATTCCATCCGCCCTCAGTTTGTCTGCAATCGCCATTGCCGGCGGTCGCATCAACCCCCATCGCCTGAGGTCCGACGCCGAACCGAAAAGATCAAGAGGGCACCCGTCGAACACAAGCCTTCCGGCTTCCAGCACGAGCACCCGTTTCGCGAGGGCGACCTCCTCGGGGAACTGCGTGACGTGTACGACCGCACATGAGGAGTCCTCTGCGAGACCGGCGATGATGCTCCACACCTCCCGTCGCCCGAGGGCATCGAGGAGCGAGGTCGGTTCGTCGAGCAGCAGGTAGGCAGGCTGCATAGCCAGCACGGCGGCGACAGCCACACGTTGCTTCTCGCCTCCTGAGAGGTGGTGCGGCGGCCTGTCGCGGAGCGACTCCAGACTCAACCTCGACAGCGTATCCTCGATGCGTTCGCGCATCTCGGTTCTGTCGAGTCCGAGGTTCTCCATGCCGAAGGCGATCTCACGCTCGACCGTGGTGCTGACAAGCTGATTGTCGGGGTTCTGAAAAATGTAGCCAACACGGCGACGTATCTCCCACACCTGCTGCTCATTCGCCGTGTCCATCCCGTCCACAACAACGCGGCCCGATGTGGGAAGTCTGAGCCCATTCAGCAGTCTCAGCAGCGTCGTCTTCCCGGAGCCACTGGCCCCCGCGATCGCGACCGATTCGCCCGACTGGACTGTGAGATTCACGTCCGAGAGCGCAGGCGCCTCCGCTCCCTGATAGGTCAGACAGACGTCCTGCACCTCTATCAAGGCGACACCTCCTGAACGCTTTCTCCCTGATCTGTGCGATGCCTAACCCTCTCCAGCTCCTCGGGCGGCAGTTGCTCGGCACCTGCAGCCTCCGCGGCGAGTTCACGCCGCGCCGCCGCGTTGCCGGCGAGTTCGATGAGACGCGCCCTGGCAAGGTCGGCCCAGAGCCCACTGGGGAATCGTCTCACATAGCCGTCCAGAGCGGCGACGCCGTTCTCCGTCTCTCCTGATTCAAGAAGCGCCACTGCCCGCGCGAATACCGCATCCTCGAGCCCGGGATCGAGCACGATCGCAGCATCGAAACGCTCGATGGCGTCAGCGACTCTCCCTGCATCGAAGTAGGCCTTGCCCAGAGCAAACTCCTGCTCGGCGTCACCGGCCCTGACTTCTATGACCTGCTCGAGCACCCGAGCCGACATCTCCGGCTCACCCATCATCAGGAAAACCACGCCGAGATTGTACCCCGCATCGGCGAACCTGGGATCTTCCTTAAGCGCCGCCCTGAACTCATCGGTCGCCTTCCTCAGCTCTCCTTTGGCTGCCAGCACGGTTCCTCTGTTGTAGTGTGCCTTTGCCGCGGTCCTCCGGGCGTACCTCGCGATGTCTTCCTCACCCACCGGCACCTCTATCAGCATCCCGGGACTCAGCCGGAAGGCGTCGTCGACCCCGTTGACGTCGGCGAGGTAGAAGGCTATGTCAAAGTCCCCGTAGTAATCGTCGGCGATGGTCGCAAGCGTCTCTCCCTCGGAAGCCACATGCGTCACGATTTCGACGGTAGCAACACCGCTCCCGCTGGACCTGGGCGGACCACCGCAGCCGCCCGCGGCCACGATCGCCAGAAACGCCGCTGCTGCCGGTAACCACCGCCCCGCTTTGCCTCTCTGTCTCATTGTATGACACCCTCCGAAGCACCCGTCTCCCGGCTCGCGTCGAGTTCGGCCAGCGCCGCTCTCATTCTGCCCTTCACAGCCTCGGGGTCCTCGATGATGACGAGCTCGGCCCTGAGCTTCGAAGCACCACCAAAACCCCTGAGATACGCCACGATGTGCTTCCGCATCTCGTGCACGCCCCGACGCACCCCTTTCGTCTCGACCATGAGATCGAGCTGCTCGATCGCAGTCTCGAGACGCTCGGACAGTAACGGCCGTGGGGGTGGTTCCGCGCCCATCATCACAGCACGCGCTTCACGGAAGATCCAGGGATTGCCGATCGCCCCTCGTCCGATCATGACGGCATCACACCCTGTCGTATCCATCATGCGGACTGCATCGTCCGCGCACCTGACGTCTCCGTTCCCGATAACCGGGATCCCCACCGACCGCTTGACCTCAGTAATGAGACGCCAGTCGGCCGTCCCGGTGAAACCCTGCGCCCTTGTCCTGGGGTGAATCGTGATCGCGGAAGCTCCAAGTTTCTCGATGAGCCCCGCCACCTCGGGCGCATTGATCGACTCCGCGTCCCACCCGCTTCTGATCTTGACGGTCCCGGGCCGCGACGTGGACTCGATGAAGGCACCGACGACCTCCTCCATCAGCCCGAGATCGCGCATAAGGGCGGCCCCCGAACCGGACCTTACAACTTTTTTCACCGGACAGCCGGCGTTGAGATCAATGATGTCGGGACTCATCCCATCCAGGATGCGCGTCGCCTTCGCAATGGACTCCGGATTCGCCCCGAAAAGCTGGAAGACGATCGGACGCTCCTCCTCGACGAAATCCAGGAACTCGAACGTCCGCCGGCTCTCCCGGATAGTCCCCTTCGCGCTCACCATCTCCGTCCAGACGAGCGACGCGCCCATCCTACGGCATAGCCTCCGCATCGGGCTGTCAGTCAGCCCGGCCAGCGGCCCCAGAACGAGCGGAGGATCTATGTCGAGTCTCCCGATTCTCATTGATTATTCAAGTATATCCCCACGCTCTCCGGAACGTCAAGAAGATGGGGCGGCCGCTCCGACCGCCCCACGTGGTATGCACTGCAGTGCTGAAAGATTGCAGCAGCTCCACTCAGGATTCGGTGAGCTACTCTTCCTCTTCCTCTTCCACATACTCCTCGACCAGTGTGAAGAGATCCGCCAGGTCGTTGGCGCTGCCCGCGAATTCCGCAGTCCGGCTGAGTTGTCCATCACCCTCGATAGCAACGATGTAGGCCTCGGTTCTACCGTAGAGTTTGCGCGCGAGATCGCGCCGCATCGAAAGCTCGATCTCGTCACGGTGCTCCTCGAGCACGTCCGCATCGAACTCGAACTCATCCCTCTCCAGAAAACCGAGGAACGCGTCCCACATGGAATCATCGATTTCAATGACGCCGCTGCCAAGCTCATGCTCGGACAGGTAGTGAATGGCGAACTCGAAGTACTCCTCGCGGCGCTCGAGATCCACCGCGATGTCGGATCTTCGCGTACCCTTTATCGTGATGTCGGGGATTATCCCGCCACCGCCGTAGACGACTCGTCCGGCAGCCGTCAAGTACTGCGGCCTCTCTGTCTTCTCATCCTCACCTTCGGCCACATCAGCGCCGGGATCCCAGCGCTCAGGCTTCTCGATAAGTCTGCCGCTCGCGGTATACCATTTGGCGGTCGTCAGCTTGATGGCGCAGTCCCTTGTGTACGGTTTGAGCCGCATCAGCGTCTGAACGGAACCCTTGCCGAAACTCGTCGTTCCGACGACGATTCCCCGATCCCAATCCTGGATGCCTCCCGCAACGATCTCCGACGCGCTCGCGCTGCCCCCGTTGACGAGAACTACAATCGGAAAATCCTTCGAGAAACGCGCCGGCGTTCTCGCATGGAACTCCTTGTTCTGCTCGCGCAGACGTCCCCTCGTGCTCACAACCAGCTCCCCGGCATCGAGGAAAACATCACTCACATCCACGGCCTGAGAAAGGAGACCTCCAGGATTGCTCCTGAGATCCACGATCAGAGACCGCATTCCCTCTCCTTCGAGGTCGTCGAGTCTTTGTGAAAGTTCCTCCGCAGTCGTCCTGGCAAATCGCGAGATACGCACGTATCCGACATCGCCGTCCATGAGAAAGGCGTACGGCACGCTGTCGATCCTGATGATGTCTCTCGTTACGGTATACTCGAGAAGGTTCTCAAGTCCCTCACGATGAACAGAGATGCTGACCTTTGTGCCGGGCTTGCCTCGGAGAACCTTGATGGCCTCATCGACGGTGATCCCCCTCGTCGGCTCGCCCTCGATGGCAACTATTCGATCGCCGGACTGGATGCCAAGATCGTAGGCTGGTGTTCCCTCGATCGGACTCACGACCGTCAGCACACCGTCTCTCACGGCTATCTGGATACCCAACCCCCCGAATTCACCCTCCGTCGACACCTTGAAATCCCTGAAGCTCTCCTCGTCAAGAAACATGGAGTACGGATCGAGACTGGCGAGCATCCCCCGTACCGCACCGTACATCAGTTCCTTTGCATCTGCCTCCTCAACATACGCTCTCTCAACCTTGGAGAGCGCGTCGGTGAAGAGATCAAGATAAGTATAGAGGTCGCCCCGCGCGCTCACGCGCTCGACCGTCCATCCGCCGAGGAGAACCCCGACGATGAGCGCCGCGAACACGGGCGCGAACCGGCCAAATCGTCTTGTCATGTTAGTCATCTCCTGGATACGTACCGGCCCGTTCTGCCAGCAGATCGTCCACCCGCAATGCGATCGTGCGAGCGAGCTCTTCGACACGACTCCTCGCGTCGAGAACCACAAACCGCTCGGGCTCCCGAGCGGCCTCATCAAGATACGCCTGCCTGACCATTCTGTGAAACTCTATCGCCTCGCTCTCGATCCGATCCCGCGATGCCCTCGAGCCTCCGTCCTGGATTCTGCCGTCCAGACGTCCGAGACCCTCCTCTGCATCCAGATCGAGAAGGAAGCTCACATCGGGTTTGACGCCGCTCGTTGCCGTTTCGTTCAACGGGCGCACAAGATCCGCCCCGAGCCCCCGTCCTCCACCCTGGTAGGCCACGCTCGCGTCACCGAAGCGATCGGAGATGACGACGGCACCTCTCTTGAGTGCGGGAACGATGACCTCAGCTACATGCTCGGCCCTGGAGGCCAGGTAAAGGAAGAGCTCCGTCTCAGCGCGCATGCCGGTCTGACCGATGTCGAGCAGAATTTCGCGAAGGCGTTCGCCGAGATCCGTTCCTCCGGGTTCACGAGTGAGTACCACTTCGATACCGCGGGCATCGAGGTGCTCAACCAAGAGCCGTGCCTGCGTCGACTTGCCGCAGCCCTCGACCCCCTCAAGCGTGATGAACAGTCCTCTCCGCTCTTGTCCACTCATGACACCCGTCTCTTCCGGCCTGTGTGTCTCGTCACTACGGCTCTGGCAAAGCCGCCTCGCATCACTAACCCCTGTTAGCACTTCAGGTCGGACGACTTCCGACCTGAAGTTCGCGACTCCCCACGCGGCCACAGTCCCATCGGCCGCGCCCACGCGGCCACAGTCCCATCGGCCGCGCCCACGCAGCCACAGTCCCATCGGCCGCGCCCACGCAGCCACAGTCCCATCGGCCGCGCCCACGCGGCCACAGCATCGTTGGCCGCGCCTACTACTTACCCGTCGCCTTCTGAGCCTTCTGTCCGTACTTAACGATGTACGCTTCAGTCTTCGTCCGCGCATCGTAGTCGGTGAACTGCCTGGGCGGCGACTTGAAGAAGTACGACGACGGCCCTTCGATAGCGCCTGAGAGACCGTTGTCGAGCGCGAGCTTCATGCACCGGATGGCGTCAATCATGACGCCTGCTGAGTTCGGCGAATCCCAGACCTCAAGCTTAAGTTCGGCGTTGAGCGGCACGTCCCCGAACGTGCGCCCCTCCATCCGGATGTACGCCCACTTGCGGTCAGAGAGCCACTCGATGTAGTCCGAGGGGCCGATGTGAACGTTGGCTGCTCCGATATCGTAGTCGAGCTGAGACGTTACCGCGTTGGTCTTGGATATCTTCTTCGACTCCAGTCTGGAACGCTCAAGCATATTGAGGAAATCGGTGTTCCCGCCGACGTTGAGCTGGCTCGTCCGTTCGAGACGAACGCCACGCTCTCTGAAAAGCGTGGTCAGCACCCGATGGACGATGGTGGCGCCGACCTGCGACTTGACGTCGTCCCCCATCACGGGCAGGCCCTTCTTCTCGAAGCGCTGCTGCCAGTAGCGTTCGCGCGCGATGAAGACGGGAATCCCGTTCACGAAGCCGCAGCCGGCCTCAAGGATCTGCTCGACGTACCACTTCGTGGCCTCTTCGCTCCCGACCGGGAGAAAGCTGAGCACGACATCTGTCTTTGTGTCCTTGAGAAGCCCTACGATGTCATCCGTCGGACCGGGCGCCGTCTCAATGATCTCGGACAGGTACTTCCCGAGCCCGTCATGCGTCATGCCCCTCGCGACCTTCACACTCAGTTTCGGCACATCGCTGAACTTGATTGTGTTGTTCGGTTTCGTGAAGATGGCCTCGGACAGGTCCTTGCCGACTTTGTTCTTGTCGATGTCGATCGCCGCCGAGAACTCGATGTCGCTGATGTGGTACCCGCCGAGATTGACATGCATGAGTCCCGGAACGAACTCATCGTCAGCCGCGTTCTTGTAGAACTCCACGCCCTGAACGAGTGACGATGAGCAATTCCCAATGCCTATGATCGCTACCCTTACCTTCTTCTTACCCATCGAATGTTACCCCCGGTACGTGACTGCGTTTGAGTCCGTACTCATGACCTTGTTCCGCGAACAATGTGTCGAACTCTTTGAATCGCTGTGATCTGTGAGACTATCGCCAGAATCCAGATGGCCACTCTGAAAGCGCTCGGACCAAGAAGCGCACCGATGATCGTGATGACAAGGCGCTCCGGCCGCTCCGCGATTCCCACCTCGCAGCTCATCCCGATGCCTTCAGCTCGGGCTCGCGTGTAGCTCACGAGGAAGGATCCACCGAGTGCGAGGAAAATGAGAACCGCGGTCAGGGACTCGGGCGCCGCCGGTGATCTGGTCAGATAGTAGACCAGGGCCCCAAGGAGCACGACCATCTCCGAGTACCTGTCCATCGTCGAGTCCAGGAACGCACCGAACTGCGTCGCCCGATTCGCAGCCCTCGCAGCAGCACCATCGATCATATCGCAGATGCCGGCGAGGACAAGCAGAACCCCCGCGGTCGGAAAACGGCCGACCGCCAGCGCCCATCCCGACGCGGCGGAGAGGATGAGTCCTGCGATCGTGATGGTCGTCGGCGAGATTCCCAGCTCGGCAGCGAAACTCGCAGCAGGTTTGAGAAGCTCCCGCGCTTTGCTTTTTACTCTGCTCGTCATCGGTATCCCGCCGCTCCGCGCAGACCGCCATGCGTATCACCACCCCAACATCGCAGTTTAGCACTGGGGAATCATGGGTGTCAACATGCTACGGCGGCTCTGGAAACAGCGTGGCAGTGTCGCCATCGGGACCGGCGGACGGAGTGTCGCCGTGATCGGGCCCCGCAACAATGATCACGATCTCACCTTTGAGAGTCCGCCTCTCAACGAGTTCGGCGAGCACTGGGAGACGTTCGCGCAGGAACTCCTCGTGGATCTTGGTAAGCTCTCGCGCAATGACGGCGGGCCGGTCCCCAAGCTCATCAGCCATGTCCCTGATGGACGATGCCACGCGATGCGGTGACTCGTAGAACACGAGCGTACAGGGAAGATCGGAGAGAGCGGCAATCCGTCTCTTCCTCGCGGCGGATCTCCTCGGCAGGAAGCCTGCGAAATAGAACGGGTGCGGTGGCAGTCCTGATGCGCAGAGCGCCGCGACGAGCGCGGATGGCCCCGGAAGCGGCACGACGTCGATGTCCGCGTCCACGCAGGCCGCTACCAGCCGAAACCCCGGGTCCGAGACAAGCGGTGTGCCCGCATCGGTCACAAGCGCGATACTCTCGCCACCCAGGATCCTCTCCACGATCGCGCGAGCCGCGCGGGCCTCATTGTGCTCGTGGTACGCGACAAGCCTGCTCTTGATCTCGTAGTGCGAGAGAAGCTTACTCGTACGTCGCGTGTCCTCCGTGGCAATCACATCGACATCGCGAAGGACTTCAATCGCCCGGAACGTAATGTCGCCAAGATTGCCGAGCGGTGTCGCCACGATGTAGAGGTTCCCGACACCGCGGGAGGTAGCCCGCCCCCCACCGTCGCCCGCATTGCCCGGAGTCAGGGAATCGCTGTCGGGAATCATCAGGTGTCCCCTGCAAGCATGTCGCCCGCACGGGCACCGGCAGAGGCGTCCACGCGAGCCACGACCGTGTCCAGAATATTCACAAACGCTATCCCATCCGACAGGCGGAGTCGGTAGACAAGGTCGACCGGCCGTCTCATGCGCGGCACCTGTGTGCTGAATCTGATACCGGCATGCCGTGCGGCCTCCGCGACACCGTCAGTAACCCCTCTGGCCAGGAGAGCCGGCCGGGACCAACCCTGGCCGAATGGGCCGAGTGCATCCATCTCTCCGGCGATGCTGGTGGTGATGCCGGCGAATCCAAGTTCCGCATCGATCTGCCTCGGAACGGGTACGGGCGGGGTCGCTGCCGCATACTTGAGCATTCGCTCGCGGAAGAGCGGGATCTTCGCGCTCGCGATCGAGAATCCGGCGGCCCGTGGGTGTCCACCGTAGTTCAGGAGGAGTTCAGACATCGATCGGAACGCCTCGACGATGTTGTATCCCACTGGGCCTCTTGCCTCGGCAGTAGCGTCGCTGTTCTTCTTTCTGATGAGGATCACCGGGCTCCCGCTCTGCTCCGCAAGACGTGAGGTCACCGCACCCATCACCTCGATCGGAATGTCGGTCTCGATCACGAGCACGGACTCGGAGTCCTTCGGAACGAGCGCTTTCACCTTCTTCCAGGCAGCCGCCGCTGACTGTTGCCACTCCTTCCTGTCAAGAGCCAGCTCGCGAGCGATCTTCTCGGCCTCATCATAATCCGCAACCAGGAGATCGTACGCGGCGTTTACACCCTCGCCGTTCGAGACGCGGCCAAAAATCGGTCCCAGGAACTCCCGGACATCGTTGTGGGTCACCTCCCCGCCGGCGAGGCCGGTCTCCGCCAGAAGGGCCTTGAGCCCCGGGCGCTCACTCCGCGCCGCCGCCTTCAATCCATCGACCACCATGTCCCTGTTGTCACCCGTCAGCGGCACGCGATCGGCGATGGAACCGATCGCGACCAGCGCAAGCGCCTCATCATCCCACGCGGAACCGTACCACGCTGCTTCTCCGCCTCCGCACCTCCCCGACAGCTCCTCCAGAAGAAGCTCGGAAATCCGCCACGCAACGCCGACGCCGGCAAGGTAGCGGTAAGGGTAGTCGATACCCGGGAGCTTCGCATTCACAATTGCCACGGCGGGCGGGAGCTCCGGGGGTATTTCGTGATGATCCGTCACGATCGTGTCGATGCCTAGACTGTTCCCGTAGGCGATGTCGTCGCGGTCGCTGATGCATGAGTCGACGGTGATGACGAGCGTTACACCTCTCGCCGCGAACCTGTCCAGCTCGGCTCTGTTGAGCCCGTGCCCTTCAGTCCGCCTGTCCGGAATGTAGGAATCGACCGTTGCCCCGAGTCTGAGCAGCGCTTCGACCATGATTACGGCCGCCGTGACACCGTCGGCGTCGTCGTGCCCGTGCACGACGATACGCTCCCCCTCGTCGAGAGCGCGCCCGACGCGCTCCACAACACGGTCCGCATCAGGCAGGAGGTGAGCATCCGGAAGCCATCCTACACCGGGATTCAGGAGCCGCACGGCCGCGGCACCCGTCTTGAACTCACGCACCGCGAGCACATGTGCAGTGGTTCTTGATACGCCGGCCGATCCCGCAATCTCCTCAATGACTGCGGGGTCGGCCGACTCCAGGCTCCAGCGGCGGGAGCCACTCTGAAATATCATCCGCCGCCCTTTCCGAACGTCTTCACGAAGTGTTGAATGAGATCGATCGGAACGGGGAATATGATCGTCGAGTTCTTCTCAACAGAGATCTCGGTCAGGGTCTGCAGAAATCTGAGCTGGAGCGACGTGGGCTCCGCGGCCAGAATCCCTGCGGCTTCCGACAGCTTCGTTGATGCCTGGAGCTCGCCTTCAGCGTGGATGATCTTCGCCCGGCGCTCGCGCTCGGCCTCAGCCTGTCTCGCGATCGCCCGCTGCATCGTCTCAGGAAGATCAACGTGTTTGACCTCAACAGCCGAGACCTTGATACCCCAAGCGTCGGTCTGCTTGTCAAGGATCGACTGGAGTTCGACGTTGATCTTCTCACGCGCGGAAAGGAGGTCGTCCAACTCAGCCGAACCGATGACGCTCCTGAGCGTCGTCTGTGCCAGCTGTGAGGTAGCGTAGTTGTAGTCCTGGACTTCAACGACGGCCTTGCTCGCATCGAAAACCCTGTAGTAGACCACCGCATTGACCTTCACCGAGATGTTGTCCTTTGTGATCACGTCCTGGGAGGGGACATCCATCGCGATGATCCTGAGACCGATCCGCTCGAGGCGATCGATGAACGGAATGATCAGGATCAGTCCGGGACCGCGCGCGCCAACGAGGCGTCCCAGCCGAAAAACGACGCCACGCTCGTACTCGCGAAGGATGTAGATTGCCTTCGAGAAGATAACAAGCACGACAAGCACAAGTACGACTATCCCACCCATGTGTCACCCCCTTATGAGACCTGTTCCACTGAAAGAGTCATTCCGTCGACCGCGACGACTCTGACTTTGGTTCCCTTTTGTATCTCCAGACGAGCCACTGCGTTCCAGTACTCGCTGTGGATATAGACCTTGCCGCCGGGAGCAAGGTCCGTGATCGCCTCGCCCTCCTCACCAACCATCCCGGCCTTTCCCGTCGTCACTCGCCTACCTTGAGACAGAAGTCCGATCGGCACAGCTATGATGAAAAAGAGGACGAGAAGCGCGATCGCCGGGAAGATGGCACTCTCCTCGAGACCAAAGAGCCTCAGAAGCGCCACCAGAAGGTCTATCAGACTTGTGAACTCGCCCATCGCAACCTCCGAATCCACGCTCCGGTACCAGGTTCACCTCAGAACCCATCCTGCTCCATTCCAAGCATTGCTGTCAACGTCATTCCAAGGGTAGTGACGAGCAGCGGCACAAGCGTAAGAAAGGGCAGGAGGTCGCATGAACCCCCTGCCCTGAATGCTCTTCCGTCCGCCGGAAACTACTTCACATGATCCTTCAGTGACTTGCCGGCCTTGAACTTCGGGTAGTAATGAGCCTCGACGTGCTTCGTCCTGTCGGTACCCGGGATTCTCCAGTCCCTCGCATCGCGATGGTCGGCGCTGAAAGTACCGAAACCCGTAATCTGTATCTTGCCATGAGCCTTGAGCTCTTCGGAGATGATTCCGCCACCGATGCCAAACAGCGAGTCCAGAATGTCCTTGGCCGCTTTGTTCGAAAGCGCGTTCTTGCTTGCCAGCTTCTCGATCAGCTCTGCCTTGTTCATCTCTGCTCCCCCTTTGCAGCCTGTCAACCTTGACACCGTCAATTCCCCAACACCCTAACTTTTCGGACACGCTACACCAGACCCTGATTCTTGTCAATAGGAATTGCCCCTAAAACTGGGGAAATCCGGACATGGCGGCGCCGGCTCCCTGCCTGTATCATAGTTGTGTCTGTTTGACAATAGCATCGCCGACGTGACTCTGAACACCCCCGTTCTGCCCCGCTACTTGCCTATCTGACAGTTCTGTTCAGGTGCTTGCTCCCGGCCTCCCCCTGAATCTCGGGCAGAGCCTTGATGTTTATGCGGAAGTAGCACTCCCACTCACCGTTGTAGTACCGCGACACGAAGCGCGCCTCCCAGCAGTGCATATCACGGTAGACGGCGTACTCCTGGCTCGCCACCTCGTCGCCGGAGAGATCATAATGGATCTTGTAGTTCACACGCCAGTTGGCAGTCAGCGACAGTGCGAGTTTCAGATCAAGCCAGTATGTAGCGTCCGCGGGGTCACTTCCCCGCGAGTAGCGGAAGGTCATTGACGCATCCCACGGTCTTCCCCCGACCCTGTCGCTCATCGACCGTTGTGCGAGTTCCCGTCTGAGCTCGTCTGCGGGAGAGCCGGTCCCGCCCGCAATGCGATCTTCCCACGACTCGTCCGGCATGACAGGACGCTGCCCGGTGAGATTCAGCGTCATTGTGAGATCGGCTCGCTCCATCTCCCAGTCGTAGGCGTCGTGCCGCATGTTGAGTCGCACCGATGATGCGCGCCAGGGCTTGAGATCCACACGAGAGGTCACATCTGCCCAGCGCAGATCATCCCTTTTGAAATCGTACGAACTGGACATTGTGAACCGGAGGAGATCGTCCATTCTCCGTGTCTTGCCTCCCTCGTGGAGCTTAAGTTGGATCTTGTTCACAAGAGACACGCCGATCGACTTTTTCGAACGCGGAGTCGCACCGAACCCGGAGAAACTGTAGAAGCAATCGCTCCCGTCCGCATCGAAGTACTGCGAAAGCTCGGGCTTCCATGTGTACGAGAGGGACGGCTCGATGATGTGCCGGATACCCTGCAACGGTCCCATCTCCGGGAAGAACGTCCCGTAGATGGTGGTACGGGCCGACACACTCGCATCGTAACTGAACCGCGAGGGGAAGCGATTGCCCTCTTTGTCGCGGTCGTACCAGTTCTGCTGTGCGTTGAAGCGAGGAGTGATGTTCAACCACCCCATTATCTTGCTCGACCCCCGCAGCCCGCCACTTATGCCGATGCCCTGGTTGACATCCACTCCGTCCACCGATCGATCCCTGTCGTTCACGGCCCTGGCTTTCCAGCTATAGGAGACGCGGCCCAGCCATTCCTTCAGCCCGCTGTCCCCGGTCTCAGTCTCAACCAACGCCTGTTGGGAAGCCGTGACCTCGATCTTGGGGAGGAGTTCAGAGATGGTCTCGTCGTCCAGCTGCTCCCGACGGTCCAGGGTGATGCCTGTTGAGAGGTTGCTCCAGCGCCCCCGCACCCAGAGCTGAGAGTGCAGGCTTCTGTTCACGCTCTCCTGAATGGACTGGTTGGCATCGCTCGCGTAGAACTCGTCGCTCCGGAAATCCCCCGAGATTCCAGCCGTCCAGTGTCGTCCCATCTCCTGACGATGGTCGATCCTGAGATCCCACCGCCGCTTGTCCTGGCTTAGCTCCTGCATGAAGGAGGATCTAACGGATCCGGACATCGAGTAGCGGATCCTGTAGCGGCTCTCCAGGTGCAGGATCCATTTCGTCTGCTCGTAGTAGTCGGCCCAACCCGAGAGGTCCCAGTAGTCGCTCGGCGCCCAGTAGTAACCGAAGTTCTTGACGAAACGCCCCTTGCTTTCCGAAAGCCCGACCTCGATCTGCGGAATGAGGAACCCCGAATGCCGTTCCTTTCTGATCGGGAAGACGTAGAAGGGCAATGCGAAAACGGGGATCTCTCCAATGTAAAGGATCACGGGCTTGGCAATGACCTTGTCGTTGAGATAGACCTTCATCTTGTGCGAGACGATCCTGTAATGCGGCTCCGGGGCTGAACACGTCGTGTAGACACCCCCTCTTGCCCTGAGCGTCCCGTCGCCCTCACGGACGATGCGTTCGCCGTAGTAGAGGCCGTCTTCGAATACCGTGATCCCGTCGCTCACGACACCCGTCTTTTGCTCCATGTCGTACAACAGGCTCGCCCCGACAAGTCGGTCCGACTTCTCCATGAGATCGGGCTCGCCCTCAGCGGAGAGCACGTCATTTTCCGGGTCGAACGTCACGATATCCGCATCCAGCACGGTGCGCTCGTACTCCGCGTGGGCCGCGCCGGTCAGGACGACACGATTCCTGCCGACGTAGTAGTCTATTCTGTCACCACTGTACTTCACCTCTCCCAACGTGGTTGAATCGGCCACCGCCACCACACCTTCGACTTCAGAACCGTCCGTCTCCTGCCCTTCGGCGCCGGATCCGCCGTCCTCGCTGAGAAGCCAGTACGAGCCGGTCGCTCCTCTTCTGAAGGTCGCGCGTGCTATCTTCCCCTCCGAAAACAGGATATCCGCGGCAGGAGCCGCAATGAGGTTGCGCTCTCCCAGAGATCCAATGATGTGCTCGCTCTCAGCGTGCCCGCGCACCGTGGTGAGAACCGCCTCGCCGTCCGTGAAAAACATCGTGAGAGTGTCGCCGGACACGTGGCCGAACTCGATCTCGTCCTCGTGGTCTACCGTGTAGTCGACCCGTGCCTGTCCGGTCGCGATAACGCGTGAGATGTCTCCGTTGGAACCGGATAGCCTTATGAGCTCTCCAGAGAGACGATCGGACTCCTGTTGCACACTGGGCTCGCCCACGAGCACAACGCTGTCGTCCGCACCGGAGATAACGATGACACGCGCGCGTCCCGTCACGTCCTCGCGCCGCACCACTGCATCTCCCAGCGCGCGCACGATGTCGCTATCAGGATAGAGTTCTATGACCTCGGCCGAGAGCTTCGCCTCGATCTCTCCGTCATCGTCGTACGTGGTAAGAAGGGGCTCCCGGGACGTTCTGATCTCGTGTCGCTCGAAATCGTAGATGAGGCGACCACCTGTGAGCCGCGATTTCCCGTCGTCATCGGTCGCTACACAGGATCCCCTCGATACGGCTATCCCCTCCCGACGGTACATTTCCATCCTGTCCGCACAGAGAACTCCGGCCGTGTCAGCATACGAGGCGTTGCCTATGAGCACGATCAGATCCAGATCCCGGAAGTACTTCAGCGTGTCGCACGTCACGCGGGCGCCGCGGTCCGTGCCGTGGACGCCTCCGTAGATTACGGCCACCCTCTCACCCTCGCGATAGAACCCCCGGTCCCCGACGAGCGAGCTCCCTTCGCGCGTTATGGTGACGTTGTTCTCAAGCCTGATCCAGCGTCCCGTCGGCCCCTCACCGCCCTCAACGCTGTCAGCAGTGATGACAAAGCCGTCCGGATCACCGGATGAGGCCGGTACCACCGGCTCACCCGTCTGCCCGAAGGCTACGGATGCAGAGAGTATCAGGGAGAGAAGAACTGCTCTGGTAAGTCGCATTGGCTTGCGCTCGCCGTTCAGTGAGGCGTGTGAAACAGCTACCGCAGGAACTCGTCGCGGGCGAGCAGCGCAGCGCCTACAACCCCGGCTGCGGGTCCCAGCACGGCTGGGGCCACTCGCGGCAGGTTTTCCCGACACCTCGAAGTGCGCCGGACCAGCTCGTTGCGTGCGCTGTCGAGAAGGAGCAGCCCAACCTCCGCCACACCCCCGCCGATCACGATGACTTCAGGGTCGAGCAGAGCGGTGATGTTGGCAAGCCCAACGCCGAGCGCCCGTCCGAGTTCATCAACCGCGGCGAGGGCAGCCTTGTCGCCTTCGGCGGCGGCGACCCCGATGTCGCGAGCGGTCAGGCCTTCGGTGCTCCCGCCAAGCGAACTGGACGTTTCTCTCTCGATATGAGAGAGAGCACGGCTGACAAGCGATTCCGCATTGACGAGCGGCTCCAGACATCCGGAGCCCCCGCAAGCGCACGGTGTCCGGCTCGACATGTCCACCGTTGTGTGTCCTATCTCGCCGGCGAACCCGTGATTGCCGTGATAGACCGAGCCGTTGAGGATGATGCCCGCGCCCATTCCAGTACCGAGCGTGATGACGACAGCACTCGTCGCGTCGCGAGCGGCCCCAACCAGGTACTCGGCATAAGCGGCCGCGTTCGCGTCGTTGTCGATGATCATCGGCAGCGCTATCTGCTTGCCCAACATCTCGGCAAGTCTGACGTCGTGCCATGTCGGAAGATTCGGTGAGCGGCGGACTACTCCCAGATCGTGGGCGACAATCCCCGCGCAACCCACCCCACAGGCGACCGGACCTTCGGTGACTTCGGCAACGACGACGTCTGCAAGCTCTGTCGCAACGGACACAAGCTCGTATGGCTCCCCACCCGACCACCGGCGCTGCACAAACGCCTTCACACCGCCGTCGTCCCCGACGACAGCGGCCTTGACATTCGTCCCACCTACGTCAATGCCGAGGTAGTGGGTCACCGTACCTGGCCCTGATCACCAAACAGGAGCGACGCGCCCGTTTCCCTGTCGAACAGGTGAGCACTGGTGAGGTCGACCACAAGGTCGAGGTCCGAGTTGACGGCCGGAGGCGTTCTCACATCGATCCGTGCCACCATATCCTTCCCGCAGAGGTTGATGTAGAGGAAAATCTCGTTTCCCATGGGTTCAACGACATCGACGTGCACTCTGATGGAAGCCGCGGACTCGAGCCGAGCCGCCTGGTCAGCTTCATGGATATCCTCGGGGCGAATGCCCAGGACGACGTCTTCGGAGCTGCCCTTGGGGATTTTCTCCGCGACGCAGTCGGGAAGTCGCGCCGAAAACTCCGGTGACTCGAAGCTGAATGCGCCCGATTCGCTCTTGAGCGTTCCTTCGATGAAGTTCATGGCGGGGCTGCCTATGAAACCTGCCACGAACTGGTTGGCAGGCCCATGGTAGATCGTGAGAGGGTCGGCCACCTGCTGCGACAGCCCATCCTTCATGACCATGATGCGTGTCCCCATGGTCATGGCCTCGACCTGATCGTGCGTCACGTAGATCATCGTAGCGCTGAGGCGCTCGTGGAGCTTGCTGATCTCCGTTCGCATCTGAACACGCAGCTTGGCGTCCAGGTTGGAAAGCGGTTCGTCAAAAAGAAAGACCCTCGGCTTGCGGACGATGGCCCTTCCCACGGCGACGCGCTGCCTCTGTCCTCCGGAGAGCGCCTTAGGGCGCCTGTCCAGGAGTTTCTCTATTCCAAGTATGTCGGCTGCGTCGCGAACGCGCTCATCGATCTCATCCTTCGGGTACTTTCTGAGGCGGAGCCCAAACGCCATGTTCTCGTAGACCGACATATGTGGGTAGAGGGCGTAGTTCTGAAAGACCATGGCGATGTCACGATTCTTGGGGGGAACGTCGTTCACAAAACGGCCATCGATGAAGATCTCCCCTTCCGTCACATCCTCCAGTCCCGCCACCATTCTGAGAAGCGTCGACTTGCCGCACCCGGAGGGCCCGACCAGCACCACGAACTCGCGATCTTCTACAGTGAAGTTCATATCGCTGACGGCAACCACGTTGCCGTCGAAGACCTTCTTGACGCCCTTGATGATGACCTCGGCCATCTGCACCTCCCGCGTCCTTCAACCCTAGAGGGAATCCCCTATCCCAAGGCTTATCATGACATCGCCAACAGTGTAGTGGGAACCGGTGATCAAGACAAGATCCGCTTCGTGGGCCAGCGACAGTGCTCGCGCCACGGCGGCACCCGGCGATTCGACGATTTCGTGCTCCAGCCGGTGGTTCTGGGCGATCTTCGCGAGTTCCGCCGGATCCGCGGCTCTCACGCTCGACGGCCGCGTCAGTATGACAAAATCCGCCACGTCCGAGATCGCACTCACGATGCCCTCAAGATCCTTGTCGGCCATCACGCCCAGAACAACTACCACCGAGTCGTATTCGAAGACCTCGCGCACGGCCGCCACCAGCACATTGGCCGCGTCGGGATTGTGTGCTACATCCGCTACGACCGTCGGCCGGCGGTCGAGTATCTGCATTCTGCCCACGCATCCCGACTCCCCCAGCCCGCGCCTGAGTGACATCTCCGAAAGATCGAGCATACCCTCGCGCGAAAGCTCGTGCGCAACGACAGCCGCACAGGCGGCATTCGCAACCTGATGACGCCCCAGGAGTGAGATGGAAAGCCCATTGTAGACGGTTGCATCGTAGGCGAGATCGAAGATGCTGCCGGTCGAGATGACGGACACGCGGTCGATTTCCGTCTCTTCGGCGACCGAGATGAAGCGCGCGCCGCGTGTGGCTGCTGCATCGCGTATGACGCCCAGAGCATCTCCCGTAGCACCCGAAACCACCACACCACCCGTCCTGATGATCCCGGCCTTCTTGCCCGCGATCTCAGTCACAGAGGCGCCCAGAACATGGGTGTGATCCACGGCAACGCTCGTGATCACCGACAACGCGGAGTCCAGAGCGCTTGTGGCATCCATGGCACCCCCCATGCCTACCTCGACCACGGCGATATCCACATTTTCCTCTGCGAAGAGCACAGTCGCTGCAGCCGTAGCGATCTCGAAAAACGTAGCCTCGATCTTGTCGGCCGCCGGCTTGAGCCGCTCGATGACCGACACGATCCGATCCGGTGTCGCGCGGGAGTTGTTCACAACGAAGCGTTCGGTGAAGTCGATCACGTGTGGAGAAGTGAAGAGGCCTGTCCTGAGCTCGTGTTCGACAAGAATCGACGCGATCATGGTCGACGTCGACCCTTTGCCGTTTGTTCCGGCAACCTGGACGATGCGAAAGCGCTTGTGGGGATTTCCGACGGTCTGGAGCAGGAACTCAACCCTCTCGAGCCCCGGCTTCATCACGAATCGCCGGCGAGTGAAGAGCCAGTCCAGGCATGATTGGTAGGAATCAAAGACCTTGCTTCCGCGCCTGCTCAAGCGTGTCCTCCGCCCGATCCCGTGCGTCATCGGAGAAGAAGTCAAGAACCCGCACGATGGCGCTCTTCAGTTCCTTGCGATGAACGATCATGTCGACCATCCCGTGCTCCAGCAGGAACTCCGAGCGCTGGAAGCCGTCGGGAAGGTCCTGTTTGATGGTCTGCTGTATGACGCGAGGCCCGGCGAACCCAATGAGAGCACCCGGCTCGGCGATGATGACGTCACCGAGCGACGCGAAGCTGGCGGTGACTCCGCCGGTCGTCGGGTGAGCCTGGATGGCAATGTGCGGGAGCCCCTCTTCGTGGAGCTTGGCGAGCATAGCGCTCGTCTTGGCCATCTGCATGAGTGAGAGGATACCCTCCTGCATTCTCGCTCCGCCCGTGCTCGAGAGCGTGATCACAGGGACGCGCTCCTCCACCGCCATCCTTGTGAGCCGCGCTATCTTCTCGCCCATGACGGATCCCATGCTCCCTCCGAGAAATCCGAAATCGAGGACCGCGAGCATGACCAGGTGACCACCGACACGGGCGCTGCCTGTCAGGACGGCAGAGTTGTGTCCTGTCTTCTTCTTGGCGGCTTCTATCCGGTCGACATACTTCTTCGAATCCACGAAGCCGAGGGGGTCTATCGACTCAAGGCCGGTCAGAAGCTCAACGTAGCTGCCTGAGTCCGTGAGGATATCCATGTACTTGTCGGCCGAGATGCGGAAGTGATGCCCGCACTTGCCGCACGTCCAGAGATTTTTCTCAAGCTCCTTGTGGTAGAGGATCTCCCCGCAACCGTCACACTTCTTCCACAGGCCATCGGGCACATTGAGCTTTTTGGCATCCTTGATGCGCGGCTTGCGGCGCTTGAGCCATGAGACCTGGTCCATCTCTCGGTTCTCCTGTGTCTGGTACGGTTCTCCGGAGCAGCAGGCCATCGGTCGATCGTGCATCTATGATGACACGACTGCGGCCGCCGGGCAACCCCTACCAGTGGCTAAAACTGTTGGGCAACCCCCGACACAATGCGATACAGCTTCTCCCCACCGGCTTTTCCCGCTGCCAGGACCTCCCTGTGGGTCGTCTTGTGCCCGCTCCCGGGGACCGCCAGATTCGTGATGAGTGCTATGCCCATCACCTTCAGCCCCAGCGCCCGCGCTGCCTGAACCTCCAGCACGGTCGACATCCCGATTGCGGAGCCACCGATCCGGCGCATCATCCTGATCTCAGCCGGAGTCTCGTAGGTCGGCCCAAGCGCACCGATGTAGACTCCACTCCTGAGTGTCACTCTCTCTTCAGCAGCCACAGCCGCAGCCTGCCGACGAAGACGCTCTGAGTAGGCGTCGCCCATTCTGAACGTTGATGCAGGAAGACGTCGCGGTCCCCAGACGAGCGAGAGCTGATCCGTTATCAGCATGAGGTCACCGACCTCGAAGTCGGGGTCAAGCCCGCCCGATGCGTTCGTCACGACGATGATCCGCACGCCGAACTCGGCCGCCAGTCTCACTGTGAACGTGACCCCCAGCGGCGTGTGCCCCTCATAGAGATGGACACGCCCGGCGAAGACCATCGTCCTTTCCCCGCCGATTTCTCCGACCACAAGTGCACCGCGATGCCCGGCTACTGCGGTCGTCGGAAACCCGGGGATCTTCTCGTACGGCACGGTGAGATCGGGTTCGAAGCTGTTCGTGAACGACGACAGCCCGGATCCAAGAATGACGCACGTACCCGGGCGCCCCACTCCAAGATCCCGCAGCCGAGCTGCTGCTCTCTTGAGCGCCTTCGACTCAGCGCTCTTCATTCCAAGTCCCATCATGCCCCCGAATCCGCTCCCCCACCTCCGCCAGCATCACGATCGCGTCCTCGCCATTGTCGGAATAGTATCCCCTTCGAATGGCCACGGGTCTGAATCCGTAGCGCTCGTAGAGACCGATGGCCCTCTCGTTGGACGAGCGCACCTCGAGCGTCGCCAAGCGCACTCCTCGTTCACAGGCGATCCGGATTCCCTCGGTCAGGAGTCGTTTCGCGATGCCTCGCCCCTGCCTCTTCGTGGTAACCGCCACGTTCCCGATGTGGAACTCATCCTCGATGATCCAGCCGATGACATAGCCGACAACCCGACCCTGCTCCTCGCTGACGAGCGCGAGTGTCGGAGGTGAACGCTTGAGATCGGCCTCGAATGCCTGTCTCGACCACGGGGTTGAGAAGAGTTCTCTCTCGATGGCACACACATCGTCGAGGTCAGCGAGCTTCATGGCTCGGACGTTGGTGGATGACGTGGGCACTGTGCATCCCCCCGGCAGGGTCCGCAAAACCCGCTCGATCATATGCACCTGAGATCATATGCCCCTGAGATAGACCGGCTCAAGACCATCAAGCTCAGGCGCTTCGCCTTCACCGGCCGCCCGAGCTGCGAGTGCCGCCAGCACCACAGGATCGCTGACATCGACACTGCGCTCGGGAACTGACAGGTCGTCACCAAGAATGGCTTTGAGCTCGTGAGCATACCTGGAAGCTCCTGAGCCTACCGGTTGAACCGTACGGCCACCGGCCGCGTCCAGCGCCAGTCGCGCTGCCTCCTGCGGGTCGAGCGCGGCGTCCTCCGAGAGACGCTCTCGCCCTCGCGCTGCATCGAAAAGCGCGCAGTAGACCTCTCCCCTTCTCGCATCGATCACCGAGAGAACCAGCCCATCGCGGGCAGGCGCGCTCAGCGCAAGCGCCTCGGTCGTGGAGACAGGCCAGACCGGCAGTCCGGTGGAAACGGTCAGCCCCTTGGCGGTCGCCAGCCCGACTCTCAAACCACTGAACCTGCCGGGTCCCACCGCGACGGCTATGCCGTCCATATCCTCAAGAGCGACTCCGGCCTCGCGAAGGGCAGTCGAGACAACCTCCATCAGGCGCTCGGCATGCCCTCGCTCCGCACGTCGCTCCGAGACAGCCATGAGCCTGTCCCCGTCGACCACCGCGACGACTTCCACAGGTGTCGATGTGTCAATCGTGAGAAGCTGCATCTTCTGACCGATCTCTCCACAATTCCATGACCGCATCCGTCACACGGATGTGTCTGTCGCCGTGTGCGTCGAGTGTGATAGTGCGTCTATCCGGAGCGTCTATCGAAATCCGTATGTCGAGCCTCTCGTCCGGGAGAAGTTCTTGGGCGCGCTCCGCCCACTCGATGATAGCCACTCCGTCGCCGAAGAAGAGCTCGCGGTACCCGAGATCCTCGATCTCAGCCGGATTGTGAATCCTGTAGAGGTCGACGTGCAGAATCGGCACCCGCCCGGCGTATTCGTTGACTATGACAAAGCTGGGACTGGACACGTAGCCGTCGTACCCGAGGCCGGTCGAGATGCCTTGGGCAAGCACGGTCTTCCCGCTTCCCAGATCACCGTAGAGCGCGATGAGATCTCCAGCCTTGAGCAGACGTCCCAGCGCACGACCCAGTTCCCGGCTTTCGCCGGAAGACATGGAAACCAGGCTCTGGGCTTCCGCACTCATCGCCGTGACCTATCCCTTGGGGTCATGACGGCACAGGGAAGAATCATCTCTTCGGTCGAGATGCCCCCGTGCTGGAAGCTGCCTCGGTACTGCCGCTCGTACTTGTGGAATTCCGTCGGGTAGACGAAATAGTAATCTTCCTTCGCGATGGCGTACTGCTTGCTCACACCATCAGTCGGAAGCCGGAAGCGGCCTGGGTCATCTATGAGGAATGTCTCCTTCGGGTTGTAGCCAAGATTGCTCCCGAACTTGTAGCGGATGTTCGTTGTCGTCGCCTTGTTGCCTCGTATAAGCGCGGCGCGCTTGCTCAGAACGGCCCCATGGTCGGTCGTCAGAACGACCGTGGCCTTCTGTCGCGCCATCTCCACGATGATGTCGTACAGGGCCGAATGCAGGAACCACGACCGCACGAGCGAGCGGAAGGCTGGCTCATCCGGCGCGATCTCCTGGAGAATCTCGGATTCCGAGCGCCCGTGCGAGAGGATGTCGACGAAGTTGTAGACAAGTGAGACGAACGGGATATCATGGAATGATACCATCTTCCGTCTCACGTTGTCCGCCTCATCTTTCTCATAGATTTTCACATACTTGTGGTTGGGATTGACTCTGATACCCATCCGCCTCAGCTGCCCGTCCATGAGCTGGCGCTCGTAGCGATTCTTGCCGTACTGGTCTTTTGAGCGCGCGTCCCAGATATCGGGGAACTTCTCGCCGAACTCCGTGGGGTAGAGTCCGCTGAACAGCGCGTTTCGTGAGTACGGCGTCGCCGTCGGCAGGATGGAGTAGTAGTAGTGGTTTTCTATGTCGAAGAAGGGCTCCAGACTCGGCATGAGACTCATCCAGTGGTCGAGTCTCAGGCAGTCGAGCACTACGAAGTAGACCTTCTTCTTGGCCGTCAAGAGCGGCGCAACGTACTCACGGAAAATGTCCGGAGAGAGAAGCGGCCGATCAGGGTCGTCGTTGACCCAACCCTCGTAGGCGCCCTCCACGTAGCGAGAGAACTCCGCGTTCGCCGACCTCTGGAGATCGTGGTGGATCTGCCTGAGACCCGGATCCCGAACGCGGTCGAGCTCCAGATCCCAGTGGACGACTTTCGTATAGAACTGTATCCACTCGCGCCAGTCCATCGTACCCATGATCTGTGCCCGGAGCTGGCTGTTCTCCTGAGCGTATGTCTGCGCCATCCGATCCCGCCGCATTCTCCGCCCATCGAGAATGCGCTTGATCGCGCTCATAACCTGCGTCGGTTTGACAGGCTTGATGAGGAAATCATCGATGCGCTTGCCGAGCGCGTCGTTCATGAGATCCTCCTCCTCGCTCTTCGTCACCATGACGACGGGAACGGATGGGTCCAGCTCCTTCATCTCTGCCAGCGTTGTAAGTCCGTCCATACCAACCATCATCTCGTCGAGCAGGATAATATCGTAGCGTCCTTCCTTGATCATCTCGATCGCTACTTCGCCGCTCGTCGCCGTCGCCACATCGTAACCTCGCTGCTCCAGGAAGATGATGTGCGGCTTCAGCATATCTATCTCATCGTCGACCCAGAGGATTCGCCTGTTTGCAGTATCCATCTTGAAATCCTGTCCTCTCTTCGTACGGATCGCCCCCGACACGCAGCCGGTCCGGCTGGAGCAACTCCTGTGGCTGGAAACTCGTGCTAGGTGGTCGGAAGGTAGATTACGAAGGTAGTGCCCTTCCCCGGCTCAGACCATCCGACGTAGAGTCGTCCCTTGTGATACTCCTCCACGATCCGTCTGGCCAGAGCCAGCCCCAGACCCCACCCTTTCCTCTTCGTCGAATAGCCCGGGAGAAAAACCCGCCTGCGCTCGGCGGCTGAGAGTCCTCTACCGTTATCGGTGAAAAGGACCCGCACGACGCCTTCCTTGGCCGCGTACTCAGTCCTGACCGCGATCGTGCCACCCTTTGGCGGAAGCGCCTCCAGTGAGTTCTTTACGAGATTCTCAACGACCCACTCCATCAGCTGGGCATTGACGTCAACGAGCGGCACGTCTGTGTAATCCTCGTTGATCTCGATCTCCTTGCCGAGCGAAGGCAGCCGCCAACGGAGATAGTCCACGGCTTCCCTGAGTACGATCGCGATATCCTGTCGCTTCGTCTTCGGGATCGAGCCTATCTGATTGAAACGCTGAGAGATCCTGCTCAGTCGCTCAAGATCTCGCTGCATTTCCACCGCCATCCGCGAGATCTCGCTGCAGGATTCGCATTCGCTGGATCCGGTCTCCCGCAGGAGTTCTATCCACCCCATCAGTGACGAGATTGGAGTTCCCAGTTGATGAGCAGTTTCTTTTGCCAACCCAACCCAGATCGAGCGAAGCTCCGCGATCTTCGCATTGCGGAAGCCGAGGAATCCAAGAAGGAGGAGAATGCAGAACGCCAGGATCTCCAGCGCCGGCACGAAGCGCATCTCTTTTATCATGCTGGACTCGCCGTAGTGGATATAGCCCAGAATAGTCTCGTCCCCTATCTGCGTCATCGGGATAGGAGAGCGACGACGATCCAGTTCAATCATGAACCGCATCACGTCGCCAAGCTGTGAATCCGATGGGTTCTCCGGATCTGCGGTGAGGTACTCCTCGTGACTCACGTTTTCCGGGTCGGCGACCAGCGGGAGATCCTTCCACGTGATGGGCACCCCTCTTACGTCGGAGATGACTACGGGGAAGTTGATGCTCTCGATCAGCTCTCCGAAGACTACCGACAGCTCCTCATTCTCCCGTGCCGCGTATGTGGCTGTGGCGCACAGGCCCGCTATCGATCGAGAGAGCGTGGCGGACTGAACCTCAAGCCTCCGAATCAGGCTGTTCGTATACAGAAAGATGACTGTCGCCAGAAGCGAAACGGCAACGAAAACGTAGGCCCTTGTGCGGAGCCCCGCCATCTGCGCGTGTTCGGATGTCGTCGTCCTGCCCAGAGCCATAGCCACAATCCCCGCAGGTCCTTGCCCACAGCCTCACTGGTCAGTCCAGCTGCGGCCAGGGACAAGTGTGCGTCACACGCCGGTTATCTCCTCGAGACCATCCATGTACGTCTGGAGGACATCGGGAACTCGGACGGTTCCACCGGAGGTCTGGTAGTTCTCCAGGATCGCGACAATGGTCCGCGCCAGAGCGACGCCTGAACCGTTCAGTGTATGCACGTACCGGACCTTGCCGCCGCCGGCGGGACGGTACTTGATCTCGGCCCGTCTCGCTTGAAAGTCCTCAAAGTTGCTGCACGAGGAGACCTCGAGCCACTTGCCCACGCCGGCCGACCACACATCGATATCGTAGCACTTCGCCGCGGCAAATGAGAGATCGCCGGTGCAGAGCATCTTGACTCTATACGGCAAGTCAAGGCGCTGGAAGATCGACTCTGCGTTAGCGGTCAGCGATTCCAGCTCGTCGTAGGAGTTCTCCGGCTCCACGAACTTAACCAACTCAACCTTGTCGAATCTGTGCAGGCGCAACAGCCCCCTCGTGTCCTTACCGTACGATCCCGCCTCACGCCGGAAGCAGGGCGTGTAGGCGGTGTGGTAGATCGGCAGGCGGGCGCCATCCAGGATCTCGTCGCGGTAGAGGTTCGTGATGGGAACCTCACCCGTCGGGACGAGGAAGAGATCGTCTTCCTCCAGGCGGTACATGTCGAATTCGAGCTTCGGAAGCTGCCCCGTCCCCTGCATTGCGCTGCGGTTGGCCAGAAATGGCGGGGCCACCTCCACGTAGCCGTGCTCCCTGGTGTGGACATCCAGCATGAACTGGATGAGAGCTCGGACAAGACGTGCCCCCGCTCCGATGAAGACGGGAAAACCCGATCCAGTGATCTTCGTTCCCCGTTTGAGATCAAGGATCCCAAGCGCCTCGCCTATCTCCCAGTGCGCGGCGGGCTTGTCACAGAGCGACCAGGGCTCGCCCCAGCTCCGCAGCTCAACGTTGTCGTCTTCGTCCTTGCCCACGGGCACGGATTCGTGAGGGATGTTAGGTAAGATGAGCATGAGATCCCGGAGCTTTCTCTGGACACCCGAGATCTCCTCATCGAATCCCTTGATCCTCTCCGAGACCTCGCGCATCCGAGCGATGATCTCATCCGCGTTCTCGCCCTTCCGCTTCAGCTCGGCCACGCGCTCGCTCTCGACATTGCGCTCTTTCTTGAGCTCCTCGGCCTTCAGCAGAAGAGACCTGAGTTTCCCGTCGAACTCAAGTAACCCGTCGAGGTCTGCCTTCTCGTTCTTGTTCTTGATGGCCGCCCTGACGATGTCGGGATTCGCCCTCACGTACTTCAGGTCCAGCATAGTCCTCTCCCTTGTTCCGCCCTGATGCCGGACGCGGAACTGCTACACCTCAACGGTTTCGCGGGAATGGGTCGGGACCGGTTCCATCTCAGTCCTTCCCTCATCAGTGTTCGCGTAGGCCGCAGTCAGGAGAGCGATCTCCTGCGCGGTCGGACGGTACAACCTCACCGGGGCCGGTGAAGACACACCTCTTCCTCGCACCTGTGTCGGAACTCGGAACAGCCTCGCGCCCATGAAGAAGAAGCCTCCCGCGACCGCGAGTGTCGCGAGTGCCACAATCGGCAGCTTGCCCGCCTGGTAGAGCGAGAGATAGACGGCGATAGCTGTGAGCGAGGCCGAGAGGATGTATATGGTCGCGGCGGTCTCCTTCGCGGACATGCCCAGTCCCGCCAGTCGATGAGAACTGTGGTCCTTTCCTCCCTGAGCCACATCACGCCCATCGACGAGTCTGGCTATCGTGACCAGACTGGCGTCGAAGATGGGATAGGCGAGCATGAGCACGGGAATGACGATCGCCGTCGGGTCGGCGCCGGCGTATGCGACTGCCCTCATGGACAGGGCACCCACCGTGTATCCGAGGAACAGACTGCCGGCATCTCCCAGAAAGATCGACGCGGGGCTGAAGTTGTATCTGAGAAAACCGAGAGCTCCGCCGGCCACGGAGATTGCGGCTATGGCAGTCAGGACCTGGCCGTGCCCAAGAGCGAGCGTGAAGATACCGAAAGTCGCGATGGCAGCGATACCTGCGGTAATACCGTCCATATTGTCCAGAAAGTTGAAGGCATTCATGAGCCCAACCATCCAGATCAGCCCAAGCACGAAGGAGATCACCGGATGGAATGGAAGGCCGCTGAGCCCACCGGAAAGCATCATCACGGTTGCGGCTACAGCTTGTCCGGCCAGCTTGACAGCCGGACGCATCCCGTTCGCGTCGTCGGCAAGGCCGAGGACGACGACTATCAGACCTCCCGACATGAACCCGACTATCTTGGCGCTGTAGGGATAGTTGATCAAGGCGAGCGCCGCCGCCGCCGAGGCCAGACTCGCCAGAGCAACAGCGATGCCACCCATCAGGGGCGTGGGCGTCCTGTGAACCTTGATCATATTCGGGTAGTCGAAAAAGCGCAGACGCGTCGCCAGGCTGCGAAGGGCAGGCGTCAGGACGAGCACGGCCATCATCGAGAGTACGAAAGCTCCAAGAAAAATCATACGGATCCCCACGGTTCCCATGTTCGTGTGGGCGCAGACTATCCCCAACGAACAGCTGCTGTCAAGGCTTTACGGCCTGTCTTCGATCCGGCGCGGCCGGCACGACCGCCAGCTCCATCGCTCGCAGAACAGGCAATCCGTAGCAATCCTGGTGCTTTCCCCCTTGTCCTGTGGTCCCACTTCGCCGCGACGCCCAACGGGTTCTTCCGACAACCGCCTGCAGAACCCGGGAGGACAGTCTCGTTATTTCCTGAAATCGGCGACGACCCGCTCGAGGAGCTGCTCGAGTGAAACCTCCGGCTCGTAGCCTATGAGATCCCTCAGCTTCGTGAGGTCGGGAATCCGCCGCCTCATATCCTCGAAGCCCCGTTCGTACGCCTTGTCGTATGGTATGTATTCTACAGGCGAACGACTGCCTGTCAATTCCTTGATCTTCACGGCGAGTTCTTCGATCGAAATGGGGATGTCGCTCCCCACATTGAACACCTCCCCGTTCGCAGCCGGCTCATCCAAAAGCCCGATCACGGCCCGAACCACATCGGAAACATCGCCGAAACACCGGCTCTGCTTCCCGTCTCCATATACCGTAATCGGGCGATTCAGGAGCGCCTGCTTCACGAAACGTGGAATCACCATCCCGTACTGACCGGTCTGCCTGGGACCGCAGGTGTTGAAGCATCTGACGATCACAACCGGCAGTTGCTTCTCCCTGTGATAGGCCAGTGCCAGGAACTCGTCGATGGCCTTGGATGAGGAGTAACCCCACCTGGCGATAGTTGTCGCGCCAAGGATCCTGTCATCGGTTTCCTTGCAGGGCTGCTCATTGGCCTTCCCGTAGATCTCCGAGGTCGAGAAGACTATGACCTTCTTCTTTCCCTCATTGGCTGCCTGTAGGACGAACTCCGTACCCTTGATATTCGTCTCGAGCGATTTCAGCGGATTGTCGATGATGTAGGCGACGCCGACGGCAGCGGCCAGATGAAAGACCACGTCGACCTTCGCGGTCGCTTCACCGACCACGCGTTCGTCTAGGATCGTGTCTATCGTGTAGTGAAACTTGGAATTGTCCTCGAGGTGAGCGATATTCTCGAATCGCCCAGTAGAGAGATTGTCCACGATCCAAACCTCATCGCCCCTCTTGAGGAGTGCTTCACAGAGATGCGAGCCGATGAATCCTGCTCCACCAGTGACGAGTGCTTTCATCGCGAGCTGTCCCTTCCAGAATGACGGGCCCCGCAGGGCCCCGATCAAACGAATCCGCAGATTGGGAGTATACCGCTTCCAGCTTCACCCGACAACCGTTTTGCGAGATACTTTCCGTCCGCAGCCAACCCGAGTCAGCGTGCAAGCTGTATGCCGCACCCCGAGATACAAATCCAGCACGGAGGCGCGACAGCCGCGAATCCCACACCAGGCCGGTGGTTACACGGGCGGTGGATCGCCGGAGGTGAGCTCATCGTAAAGCTCCCCGAGCCCATCGATCATCGTTTCTTCAGAGAACGAACAATCGAACTCCTCGATTGCGTTACGACTCATTCCGTCACGGAGCCCACGATCCTCGACGAGGCGCGACAGACGTTCTACCATATCGTCGATCGCACCGGGAGCCACCAGAAAACCGTTTCTGCCTTCCACGACGCTCTCCCGAATCCCGGCCGTGTCGTACGCTACGACGGGTACGCCGGTTGCCAACGCCTGTGGCACGACTCGTGGTAACCCTTCCCAGAGCGAGGTCAGGATGAAGATATCCATCGCCCGGAGCAGTTCGTCAACATCGCTGCGAATCCCCAACAGGCTCACGCGGTCTGAGAGCCCGGCCTCGGCTATCTCCGACTCCACCGATGCCCGAAGCGGGCCATCCCCAACGTAGACGAAGCGAAGATTCCTGAAGCGCCTTGAGAGCTGAACTGCAACATGAACGAAATCGGCCGGATTCTTCTGCAGAGAAAGGCGTCCCACAGTTCCGATGACCAGATCATCTCGCTTGACCCCCATCTCTTCTCGAAGCCGGAGTCGCGACTCCTCATCACGATGGAAGCGCGACAGCGGAATGCCGCTCCGGATCAAGCGATAGACGTCCGGCGAGCCGATCCCGGCTTCCAATCCTACTCGTGTGGTCCGCTCCGAGACCGATATGAGAACGTGCGTCATCGGCTCAAGAAGCTTTTCAAGTGTGACATAGAACCAGCGACGCGCCGGATTCATGTGCTCGTGAAATCCCCAGCCGTGTATGGTATGAACGATGTGCGGGACACCAGCCAGCCTCGCCGCCAGACGTCCAACGATGCCGGCTTTCGAACTGTGCGTATGGACAATGTCGAAACGCCCTTGTCTGATCAGCCGGACGAGCTGGACCAGAACCGCGAGATCGCTGAATGGACTGATCTCGCGGACAAGATTTGAAAGTACGTACGGCACGATCCCGAGCGTTCTCGCCTCGTCCAGAAGCGAGCCCTCCGAACCCGTCTGAGGCCCCACCCACAGTCGCGAGTCGTAGCGATCCGGAGCGACTCGAGCCACGGACGCGATCGTGTTCTCCTGCGCTCCCCCAACGATGAGCCGCGTGATGATGTGCAGTACACGCGTCCTCTCGCGAGGCTCCCGGTGAGCGAGGGCATCATCATAGATCTGTCCCACTCTGCCTCCGTAGTCTACTCGCGCCGCCACCCAGGTTCTTGCATTCGCGACCATCTCTCTGTAGCGGTCATGATCGTCGCATACCTCGAGCACCTTGGCTGCGACAGCCTCCGGATCGGCTCCATCGACGAAGCAGTCGGAGAGAGCCGGCGGCAATGCTTCCTCGAGACCGTGCGTACGTCGCACAATGGGCACTCTTCCTCTCGCCAGCGCCTCCGGTAGTACGAGTGGGAAGCCCTCGTGGTCGGAAAGAAGAAGCACGAGGTCGGCGTTGTCGAGTTCCGCCGCGACATCCGACACGGCGTGACGCAGCTCGACGAGTTCCCGGACCCCGAGCTCGTCGGAGAGCCTTTCGAGTCTCTCCCGCTCGGGACCATCACCGACCACGCGGAAGTCAAAGTGACCGGGGTGAAGCTGCTCCAGCTGTGCTGCCATCCTCAGAAAGAGATCCACTCGCTTGACGCGATGCAGCCGGCCCAGCATCACGAGACGGATGCGCTCGCCCCGTCTGAAGAGAGGTGCCGATTGTTCCGCGAGCGATACCGTCGGTGGACTCTGCACGACTACCGGGAGCACGCCGCGTCGTCCGAGATACGCTTTCGCACCGGCGACCCCTCCGCTGACAGCCAGAACCAGCTGTACTCGTCTGAGAGCAAACCGCTCTGCGGCTCTGGAAATTGCGGTCATCCAGAGATCGACACTGTGCTTCGTCGACACCCACGGCACACGCCTACGGAAGCCGAAGTACGCGGCAATGTCCCCGGGAAGAAGATGTGAATGAACGAGATCCGGCTCGTAGAGCGCCTCGATATCAGCCGCTCTCCTCCAGTCGGCCGGCCGTCTCCAGCCCTTCAGACCTGCAACAAAGATATCGAGACCCCGCAGCCGGAGTTCCTCCCCTATCTCCCCGATATGCGTGAGACACAGAACTGCGAACCGAAAGCGCGAACCGAGAGATCCCTCAACCGTCGCTTCCACGATCCGCTGTGCCCCACCAAACTCCATATTCGGGATGACGTGAAGGACAAGCGGCCGCTTGTCGTCCGGATCCACAAAACGCTGTTCCGGGAATTCCATCAGCCGTGACGGATGCGCATTCTGGCCGGTCTCGTCCTGTGACCAGCGGAACCGGACGAGCGCATCCGCCAGAAGCGCGTAGATGGCGGCCCGCCGCCGCGAGCGCTCTCGCCGCCCGGTGCCGCTCTTTGCCTGCGTATTCCCCCGACGGCGAACGGCCACAGCACGCCGAAACGCAGACTCCATGCGATAGCCCAGCGCCCTGAATCGTAGGCGGCAGAGCCAGATGCGGCGGATGCGTTCAGCGCTCTGTCCTTCTATGTCGCAGAAGTACTGGAAGTCTGAGAGAACGCGCGCGGCGAAGGCCGGCCCTTCCCGCCCGCGAGTCGAGAGTCCACCAGCGTGCGCGAACTCCGCACCCCGAACCAATCCGACACGAAGCCCTCGCTCGTGCGCGCGACGACACCATTCCGAATCCTCATGGTACAGAAAGAAATCGTCGCACATCGGCCCGAGTCGATCCAGCGCCTCCCGCCCGACCGCCATGACGGCTCCGGACACCATCGGCACTTCGACGATCTCCGGACCACCCGATGGCTTTCTCCCGGCCATACCCCGCATCCGCACGGGAAGAAAGAACCCCTCCCGGAGTATGCCGGGCACCGTCGGCAGATCTCTGCCTGCTGTCTTGACCGTCTGACCGTCAGCGGCAACCAGAAACGCTCCCAGAATTCCGAAATCCGGGTGCGCCTCAACGGCCCGGCCCATGGCCTGAAGCGCCCCGCCCACCGGCGCCACGTCCGGGTTCAGAATCAGCACGTGCGATCCGCCGGCCTCATCAAGACCTCGGTTCACGCCGGCTGCGTAGCCACGGTTTCTCGACGCAATCACCACGCGGGCGCGCGGCACTGCGGCACGGATGGCATCGACGCTTCCATCGTTGGATGCATTATCTACCACAACGATGTCCCAGTCAGGACATTGCGACTCGATCACTCGCAGGTTGTTCACGATCTCCGAGCCGCCATTGTAGTTGACGACCACGACAGCGATACTCATGCCCTGTCCAACTCCCTGTAGATGTCATCGTACTGCTTGAGCGTCGCCTGCATGTCCAGTTCCTCTGAGGCGTACGCAATGCACCGCTCCCGTACCGCTCCCGACCTGAAATCCTCCGATTCGAGAAACGCCCCTACGCGGCGCGCCGCATCATCCTCGTTGTCGGGGTCGATGATGATGCCTATCTTTCCCTCCCGAATCCAGTGGTCCGTATCACCAATCCCGTCGCTGCCGATGACGGCAAGTCCAGCAGCCAGGTATTCAGCGAACTTGATGGGCGCGCATACCTTCCTGTTGATATCGTCGGCTTCCAGCATGAGGCCGGCGTCTCCGGTGCTCAGCAGAACCGGCACATCCTCAACCGGAGCAGTTACGAAATGAACATGCTCCGAAGAGAGTCCGACTTCCAGAGCGAGTTCCTCGGCCGAGAGTGTGGATGGATAGGCGACAATCAGGAGCCTGACGTCGGCATTCTGATCCGCGATGCGTCGAACGATGCCCATGCCCGCTCGGAGCCGGTGCCACGGCGCCGTGGAACCGGCGTAGACCACGACCGTGTTGTGCTCCCAGCCCAGACGTTTCCTCAGAGCGCGTGCCGGTTCTCGAGTTCCCGTGAAGCGCTTGAGATCGACTCTGTTCGGAATGACTGTGATGCGCTCGTCACGGGCAACCTCGATGAGATCGGGCCGCGACAACAGGTGATCTCGGAAGCGCTGTGACACCACGACCACGGCGTCCGAAGCTCCGATCAGTGTTCGTTCCAACCAGCGGACGAAGGTGAGCTTCCGTGTTCCGTGTTTCAGCGCACCTTCGAAGATGTACTCATCCACAAAGAGCCCTCTCATGTCGAACACGAGTCGCGCGCGAGTCACCACCACGACCGGCAGCGCCATGACCGCGGGTATGTAGCTTCTGGAGTGCACGATCCGGACCCCGTGGAAGAGCACCTCCGTCAGCAGAACAAGCGCTCCCAGCGGGATCTCGATCCAACGTGACCCGATCACCGGGAGAACGACATGCCGAACATCCTCAGCAGCCAGTCGGGCGCACATCTTGTTGTATGCCTCAAGATCGCTCTTCGAGCGAGTTCGCCGCGATGGTTCAAATGAGGCCACCGTGAACGATCGCTTCGCCGCGAGCGCAAGCACCTGGTCTATTCCGTGGAGCCGCGGTATGGGTTCCGTCAGGCTCTTGTGAAAAAGATAGAGCACCCTGTGAGGTCTTCTCACGCGTCGTCTCCCTGTTTGCGCTCTGAAGCGGCCATGTTTGCGGCGAGTGCGAAGAGCATCCACAACAGGTAGTTGCTCGACGTCGCTGCGGCAGGGAAGCTCTGTGCCTGAACGTAGAAGGCGACTCCCGCAGCAAGCACGGCAACGCGCGGCCAGCCCGGGCGGTCTCGCGACCGAATCACGCCCGAGAAGAATATCACGCAGAGCGCCCCATACAAGAGGATCCCCGGCACCCCGAGCGCCATGCCTCTCTGCAAGAAGTAGTTCTCCGCTCCGAAGCCCACAACGTGAGCTCTCGTTACTCGGTAGTCGTACTCGAGTGCTCCCCTGATCCCACCCCATCCGACCCCGACAAACGGGTGGGCACGTATGACAGCGAGCGCCTGTGAATAGGTGACAAGACGAGCAACTCCCGTGGTCGCTTCACCCTTGAAGACCCGTTCCGCCTTGTTCAGAAGGGCCGCCGGGGCAAAAGCAGTAAGGAGAATGAAGATCAGGAGCAGAAGCACGATCGCGCGCCGTCCCCACCCGACGACAAGAGCAATCACGATTCCCGCGGCCATCCCGAGCAGTCCGCCAATCGAGTAGGTGAAGAGATTGCAGTACGCCGCTGCAATGGCGAGAAACCCAACCAGGATGCGAAGTCCTCGCGAAAGCCTTCCCGCCAGGAGACCAATCGCGATCCCGACACCGGTCGACAGATAGTGTGAGAACAGAAGCGCATGCTTGAACGTCGAGAACACCCGGAGGTTGCGCTCTCCGTGGAAACCGTAGGCTATGAGCCTGTTCCCCCAGTCCGGCAGATCGGCCCCGAACGGAAGCAAGGACTGGTAGAAGCCGTAGGCAATTGCGGGAACAAGCCCGACGAGGACAGCGAGAAGAGTCCGGGTCGCCCGCCGGCCGTCGCGCACAACGACCGTCGCCACGACGAACACGGCGATCTGCCCGATGATCCGGTAGACGGATGCGACCCCCCAGAAGAACCGGGACGCGGTGAACAGCCCTGCCACGCTCAACAGGACGATCACAGCTGCGATATGGAGGGTGCGGCGTTCGCGCCACATATCCCTGAAGCCGTCTCGTCGAACGGAGGCCACCACGAGCCACAGAAGAAGTACGTCACTGGCGCACAGTGAAACCGTCCCGTGGATGTCGAAAGAGAGAGGTTCCCGTAGCGGGATCGAGGCGACGAACACATACCATAATGCCTCGAGAGGACCGAACTGTCGAGAGAGCGCCACACCGGCAACAATTGCAACAACACCAATGGCCGTAGGCAACGGGGCGGCGTTCACAGCAAGGGCCAGGAGCCCGAGAATCCCCGCGAGGAGAACCCACATCCCGGCCGACTTCCCCACTGACAGAGGGTCTGTCACGCCTTGCCTCCATCGCCAGGTGCACGACCCAGCAACCCGGAGTGAGAGCACAACCGACGCCACTCCCCCCGGAGTTCCCGATCAGACACCACCCAGATGCTCACGAACACGGAACCGAGCAGCACCGCGGCACCGATAACGGTCCAGGTGCCGGCGCCCCCGGAGAGAACCCGTGCAAGCCCCCAGGCGGGCGCCAGCACGATCACCGAGGTCACGACGGGCGCCCTGAGCGCCCGAAGCATATCGCTCCATCCGATTCCCAGAATCGATGCAGCAGCCGGCCAGCCAACGGCAAGGGCAGCGGCTGCGGCCGCCGTCATGACGTAGGCCACGCCCACAACACCCCAGCGACTGGCGGCCGGGTAGAGCCCCACCACCGCGACCACAAGCTGCAGCCCGCAGATTGCCCGAAATACGCTTGGTCGTCCTGTCCCAATCAGGAGATCCCCGACGAGAGCCGAGAGCGCGCGAAACAACGCGAAGACTCCAAGCAGAGCAAGGGGCACAACTGCTCCCTCCCACTTGCCGGCGTAGAGTGCGACGAGAAGCGGACGTCCGAGGGAGGCAAGACCCAGAGCATACAGGAGTCCCGCTCCCGCCATGTACGACGTTGCCCGGAGGAAGAGGGTGCGCTGCGCGGCCCTGTCATCACCAAGCGAGCTGTACGTGGGAAAGAGCACCGTGTTGAGGATTCTGACCAGGAGCGTTGCCGGAAGATTCGCGATCGCGTAGGCGAAGACGTAGAGCCCGAGCGAGTGCGCACCGAGCAATCGGCTCAGGGTCAGCCTGTCGGCGTTTCTGAAGGCGAAGATGAGCGCGCTGCCACCAATGACGGTCCACCCGAACGCGAGGTTCTGCTTGGCAAGTCGCACATTGAAGCGCAGACGAGGTCTCCACGGGGAGATGATCCAGTACGAAACGGTTTCGAAGAGCACGGATGCAATCTCGCCGCCGAGCAGTGCCCAGGCTCCAGCGCCACGAAACGCAAGGAAAAGGGAGACCGTCAGATAGGCCAGAGAACCGACGAGTGCAGGCAGGAGCTTCTGCCTGAAATCGAGAGCCTTCTCAAATAGCCGGAACGGGACCATACGGAAGGCATGGAGCAGGAGAATGATCGACCCCACCCGGAACAGATCCGTCATCGCTTCTTCGCTGTAGAAGCGCCCGATCTGGGGTGCAGCCAACCAGGCAATGACGATGAGCACGACGCCGATCCCTACGGACAGCAGGAACGACGTGTCAGCGGCTTCGTCCGTCTCGTCCTGCCTGTAGACAAGAGCATGCCCGATGCCCAATCCCTGAAGCAGAGCGAGTCCGTCTATGATGATGAAGATTGCGAAGAAGAGACCGAAATCGCTCGGTGTGAGAAGACCGCCCAATAGAAACAACGCAACGTAGCGAACGGAGCGAACCGCGAACATCGCGCCGCCGACCCATGCCACGCCCTTGAGCACGGTTCTCTTCATAGGGATTCCGGCGAGAGACCAGTCCCCTCTGCAGTATCCTGTCGCCCCCAGCTCGCGAGCCGCTTCACCAGCCGAAGGAGGATCTGGGACTCTTTGGAGTCAGTAACCATGGTGGGTGACTCCGCGTTCTCTGAGAAATCAAGGAAGGACTCGGCCGCAAGCGCCACCCCAAGCGAGGCAGCAAGTGCGAGAAGAGTAGTAAGGATACAGACAATGCTCCTGCGCGGGCGGGTCTTCTTGATGGGAGGAACGGCCTCATCGAGAATCATCACGACCTGGAGGTCCCTGGACTCCTGGATCCGCGCGTCCTCGAGCTGCGCCCGCAGGAATTCGTAGACCTTCTCGTGAACCATGACTTCACGGGAGAGGTCCGCGTACCGCAGCACGAGTGAGGGTATCTCGCCCACCGGGAGGAAAACCCCACTCGCCGGATCCGAACCCGCGTCCGGGACTCCTCCGCACAACTCACCGAGCGCTTGGTCGATTGCGTTCAGCCTCGTCTCGATCTCACGTATGCGGGGCAGACTGGGCATCGAGAACGTCTCCAGAACGCGTTTCTCGATCTCAAGCCTGCCGCGCTCCGATTCCAGCTCCGCCACGGCCTGGACGGTAACACGCGTCTGCTCGGATAGCTCAATAGCGGTGTTGGCCTTCTGGAATGCACGAAGGTCCTCCGCCGCTTCCTCGAGGCGCGTTCTCACATCGACGATCGCACTCTCGATGAACTCCCTCGTCCGACCGGCGCTCCGAACGCTCACAAAGCGACTGTGCTCATCCAGATACCCTGCAAACGCATTGGCCATATCCGCGGCCCGTGTCGCGTCTCGGTCCTCTACCCAGATCTCTACAAGTCCCTCGGGCGTCGTGTCGAAGCGAATGTGGTCCCACAGATCCTCAATGGCGTGTTCTCTCGTCTTGGCACGGTATACCGACACAAGATCGAACCTGTCGACGATCTTCCCCCTGAGAAGCCGGCTCTTCAGGATTCCGATGCTCAGGTCGGTAGCCGGCGTCGTCGAGAGGAGTCCGGAGCCGCCGAAATCCATGCCGATCTGCGTGAACATGCCGAGCAGACCGCCTCGGGATTCGCCTTCTTCGGGCGGCATGATCAAGGCACTGGCCCCATACCAGTTGGGGAGCAGAAGACTGACAATCACGGCGACGACGGCCGCCGTCCCCGTCACACGGTAGATGAGACGTCTCCAGGAGAAAAAGACAGCCATTACGCTCGCGTTCTTCCGCATCAGACTCCATTCTTGCTGTTGTCGGATCCGCCTGCGAACCGGGAAACACCGACTAGTTGGTCGACGCCTGATCCAGCAGGAGGTATACGGTCGCCAGCGAGGCGGCGAACTGGACCACTTCTTTCACCGTCACCCACCAATCGCCCTCGGGTCCCTCAGGAACCCATATCTCGTCCCCTGCCATAATGATGCCGGCGCGCCGTGCCGAGAGGCGCTGGCCGGTAGAACGTCTGAAAACCTTGACACTGCCCTTCCTGGCACTGTCTGCAAACCCTCCGACCTCGCGGATGTAGTGACCGTATCGCTGCCCCGGCAGATACTCTACCCAGCCGGGGTTCAGGACCTGTCCAGAGACACCGACCCGGTTGTTCGCGCGAGGAATTACAATGCGATCACGGTTCATGAGCGCTACGTCCTGAGACGTGTCGCCGGACAGAACCGCTTCGAAGTCGACGATCACGGCGCGTGGTTGCTCCCGGAGCCTTGTCTTGAAGTAGGCGTACTCAATCGGGGTCATGTCACCGACGGGGATCTCTGCCAGACGGTCGAATTCGAGATCAACAACGCCCGCAGACTGAACTCGTATCAATGTTGCGTCGTGAAGAGATGCCCGCTCGGTAGGCCCCCCGGCCCGACGGATGACATCCGAGAGCCTGTCCACGCCCTCGTTGATCCCGTATGCACCCGGGTGCCGCACCTCACCCTCCACGTGCACCTGTCTCACAAAATTCCAATCCTGCCGATATCTCACGTACAACTGGTCGCCGTCACCGACCGGCCAGGATGCGCCCGCATCGGTACTGATATTCAGCAGCCGCGAGCGCGTCGTGCGCCCGTCCACAAAGGTCCTCAGCTCGACCGTGTCCCGCACGGCTCCCGACGAAAAACCGCCGGCCAGCTCTATGAGCGAGTCCACTGTCTCGCCATCGACACATTCGTATCGCCCCTGTCGTCCAACGGCGCCGAACACATGTGCGAAGCGCGATGCGTACGGCACCAGGATCACATCGCCGTCGAGTATCGGCAGATCGAGACCGGCATCTCCCGTGTTTCTTACCTTCGTCAGATCGATGATCTCGACCTTGCCGCTGCGGCGCGTGATTGTGATGTTCCGATTGCTCGCTCCAGGCTCGAAGCCACCAGCCATCGCGATCAGTACACTGGCCGGATCCAGCGCGTTCCCGATGTAGCTCCCCGGATCCTTGACGGCACCGAGTACGCTGATTCGCATCTTCCTGAGATCGATCAGCACAACTGTTATTTCAACGTCGTGGTAGACGCGCTCCAACTCGTTCACGAGCACGCGTTTGGCCTGCTGCAACGTCAATCCCGAAACCGACGTCACAACTATGCCTGGGAGAACAAGAGTCCCCTCCGGTGTCACAGTCCCCGTGTGCGTGATAACGCTCTGCCCCGAGACCGTTATCGAGAACACGTCTCCCGGGCCGACGATGTAGGTCATCTCGTTCACTGGACCGGCTAACACGGCCGCAGTCACGGGGGTGGTGATTGTCTCGGGACCATATCCCCCTCCCGTACCCGGCTCGCCCCGGACGGCCCCGGGCAGAGCAAACAACAGGAGCATTGCCGTAATGAGAACCGGCAGCAAAGAGATATGGTGTTTCCGCGAAAGAGACAACTTCATGGTCATCCTGTCTTCTGTGAACGCGCAGGGAACGCGTCTCGGGGCAGGTGAAGCGTTGAGGCGCCGGGTACTACCCGGACAGCTTCGGACCGTAAACGGTTATTATCAGCCGCTGTCGGCGAAGGCGTCAAGCGCTTTCTGCGCTGCGACTCAGCCCTCCTCGAGACTCCAGTCGTACGGAACGGTCCCGTCGTGCGGGTCGACACGGAACTCATCCGGTTCATCATAGTTGTAAGGCTTGGTCGGACAATTCACCAGGAAGCCGGGTGCGTCACCGATGGCCTTCATTCCATGCAGTACGCCTGGGGGAATCGTTATGAGCATGGGGTTGAGCTCGCCCATGAAGAACTCGTTGATCTCACCACGGGTAGGCGAGTCCGGACGGTCGTCGTATAGCACTACTTTCATCATTCCCTTCACGATCGTGAAGAAATCCGTCTGCGTCTTGTGGTAGTGCCAGCCCTTCACCACACCGGGGTAGGCCACAGACAGATAGACCTGGCCGAACTCCTGGAAGATTTCGTCGTCTGAACGGAGCATCTCCATCAGGTAGCCGCGTTCATCCGGGATGAGCCTCAGTTCCTTGACGCTGACACCGTCAATCAGTCGCTTCGCCTTGATTCCCCTGGGCAGGGCAGTTCCAGCCATCTTCTCCTCCTCGAAATCACTCCTTCGCACGCTTGCCGCGGCCGACCCCAACGTAGTGGAAGCCTGCTCTCTCGACAGTCTCGGGCTCGTAGATATTTCTGCAATCGACTATCACGCGACCCGCCATCACCTCAGTGAGTCGGTCGGTGTCGAGCTGCCTGAACTCATTCCACTCCGTCACAAGTACGAGTATGTGCGCACCGGTGGCTGCTTCATAGGCGTCCGGTGCGAACTCGACGAACGGCATGATGGCGCGAGCGTTATCCATAGCCACAGGGTCGTAACCGCGAACGGTTGCGCCCCTCGCCTTGAGACCCTCCGCGAGGATTATCGAGGCCGCGTAGCGCATGTCGTCCGTGTTCGGCTTGAACGACAGTCCAAGGAGCGCGACCGTCTTGCCCGACACGCTACCTCCGGCGGCTGCCTGTACCTTGTCGACCATGCGTTCTTTCTGGAGTCTGTTGACCTCGACCGTTGCATTCACGATACGACACTCCACGCCGGCCGCAGCAGCGATCTTCGTCAGGGCCTTCGTGTCCTTCGGAAAACAAGATCCACCATACCCGGCTCCGGCGTGAAGGAACTTCGGGCCGATCCGCTTGTCCAGTCCCATCGCATACGCCACGGTCTGCACATCGGCGCCCACCTCCTCGCAGAGATTGGCGATCTCGTTTATGAACGATATCTTCGTCGCAAGGAAGGCGTTCGACGCGTACTTGATGAGTTCGGCGCTCTCCGGTGTCGTGTCCACGATCGGTGTTCGGATCAGGTAGAGCGGAGCATAGATGCTTCTCAGAATCTGCCTCGCCCTCTCGCTGTCCGCCCCGACCACCACTCTGTCCGGGCGCATAAAGTCGCCGACCGCCGCCCCCTCCCGGAGGAACTCAGGGTTCGAGACAACGTCGAACTCGTACGGTTCACTCTGGTTCTCCTCGATGATCCCACGCACGCGGCGTGCCGTACCGACAGGAACGGTGCTCTTCTGCACGATGACCCGGTAGCCGTCCATGTTGCGCCCGATGTCGCGGGCGACCGCGTCGACCTGTGAGAGATCGACGGCACCATCCTCCCCCTCGGGCGTGCCGACGGCACTGAAGATGACCTCGTTCTCTCTGATCGCGGTGGCCAGGTCCGTCGTGAAACTGAGCCGTCCTTCTTTCACATTCCTCAGTACGACGTCGGAGAGCCCGGGCTCATAGAACGGGATCTCGCCGGCCTGAAGGTGCCGTATCTTCTCTTCGATCTGGTCCACACAGGTGACAGTGTTACCCAGATCCGCCAACCCGGCTCCCCCAACAAGACCGACGTAGCCCGTCCCGATAATCGCTATTCTGTGCATGTAGTCGTCATCTCCTTCGAGCGGACCCGCCCGGCGCCTGCGCGCCGACTGCGTCCGTACGTTCCGTTGCCCAGATCTACTGGACCAAGAGTTTCTTCCCTGCCTGCAAGAAGCACGTGGACGTCGGATCTACCTGCCTTCTCGAGAATACCCACGGCCGTTTCGAATGCGAGCCTCGGCGTGTTGTTATCGCGGGAAAGGTGCGCAAGTATCAGTACCGAGAGCGGTCCGCGGGCCAGTGCGGTCAGCTCTCTTGCTGCAGCCGCATTCGAAAGATGGCCTGTGTTGGCCATGATGCGCTGCTTGAGAGCCCAGGGATAGTCACCTTCCAGCAGCATTCGCTCGTCGTGGTTGAACTCCAGAACCACACAGTCCGCTTGAGACAGATGGTGGCGAACGCTTCTGCCAACGATTCCGAGGTCGGTCGCGATGGCCACCCGGTGATCTCCGTCCGTGATCGTGTATCCTACCGGGTCAGCGCAATCGTGACTCACGCTGAATGCTGAAGCAGTAAGAGCACCTATCCTGTGTGACGTTCCGGATTCGATCACGACCGCATCGATACCGTCACCAACGCGGCTCTTCAGTGCCTCGTGTGTACGAAGCGTGGCGAAGACCGGCAGCCCGAAACGCCTTGCGACCGGCCCCAACCCGCTGATGTGATCGGAGTGCTCGTGAGTCACCAGGATGCCGGACAGGCGTCCGGCGTCCACACCGACTTCATCCAAGGCGCTCTGAATGCGCTTGGCGGACATGCCCGCATCCACCAGGAGCCCATCCGAATCGGACGACACAACCAGCGAGTTGCCCGAGCTGCCGCTCGCCAGCACTGAGATCTTCATCCACTCCCCTATCAGAGACACCGGCCCGACGCTGCCGGACCGGCCGGTAACTCCATGACCACAGAAAGAACCCCAACTCCACCGGGTGATCGGTGAACCCGGTTCCCGGCTGAACGCTAGTCCGCAGTCTTGTCGGAGCGAGTATGGACATACTGGGAGATAAGGCGCTCGAATCTGCTCTGGTAGATGAGATCAAACTTGTCCATCATGTCAGGGATGATCTCCTGGGCTTGACGACGGACACGCTGCGCGAGAACCGTGGCCTCCTGACGATCCAGCCTCCCCCCCATGATCTCCTCGCAGGCACTGTCCACCAGCTCTCTCAACTGAGTCAGTTTGTGCTCCTCGTCTGCCAGGAGTTCTTCCAGTTCGTGATCGTCAAGACGTTCGTCCATGGCCTCTGCTCCCTGTGATCCTCTATTCCCAGTCAGCCAAGTGTGTCATGGGATTCTACGGCGAGCACGCTCTGAGGTCAAGCCTTTCGGACTGGCTACGGCGGAGGTGCGATTCGGGGCACGATCTGTCGCTCGCTCCCAACGCATCTTGACAGCGCCATCTGTTGCGGCTTAGGCTTTGCGAAGGATGGTATCCACTATCGCGCAGGCAGACTGGGAGGTTGACGAGCACATGGCCGCACGGACAGACAGCGAGGTTAGCGAGCACATGGCCGCACGGCTCAGGGAGAGAGCTACCGGACTCATAGACATAATCGAGAGAGCGCCCATCTCGACCGGGCGGTGGATTCTCGTTCTGGCCTCCATCATAGCACTCAGGCACTTCCTGGAGCAGGTATCGGGGCAACTGACAACGTTCCACTTCCTCTCGTACTTCGTGCACTACCCGCTTGCATACATCGCCCCCCTCCTGGCTCTCTCCGTCGTTCTTGCGGCCATGGCGAGGGAAAGAATAGAACGTGTTACCAAGCTGATGTTGTTCGCGTGGCTCCTGACGCTTCTTCCTCCACTCGTGGACTTGCTTCTGACCGGAGCCGGCCAGCAACCGGAGCTGATCGGATACCTGATCCCCAAGGATCACACACTTGCCGAGGCGTTCATCAATCTCCTGAATCCGTTCTACCACGGTTTCCAGGGAACGACGGCCGGCATCAGAATCGAAGCGGCCGCCGGCTGCGTTCTGGCGGCAGTCTACGTACAGATCAAGACCGGAAAGCCCGCCCGCGCACTCTTGACAGCGGTTCTCGTCTACCCGACGATGTTCATCTTCTTCACGCTGCCGTCGATAACTCTGGCGGTGACCCGTCTGTTCGGCTCTCAGCTCGAGAATGTGTATCAGCTCTTCTTCGCCAGGGCCAATGTCTACAGAGCGTTCGCCGGCGTGACTCCCTTTGCGTTGTCCGATCTGTCGAATTCCCTGATCGACCTCATTCTGATCGTCCCTCTATCGGGTCTCTGGTACAGGATGTACTCACCTCAGGGGTTCAGAGACACTGTGCGCTCGATCGATCTTGTCACGACGCTCTGTCACGTCGCTGCAACCGCCGTCGGAATCGTACTCGCGGCACGGCTCTTGATGGGTTCCCGCGGTTTCGTGTCGGTCGCACACGCCTTCGACGTCATAGCACTGCTCGGCCTCATGGCGGCGGCGTTCTTCACGGCGCAGGCCGCGACCGCGATGCGTCTCCTGCTCAACGGAACCGCTGCACTTCCTGAGACTACTGCCTGACCGGGGTCATCTACGTGGCGCTGGCTTTTCTCTTCTCGCTCTCCGTCAGCTACGTCGCCCTCACATACGTCGTGGCCACGCTCTCCGTCTACTTCCTGTACTACGCCCCACCTCTTCGTCTCTCAAGATACGTGCCGCTCGCGGGCTTCATGATGGGAGCGGCTACGCTCTTCGCGGTGAGCCTTGGATACTCCGCCTATGCGGGTGAGCAGACGGCGCTCTGGATCCCGAAAGGCATCGTCGCACTCGCCCTTCTGAGGTCCGAGATGCGGGAAGAAACAAGTGGGACTTGGTGACTGTCCTGGGTGAAGGACGTGCTCGCGCACTCGCTGGGATCGCCCTTCTCGTCGCGGCACTCCTCCCCGCTCTGCTGCTCAGGACTCCCGTGCTCGCCGTTCCTGGAGTCGTCGGCGGCATCGCCGCCCTCCTTCTGGTGCTGCGCGGACAACCCAACCGTGTGCCCGGAGGCCTGGTGGCCCTGGCACTGATCCTGGTGGCGGTCGGATTCGCGACCGGCGTGACGGATTCGACCTTCCTTCGACAGCAGCTGGCATCGACGAGCTTCGCCGACGCCGCGAGACGCGGCGGGAGCTTCGAGTTCATGCAGAAGACGGACGCGACAGAGGAGCAGGGGCTCGTGAACGAAGGGATCCTCCTCTTCCGTTCGGGAGACATGGAGGGCGCGATCGAGCTCTTCAGAAGGGCGATAGAGATCAATCCCGAGTACGTTCACGCCTACGTGAGTCTCGGCTCCGCCCAGCTTCGCATCGAGCAGTACGAGGCCGCCGAGCGCTCCTTCCGTCGGGCAATAGAGTTCGATGACGAGAACGCTCTCGCGTACCTCGGGCTCGGACAGACGTACAAACTGTTCGGGAGCACGGATGAGGCCATCAGATACGTCGAGCGAGCACTCGAGCTTGATCCGGAGAGCGCGGATGCGACCTTCACCCTTGCGCTGATCTACGCGGATGAGTCGGAACACGAGAAGGAATTCGAGGCTCTGACAAGAACCGTGGGTATCGATCCGCGCCACAGCCAGGCTTTTTCACGCCTGGCGGATATCTTTCTCGCAAACGACATGTACGCGGAGGCGGTGAGGGCGCTCGATGCAACAGCAGCAGGCCGCACACCGGTCGAGCACATCCACACACGACTTGCCCAAGCATACTACTCGATGGGAGATCTCAAGAGAGCTGAGAGCGAACTCCGTCGAGAGATATCACTGAGGCCGAGGACGGCATCACCACGAGCCAATCTGGCTCGTCTTCTAGCCGAAGCGGGCAGAACCAAAGAGGCCGTGTCTGAGTGGACGGTGGCCATTGATCTCACCACGGACCGGCGGCTCCGATCGCTCTTCGAGGCAGAACTCGCGAAACTCACGGATTGAGTCCTATTGGCAGCGCCGTCCCTGGCACCGTCTGCCATGCCCGGCGCACCAAACAAAGACAGGGGGCCACACGGCCCCCTGTCTTGCGTCCAGCTCACTCATCATCATTTGAGAAGGACCATCTTCGAGGACGCGACGTCTCCTTCAGCCTCAACCCTCACAAAGTAGATGCCTGCGGCCGTCTCGCGGCCCGTGTCGTCAGTCCCGTCCCACACGAACTCGTGTTCACCGGCCTCGCGCTCTTCATCCACCAGTACCGCACGCACCACTCGCCCGGCAACGTCATAGATCTCTACATTCACCGCTCCGGCAGCCGGCATCTGGAACCTGACGGTTGTCCTTGGATTGAACGGGTTCGGATAGTTGGAGACGGAGAGTCCTCGCACAGCAACGTCGTCGACCCCCGTGCCCGGCACGTCGCCTGAGATCGCGACATCGTCAACATACCAGCCATCGCTGGTGATGTACCCGTCTGAGTCAAGTCTGAACCGCACTTTGAAGGCACTCGTACCGACGTAGCTCGCGAGGTCGATCTGCACCTCCGTCCAGTCCTCAAGAAAGCCGTCGTACGACGCCACCTCGGTCCAGCTTGAACCACCGTTCGTGCTCACCTCAACATAGCAGTAGTCGTATTCGGGCTCTGTGTCGTACTTGTGCCAGAACGAGAGAAGACCGCTCGTCGCCTCGGACAGATCCACGGAGTTCTGGAGTGCAACGGTGGTATTGACGTTGTTGCCGTAGTCTCCGCCCGGGCTGTCGGTCATCGATCTGGATGGACTGTAGGATTCGCTCGCTGTCGTCCCCCAAGCTCCCGTCCACGCCGCGAGACCTGATTCAAAGTCGTCGAAGAAGACAGGAGTGGAGAGAACGAAGTTCTCACTCGATGTCATGCCGTCGGACACGGTGACGTCATCGGTCGTGGCAGGCGTGTAGCCGGATTTGGTTGCTTTCATGTCGTAAGTGCCGACCGGGATGTGATTGATCTCGTAGTAGCCGGTCCCAGCGGCGCTCACGGACGAATAGCCCTCTATGTCTGTGAGCTCAACAGTCGCGCCACCGAGCGGACTCATGCTCTCGTCGTAGACGTAACCCGCAATCGCCCCTCGGGGCGGCGGTTCAAGCGCGAAGCTGACGATCACAAACGTGTCGAGACTCGCCGAGACGTTGTAGACCGTCTGCGTCGGATACTCAGCGGCCGAGCAGATAACCGTATACGTCCCGGACTCGACCATGCGATGGTAATCGCCGACTGCCGGGTCCGTATAGACGTCCTTGCCGATCTCGGGAATGCTGATGGTCGCGTAGATCGGATCCCCGGTACCGCCGTCGGTCACGAGGCCACGTATGCCGCGTCCCGACATGCGAGCCTGGTAGAGCATCGCATCTCGGTTATCGTTAAAGATCGGAGTGATCTGCGATGCGGGCGGATCCTTGATCGTAGATACTTCGATGGTAGTGTCGATCTCGCCACGCACATCGTAGCACCAGTCCTGGCAGCTTCCCTTGATGATGTACCAGTCCGCCCCGTTGGTGACCCAGTAGCCGTTGTACGATGCATACCCGTTCGAGAGCGTGATGATCATCGGCTCGTCGGGTGTCGGGTCGTACGTATAGTCCCAGAGGTAGTTCACACAGACCGCACCGGAATGGAACGTGAGAGATGTCACGGGGTTCATCCCCACATTGAAGTCCCTCAACGCCCTCGACTCAGCCCCTCTCCAGCACGTACCGGCGTTGGAGCCGTCCGGACTGTAGTAGTCGCGGTTCAGGTCGATGCCGTCGGCGTTGTAACGTGAGCCATTCTCGTAGCCGTCCGGATTGAGCATCGGAATTATCCAGATCTCGCGCTCGTTGATGAGCCAGGTGATGTCCGGGTCGACACTGTAGTTCTCCAGGAGATACTCGATCATGTAGTAGCAGACCTCGGCGCTGATCGTCTCATCCCCATGGTGCGCCCCGATCCACTGGATCTCGGGCTCGAACTCCTCAACGTCCGGGTTGTCCGTGATCTTCATCGCCCAGAGCTCACGGCCCTCAACGCTGGGCCCGATCGAGATGAGTTCCGTGATATCCGGATAGTTCGCCGCCCACGCGGCCATGTCGGCCGTCAGCTCGGTGTAGCTGTGGTACTCGCCGCGGTCGGCCAGCCGCAGGGAGTGTACATCGGCGATCATGTTCTCGACGACCACGACAGGCCGGTAGCCGTTCGCCCAGAGGACCTCTATCTCCCCCGGAATCGCCGCAATCTGCGCCACTCCGTCCCGTACCGACATGATATCCATGTTCAGATCGTTCAGACGATGGATGTCTTCCCTGGAGAGGATCTCTACCTCCACCATCGCCGCATCGTCACGCGGATACGCCGACGATACGACCGGGAAGATCAGGGAGACGAAGAGCGCTGCTGCAAGCGTAAGATGCCACATCCGCATTCGAATGCTCCTTCCAGACAGAACCCGCGTGATGCGGGCGGTCGGCGAGAATGCCGCCGGCCGCCCACTCGACACGGAACAGCCAGAGACCCACTACTTGAGGAACGCCATTTTCTTCTCTGCGGTCTCGTCGCCGGCCGTCAGCTTCGCGAAATAGATGCCGGAGGCGAGACTTCTGCCGTCATCGTTCTTGCCGTTCCAGACGACGGAGTGCGGCCCCGCGGTCAGCTCATCATTCACGAGCGTGCGCACGAGCCTTCCGCTCACGTTGTAGACACAGAGCTCAACGCGGCCGGCGTTGCTCGGCACGCTGAACTGGATGCTCGTGGTTGGATTGAACGGATTGGGCATGTTCTGGCTGAGCACCAGCTTCGCGAAGTCGGGTGCGCCGTCGTCCGGCACACCGGTCTCGTCGAAGTCGAACCACGCCATGATCCGATCGATCAACACACGGTTGTTGTCGGGGGGAGCGTACACCGGCTTCACGCACTCGAACGGGAACGCAAGGAAGACCACCTTGTGACCATCCTCTGATATCTTGACGGCCTTGTGTCCGCTGTCCGCCGAGAAGATGACATCGTCACCCGATGCCGGCGTCACACTGTCGCTCTCAGAAACCGGGAACGGACCACTGAGAAGACTGAGCGCCATCCCGTCGGATATCATGTCGCCGGCGACACCGTTCATGATGAACCCGGACGTGTCGTCCGTCCACGAGTCGATGTGGAGGTAGTCGGTTATGAACGTGTTCGTGCTGCTGCGACTCGACAGGTAGTTCATGCTGGCGAGGCAGAGGTTTCCGCCAGCGTTGAGATACTCGATCATCGCCAGCTCATCGTCTGCGACGATCGTCATCGCGTCCGCGCTGGCAGTGGTCCAGAACGTCGCATAGAACGACTTGAGAAGCGTCGCGCTCGGCCGTCCCTTTGTGTTGCAGTCCCACGTGTATGGCGGATAGCCCGTGTCCGTGAGAGCATCCTGGAAGTACGTCTCGTACAGCATCGGGCCGTCGTCGTCGACAAGCAGAATCGATGTCAGGTCGCAGAAGGCAATGAAGTCCGCTTCCTTCGTGAACCCGGCGCTGTTGCTCTCCACGGATATCGTCATCGTTCCGATGTCCTGGTGCGTACCGTTGTAGTCCATGATGTGGACGTAGAGCGTTTCGGTGACTCCGGCTGGAACGAAGAATGAGTGCGCTCCCATGTAGCAGACGCCGTCCGTCGAGCAATAGTTGGCAACCCAGTTGTAGGGATCACCGGGGAAATCGGTGGTGAAGTCCACGTTCAGATCGTCGTCGGACGTGCCGGTGTTGTGCAGAAGGAGCGTGTAAGTAGCCTCGCCCCAGTAGTCGATCTCTTCCGCGAACTTGTCGGCCACCATCTCGAAGTCATACGGGTCCGGCATGAGCGCTGACTGAACGATCTGCTGAGGAGACGTGTCCTCAATGAAAACGATGATGTGCATATTGAGCGGGTCGTTCGTCGAGTTCGTGACGCCACTGAAGTACTTCGTGAACTCGATCGAGTCTCCAGCCGCGCTGAGCGTCGTCACTGTCTCAGGTGCCAGCATGTCGCGGACCGTGAACGGATACTCAACGCTGACGTCTTCATACACCACAAACTGCGCCCTGAGATCACCCACGCCTACCGTATCGGTGGCCTTGAATTTCGCAGTCACCCAACCCCCGACCGTTCCACGAGTTCCTTCGGTCACAATCGAACCAATGCACTCGATCTCGATCGGACTCGGGACCGCAAGCCTGCTGTTGACTATGGGGCGGTATATGTCGATGACCGTCGGGCTGGCCCCAATGACGTCCTGCACAGCATCGAACTCGACGTGCGGGATTCCCCCCACGCCGTAGTAGCTGGCACGGGCGTAGGTCTCGCCTGTAGCGTAGCCATCGCTGACGTGGTAGTAGAGCACCACCAGCTCACCAGTGCCCTTCTCTGCCTGAAGCTCGACGAGCGCCTCACGGGCGTTCGGACAATACCCACAACCCACCGCCCCGAACATCTCCGCCAACACCGTCCTGTCCGACGCGAGCGCGGAGAACGCTGAGATCATGAGAACAACTGCCACCAGACCAACGATCACCGATCGCCTTGTCATACGAGTGCTCCTCCCGCGGCGATACCGCTGCAATTGCCAGGATCCTCCCGCCGATCGTTGTGGCGACAGTGTGCCTGCCCCGTTTCAGTTGTCAGCTTCTCTTCTCTGTTGAGCCGCCACATGCTGGATCCCGTCTGCTGTGGCCTCTCTTCTCTATCGTACTTCCGGTCGCGCAGACTGGTTGCTATCGTGCCTCCAGTCGCGCGGACTGGGCTATCTCCATCGTCTCATCGTTCTGGACAAACGCTATCGCATCCAGATTCGCCGGATTCCAGCCAGGGTCGATCGTGACATCATAGACAACCTCGACGGAATCGCCGACCGCAGCTAGTGTGAACGGCACGTCGTCAAGGATATCCCGCGCGACGAACGGGAAGAGCTCGTGCGCAAAGTTGATGTCGTTCTCCAAGACAACCGTCCTCAAAACGTATGTGCCGACTGGGAGAGCGTCCATCACTCTCACCTTGGCCGTGAGGCTTGCCCGCCCCCCACCGAGATCTCCCACGAGCCGCATCGAAAGCGGTGAACCGATCGCTCGTCTGAGTTCGATCTCAAGCTCATAGTTCTCCTGGGCCGTAGAAACCGAACTCGACCCCTCGACGATCCTCCCGCCGTCGAAGACGGCAATAGGATAGGCCACGGGGCTTCCGGGAAAATCCGGATTGTCCGTGTACCAGTCGATCCTGGCAATCGTCTCATCCGTTCCTACCTGTGTATCATCGTGGTACGCGACGACACAGAGTCTGTCCGCCCCGTACTCGTCCATCAGGTTGTTGAGCGCCTCTTCCCCGAATGGACAGTTGACGCAGGCGAATGTCGTGATGAACTCCACAAGCACGTTTCTGTCGACCAAGCCACCCGCAGTCCCAACCGCGAACAAGCAAGTGTCGGGTGGACTCTCATCACCTTTGTCATCGATAGCGACAATGATGAAGACATGGTCGCCCTCTGCCACGTCCTCGACCGTGAGAACGTCATCAAACGTGGCTCCCACCACCGTGTCGTCGTAGCTCCACTCGAACTCCGCTATGGTCCCGTCGTAGTCGCCAGCGGCCCACTCAAACGTCACGTCGTCGCCGGTCACGACTTCTCCACCCGACGGGCAGCTGGTAATCGTCACCCAAGGCAGCAGATTGATCTCGACAGGATCGGCGAACCAATCACATCCTCCTTGAGCCGCTATCCACACAGTGATCAGGACCATCATCGAGATAGCTCGACGCATCCGGCGCCTGAGTCGTGTGTTAGTGTTCGGCACTCGCCCCCCTAGAAAAACACACTGAGTTTCAGGCGCGCACCCTCGAACTCAGGCTCCTGGTAGCAGACACCGCCACTGCACTTGAGACCCCCGCGCTCGTTCCCCACGCTGACGGAGACCTCGAGATCGTCGGCAAGGCGTTTCTTCACTTCTGTCATCATCCAGACGCTTCGTTCCTCGGTCTTATCATTGCTGGTCTCGACCACGGTTGCGAATGTCAGATCGCAGCGTGGATAGACGGTTGCCGAAAAGAGGTAGTCCTCATGCACGTCACCCGTCAACTCCTCCGTCTGCTGCGCCTGAAGCTGAAGTTCGATATCTCCTCCGAATTCCGGCGGCAGGGCAAGCTCGCCGCCCACCGTGAAGTGTTCGATGAACTTGCCAAGCTCGTACTCCCTCGACCAGGCTCCGGCCAGTGAAACACTGCCTCCGCTCTCAAACCAGTGATCGCCCTGCCCGAAGATTTCCCAGTGAAGGAGCTCGGCCTCATGGTTCCGTGCTTCCGACGCGCCGGCCATTGCCGTTGAACAATCCCCAAGCGGCATGCTGCCCTCGACAAGAAACCCTCGCTCGTCATTGAGATCAGGTTCGTAGGTCGTGCGGTTCATGAGGGCCCAGAGATGATCACGCACACCCGTCGGAGGACCAACAAGGTAGTGTTCAAAGTCATCGAAATCCTTGAACTCACCGAAGAGCGTCATCCAGGGAAGCTCGAAGGTGCCTGCCAGATAGGTGGCGTGACCCTGGGATGCTTCCTCACTCGTCTCCGAGTACTCCATGTATCTCCCGGTGTACTCGGCGACGAATGTCACCGGCCCACCCCACGCCTCCAGCTCCGCACCCAGGAGCATATCTTCCGACCTCCCGAGAGTGCCTGGGACGAGTGGATCGGAATCCTCTTGGGTGGCGACCCGTTCTACTGCGCTGCCGGCCAGCTTCAGCCAACCCGCGTATGACTGCTCCGCCCGGATCGCCCGAAGCTCGTGGTGTCTGTAGCGCGTCCCGAAGAGAACCTCTCTGGTTGTCCCGGCGAGTCCTGTGAAATGCACACCACCGACGCCGTACTCGATCAGAAGGCCATCGAGAGCGGTATCCTGCTCCAGATCTATGTCTTCAAAGCTTCGAAGCGACAGACCACGCCCGAATGTCGAAAAGAAGTGCCCTACTCTCAGGTGCAGATCACCCTGCTCGAGATCGGCGAAGCGGTACCTGATCTCCGAGAGCGCCAGATCGACGCCGGAGGGATTGTAGGTCGGGTCCGAGAGCTGGTAGGCCCGATAGACCACGCCGACCGTCAGCGGACCGATGCCTGCATCGAGTTCCAGCCTTGTATCGAAAGCCGATGCGTCGAGGCTCGTGTTGTGCAGGTACTCACTGAGAACAACGCCGCCGGTCCACACACTGTCTTCCGCACCAGCTGGCGTTATCACAGAGAGAAGCAGCCCGACTACGGCAATGGCAGTCGAGGAACGCACGCTCCTACTCACCGGCCTCCCCCTCGTTCACGGCCTCGATCTCCGCGGGTTCAGGACAACCGCCCGGGATAAGTTCTTCGATCGCCCGGACAAGCGCATCGTGGTTGCCCGGCCTGTAGCCGGTAACCGCGTAGGTGATATTCCCGTCCATATCCACGAGAACCGTCCTCGGAACGGAAGTCACGTGGTACTTGCGCGCAACCTTCTGGCTGGGATCCAGGACAACCTCGAACGTATTCCCCTTGCCTCTCACGAATGCCCCGACCTTTGAGGTCGTGCGCGGGCCGTCGATCGAGATGGCCACAACTGTAAGACCGCAGTCTCTGTAGTTGTCAAAGATCTCCTGGAGGTCCGGAAAGGCCTTCACACATGGTTTGCACCAGATCGCCCAGAAGTCGACGACCACCGGACCATCCTTCAGAAGTTCCGAGAGAGTGACATCCTCACCCGTAATGTTCGTCAACGTAAAATCAACGGCCTTCTTCTGGGCCGCAAACGACGTACCTATACCCATCAACACGAGAACGGCCACGCACAATACTACGAGGCCTGTGAGTCTCCTGCCTGTCATGGATCCTCCATCTACTGTCTAAACCGATTATAGCACCAATGAGTATCAATCGTCAAGAGTCCCGCCGGAGACCGGCGAGACTCATTCTCTCACGTCCGATAGCTGTTTTCCTTCTCTGAGAAGCCGCCGGACACTTGCCCAAGCCGCCGGCTCCCTGAAATCAACCTCTGAGCGCTGCTGTTGCAACCTTTTCCCCGCGAGCGCCGATCCCCAGCTGTGCAACGATCATCTCCAGCACGCCATGTATCGCTGACTCGTCCGAGACAAGATCCAGGTCGTCGGTCTCGAGGGTGATCACTCGCGTCTCCCGGGAGACCCGCACGATCCACTCCTCGTAGGCCCGGTTCAGAGCCTTCAGGTATTCGGAGGAGATAGCACGCTCGCAATCCCTTCCCCGACACCGGATCCGCTCCATCAATGTGCCGACGTCGGCTCTCAGATAGACCACGAGATCCGGTGTCCTCAAGAAACTCGTCATCGAGTCGAACAACGACGTGTAGTTCTCGAAGTCGCGGTCGGACATGTAGCCCTGGCGGTGGAGCGTCGTTGCGAAGATCTCTTTGTCCTCGTAGATCGTCCGATCCTGGATACACGCCTCGTCGGACCCCACCATCTCCCGGTGAATCTCGAACCGCTTGGAGAGAAAGAACACCTGCAGATGGAAAGACCACCTGTTCATATCCGCGTAGAAGTTGGTGAGATACGGGTTGTCGATGACCGGTTCGTAGAAGGCTCGCCACCCCAGATGATTCGCGAGGAGCGTGGTCAGGTGAGTCTTCCCGACACCGATGTTTCCCGCTACGGCAACGAACTGGCCGGGCTGCATGGAGCGACTCCGGAGGATTGCACTGGGTTCGCCGACAGAAGCACCGTCGGCTCGAGGCGAGCGGAGTATACGTCCGCGTAGTCACGGTGTCAACTCATTTCAAGAGCCGCCACCGGGTTCAGAATGATGCCGGCTCCTCTTGTTTCATCACGGCAGAATGCGGACCTTCGTTCCGATCTCGATACGCGGCACGAGCCGCTCAAGATCCTCGTTTCGCATCCTGATGCATCCGCGACTCGCTTTGGCCCCGATGGTGTCGGGCTCATCAGTTCCGTGGATGCCGATACCTTCCCAGGGCGGGCACTCAAGGCGCAGGAAGTAGGGACCGTAGGATCGGATACCCTCGTACTCCCAGTCACTCGACTCCTCGATGGAGACGATCCTGAATTCGCCCTCGGGAGTTCTGCAATCACCTTCGGACGCTTTGTCACCACCATCCGGATTGAGACCTATGGCAATCCGGAAGGTCTCGGTACCGCCTTCACCGACGAGTTCCAGACTGAAGATTGACTTCCTCACGATGATCAGTGGAAGCACGATGTCGCCGAGTCTCAAGTGTAGCCTACCCGCGCTGAGCTGCCTCGCTGTTTCCCGAACTAGGCACCAGCACCATCTGTCGCGAGCGCACTCGTGATGTCGGATCTGAGCTCTGGAGCCATCTCCGTTGCGAAACCGACGTGCTTCGCAACGATGCGCCCGTCTCTGCCGATGATGAAGGTGGTCGGAATCCCGGTCACCTTGTAGGCCTCACTCACTGCGCGGCCGCCGACGAGAATCGGATACGTGATGCCGTTGCTCTTAACAAACGGCGCCAGGTCCGCGGCGCCTCCCCTGTCGAGGCCGACACCAAGTACGACGAGCCCCTGATCCTGGTACTCTTCATAGAGGTCGATCAGAACCGGGATCTCCACGCGGCATGGAGGACACCAGGTCGCCCAGAGATCGACAACAACGACGCTGCCTCTGAAGTCCTCCAACGTCACGATCTTCCCGTCGAGATCCGGAAGCGTGAATGTGGGAGGATACAACCCAACGCCGATCCCCGTGTCGTCACCTGCCGCTGATGAAGCCACGGCTTCAGTCGCGCTACCGGCCTGCGTTGAAACCCCGGCCTCATCGCTACACCCAACGAGCGTCAGAAGACCAATAAGCACAATTGCAAGCACAAGATACAGAGAAGTTCGTGTTCTCATCTGCATTCCTTCCACCGGGTCCGCCGGCGCTTCCGCCTCGCGCGCTCCGGTCTGTATTCGCGAATCTGTCGGATCGGGGTTCGTGTGCAACTCCCCGCATAGTCCGTTGCTGAATCGTCCCTAGAGCAGCCCGTCGATCTTCTCCTGGATGTTCTCCTTCGCGGCGGCGCCGACAATCATGTCGACCGGCTCACCGTTCTTGAAGAAGAGAAGGGACGGGATCCCACGAATGCCGTACTGCAGCGCGAGCGGCTGATTCTCGTCGACATTGAGTTTCGCCACCTTCATCTTGCCGGCGTTGTCGCTTGCTATCTCCTCAACCATCGGGCCAACAACCATGCACGGCGCACACCATGGCGCCCAGAAGTCAACGAGCACAAGGCCCTCGTAATTGAGGATTTCCAAATCGAAGTTCTCTTGCGTTGCTGTGAACAGGTTCTTCGCTGCCAATTTCTCTACCCCTTTCCTGCGGTGGTGCCGGCCCAGGCCGACACGTCGAATTTCTTCTTCAGCTCTCAATACGATGCAGTCGGCACCGCTCGGGTTCCACATTCCGAACCCTTACCTCCAGATCTCCGTTTCCTACTTCACATCGGGACGCGTAAGCGCCAGCCGCGCTATCTCCGCTGCCCTCTCTTCCACCAGGCGATAGCAGACCAGATGGCCCCGCCGCTCTGATTCAATGAGTCCTCCGTATTTGAGTCGACGCAGATGCTGCGAGACCGAGGGCTGTGGGATCCCGAGAAGCTCCTCAAGTCGCTTCACACAGAGTTCCCCCGAGCTCAGGAGCTCAATAATCCTGAGTCGCACCGGGTGAGCCAACGCTCTGAGAAGCTCGGAAGCACCATCGAAATCGGCATCAGCCGGGACTCCCACGGAAATGACGTGGCCGTCGCCTCGGGCTGTATTACCCTTCTCCCCACGCATGGATTGCTCCATCATCTCCTGCCTGTGAATATGCAAGTGTGCTTATATTATATAATCAGCATATCTGCCCGTGTCAAGGGGAGATCCCCGTACGCAAGAAGGTGCCCTCGCGTGTCGTGAGAGCACCTGCTCGGAATATCCACGTGTTCTGGAAGATGCTGCTACTCTATGGAGAAGTAGAGTCGCGTGAGAAGGAAGCCGTCTCGGTCCACGATGTCCACGTGCCACTCCCCCCGCCATTCATCGAGAACTTTTTTCTTGCTCCACGTGCGCCAGCGGCTGCTCCTGACCTCAAGCGGAACCCGTCCCATGTCACGCTCGCCCCAGTACCAGACGTGAGAGATCGTGTCCGGCTCGCCGGCCCCACCAATCTCGCTGAAGCAGCAGAGCCGTCCAACGCCGTCCCCTTCGGGAAGAAAGCTCTTCCCGGCCTCGGTCGGTTCGCTTTGCTCTATGCCCTTGCAGATGTAGGCACGGATCACGCTGAGCCCCGACGGTGAGACGTAGTCAGTCTCCTGTCCGGGAACGTCCGGCTGACTTGCCGCTGCCGTCTCCTCCGCGGGAGTCATCTCGAGTGGCACGGTCTCGTCGGTCCCCCGCGCATCGATTGCACCCTCAGGGTCCTCCGACTCGCCGGTCGTCTGTTCGGACACCGTTCCTGCCGCATCTCCGGAGGTCTCGGCCGCTGTTTCGCCGGTCCCGCTCGCGTCAGAGCTACCCAAATCAGATACTCCGGACTCATCCGGAGCGAAGGCGTCTGAACCAGCATCTTCCTGGCTGATACCCTCGTCGCTTTCGCCCGAGGTTTCATCGACCGCTTCCGCCGAGGAAGATGCGCTCTCGCTACGCTCTCCCGAGCACCCGACTATGAGGACGGTTGCAGCTATGAAACAGATAACGAGAACTGTCTTGATCATGAATCCCACCCCCCAGTCGGTGGTCCCACGGGGACATGAGCGGAGGCACATCTGAGGAGAACTACTTCAGCCTAGTCCCCCCTCGCTCAGACTGTCAAGAGGTCTTCTCAACTTCGCCGCGTTCAAGCTCCGCAAGCCTCTCCTCAATGAAAGCAAGCCGGCTGACGATCGGATCGGGGATCGCGTCATGCGCCAGAGGAGCGTCGAGGACCCTCTTATCCTTCCCTCTCACAATTCTCGCCGGAACACCGACGACTGTGCAATCATCCGGCACGGGCTTGACGACGACGGAGCCGGCGCCGATGCGGACATCACTACCGATCACGATGTTTCCCAGCACACGCGCCCCACATCCGATGACAACATCGCTCCCGATAGTAGGGTGACGCTTGCCTGTCTCCTTGCCCGTTCCCCCGAGTGTCACGCCCTGATAGAGGGTCACGTTCTCACCGATGACGGTGGTCTCCCCGATGACGACTCCCATGCCGTGATCGATGAAGAAACCGTGGCCGATATCCGCGCCAGGGTGGATCTCGATACCGGTCAAGAGACGCACCCCCTGCGAGATGAACCTCGGCAGGAACGGCACCTTTAGTTTCCAGAGCCCATGGCTCACACGGTGAGCCATAGCCGCGTGAAACCCCGGGTATGTCAACACTATCTCGAGAACACCGCAAACGCCCCTGGCAGCCGGATCCCTCGCCATCGCAGCTCTGATAAGATCGATCATTCTTCCGCTCCTCGCGATCCCGGACTTGTGGCCCGCGCAGCCGGGGTATGCGCCGCGCGCAGCCGGGACGCACCTCCACATTCGGTCGGCGCACGCAGGCCCGCTGTGCCTGTTTCGGCTCACGCTGTAATTGTGTGGGCAAGGACCGTGCCAGCCTCGATTTCGGAGGCCGGTGGTTCTCCACACGTCGATCTTGACATCGCCGTTCACGCGCTGCTATAGTACTATTCTGACATCGGGCCTCTCCCAGCGAGGCCTGTTTCTTCATCCAGCGATGGGATGGTTTCACATGAGCGAGACGAGAGTCAGATTCGCTCCAAGTCCGACCGGGTACCTGCACATGGGAGGCGCCCGCACGGCTCTGTTCAACTGGCTTCTTGCGAAACACAGTGGCGGCCGCTTCATCCTCAGGATCGAAGACACTGACAGGAAACGGTCCACGACGGAGTTCCTCGACGCGATCCTCGAGGATCACAGATGGCTTGGACTCGTTTGGGATGAGGGTCCGAAGATCGGCGGGGCTGCCGGCCCCTACTTCCAGTCGGAGCGAGCTGACACCTACGCTCCGCTCATCCAGAAGCTTCTCGATGAGGGTTCTGCGTACAGGTGCTTCTGCTCTCCGGAGGAACTCGATGACCGCAGAAGCAGGTCCTCGCAGAAGGGACACGATTGGAAGTATGACAGGAAGTGCGCCGCGCTCTCCAAAGAACAATCAGCGGAGCATGACGCGGAAGGTCGCTCCTCTGTCGTGCGGTTCAGGATCCCGGACGGCAAGACGAGCTTCGATGACATGGTGTTGGGCCCTGTGGAAGTGGATAATCAGGAACTGGACGATCTGGTGATTGCGCGCTCGGACGGAACGCCTACCTACAACTTCGTCGTAGTGGTGGACGACAGCCAGATGGGAATCACGCACGTCGTGCGTGGAAGCGACCACCTCTCCAACACACCGAAGCAGATACTGATAGCCAAGGCACTCGGGACAGAACCGCCGGAGTTCGGCCACCTGCCGCTTGTGTTCGGTCCGGACAAGCAAGTGCTCTCCAAAAGGCGCGGCGCGGTTGCCATCGGCGAGTACCGCCGGAGAGGCTATCTTCCGGAGGCCCTCGTCAACTACATGGCGCTTCTCGGATGGTCCTGCGGCGGCGAGCAGGAGTTCTTCAGCCTAGATGAACTGGTTGCCGAGTTCGATATCTCGAAAGTCAGCAGAAAGGCGGCGGCCTTCGACCCTGAGAAGCTGGCCTGGATGAACGCTCAGTGGATCAAACGACTCTCGGTTCCGGAAAGAACGGCGCGAGTGGTACCGTTCCTGGCGGCCGCCGGCTTGGTCAGTGATACCCCGGACGAGAAGAAACTGGCTGAGCTTGAGCGAATTGTGCATCTCATCGACGATCGTTTGAAGACACTGGCCGACATCGTCGAACATGCGGGCTTTTTTCTTGCGGCCGACATCACCTTCGATGATATTGCCGTTGAGAAGGTGTTGACGAAGCGCGAGAGTGTGAATATACTTGATGGGTTGTATGGACTTCTGTCCGATGCTCCTGATTTTGAGTCGGAGACGATTGAAGAGCTCACCCGGCGACTCGCGGAGAAGCGGGGCGTGGGTGTCGGGAAGGTCGTTCGACCGGTGCGCGTTGCAGTGACCGGCAAAGAGGTAAGCCCCGGGATCTTCGAGACGCTCTCTCTCCTCGGTCGCGAGAAGGTGCTGGCAAGGCTGAAGGCCGCGAGCGAGCTGGCGTCGACGCTGACAACCGAGTAGCTTCTGGGGAGTCGTCTAGTGGCAGGACAGCGGACTCTGGATCCGCCGGCGGAGGTTCGACCCCTCCCTCCCCAACCATGATTATGGCGCCATCGTCCAGTGGCTAGGACGCCGGCCTCTCAAGCCGGTAACACGGGTTCGATCCCCGTTGGCGCTACCAAGTGAAGAGAGCGGAGCGCGTGTAGCGCTCCGCTCTCTCTTTCTCTATCGGAAGACTCCCGCTACTTCTTCTTGCGGACAACCTTCCTCTTCGCCGGCTTCTTCTTCGCGACCTTCTTCTTCGCGACCTTCCTCTTCGCCGGCTTCTTCTTCGCGACCTTCTTCTTCGCGACCTTCCTCTTCGCCGGCTTCTTCCGCGACCTTCTTCTTCGCGACCTTCCTCTTCGCGACCTTCTTCTTCACGACCTTCTTCTTCGCGACCTTCTTCTTCACGACCTTCTTCTTCGCCGGCTTCTTCTTAGCAACCTTCTTCTTCGCCGGCTTCTTCTTCGCCGTCTTTACTGCCATTGGTCCTTTACCTCCTTGACCCCAGTCCGCGCCCATTCGCGGAGGGACAATCTGGCCGACCCGGCTTCCTCTCACGTCCGCCACGCACGCCCTTGCTCCGGAACGCACCGGCGTCCACCACTCGTTGATGATCACTCGTGCGATGAGACCCGAAGTGCGCCCGCCCAAGTCACACCGGCGCATACACGAAGCCGTGAACATCAACAGTCAACAAGTGACAAAGAACTCAAGAGAACGGAACATACCGCTCACCCGTCACATATAGGATGGTGTTTCGGAAGTGTCAAGCGAAAAGTGCGCGCGCCGGTCGCGACGAACGCGCGCAAGAGTTGTGCGACCGATGATGACGACTACGATGATCGTGTCGAAGTGTATCTCGATCGCTCTCGTTTCCATCGCGCGAAACTCGAATCAAGCGCAGTCTTGATCGCGTGAAACTTGAATCGAGAATTGAATTGCACCGATCGAAGTTGGAGTGCACGAGTCGAACATCACAGTTGAATCGTCTCACCGTCAATTGGAACCGAGACGTTTGCGAACCCGTCCGCTGTGAGGCTATGCCCAAACGCGATGGCCTGATCCTCACTTCCATGAACCACGATGGTGCGTCTCGGAGGTCGCTTTATCCCGTTCGCAAACGTGAGCAGTTCATCGCGATCCGCGTGCGCGCTGAATTCATCGAAGACCTTGACTCGAGCCTTCAATGGGTACTCCTGTCCGAAGATCCTCACGATCCGATTCCCTTCAGCGATTCGCCTGCCAAGTGTGTGCTCTGCCTGGTAGCCGACGATCAGGACCGCATTCTTGCGGCGGGTGATGTTGTTCTTGAGGTGGTGGAGTACTCGGCCCGCCTCGCACATCCCGGAGGCCGATACGATCATCATGGGACCGGGGCGTCTGTTGAGTTTCTTGGAATCGCCGGCCTCCATGACGTACTGAACGCGAGAGAAACCGAGAGGGTCGTCCCCCCTGCCTATCAGTGCCTTCATCTCAATATCGAAGCACTCAGTGTGCTTGCGGAAGACCTCCGTTGCGCGAACCGCCATCGGGCTGTCCACGTAGATCGGAAACTCTGGAATCCTCCCAGCACGCATGAGTTCATGAACACAGTAGAGTACCCTCTGCGTTCGCCCCACGGCGAACGACGGTACTATGATCTTCCCTCGCCGCCGAACAGCATCAGAGATAAACTGTGCCAATTCGTCGTTCACGTGATCCATCGAACTGTGTGTGCGTAAGCCGTACGTGCTCTCCGTGATCAGAATGTCGGCCGAAGAAACCTGATACGGATCCTTCAGAATCGGCACATCCTTCCTGCCGAGATCTCCTGTGAACACCACCTTCCGAGAGTTGCCTCTTTCATGCGCGTCGATCTCGAGAAGCGCCGACCCGAGTATATGGCCGGCGTCGCGCCACGTAGCCGTGACGCCCGGAGCAACTCCTGTCGGAACGTCGTAGTCAACACCACAGAAATGCCCGAGCGCTTTCTCAACGTCTTCAACAGTGTAAATCGGATGAAGCACCGACTCCCCTCGCTTCCTCCGACGCTTGTTGAGGTACGAGAGATCGTGGCTCTGTACGAACGCGGAATCACGCAGCATGATGTCGCAGAGATCGACCGTCGCATGTGTTGCGAAGATCTTTCCTGTGAATCCGTGCTTGACCAGCGTTGGGATACTGCCGCAATGATCAACGTGCGCGTGCGAGAGAAGAAGAACGTCGATCGAGGCCGGATCGAACGGGAGATTCCTGTTGCGGCGCTCACTCTCTGCTCTTCTTCCCTGAAAAAGCCCGCAGTCGAGCAGAACCCGTATTCCACCCACCGACAGCACATGCTTCGAGCCGGTAACGTTTCTCGCGGCGCCGTGAGCAGTGAATTCCATGTGTCCTCTTTCGCTCGAGTCAGAAGTTCACATCAGGAGAAACACCAGGGATTCCGGTAACTCAGCACACCATGTCGACCACAGAGACTGACGGCTATATGATTGACCGATGCTGAACCGTGTGGTAGGTTATACGAAGTTACAGAGTCGCTCAAGCATCGGATTCGAGCGTGGGCGACAAGAGATGCGCCGAGATCGTTGGGGGAGGCCGGAAAGCGGCCTGAGAGAAACGACCCTTCGGACCTGAACTGGGCAATGCCAGCGTAGGGAAACGACTCGGGAGAACGCGAATGCCGCGGGGCTCCCCTGTCTGGAACAAGGGTCCCGCGTTTCTTTGTTGCTCAGCTGTCCGCGACAACTGCAGAAAGGCATGGGAGAGAACGATGATCAGTGATGTTGCCGTCACAAGAGCCATATCGCAGCGGTTCTTCGAGAAGTTCTCCGAGTCACTGGAACTGGACGTGGCCATCGTGGGAGCAGGACCGGCCGGGCTGGTCGCCGGCAGATACCTGGCGGAGGCCGGAAAGAACGTCGCCCTCTTCGAGAGCAAGCTGTCGACCGGCGGCGGCATCTGGGGCGGAGGAATGCTCTTCAACGAGATCGTGGTCGGGAAGGACGCCCTTCCGATCATGGACGACTTCGGGATAGACTACCACCCGCACGACGCAGGATGCTACACGGCGGACGCAGTGCAGACTGCCGCGGCTCTCGCGTACGGTGCAAGCAAGGCAGGGCTCAGGGTTTTCAACACATGCAAGGTCGAGGATGTGATCTTCTCGCGCGACCGTGTCTCAGGTGTGGTCATCCTCTGGAGCCCCGTCATCGCGGCCGGCCTTCACGTTGACCCTCTGTCGATTTCCGCGCAGGTCGTGCTGGATGCCACCGGCCATGATTCGGACATCGTTCACGTCGCCGTCCGGAAGATGGGCATCAGGCTCGCGACGGAGACCGGAGGCATCGTAGGCGAGAAAAGCATGTGGGCCGAGAACGGCGAGAAGACCGTCGTCGAGAAGACCGGCGAGGTCTTCCCTGGGCTGTACGTGTCCGGCATGGCCGCAGCAGCGGTCCACGGCGGCTACAGGATGGGTCCCATCTTCGGGGGCATGCTTCTCTCGGGCCGGAAGGTCGCGATGCAGATCCTCACCGAGCTCGGTAACGGCAGCACGCCGTGATGTCTCGACACATCCACATGCAGCACCAAGGGAGCCGGCCATGAATCCGGATGGAGGCGGCCTCGGCAGCAGACTCACAGGGAGCGGACTCTACCTCGTCATCACTGCCCCGAACGTGCCGCACATCGAGCTGGCACGCGCAGCGGTCGAACGCGGTGTCCCGGTCATCCAACTCAGGGAGAAGGAGCTTCCGGATCCCGAGCTGCTGGAACTCGCGCGCGCCTTGAGAAATCTGACCGATGGAACCGGGACCAGGTTCATCGTCAACGATCGCCCCGACATCGCCGCGGCCGTGCGTGCGGATGGTGTCCACATCGGAATGCGGGATACCGACGCTGCTGTTGCTCGAAGAATCGTCGGACCTGACGCAATAGTCGGGCTCTCCGTGAACACAGTTGCCGACGCAATGGCCGTAGAAGCGGACGTGGATTACTTCGGAGTGGGGCCGGTGTTTCCAACCGACACAAAACCGGATGCTGACGACCCGGTCGGAGCTGACAGGATAACCAGCATCACGAGGGCCGTGCCCGGTATTCCGGTAGTTGCCATAGGTGGACTCAAGCCCGGAAACGTCGCGACAGTAGTGGCGGCCGGAGCAAGGTTCGCGGCCGTCGTGTCCGCCGTCTGTTTCGCAGACGATCCCGTCGCCGCGATCGACATTGTGCAGAACGCCCTTGCCACGAGCGCTGATCGATCCGGACAAGGATAGAACACTATGGTGATCCCGACATGATGGGGATCGCCCACAACCGTAACACGCAGGAGGCTTGCGAATCGTCTACGACATTGACGGGCAGAACAATCACGAGAATCTCAAGTACTGTCCGCGCTGCGGAACGCTCTTGGGCGTGAGGGGGCTGCGCGGACACCCGAGACCCGTGTGTCCCAACTGCAGCTACATCCTCTATCTGAATCCCGCGCCGGTCACTGCCGTCATCATCGAGCGCGATGGCGCCATCTTGCTCGTCAGACGCAGGTACCCACCGGGCGAAGGACTCTGGTGCCTCCCTACCGGGTTCATCGAGCAGGAAGAGACGCCGGAGGAGAGCGCAGTGCGTGAAGTCAAGGAGGAGACCGGGCTTCAGATTGAGGTAGACAGCTTGTTCGATTCATGGTCGAGCAGTGAGGATCCGAGAACTCCCATCGTCTGTTTCGCCTTCACGGCACACATCCTCGGGGGTACGCTTGCTCCCGGTGACGACGCCGCGGACGCCCGCTTCTTCATGCTCGCTGCTCTGCCTGATGACATCGCATTCGCGAGCCATCACGCCACACTCGAGAGGTACTCCCAGAAACTCCCGCGCGGCGATCGCCGCCGGAGCAGACGACCACCGTACGATCCCGACCCCAACATGTGAGCGCGAACAGAAAGGATCAGCAAGGAATGTCAACTACCAAGCTCCCGCCGCTCGGTAAGGCCACACCAGCGTTCTTCGATGAGGTCATCTTCCCTCGACTCGGCGCCGCCGACCCTACAGTAAGAGTGGGACCGACACATGGCGTCGACTTCGGCGCAGTGGAGATCGGTGATCACGTCATGGTGATGTCCTGCGATCCCTTCTTCATCGCGCCCGCACTCGGCTGGGAGCACGCCGCATGGTTTGCCTTTCACATACTGCTCAGCGACGTCGCGGTGAGTGGAATCCCGGCGCGCTACTTCACCGTAGACCTGAACCTGCCTCCTGAGATGGATAAGGAAACGCTCACCACCATATGGAACACGATACACGAGGAGGCCAAGCGTCTCGGAGTGGCCATCGTAACAGGACACACAGCCAGGTACGCCGGCTGCAGCTACCCGATGGTCGGAGGAGCCACGGTGATTGGCGTGGGGCGCGCAGAGGAACTGGTCGATCCGAGGAAGGCATCGCAAGGTGATGTCATTGTCATCACGAAGGGACCGGCGATCGAGACAACCGGGCTCATGTCGATGCAGTTCCCCGAGTTCATCACGGAGGCGCGCGGCGAGGATGTGACGCGGCGCGCCCAGGAGATCTTCTACCAGATGTCAGTCGTGCGTGACGCGGCCATCGTTACGGAGGCCGGTCGCGCGACCGCCATGCATGATGCGACCGAGTGCGGAATATGGGGCGCGCTGTTCGAGATAGCAAGAGCGTCCGGCCAGGGGCTCCTTGTCGACAAGCGCAGCATTGTAACGCAGGATGTGGTTCTGGAGGTCTGCGAGGTCTTTGACATAGATCCGTACAAGGCCATCAGTGAAGGCACGCTGATAGCAACCGTAGCACCGGAGAGCGTCGATGCCGTGCTTGCCGCCCTCAAAGCAGAGGGCATTCCCGCGTCGGCCGTAGGAGAGCTGCTGCCTCCGGAGAGCGGAGTTATTGTTCGTGATGAGCACGGACAACACGATCTGGAGCACCCGGAAGTCGATCCGTTCTGGATTCGCTTCGAGGAGTACCTCGTGAAGCAGGCTGAGAGAAGAAAGGTATGACATAGAGGATGGAGCTCGATTCGCTCACACTCACTGATATCGCCCTTCGCCATCTGCCGCTGGCGGGGTTTCACCATCTGCTCATTGCCGTACTCGCTGTCATGTGGTGGCTCAGACGTGAGGAGGTCGGGAGATTTCTGAGTGCTTACATGGCGCTCGCTTTCGCGACGACGGCCGTAGCACTCCGTTCACATCCCGCCTGGTGGCTGGCCGGGGGACTCGTGAGCGGAGTGCTTGCGATGGCATGGCTCCGTGAAGCAATCCGCCCGCGCTTTCGCATGTCCTTCGAACGCACGCCCAGACTCCGGCTCAGCCTCATGGTGGTGGCGGCCGGCTTCGCGGTCGCCTATCCCGGCCACTCGGGGGACCTGCCGGTATTCATCTTCTCCCCGCTCGGGGTCACCGTTCGTCCCACGCTGCTTCTGGCGCTCGCGGTTCTGAATTCGGTCACGCCGACCGCCGACCCCACCCTCCGCTGGACCCACGCCGTCGCCGGAGTCTGTTACGGTATCGCCGGAGTGGTGAGCGCCTTCCCACTGGGACCGGCGTCGGTCGTGGCATCCCTTGTTCTGGTGCTGACCTCCTGTTATGCCTTGGCACTCCTGATCGTGGGAGCGCGCGAGATCGATCCCGGCGACGCTCCAGGTGCGACGAGCATCCAGCAGTTGCGCACCCGCATGTATCAGAGACACACGTTCCTTCCCGGGCCACGCGATCCGAGGCAGCGAATCCGCAAGCCGAGACGCCGGCCCTAAGCGACACCTGCGGACACTGGAACGCTCCCGCAGGATGACACTGCCGAACATGAAAACGCCGGCGGCTGCCGGCGTTCTTGTCCCTCTCTTCACCCTGTCTCGTGCGTCCGGGTGACGTTGCAACGGTGATCAGCAGGCGACGATATCCCCCGCCGATATCCCTACACGTCGATCTTCCCTCTGATAACGCACTCGTCCACCTTGCGCCCCACCATCTTCTTGAACTCGTTCAGACGCTCTGAGTTGTAGGGCAACTCGTCCATAAAGCTGGGATCAAGCGTTTCGCGCGCGACGTAGTTCTGTATGACGTAGCGGCGCGCTCCTCTGATCTGTTCCGCGATCAGCTTCATGTCACTGGCTCGGTGCAACGTGGGAACAACCGTCGTTCGAAACTCGTAGTCGATCTGGCCGTCCATCAGGATTTCGATACTCCCGCGGACCTTGTTGAAGATCCGGCGATCAGTGATGCCGGCGCTCTTCGCATATGACTCGTAGTCCAACGGGGCTTTGACGTCCATCGCCACGTAGTCCACCAACTCATCTGCAATAAGCCGCTCGAGCATATCGGGAAACGAGCCGTTCGTGTCCACCTTGATGCGCATACCGGCGTCTCTGAGTGCCTGGATGAGCCCGGGAAGATCTTTATGCATGCACGGCTCACCACCGGTGATGCAGACACCATCTAGGAAATCATTGTGCTCGGTGACGTAGGAAAGCACGACATCCAGCGGAATGGTCTCGTACTGGTCGGGCAGAAGAACGAGCCCGGCGTTGTGACAATAGGGACATCGGAAATTGCAGTTGGGCAGATACAGCGTCGCAGCGACCATCCCATCCCAGTCAACGAGGGACATCTGGTCGAATCCCTTTATGGCAAGCTTCACGACCCCTCCCCTTTGCGAACGATAGACACATAATACAGCAGCTCGCCGTGCCGCACAACCTTTAACCGCTTGCCATCGAGGAGGGAGCCAACAATTTTCGCGACCTCACCCGGACTCGCTCCGAGCGCGGCCGCGATATCGCCAATCGTGACAGGTCTCCGGGCTGCCATGTCAACGATCACCTCTGCCGAGTCGGCGGCGAAGGCATGAGAGTGGACACTCGGCGACGCCACAACCTCCGCGTGAGGGGCGAGTGCTCTCGCGATCTCGTGCAGGCGGTCATCACAGACCGCCTCCGTACCAGCCATGGCTGGCGGGCGCACGACGGTATTGACGTGTATCTTGGCCGGCGAGATCAAATCGGCCGCGTGCGCAAGTCGTGCTACCTCTTCAGGATCGTCGTTCATGCCCTTCACTATTACGGTCTCGAGCCAGACTTCACCGTCGAACTCCGTCGTGAAGGTCGCGATTCCGTCGATAATCGCTTCCGGGTCGAGGCCGGGGTCGGGCCTGTTGATACGCTGAAAAACCTCTCTGGAGACGGCATCCACAGACGGAATCACGACATCAGCTTTCATCAGAGCCTTCCGGACACCGGGATCCGTCATGAGGCTGCCGTTTGTAAGAACCGCTATCCTCGCGTCCGTCACCGCCCGGACACCATCGATCGCAGCGTCAAGATCGAGACTAAGCGTCGGCTCACCGGAGCCCGAGAACGTGATGTAGTCCACATCCGGATCTTCATCAAGACGCGTTCTAAGCTCGTCCAGAACCTCGTTGAGGTCGACGAAACGACCGCGTTTTATCCTCCTGTCCGTCGTTGGACCCAGCTCGCAGTAGAGACAGTCCATCGTGCAGATCTTGGGAACCAGCAGATCGATGCCAAGGGACAGACCGAGCCTTCGCGACGGCACGGGTCCGAAGATATGTTTCAATTCACTCCTCCATCCTGCCACTGCCCCTGACAGATGCAGTGTGAACGGTGTGGTTGACGAGCGCACTGCCCCGACCGATGTCGAACGATTCCTCAATGCCGCGGGTTACGAAACGCTTCGCGTTCTCAATGGCGCACGCGAGAGCGTCGCCACGTGCGAGTCCGGAAGCGATCGCAGCCGCAAGCGTGCAACCGGTCCCGTGGATCCTACCGCCCTCTATCCTCCTGCCCGTGAAATCGTGGAACTCTGCACCGTCGAAAAGAATATCGGTCGCATCGCCGGTCATGTGCCCACCTTTGACCAGAACAGATGCTCCCGTTGTCTCGTAGATCGCGCGCGCAGCGTCTCTCATTGCCACCCGTGTGTCCACGGTGAGTCCGGTCAGAACAGCAGCCTCGTCCACATTGGGAGTGATTACGAGCGCCAGAGGAAGGAGTTCTCTCACGAAGATGTCTGTTGCCCTCTCATCCATGAGCCTCGCGCCGGACGTCGCCACCATGACCGGGTCCACAACCACATTGGGGATGCTGCGTGCTCTGATGCGATCAGCGACGGTCTCCATGATCTCCACGGTTGCCAGCATTCCGGTCTTCGCGGCCTGAGCCCCCATGTCATCCATAATCGCGTCGATCTGCTCGGCGACAAGCTCGGCCGGAAGATGGAAGGACTTTCTTACTCCAAGGGTGTTCTGTGCAGTAATCGACGTGAGCGCACTCGTCCCGTGGACGCCGAAAGCGTTCATCGTCTTCAGATCGGCCTGGATTCCGGCTCCGCCGCATGAGTCCGAACCGGCTATCGTCATGACCGTGGCCACTCTCATGCCATCCCCCACCCGCCTGAAGAACGGCGGGGCTCGCGCAGGGCAATTCGTCTTGCCCGCAGTTCCCGACGGTGTTATCGTCGCTAAGATGTCTCGAACGGGCGCTCCCGCATACTGGGAGCGTTCTACCGAACCCCATCTTACTCCCGGGCAGTCCGAGCGTCAAAACGTTACTGCCTGAGGGGGAAAGCTCAGCTTCGGAGATCCCGGTCGTGCGACTGACGCGACATCCGATACTCGAGTTCGACCGCGGTCGGGAGATCGAATTCGAATTCGATGGCAGAAAACTCCTCGGATTCGAGGGCGAGAGCATCGCAGCTGCGCTTCACGCCAACGGCGTCCGCGTCCTCCGCGAGAGCATCAAGAAGAAGCGTCCGAGAGGTTTCTTCTGTGCCATCGGACGATGCTCGTCATGCCTGATGACCGTCGACGGAATCCCGAACATCATGACCTGCGTGACTCCGCTCAAGAAAGGCATGCGGGTAGAAACTCAGCGGGGAAAGGGCAGCGTACCACTCGCCGAACCGTCCTCCGCAGGCCCGCCGCCGTCTGAGACGAAACGTGGCACCGACGAGGTGGCGACCATACCGCTCGCGATCGTCGGCGCGGGGCCGGCAGGGTTATCTGCGGCAGCCTACGCGGGTCGTATGGGTGTGGAGACGGTCGTCATCGATGAGAACGACGTTCCTGGTGGACAGCTGATCAAACAGACCCACATGTTCTTCGGTTCCCGCGAACACTACGCGCAGATTCGCGGGATCGACATCGGGGACAAACTGATCGCGAACCTCAGCGACCTTCCGGCCAAGCTCATGCTGGGAACAACGGTTCTCGGACTCTATCCGGACCGGACGCTCTCGCTCCTGACAGCCGGGCGTCATGTCCGACTCAGGGCAGGCGCCGTTATCCTCGCGACCGGCGCCTCAGAAAACATGCTGGCGTTCGAGAACTGCGACCTCCCCGGCGTCTACGGCGCTGGAGCCGTTCAGACCCTGATGAATGTGTACGGAGTCGTTCCCGGCAAGCGTGTGCTCATGGTGGGAGCCGGAAACATCGGTCTGATTGTCGCGTATCAGCTGCTGCAGGCCGGCGTCGACGTCGCAGCCGTCATCGACGCCGCGCCCGAAGTAGGAGGCTACCACGTGCATGCCGCGAAGATACGAAGAGCGGGCGTGCCGATCCTGATATCGCACACAGTTCTCAGAGTCACGGGGCCGGACCGTGTGGAGTCCGCAGAGATCTGCCGTGTGGACGATCACTGGCAGCCTGTGCCGGGATCCGAGACCACGCTTTCGGTGGATACCGTGTGTCTCGCTGTCGGCCTGACGCCGAACTGCGAACTGGCTTTCCAGATGGGATGTCGGCAGACCTACATGCCCGAACTCGGCGGGCTGGTGGCGGTCCACGGTTCGCATCTCGAAACCAGTATCCCTGGCGTTTTCATAGCCGGCGATGCATCGGGTGTCGAAGAGGCCTCGACCGCTATGATAGAGGGACGACTCGCCGGGCTGGCGGCCGCCGAATGGTTGGGCACAGAGTTCGATGCGGATGAACTGACACGCTTGAGAGCTGAAGCGGCAGGCAGTCTGGAGACACTCCGAGCAGGTCCGTTCGGCGCCAAAGCGCGTGAGGGTAAGAAGAAAATGCTCTCCTCTATGAACGAGGACAAGGCGGACTCCAAGTGAACCACAGACAGAACGGCATACTGAGGGACGAGGAACTGAAGCGCCTGTTGCCGCCGGCCGCGAGGCTTGCGGCGGGTCCGGTTGTCGTTATCGAATGTGTGGAGAATATCCCGTGCAATCCCTGCGTTCAGGCCTGCCCGAAAGGCGCCATCATCATAGAAGGGGACATCAACAACACGCCCACGGTTGACTACGACAAGTGCAACGGCTGCGGGCTGTGCATCAGCGCGTGTCCAGGCCTCGCCATCTTCGTTGTGGACGCGGGTCGAACCGACGCTGTTGGGATTGTCGTGCTTCCGTACGAGTACTTGCCGCTCCCCGAGAAGGGCGAGATCGTGTCGGCCCTCGACAGAGAGGGCAACACCGTCTGCGACGCGCGTGTCGTTCGCGTGGCCGATGCGAAAGCGCTCGATAGAACGCCTCTCGTGTCAATTGAGATCCCGCAGGACAAGGTGATGATCGTAAGGCACTTCAAACGCAAGGATGAACAGGATTGAAGGACGACGTAATCATATGCAGGTGTGAGGATATCACCTACGGCGAGATAGTCGAGGCCATCGACTCCGGTCTCACGACGCTGGACGAGCTCAAGCGGGTTCTCCGGACGGGAATGGGACCGTGCCAGGGCAGAACGTGCTCGCGTCTCATCGCCCGGATCATCACGGAGAGGGTCGGTGGAGAAGTCGCCGACATGAGGTTTCTTCTTGACCGACCGCCGACGATGCCTGTGGAAATCGGCATCCTTGCCGGCAAGAACGACGAGGACTGACAAGAGACGTCATGAGAACCAATGCTGACTGTGTGATCATAGGTGGCGGTGTCATCGGCGCCGCTGTCGCGTACAACCTTGCCAAGGGCGGGATGACAAACTGCGTCCTCCTTGAGTCGAAGTACCTGTCCAGCGGCGCGACGGGCAGGTGTGGAGGCGGGATCCGGCAGCAGTGGAGCACGGAACCGAACGCGCAGCTTGCCATGGACAGCGTGCGCATTTTCAAGACGCTCGAGGAAGAACTGGACACCGACATCGAGTTCCTGCAAGGAGGCTACCTCGTTCTTGCCTACACCGATGAGGACGTGGAGCAGTTTCACAAGAACTTCGAGCTCCAGCGCAGACTCGGACTCGACGTGGAGATCCTCCAGCCTGAGGAGATAGCAACACGTGTTGTGAGACAGCTGAACACCGACGGCGTTCGCATGGCAACTTACTGTCCCTCGGACGCAAGCGCGAACCCCTTTCTCACAACGAAGGCGTACGCGGACGCCGCCGTGAAACTCGGAGTCGAGATTGAGCTCTTCACCCCGGTGACTCGCATTCTCCGTGAGGGGAACCGAATTGTGGGTGTCGAGACCGAGCGGGGAATCATCAACACACCTCGCGTCGTGAACGCGGCGGGAAGCCACAGTGTACTGCTGGCCCGAACCGTCGGCGTGGAAATTCCGATAACTCCGTATCGCCGGGAGATCCTCGTAACGGAGCCGCTCGAGCGCTTCCTCGACCCGATGATAATCTCGTTCAGTTTCGGCATCTACTTCCGCCAGGTGAAGCACGGGTCCGTGATAGGCGGGTTCGCCTACCCGGATGAGAAGCCGGGTTTCAACGAGGAATCAAGTGTGGATTTCCTGACGATGATGTCGCACAAGCTGAGCTTCCTCATGCCGGCGCTCAAGCACGTGAAGGTAGTGCGGCAGTGGGCGGGTCTCTACGATGTAACGCCGGACGCGCAGCCGATCATCGGTGAGACGGACGGCGTCGACGGGCTCTTCCAGGCGAGCGGCTTCAGCGGACATGGCTTCATGATCGCGCCGAAAGCGTCGTCGCTTCTCGCGCAGCTCATCCTCGGACAGAAACCCGATCTGGATATCGACAGGTTGAACGTGAGGCGGTTCTCGGAAGGCGACATCGACCTGGACCACTCGGTAGTCTGATCCGAGACAGTGGCCCGGCTGTTCAGTTTGGACGATTCGGCGCGGTCGTTTCTCCGTCGGGAGCAGCCGACTACTCCTGAAGGAACTCCATCACCCACTGGGGTCTCGGCGGCGGCGAGCTGTCAAGCTTCCTCAACCAGTCCTTGGTCGTGAGGGCCTTTTCCCCCACCGTCTTGAACTCGTAGAATGAAGAGATCACACCTCCGAAGAGCAGTCTGTCTTCTCCCTGCCCGACACTCACGTAGATCAGGTCAGGATCCCCCACAGCGACCTCGATGGTCGTTCCCGTTCCGAAGTCGTGGTAGACCGAAGCGACGAATGCCACGCTTTCAGTGGGCACTCCGCGCTGCTCCGCGCGCCCGGTTCCCCCGAGGAAACCCGGGCCGGACGCCGGATCCATAGGGCCGTCCGACGCGGCGCCCAGCTGCGTGGTGTCTCCGACAGGCGCGACACATGATCGTTCGACAGAGACGATGAACTCGCGATAGGCATCCATCCTGGCTGAGATGGAGTCGTCGAGCAGGTAGTTCTCCCACAGCTTGTCTCTGAGATTATCGAGAAGATCTCTGAGCCGGACATAGAGCTCCGGGTACGGCTCGACCATGAGACAATGACTCTCGACCTCTGAGAGCGCGTCTCTGAGACTGAATGCCGCATCCATGTGCCCGGCAGGTGCTCGCCGTATGTCCGCCCACGCGGCCGCTGCTGTCGATAGCATCCTTGTCTCCCACGCGCGCGTCCTTGCGAAATCGGGGAGTTGGTTTCTCGACGGCTCGAAGAGCGCGGAAATCGCGTGGAGCCAGCTCCAGTACAGATCACTCGTCCAATCCCCGTACGTAGCCTGCTCGAGCTCGAACTCGAGCTCGTGGTATCCCACCCGGTAGATCTCCCGGCCGAACGCGTCCTGGTCATCGAGCACCGATCTCGCGGCCCTCGAGCCGAGAAGCGCCATCAGGCTCAAGGCAACCGAGGGCGCCTGCTCGGATGTGCTTCCCAGTCTTCGGAAGCCCTGTCTGTAGTGGAAGTCCCTCGGACACAGCAAGCGAAGACCTCTCAGCTCGTGTGTTTCGAAATGGGGAGGGGCAATCTCCCCCACTCGCTCCGCGAATCGCGCGACGAGCTCCTGGTCGGAGAGAAGCTCAATGTTGAATTCCTCACCGAAGACGTCGTCCGCGATCTCCATATAGTCAAGGACGGTTGGGTCGCCCGCCCCCCCACGAAAGAAGAGCAGCGGGTCATAGATGAGACTCCAGAGCTCCAACCAGTCACCCGCCTCTTCCTCAAGAGCGCGCACGACGAGCAGAGCCTGAATCGTGAGACGGTAGTCCTCGACTCGGCCTTCGGGTAGAGCGAATGCCATTCTGCTGTACCACGTGACCGCCCTGTGAAATCTCTCGAGGCGTTCGCTCGAGGCGTAGTGGCCCTCAGAGATGTAGTGCGAATAGTCCTCGCCCGGCCCCGCCACACCGTCCAGCGGTGTGGCACCCATAATGGGCGAGAACCCTACTACTGCTCCTTCCTCGACGAGCGCGAGTTCCCTCTCGACAAGTCCGAGTGCCGTCTCGGATGGGAAGAACTCCGGGTCCAGCAGGCTCAAGCCGACCGAAAAGAACGCGACATTGAGCCGGGCCGCCTCTCTGACAAATGAGTCGGTCGCGCGCAAATACTGGTCCTCACTTAGCCGCACCATCTCCCGTGACAGCTCCTCGAGCCGCTCGTAGAGCTCGTTTCCCTCCAGTGTGAGAAGGACCTCGTCGAGGAACAGACGCGTCGTTCGCAACACCACGTCGGCGGTGATGAATGGGTTGACGCCCTGTTCACGGAGCATACGATAGCTCTGCGCGGGATTCGGCGCTTCGCCGGAGACAGCAACGAAACCCCGCTCGGAGAGAGCCCTCAGGCTCGAATCGGACAGACCGGAGATATCGGCGACCTCGGCGTTGCCGATTGTTGCGCTGCCTGTTACCAGAACGAACAGGCACACGATCTTGATTGCAACCGCAGCCAAGCGCGACAGACGCACGTGTCTGCTCCTTTCACCCGCCCGTTCCGAGCGGAGTGCGCGCAGCATCTACACATCCTCCCACAGGTTTCTCACGCGCTCCTGTGCGAACCACAAATCGGAGACGCTCTCGACCACCCGGTGAGGAGAAGGGAAACCCGAACTCCCTAGGGTGACAGCACGCCTTCCGACGTCGTCACCCAGAATGCCCGTGTGCCGTCCGAACCGAGCTTCTCGATCCGGTGAGGCACGCTGGCTCTGAACTGAATGCAGTCACCCGGGCCCAGTTCGTACTCATCGCCGCCGACGATGATCTTGAGCTTCCCCGACTCAACGATGAGAATCTCCTCGCCTTCGTGCGGGCGAGTCTGCAACGGCCCTGACTCGATATCCTGAAGCTCCACCACTCGCAGCCGCCCGGCCGGTATCCCGGTAGTCAGGAAATCGACCTCAGCCACGGTCTTGTCGCCGTCTCTGACGACATGATGGGGTCGCTCGTGCTTGCGCACTACTGAAACACTCGGCAGCTGTTCCTCTTCGACGAAGTAGGTCGCCGGCGTGCTCAAAGCGCGCGCAATGCGCAGCAGCGCTCCAACCGTCGGTGACGTCCTTCCACGCTCGATCTCCGATATGTGCGTGGGAGACATCCTGGAACCGTCTGCGACCTGTTTCAGGGTCATACCCCTGGCCAGCCTCTCGAGCTTCACCCGCCGCCCCAGTTCTGCCTTGTCAAGCATGGTTCACCCCTCCCTGTCTCGGATCCAGCTCTGGCCTCACCCGCTCTTCGGGTAGAAGACTACTTCGGGGTCCCCGGTGAGGATCTTCACAATCAAACGAACCTCGCGGACTTCACCCTTCCCTCACACCTCTCCACGCCCGCGGCGGCACTGTACGAACTCGTATTCGCGTCAACCTCCCTTTTGAGAAAGATAGCAGCGGTCATCTGCCGGCTCCCAACCCCCACTGACCACCGGACCCGTCAGACGTGGGTCTTCTCTCCGACGCGAACGGCACGGGTTTGTTCACGCTCACGAGCTGGTTCAGGCGCCTCGTCCGAGCGGTCTATCCCCAAAGCCGACTCGTATTCCGACAGGATCTCCTGCGTGACCCTCAACCACGCGTAGCGTTTCACGGCCTCATGCGCTCTTGCTGTGAGTCTTTCTCTTATGTCGGGCCTTCGCGCCAGCCTGATCACGGCGTTCGCGATAGAGTCCGGTGATCCCGGCGTGACGAGAAGCCCGGTTCGCTCCCCCTCGACGACTTCGCGGTAGCCCGATATGTCGGATGCAACGATGGCCGCACCGGCCGCCATCGCCTCCAGAAGCACGATCCCGAAACTCTCGCCACCGGTCGCCGGAGAACAGAAGACGTCTGCGCTCGCGTAGTAGCGAGCGAGCAGATCACCCGAGACGAATCCGGTGAACTCGATGTGTTCGCGACACCGCTCCAACATGTGGGATTCGTAGTAGCTCGCCAGCGGCCCGCCGCCGACAACGACAAGCCTCGCGTTCGGCACCGCGTCCAGAATCGCGGGCATCGCTTTCAGAAGGAACTTCGTTCCCTTGCGCGGCTCCATCCTCCCGACAAAGAGGATGTTGAATCCCCCGTCGTCGAGCTCGGACAAGGGCCTGGCAAGCTCGAATCGCTCGACGTCGACGCCATTGGGAACAATGCTGTATTCGCCGGGGAAGTAGCGCGACGCCGTCTGCCGCGCCGCGCTCGAGACGGCGATGCGTCTTCTGAGCCGCCGCACGTAACGGTCGAGCAGCGGCCTGAATACCCGGTATCCCAACGAACTGTCGTTGCTGGCGTGGAACGTCCCTACGACGGGGACGTCAGCCTGCCCCAGCGCCGACAGACACAGAGTGGGCATGAGCGGTTCGTGCAGGTGCAGGACGTCAAACCTCTGTTCATCGAACACGCTTCTCAGCCGGCCGGCCATCTTAAGGTCCAGTGCAATGGGACAGATGGAACCGTTGGCCGGCACGGAGATCGCCCTGCCGATCCGGATGACATCGTCCTCGCACGGGGAACCGCCGTCTCCGAAAGTCGTCGTCACCACGCGGACGTCGTGTCCAAGACTGGAGAGCTCCCTGTAGGTATGATAGACGTGTTCGGTCACCCCTCCGGGGTAAGGATGGAACGCGGGTGTGACGATGCCTATCTTCATGACCCGTCCTCTGATCGTGCTGCGGATCCCAAGCGCGCCCGTTGCTGCCTGATGCGGTGCCGCCGTTGCGCCCTCATGTCGTCGTCACGGCGCCCAGATCGGCTGCAACATACACCACTGATCCGGGTAACGCCCAATGTACCGCTCGATAATGCCGGCGAGTCGCTGCGTGTACGTTTTCACAGCCGCGTCGAAATCATCACCGGCATCAGTCTCTATTGGTCGCTCGATGAGCAGCTCGTAGCTTCCATCAGATCTGCGAATGCAGAAACCGGGAACGATCGGCGCCCCGCTTCTCAGAGCAAGGTACGCCGCCCCTCTCGGCAGAACCGTCCGCTTCCCGAAGAACTCCACGTCGACACCATCGGCACCGACAAGCCTCTCCCCCAGAACGAAAACGATCTCGTTCCTTCTCAGCGCCCGCCAGACCTTGAGCGTCTGACCCAGCCGAATAACGTTGACCCCTCCGCGCTTCCGCAAGGAAGAGACGGCGCTATCCGATGCATCTCCGGAGACCGGCTCAACGATCGCCGAAAGGCCCGGCAGTCCGTCCGCGTCCGCCATAGCCGCTCCACCCATGTCCCAGCTGCCAAGATGAGCCGAGACGAAGATGACGCCCTTCCCCGCGCTGAGCGCCTCCTGAACATGCTCGAGCCCTCGAAATCTCACCCTATCGCTCACACTGTTCCTGTGCCGACCGCCCAAACCAAGGAAATCCGCATAGTACCGCCCGTAGCTTCTGAACATTCTCCTGGCCAGCACTTTCGCTTCCCTGCTGTCCGGCGGCTTCCCGAGTACGTGCCCGGCGTTCTCTTGTGCATACCTCCGCTTAGTCTTGAGGACGTACGCGGCGAGATCTGAGAGAGGTACCACGATCCAGTAACTCATGCGCCGCGGCAGCGTCGCCGCCAGTCTTGCAGTCACGCGAAGAAGTGGATACGCGTTCAGGAGATTGAGTCTCGACGTGTCGGCAAGAAGAAAAACCGAGATGCAGGCGTAACCCATCGAAACGAGACCGACGGCGACCAAGAGGTATCGAGGGCCGATCACGTCCACAATCACGCCGGACAGAACCCCCGCGATGCCGAACGCGGCCTTCGACAACATGTCGCGAAAACCAAATGCCTTACCGACACTCTCCTTCGGCATCGTCTCGTGCACCACCGTGTCACAGGTGATCATGGCCGGCGCTACGAAAACGCCCATGAGGAGAACACCTGCTGAGACAAGGATGATTGTCGACGACTGCGCGATCCCGATGATAACGGCACCGCAGAGGAAACAACTCACGGCGATAATGGCTCGACGCGGTGTGCGTGAGAAGAAATGCCCGACCAGAACGGATCCCACAAGCATTCCCACGCCGGCAAGCGAGAGCAGGATACCCAGCTGCGCCGGTCCCATCGCAAACTCGTTCCTGACAAGGATGGGCAGTGCAACCATGACGAACCCGACGACGAACATGAGACTCGACAGGGAGACTGTCGAGTAGATGACTATCGCGTGCCCCTTCATCTGAGCTATGCCGTCCTTGAGATCTGCGACCAGCCTCTGGTATGCAGAGCTGATCACCTCGACTTCCTCTCCTATCGGCGCTGCGATCTCGTGGCCGATACGCACTGCGTCTTCCCTGAACTCCACACGGCTGTGCGCGTGAAGCGCGTGGCGCGCCGCCTCCCCGACGACTCTTCTCCTGGCGGCCAGTTCCTCCTCGCGCCCGGCCGCCACTCCCGAGATACCTCTCAGGGTCATGAATGCGACGAAGATACCCGAGACGACATAGGTAGCCGAGTCCGCGAAGAACCCGACTGTAAAACCGAACCGCTCGACGAGAAGTCCACCGCCGGCCGGACCAACTATGATCGCGACCACACCCGCGATGTTCAGAAGCGAATTGGCGGACATGAGGTTGTCACGTTTCACGATCTGCGGAAGCGCGGCCGACTTGGCCGACAGATAGAATCGATTGATGGTGAACACGAGGAATATGAGGATGTACACCATCACCATCGAGCGTGAGACCAGCGCAATCGCGGCGACGAGCACTGCCCGTATGAAGTCGGACGCTATCATCAAGGTGCGACGGCTGATCCGGTCTGCATAAACCCCTGAGATCGGACCGATGAACAGAACGGGCGCACTGGCCAGAAGCAGGATCTTCGAGAACTCAAGACCGCTTGTCTTCTCACCACCGGAGATCGTGAAGATGAGCGCGGTCAGAGCCATCAGGTTCAGATGATCGCCCACCTGAGACGCCAACGACCCCGCCCAGAGCAGCGTGAAGTCTCTGTTGTGGACGAGTTCCGCGAACCCTCTCCTCTTGTCGGCTGTCCCCGTCATATCGCCCCGACTCCCGCCTTCTCAACCTCCGCTACATCGCGGGCGGCTTCATTGCCGTGCTCGAGCGATCCGCGGAGCGCGAGAAGCACTCGCTCAGCCAGCTGAGCTCTGGCTTCGTCATCCGGGTGGCGTCTCACGTACTCCAGGATCGCTTGGATCATAGTGACCGCTGAGATGTCCTCACCCGTTCCCTTAAGCTCAACATGAACATCCTCGCCGGAGAGCACCAGCTCGGAAAGCTCAAGAAGGGTGATAACCTTTCTCTTGTGCGTGTCGTAGAGACGCCTGTTCGAGTACTTGAGGATGAACCTCAATGTGACTCCTACTCACTCCAAACTTGTTTCGTTGCTTTTGTGCGGCGCACCATGAACGTATGAGCCTTGCGCTCGCCCGTCAAGGCTTTTTCTCCTAGATAGTTTGCGCATTGCGGAGGCGACGTGGAGCCGACCTGGCAACAAAGCCCAGGAAACCCCATTCACACGACAGGAGGCCGCGTTGCAGGAACAAGCGAAATACCGACACGACGGCCACTACCAGACGACCACTATCCCATGGACGCCGCACCTCTAGCTGTCGGATGAATTCGTACCTTGCTCTCTGGTCGATAGATGAAGTACCAGCGTCAGGAGACCAAAGAGCAGAGCTGCGACGAGGCCGGAGGCTCTCCCGGCCCAGCCATGCCCGATCGTGATGTGCTCATCAAGCCCCGCATTGACCAGTGCGGCCACACCGATGCCCATCAGCGCGCCGCCGGCAATGAGCCCCGAGCTGAAGAGGACTCCCCGCTCGCGCCGCGTGTGCTGCCTCTCGGGACCACGCGTGCGCTCTACCATGAGTCTTACGAGACCACCAGTCATGATAGGTGTCGAGAGCCTGATTGGAAGGTAGAGCCCCACGGCGAAGGGCAGCGACGGAATACCAAGAAGCTCAACACATGCAGCCATGAACGCTCCGATGAAGACGAGCGTCCAGGGCAGCGACTGAGTGAGCACACCCTTGACGACCATGGACATGAGCACGGCCTGCGGCGCCGGCAGCCTGTCCGACCCGATTCCGTATGCGCGGTGCAGGAAGAAGACAACCCAGCCGATCGCAAGCGCCGAACTCAACACGCCGATGATCTCTCCGATCTGCTGTCGTCGAGGCGTTGCTCCGACCAGAAAACCGGTCTTCAGATCCTGCGAGGTGTCGGAAGCGATACAGATCGCGATGCATACCACGGCCCCGACGGAGATGGCCCCGATCATGCCAGCCTTCCCCGTCCACCCCATGCCCAGAAAGATGAGGCTGGTCGCCAGAAGTGTCGCTATGGTCATACCCGACGCAGGGTTCGAGCTGCTACCGACCAAACCGACGATCCTAGAGGATACGGTTACAAAGAAGAAGCTGAAGACCACTATGAGCAATGCACCCATCGCATTGACCGGTATCGCAGGCAGAAGCCAGGCCACGATTCCCAGGAGAACCGCGCCCAACAACACCAGCTTGGTAGGAAGGTCGCGCGCCGTCCTCACGGTCTCGGTCTCACCACCGGAACACCCCAACAGTTCCTTGAAACCCGCGCCGAACGAACTGACCATTGTGGGTATCGCCTTGATGAGGGTAACAAGCCCGCCCAACGCGACGGCCCCCGCCCCGATGTAGCGTATGTAATTGTCCCAGATCTCGCCCGGACCCATCTGTTCTATGGGAACGCTCCCGGGATAGAGCGGCTCGGCCAGACCGCTTCCCATCATCTTGATGATCGGGATCAGCACAAGCCACGCGACGCCGCCACCGGCGAGCATTATGCCTGAGATGCGCGGGCCGATGACGTATCCGACGCCCAGAAGCGCCGGCGCTACCTCACCGCCCATCTGAGCGCCCTCGACTCCACGAATATTCCAGGTGGGACGATCAGGCCAAAGGCGCAGGCCATTCATCAGGAATTCATATAGCGCACCGATCCCCAACCCCGCCAGAACCCGAGCAACCCGCGACCCTCCCGCGTCGCCGGCCACGAGCACCTCCGCGCACGCCGTGCCCTCGGGAAAAGGCAGCTTCCCGTGTTCACCTATCATCAGATGACGACGAAGCGGGACCATAAAGAGCACGCCCAGAAGCCCTCCCACGACCGCCAGCGCAAAGATCTTCGAGAGCTCCGGCATGAAGCCAAGCAATATGAGCGCCGGGATTGTGAAGATGATGCCTGCTGCCAGAGATTCGCCGGCGGAGCCCACTGTCTGAACCATGTTGTTCTCAAGCACAGTAGGGCGAGAGCGGAAGAACCGGCTCAGCGCGATGGCGATGACGGCCGCCGGAATGGACGCGGACACCGTCATGCCGACCTTGAGACCGAGGTAGGCGTTGGCGGCGCCGAACACAATGCCGACCAAGGCGCCAATGAGCACGGACCGGAGCGTAAACTCGGGGATGGTGATCGCGTGCCCCGTGTAAGGCTTGTAGTCCTCTCCCTTGCAGCCGCTGTAAGCATCGGCCCCCAGACGTCGTTTGTTGCTCATGTCTGTCTCCATGTCGTCGGCACTACTGCTGTTACTCTGGACGGTGCGGTTGCAGATCGTTCAGCTCCTCGGACGCGCCCTCGTGGCCGGGCTCTATCTCAAGAGCCGTCTCCCACTCGGCGCGAGCCTTCGCGTGCTCTCCTCGTTCCGCGTAGACAAGACCCAATCTCCAGTGGGACGAGGCGAGAGTTCCCGTGTCTATCTCCTCGCCGCGGGCGATGAGATCCAGGAACCCCTCTTCGGCCGCCGGGATGTCGTCACCGAGGAGGAACTCTGCCGTGGCCAGCATATAGGTGGCTCGCTCCATCTCCGGGTCGATCCGCAGGATGCGTCGGCCGATCGGAATGGCGTCGGCGTACCGTTCCTCCCTCATGTAGAACCGGCTGAGACTCCTCCAACCGTGGATGTTGGTCGTGTCGACCTGGGCGCCGGCCAGATAGGCGGTCTCAGCGGCCTCCTTGTCCCCCTGCGACATGGCCACCATCGCACGGGCCCGGAACCCGCTGAACTCGTCCAGATCCTCGATCGTGCGCACGGTCGCTTCCGCTCGCTCCATGCCTCCCCCGGCGAATCCCGGCGCGTGCGCGTAGTATTGAAGCAATCCGATATGCGCATCGACGTTCTCGGGATCGCACTCGACGGCCTTCTCGCACTCGCTCTTGTACTTCCCTCCGTAGAACATGGCTCTGAACCCGCCTTCGCTCGCCTTCATCCCATAGCCGTACGCGAGCATCAGATGGTACTCCGAGTTCCCACGATCGCGCTTGATCGCTCTTCTGGCATGCTTGATAGCGAGCTCGGCGTCTTCTCTCATCAGGCCGACGATCGCCAGGCCATGCTCGGCGCGGTGGTCGTCATCGTCGATCTTGAGAACCTTGAGGTAGAGCGCCTCTGCCGCGCTCGGCCTGCCGGCTTCGAGTTCCCGCCCCGCGCGAGCGATAAGGGAATCCGGTGCGTTCTCGCCACTATCTGAGCCTGAGGCGTCGGCGGCCGACGATGGCACTCCCGAGCACACCAACATTAGGAGAAGCAGTGCAACGGCGCCGGCTGTGCGGCCGCAGCCGGCGAGACACGCAATTCGGTTTTTCATGAGAGCTCCTTCTCTTCCTCAACAGCATACTCCGGCACGACGTCGGGACCCGTGACCGTCTCGTCCCCGCCCTCCAGCGACGTCAGAATAACGGCGGCCACGATAAGAACTGCTCCCAGAGTGGCGCCTGCAGACAAGTGCTCACCGAGCACGGCCGTCGCCAGGGCGAGAGCAAAAACGATCTCCACAAGCAGTATCACGCATGAGCCGGTCGCTGAGATGTGCTTCAATCCCCATGTCCACAGCAGAAAGGGCAAGACAGTACAGAAAAGAGCCGTGTAGGCAACGGCCCAGAGATCCATTGAGAGCTCTGGAAGACCACCCTTTCCGAAGACGGCGGCGAGAGGAAGCGCCGTCAGTGCGGTCACCGTAACCATCGCCGCGGTCAGAACGCGCACGTCGGCGATGTGCTCCGACACGATTTTCTTATTGAGAAGAACGAAAGCCGTCCAGATGATGGCGGCGCCGAAGATGAGCGCATCTCCGGTGAGCTCGGCTCCCGGTATCAGTCGGAGGCGTCCGCCGGTTGTCACCATAATGACGCCGACCATTCCCGACACAATAGCAGCTGTCTTGAGACGCGTCAGGCGCTCCCTGAACACGAACCACGACGCTACGGCAACCAGAATGGTGTTGCTGTTCACAAAGAGCGCTGCCTTGCTCGCGGTAGTCAGGGTCTGTCCTTTGAACTGCATTACGAAGCCAACGGCGTTCGTGACCCCAAGCCAGATGACCAGTGGGTGCCTCAGCGCCGCGCGGAATCCGGCGAGCCGTCTGATAGCCGCCACATAGCCGATCGCGATTCCCGAGGCCAGCGCAAATCGCATGAAGACAAACCAGTAGGGATCTATCGCCCTGAGTCCGAGCTTCACGACTACGAAGGACGATCCCCAGAGAAGGCCGGACAGCATCGTCGCTGCCACGGCGGCTCGGTGTCCCTTCAAGGTCTCCTCCGTGGAAAGGAAGCGGGTTCGACGATAGGCGGAATCCACGCCGCCGGAGTCGTTGCGCGTATTACGCCGATAGAGCGAGCGCTTATCCTACAGGAGCACTATGGCCACTGCAACGCCCATGATGACGAGCGTGGCGGGGATGAGGAGCCTGTATATCCCGCCTAAGCCGGCGCCGAAGTACTCGCGGGAGAGCACAAGGCAGAGATGCACCGGAGAGAGCAGACACCCTACGAATCCGGAAGCGAAAGCCAGCATCACGAGTTCCATATCGACGCTGCCGCCATCCATGGTCATGATGGGCAGGAGCAGAGGAAACGTCACAGCGACGAATGCCACGGTAGCACCGGTCACGAGACCGATGAGCATCGGCGCGGCTATGATGACCAGGAGTTCCGGCACCTGCATCTGCAAGAAGAACTCAGGGAGAGCCTCGCGGATGCCGGTCACGATGAGGAGGTGCTTGTACGCGCTGACGCCGAACACAAGCGTGATTATCTGAAACTCGGTCCCCTTTCTCAGAGCAGCGAGCACGTCACGCACGTGCGCTTTCTCGAACACGGCAAGGAAAACCACGACGGCGAGCACAACAAGCATGACTTCGAACTTGAACACGAGCGCGCCTATGATGACGATAGCGAAAGGCAGCGTGCCCTTGGCGAGAACCGGCCACGCTTCCTTGCGCCCCTCCGGCGATGTCTCGTTCCGACCGACCGGGGCGCGTCTCAATACGAGCAGGACGCCGCCTGTGATGGCCGCCAGCGTGAGTGGATAGGTCGTTCTCGCGATATCAGCGACCGGGCGGTCGATGAGAAGAGCGACGAGGATAATGGCCGGATAGAGCGGCCAGACGTATTCCCATACGTGGCGAAACCAGTAGGCGATGAAGAAACGATCCTCCGGCCTGACGTCCGTCGACTTGAGCGCGTTCTCCACCATCGGTGCGGTCAGCATCGTCCCCCCCGGCATAGGGAGAAGACCTCCGAAGGCGGGAACGAGCGCGACGACGATCCGGTTGTCCCGGATCATGCGCTTGAGTCCCCAGACGACATGATCCAGGTACCCAAGCCTTCCTGCAAGCGCGCCCAGCATCAGGATCGTCGCGATGCGGCCGAACAGCAGAAGCGAGTCCTTCGCGATGACGGCACGCCACACCTCGACACCCGTCCAAGCGACGGCCCTCCCGGACACGAAGGCCATGCTCACCGCGCCGACGAACATCGCGATCCCAAGATCCAGCCGGAACCGGACGAGAGCGATTATGAGAACAACAGAGAGCGCCAAGGCAACGATGTCCCGTTCCACACTCCCCTCCCTCAACTGCGCGGCCATTACCGCTGTACGCAGCGGCCATCACCGACGCGTGCATACGAAGGGGACGCTACAGACCGATCTGCCGCGTCCCCTTCATTTTGTCTCTCTCCCCGAGCACGCTCGAAGCTGCGCGGTGCGCCTCGGTCGGCACGAAGACTACTCCAGCTCGGACACGGCAAGATTGATCTTGATCATGTCGTCCCGCCACCTGTAGAAGCTCTCCGTGTACGTGACCTGCGAGACAAACTGAGCCAGATTCTCGACCCCCTCCTTCTCGATGTGTTTCTTGAGCTTCGAGTCCGCCGGAAGGTTTCTGACCCAGTTCTGATAGTAGGCTTCCTTGTCGACATAGTGCGCAATCAGCTCGTCATCAGAGGGGTCGTGATAGGTCTCCTCGTGCACGATCGCCTCAAGAGGCAGTGTTGGAGCAAGCGGCGGCCGCTCGGATGGATAGCCCAGGATGAGCATCGTGACCGGCATCACCCGCTTGGGAAGGTCAAAGAAGTCCAGCGCCGTGTGTGGTTGCCAGACGATCTCCTGAATGTACTGCGATCCGAGGCCTTGAGCCTCAGCAGCAACGACGGAGTTCTGAGCAGCCGTGTAGACCGCCCGCAGAGATACCCAGAGGACGCCCGTGCCGCCGAAATGGGACTTCCCACCCTCAAGGGCGGCCCATCTGTTCAGGCGATGTGTATCTACACAGAAGATGAGGGAAACCGGCGCCTCCTCAATACAGACCTTCCGTCCTTCGCACAGCATCTCGTTCAACTTAGATCTGCGAGCCTTGTCCTTGACTACGATGATGGAGATCGGCTGTGCCCCGCGGTAGCCACCGGTCAGAGTTCCGCCCGGCGCCGACGCGCGCTGTGCAGCTCTGAGCACTTTGTCCAGAACATCCTGAGGAATCTCCTCTTCCTTGAAGTGAAGGATGCTCCTTCTGTCGAACAGGAAATCCAGATTGCTCTCGCTCACTCTACCCTCCCGCTTTCAGAGTTCTTGCTCCTTGAGAATGTCTCTCAACATCGCCCGTCCCCGATGGAGATGAGTCTTGAGCGTTCCCATCGGGATGCCGAGCGTCTCGGCTACTTCCTTGTAGCTTCTCTCTTCAAGATAGAAAAGCGTTATGACCGTTCGGTACTGCACCGGCAATCTCGAGACAGCGCCGCGCATGGCCCGGCGAAACTCCTCGTCAAGCACGCGCCGGCCCGGATCATCACGACTGTTCCTCGTAAGCGCGTCCGCCTCGATGTGAGCCCCGAGATCGATGTCCACGGTCCAGGGGCGTCGCTTCTTCCGCCTGAGGTGCGTGAGTGCCCGGTTGGCAACTATCCGGTAGAGCCAACTTGAGAACTTCGAATCGCCTCTGAACCCGCCGATCGCTTTGTAGGCACGAACGAACGCCTCCTGAGCGACATCGGCCGCGTCGTCTTCATCACCGATGATTCTGATGGCGATTGTGAACGCGTAGTCCGAGTAACGTTCGACTAGAACAGCATAGGCACTCTGATCGCCGGCCTGGACCCTCGCGACCAGTTCCTCGTCTGCCAATGCCCCGGCGCGCGGAGAATCCGACCTAATCATTGGCCCTCCACGCCGGCGCTTGTGGCTCCGAGGCGTCCAGGCCGGATAGTCGCACGCCTACCGGCCGGAACCAACATCCAATGCTACCAGAACCCCACGCGGATCCAAGCTGATTCACACTCGAAACGTCGCTGAGCCGGGAAGTATCTCCTGATCTACCGCCACGGTGACCACCATCCCCGATGTCCGCTTCGGACAAAGCGGTATCACGTGAAACACGCCCCGGCAACCCGATGTCATAGGTTGTGAACGAAGCAATGGCAGAGGTGGAAACAGGCAGCTCGGTGGCCATCATGTCAACGGATCTGGAGAACCGGAGACACCGACAGGGTGACTTGAGACAAGAGAGGAGAGACTCATGGGGACCTTCTTCTTTGCCTTTATGAGCACTTTGATCAGCATGGCAGCCATAGTGCTCGTAGTGATGCTGATCGTCAGGGGTTTCATAAGCAGGGACCGGACACGCAAGGAATCGTTCGAACTGGCTCTTCAGAAGGGCATCTACGATCCGACGATCATCCGTCCAAAGGGAAGACACGGCGGCGATGCGGCGCTGGGATGGGGCATCGCTCTTCTCGGAATCGGCCTCGCTGAGGCGATCGGCTTTATCGCTCTCGGCGTATGGAGACAAGCCGCCATCGGGGCTCTGGTTCCGTTCTTCGTCGGGATTGGGCTCATCATCTTCCACGTGGTGGTCAAGCGGAACGCCGTTGATATCGAAGAGAACGGCAAGCCCATCCAGCTCGTGCCGGGTGCCGACCAGACCGGTAGCGACGCGGATCAGGATCAGTAACATCGCGGCGGCAGGGCTCGCAGCGGCGAGGTCAATGGTCGCAGCGTTCGCATTCGATCTTGCGGACATGAGGCAAGCCGATGGATATCTCGAGGCAGATCTCACGAACGTGCAAGTAGTCAGCATTATATTGAGGCTGTTTGCGCTAATGAAGGGAGATCGGCTGCAGCTCGTGGGTCAGTTCGCGCGCCGTCCTGAACCCCGAGATAGCTATGAACACAACCGAGACGGTGACGAGTCCCCAGAGGATACCGAAAGCGATATCGGACACCTGGGCAGCCTGGAAACCGGACAAACCCGCGATGGCATCCTGAGCCGATCCAAGAAGTGACGACACCGCCAAGGAAAGAACACCCAGCGCTCGCCCTGGCGCCTGCCCGATTCCCGAGCGGACGACCACGAGAGCCGCCCCCACCAAGCCGACCGCTACCGCAGCGCTCAGACCGACCGGTTCGGCGAACCGTCGGGCAGTCGACATCTCCACGATCTCGGACATGACGGCGGGAGCCAGCCACGCCGGGGCTCTCTCGATTGGATCGTTTCTCAAAGCGGCGTGGATCGCCGCATACTCACGCCGAAGTGCCGCACACCGGGGGCATCGATCGATGTGCTCGTCCAGGAGCGTCGTCTTTCCCGATGAGGAACCCGCAGATGGAGACTCCACGGCCCTGCCAGAGCGATCATCATCGCCCCTCAGAGCACCATCAAGTTTCATCTGGATGAGTATCTCTGCTTCCCGGCAATTCACCTCACGTCTCCTGATCTTGATTCGACCGATACGGGCATCACTCGCCCGTTACTTGGACACCGGATTCACCACCGGGGTTTCAGTATCTCCGCCGGAACCTTGGGGCTTCCCTGCCGGAAGCTACTTCACGACAATCCGCGCTACGCCGATGTTTCCGGCTCTGTCGGCTCCCCGAACCGCCACGGCGTGCTCGCCCGGCGCCGGATCCTCGAACCTGAGCGTGGCCTCTTCAGAACGCGAATCAAACATCCCATCAACGGGAAACGCCGGCATCCATTCCCCATAGTCGATCGACACCTCGACGCCGGCCACAGGGCTCGCTGCATCCCTGACGCTCGCGGTGACTAGAACCACTGTTCCGTCGCGCTCGAGTTCTATGCCATCGACGCGGGGGGGAGTGTTGTCCACGGTGAAGACAGGGCTTATTGCCTCCGCGCTCGCGGCAAGATCCGCCCGGTTGCCCGCCGCGTCAGTGGCGACGACTTTGATCCGGTAGTCCCCGTCCGGCATCGAAACGGAGTCCCATGTGTGAAGGGTTCGTTCAAGCTCCTCCTCCATCAAGCCCCATTCCCCGTCGCCCTCACCCTTTACGTAGACGTCGAATGACAGGATGTCTCCATTCATGTCCGAGGCAATCCACTCCACCGTTCTCAGGCCTCTCGCTACCGGCGGCGCGCCCAGAGCGGAGTGTTCTGAGACACTGAGAGAGTATGTGATTTCGACCCCGGAGGCTAGAGTTTGACTCACACTGCCGGCAGAGTTCCTGCAACCGGAGAAACCCTCCCCGGCCGGGTGCACTTCCACGCGCACGACCTCGGGTGCCACGTTCTCCCGCAGAAATGCTATCTCGACAGCGTGCATGACCGGTCCTGAACCACGACCGCGATCAAACTCGACTGCCCACTGAAGAAAACGGGCCCGCGGGCTTGCGATCGAGCCGTCGACGAGATCAGACCAGGTACTCCACGTATCGTCCGGCTCTTCGACGTTGCCTGAGCGACTACTGACATTCAGACGACCACCCCGTTCCTCCGCTCTGACGCTGCAACGCCCCCAGGATGCCGACGTCGTCGCGTCGAGCACTTCGGATTCGTATCTTCCCGACTCCGATCTCCCCGCGCTCACCTCGTAGACAGATCCGGGGCTGCCGGTGGCAAAGATGAGTCCTTCGGGACCCGGAAGCATCGCCAAGATCTCCTCCTCGTCCAGATCGACCACCAGACCCGCTTCGCTGGGCCTGACCGAGAACACGCGACCTCCGGCCCCGGTCCCTGCCCAAATGGATCCATTCGGCCCGGCAGCCAGCGAGACAACGGGCGCGACCTCAGAGCGCCATATCTCAATTGCCCCTCCCTCGCTTACCCTGTAAACGGAACCATCGCCGATCGGCGGCTGTGGATCCGCAAACTCGTCCAGCACGCACTCCATATTGACGCTGGTCGCGGCGAAGTAGAGAGTGCCGTCACTGGAAGAGACCGCACCGGAGATCTCATCATACGGCGTATCGTACACGACGCTGACCTTTCTGCCCGGTGTCACATCCAGCAGGAGACCATCTCCGCCGGTCCCTGCAAGAACTCTGTCTCCGATGACGGCGAGCACGACGATGTTGAGATCGGTCGATTCGTGGATGACTTCCATCCGTCCCTCGGAATCGACGGCTATCACCTTCGCCGCCTCTCCCGTGCCGACGAGTAGGCCGTGCTCTTTGGACCAGACCATGCTCCAGACGTATCCCTCACCTGTATCACACAGAAGCTCCGGCTCCTCGCCTGCACAAACCCGGTAAATCTCTCCGCCGGGCGATGTCCCCACGTAGATGGTGCCGTCCGGCCCGGTCGCGATCACCGGAAGATCCTGCGTTTCCATCTCAAGAAGGAGTTCGAAGTCACCCCGGTCAATCCGGTACAACCTGCCCGGCGTTCCAGTGACTACGTATGTCGCTCCATCGCGCCCCCTGACTGCGCCCCACACGTATTGAGCGTCGGGAGTCTCCAGCTTTTCAACAGCCGATCCCAGAACTGCCCGTCCGACTTCAAGGAGGGAGACGCCGGTCGGCGTTCCGGACAGAAACTCCGAGTATTCATCCGTAAGCCAATACAATGTTGAGACCGCTCCGGCCGAACCCGTCAGGGCCGCGAGCAGGATCACAATCAGCACTATTATTGAGGATCTCATTCCAGCCGCTGGCGGCATTGCTCCTCCTTATCGCTCCGTTCTGACTGTCAGTTGAATTTGATGGACCCCGATCACAGACCGGTCGTGTGTGAATTCGTCCTGCGCGAGCACTGTCATCTCACTGCGTGCCGCGGCCCCGCTCGCGGCGACGGACGCCATGGCCAACACTGCCCTTCCAGGGACACCTCGGAGTTCGTCTCCCGAAAGGGAAAGCCCCGGCTTCGGGGAAAGGAGCTGGGCAACGACGGTGTCCTCTGAACGCGACCGATCTATCAGATCGGCGAGTTGACTGTAGCTCCGCGGTACAAGCCCATCACCCAGTCTGCTCGATTCCCAGTCGTGGTACTCCTGCGCTCCGCCGACCCACAGGAAAAGCTGACCCTCCTGCTCGGATTCCGGAACGTGCAGCTCAAGCGTTCTTTCAGTAAGCCCTTTCTGCCAATCGCGAAGAACAACACTAATCCTGACGATATCCCCTGGAGCATAGACAGTCCTGTCAGCGTTGACCCGCTCGATGGCCGCCCACCGCCGAGTCTCATCGAGTTCGACTTCGAGTTCGATACGCTCGATCTCACGACGCTCGAACTCGTTCAGAAGCAAGACATCCATGAGGGTCGCCAGTTCTCCCGCGCTTCGGAAGGCCGGCGTCTCACTGCAGAAGTGATTCGCGTAGTCGATCTCGCCCTCGTCCGTCACAATGTGGATTCGCAAGGTGACATCTGCGGGTCCCGCCGACTTGGTGACTTCGGAAATGGCATTCGCCACAGCCAGGCTCGAGAAAAGCGACGCATAGGCGGGAGACCGCAGTACTTCGAATCCGAACTCATGCACCACACCTGCCGACCCGCGCACTGTGACCGCGAGCGGCAGCATCTTGGGCGCACTACCTAGTCGGCCGGCCACCATTCTGCGTCGATCCTGATAGAACGTGCCTACGAGATCGGTCCCGGAAGCGAACTTGTACGACACTGAGAGCATCGGCATCGTCGTGTGCACGAAGGCTCCGACCATCGGGAGCTCGACAGATCCTGCGTGGAACATCGGGTGTCCAAACGCAAGGACGCGATCGCCATCGCGGTGCGTCACCGTCCCGGTAGCCGTCATGTTGACGTCACCGCGCACAAGCTGAATGCCGACAGAAGACCCCGGAAGAAGCTCGGCTGCACCTTCCTCTGAACCAGACCCGCCTTCCGATGTTCCTCCTGCAACGGGGGTCAGGGACAGCCCCGACAGAACTCCGCGAGCTCCCTCGAGGAAGAGAGGATCGTGTCCCGATACGAAGAGGGGCAGGTTCAGCGGTGCGAGTTCCGCACTGTCTGCAGGAACACCGATCTCACTCAACACGGTCTCGGGGATACGAGCGGTTGACGAGCGAGGGAGCCGTTCCGGGTCGCCGCCGGTTCCGATTCCCGTGGCCTTCGATACCCACGCCACGCGCGACCTCCGAACCTCTCCACCGGTGATGCGATCGAACGCGGGGCCGGCAGCGTGTCCGGGTGTGTCCGTCGAAGCCGGCATCTCATCGAGCATATCGTACGCGCGAAGCATTTCCTCGATAGGAGTGATACCAGCTATCGGCTCCTTGCAGAACGACCAGGCGGAAGCGATCGCTCCGATCAGCCGTCCGCCCTTGTAGACGGGACTCCCGCTCATACCCTGCATGATACCCGTGTTCTCGAGCAGTTCACCTTCGGCCCGGGCAAGAATAAGATCGCTGCCCGGCGACACATCTCGGACTACACCCAGGATCTCGAGCTCGAACTCCTCTATCTCGGTTCCATGAAAGACGGACAGTCCTGTGCACCGGTCTCCCGGCGCAATCTCGTCGATGAACGCGAACTCCACGCCCCCGCTGTGCGGGGCGTCGCCATGCGAGGCATCGCTATGCGAGGCTCCACCTGGCGAGGCACCGCTGGGCGAGCCGAACACAGGAGCCGCCGCAAGCAGGACAGACAGCAGAATGGCAGTAAGAGGCATCTTCCTGAATCGGCGCATCGGAGGTCCTTTCATGCCGGCCTTGAGAAGCATCTTCCTGAATCGGCGCATCGGAGGTCCTTTCGTGCGCGCATTCAGTGGGAACTGTCGCGTAGCGGGCACGCCGCTTGGTCTTTGGTCTGACGAGTCTCCGCCATCACACGCTGCGATGTCAAGACGCACTGCTATCTTCCGCCCGGCGCGTCCGTGCGACCACCTGGAGCACTCTGTTCGAAGGAATCCAAAAGCCGGAAGCGGACCGCCTGATCACCGAGGAAGTTCACAGGCTTACCATCCACGATGTACGGGTGATAGCGCCAGCGACGGAGAGCTCGCGCGGCGGCGCGTTCGCATGCACCGTCTACTTCCGACCGCAACAGCCACGCGTTCGCTACCTCGCCCGTCTTCGTGACGTGCAGACGGAAGACAACCACTCCCTCGATGCCTTCTGCCGTGGATGAAACGGGATACTCGGGCTTCACGAGATGCACAACTACCATATCCCGGCTGCGGGGCTGCGGCAACGACTCCTCCAGCTGAACAAGGAGATCATCACCAATGCTCGCGTCACCATCCGCGTCGCAGGACTCGACCGCCTTGGTCTCCTCGCTCGGCACGCCCCACTCCGTGATCGTGATCGGGACTATGTGAAAGAAATCGACCGTCCCCGATCCAGCCGCCGGACGGGCATCCGACTCCACATCGGCCGCCGCTCGCTCTATCGATATCTCCGGCAGGATGCGCGTCGGTCCGTAGTAGCCTACGTGACGGACAAGCGGTACCTGATCCCCGAACGGTGCTACTGCCAGCGTGAGAACAAGGTGTGCAGCGACCGACAGGACCACGGCGATCGACACAGCGCGCCTGTACTCCGCGTCCCGCCGACGCCACACCTGTGTCTTCTGCAGATGCCGTAGGTCCACGCCTGGGCGAACCTTCCGGGGGAGCGTCCGGTGCGGCCCCAGCCTCCTAGAACTGGAACTCCTTCGGGATGACAACGATGCCGCTCTCGGTCGTTGTGAAGCGCTTCGCGTCCTCTTCTGGATCGTAGCCGATCTGCATCTTCGGCGGAATCCGCACGCCCTTGTCGACAATGACGCGGCGAAGCTTCGCATAGCGCCCAACGTCGACGTCCTCCATCAGGATGGACTCGAACGCGTAGCTGTAGCTGTTCGTTCTTACACCAGGCGATAGAACGCAGCGCTGGATCCTACCGCCGGAAATGATTGCGCCGGTAGAGACGACGGAGTCCACCGCGGCGCCCATCCTCCCCTCACCTCCACCTCCGGCGAACACGAACTTCGCCGGAGGATATCCTCCCTGATACGTGTGGATCGGCCAGCTCCTGTCGTAAAGGTTCAGCTGAGGGGTGATCTCCACAAGGTCCATGTTGGCCGCCCAGTAGGCGTCCATCCTCCCGATATCGCGCCAGTAGCCGGGTTCGTCTCCGTCCGTGAACACGAACGCCCTCATATCCCCGCCCTGTTCGATCATCCTGGGGATCACGTGGTGACCGAAGTCGTACTTGCCCTCCGCGATCACTGTCTTGAGGATCTCTGTCATGGCGTCCGTCTTGAACACGTAGATCCCCATCGAAGCCAGTACGCGGTCGGGAGCGCCCGGCATTGTCTTTGGGCGATCGGGCTTCTCCTCGAAGCCGCGCACGACCATCTGCTCATCCACCTCAACTATGCCGAGGCCGAAGGCGTCGTCGACGCTGCGCTCCTGCACGCAGATCGTCACGTCGCCGCCGGATGCCGCGTGGAAAGCGAGAATCGAGTTGTAGTCCATCGCGTAGATATGGTCACCCGAGAGAACGAGCGTGAACCGAGGTTTGAAGCGATCGAGCAGATACACGTTCTGCCATATTGCATCGGCGGTGCCTCGGTACCAGTCATCGCCGAGGCGCTGCTGCGCAGGCACGTTCTCAATAAACTCGCCCACCCAGTGACTGAGGAATCCCCACCCTCGTCTGAGATGCAGTGCGAGCGATCGCGACTTGTACTGCGTGAGCACGAAAATCCGTTTGAGACCCGAGTTGATGCAGTTCGAGAGACTGAAGTCAATGATGCGATAGATGCCGCCAAACGGCACGGCCGGCTTGGCGCGGTCTCGGGTCAGTGGCCAGAGTCGCTTTCCCTTGCCGCCGGCCAGCACCATCACAACTGTCTCCCTGTACATCCTGCCTCCTTAGTACGGATCGATCACGCGAAGCGCCACTTGTGGCGCACGGCCGCTGGATTGTGCCCAAGGCGCGACCAAGCACGGCTTGGCGCCGGGAACAACACTCACAAGATGCTACTCGTAGCGCACCATGTCTCCGGCATCGAAACCCGACCCGCTGACGACCGAACAGATGGCGTACTTCTCCTTGATGTCGGACGCTTCGATGACACCAAGAAGCTCCTCCTCAGCACCCAGATCCAGTCCCGTGACCGGGTCGATGAGAGCCTCTCCCATTCTGTAGACGTTGAACTTCATTCCCGCTGTGATGCCGGTGCTCTGTCCAGCATTGAGGTAGATCTTCATACCGGAGGCTTTGATGATGCGACCGGTCCAGGGGACGTCTTCGAGTGTCTCAACTATGCTCTCGACCAGGTCCTCGATCGCCTCACGCGTCGCCTTGCCGACGAGCGTCTGATCAAACTTGCCCTTGTGTCCGAAGGAGAAATCCTCTGTGCTGAGCTTGAGTCCCATCTGCGTTTTCTCGTCCGACGCGGTTTCGGCGAGGAGAATCTCGCCTGTCGTCGTATCTATGATACGGACGTCTATCGAGACCCGTGCAGTCGTCTTCGAGAACCCAGCACCACCCAGCCCCGAGATCCTCCCGCCCGTATCGGATGCCATGTAGCCGAACTCGGAGACCGAACCGTAGACAATGGCTGTAACACCGAGGAGTTTCCCGAGCTGAGGAGCGGTCTGGGCCGTCACCATGCCCGACTGCCCGAGGTTCTGCTCGGCGAGGACATGGTCCAGCTGTTCTCGCTCCATCACGCTGAATTCGCCGGACTGAACGAGCGCGGTCATGAGCATATCGGACATACCGCGACCCGGGTTGGGACCGGTCCAGTTCCACCGGCTGCGGTCGCTCTTGTCCTCAAACTCGACGACCGCGATCATCTTCTTGAGTCCTGCAGGCGCCTCATCCTTTTTCGCTCCCGCAGGCGGCGATATGGCGGCCACGGCCAGGAACGCGATCAGAATAGTCCATAGAGCTATTCTTGCTGTTTTCATCAACACATCCTCCGTGTTCGCGTGCTCTGATGTGGCCTCCGATTGCACGGAGGCCGCTCACCTACAGCCGACAGACCGTAGTATCGAACCAACGGCCACGCTATTCTTAGATTGAAGAGGGGTAGCTGTCAAGCCTGCGCTTCCGGCGAGGGTTCAATTGTTCAGACGGGTCGCCCATTCCAACGGTCGCGTTCCGTGATGAGTCGCAGTGGGTTTCTCATGTGAGCAGCCTCACGACATTCGATGGTGGCAACATCTCAATCATGGCGCTTTTTGTGTTGACAGGGAAGCCCCGGTGACCAAGAATCAGCCTCGGATGAGTTTCCGTCGCCGAATGAGCGGTGGAGGACGATTTTACGCACACGGGAGGTCCTATCATGACTGTAAGGACTGTTCTTGTAGCCCTCGTGGTGATGGCACTGCTGTCACCCGGTCTCACGGCAAAACTGCAGGAGGCGGAGATAGTCGGCGATTCCGATATCGGTTCACGACCACCCGCGATATTCTGGTTCGATAACATGGAGAGCGGCGTCAACGGATGGACAACAGTAGATGAGACGGCCATCGCCATTCCGCATTTCCACGTTGATACGTACATGGCCTACGACGCGAACCACTGGTGGTGCGGCTCCTTCGCCTACGACATCAACGGCGGCTACGGTAACTCCTGGACCGACCTTCTCGTCATCCCGACGACAGACATGTCCGCTGCCAGCTATCCCATCCTGACGTTCGTGCACTATTTCGACAGCGAGCCGGGATACGATTTCACGTATGTCGATGTGAAGATCAGCGGCATCTTCGTCGCGCAGAACGCCGGGTACAACGGCCAGATCCCCGGCGGCACCTGGGTTGATCTCGGAGCCTACGGTTTCATTCTGGCTGGTGCCGACAACCCGGTAGAGGCCCGCTTCCGCTTCGCATCCGACGGCGCCTGGTCGGATGAGGATGGCGACTACGACTCGGTGGGTGGCGCCTACATGGTGGACAACGTGAAGCTCTTCGATTTCTACGGTGGAACCGTCTACTTCCTGGACGACGTGGAATCAGGCGGGCTCTGCACTCCCTCGGTCCCGGCAGCATCAGGCGACTACTGGCACCAGATCACCCGTCTGTGCCCGGCATACAGCGACCCGACCAGTTGGTGGTGTGGTGACGATGCCGACACCAGTCTCATACCGCCCGATCTCTGCAATTCCCTCATCTCACCGCAGGTGGATATCTCTTATCTCGCCCCTGCGTCGACCTGCACTCTCTTTTTCGCCCTCCACGCCGAGGTACCGACGGTGGACAACGACTACTGGACGGAGTCCATAACAACTGATGGAGGAACAACCTGGTACGGTCTCGGTGCCTGGTGGGGTGACTTCGAGCAGTGTGACGGATGGGGCTTAAACGGTCTTAGCGGCATTGATCTCACGAGCTTCCTCCCAGGGACCTTCTTCCAGTTCAAGTTGACGTTCAATACTACGGACAACGGCTGCGGACCCGGAGCGGCGGGCGGCGCAGGAATCATGCTCGATGATACATGGCTGGAAGAAACAGAGATCCCGGTCGAGCGCTCGAGCTGGGGCTTGATCAAGTCGTTCTATAGATAGAGAGAGTTCGCAGCGTGAGTGCGGCTCATCGATGGTGCGCCCCCGGCGATCGCCGGGGGCGTCCTTACCTTGACCTGTTTCACCGGATAACGAGTTGCAACGCATTTGGAGCAGGTGCATCAGAATAGCAAGAGCAGAAGGATGGCCTCTCGCTCGGCCGGGTGCGAAATGCACGGGCAGTGCCACACCGGCCAAGGAGTTAGCCGCATCGACGGTTGCGGACCAGTCGAGTAAATGTGGTCGGACGTTCATGCATCCTTGACGAATCGGTTGGATTGAGTTAAAATACTATGATGATTGTAGTTGCGGCTGCCACTCAAGGCTCAAGGAGGATACCGATGCGCCTGTCCGGGCGACGGATCGCACTGTCTTCAGCCCTCGTGGTCTTCATGACCATATTTCTCTGGGCTCCGGCCGCGCTCGCGGCCTCTTCATTCACATACACAATGGAGTTCTCATCTGCTGACATCACGACCACGCAGGTGGCGGGGTACGATGTCATAGAAATGGACGGCCTCAGATCCACACTGGAACTGGGTCATCCGGAACTCCCAGTCGCATTCGTACGGTTCGCTCTCCCCGAGGCGATGACGGCCATCGAGGCGTCGGCAACCGTCACGCAAGCAAGTGTGATTCCCGGCAGGTTTGAAGTCAAACCTGTTCAGCCGCAGATCCCGTTCTCGCTCCCGACGGTCCCTGAGTGGCTCGACCCGGAGCCGAGCATATACGAGTCATCAATACCATACCCTTCGACACCGTGTCGCCTCATGGATACGGGCAACATGTCCGGCCATCGGGTTGCGACCGTCGCGGTCTACCCGCTCCAGTACAGCCCGACCGATGGCACTCTGACCTTGAATGAAACCGTGACCGTCACTCTCGAGTTCGAGCGCGACGGCCGTGCGGCAAGAATCCCTGCGGCCAGATCCGCCAGGGCAGATCGCGTCATGGTCGAGAGGGTAAGGGATTTCGTGATCAACCCGTACGACGTCGCGGAGACTTTCGCCCTCACAACACGAGACGATCAGGTCGACTACCTTGTCGTCACAAGCTCAACGTACGAGCCGCTCTTCCAGCCGCTCACGGACTGGAAGGAGCAGAAGGGCCTCAAGACCGAGATAGTCACGACCTCCTGGATCTATGCCAACTACAGCGGCGTCGACAACGCGGAGATGGTCCGTAACTGCATCATCGACTACTACGAGAACCATGGCACTCTGTGGGTTCTCCTCGGAGGCGACACCGGTGTCGTGCCGGCGCGCGCCGCCTATGCATACAACGTCGGAAGCTCGAGCGAGAACTCCCCCATCTGCGATCTTTACTACAGCGATCTCGATGGCACGTGGAACGGGGATGGCGACGGCACCTGGGGCGAGATCACGCAGGACGACATCGATCTCTACGCGGACGTCTACGTCGGCCGCGCTCCAGTCAGCACGACGGCAGAGGCATCGCGCTTCGTCACAAAGGTTCTCACGTACGAGGGTTCTCCTGCCGGGAACACGCTTCCCACTGACTACCAGGAAAACATGCTCTTCCTCGCGGAAGTGCTGTGGACCAACCCGTGGACCGATCACGCCATTTGCAAGAACTACATTGACGACGAATCGGTCCCGGGACAGTTCGATCCTATCACGAAGCTCTACCAGACAAACGGGCTCCTCACGAAATCGCGAACTCTGAGCAATCTCAACGCCGGCCAGAACATCACGAACCACAACGGCCACGCCTATTACAACGTCCTCAGCATCGGCAGTTCGTCGCTCTACCGCTCCGACTTCGACGGCCTGACCAACACGCACAGACAGGGTATCTTCTACACAATCGGGTGCTACCCGGCCGCTCTCGACTACGACTGCATCGCCGAGCACTGGATGAATTCAACGGGCGGCGGTGTGGCGTTTGTAGGCAACAGCCGCTATGGATGGGGTTCGCCGGGGGGACCGGGCAACGGGACGTCCGATCGGTACGACCGTGAGTTCTTCAGACAGCTGTACAACCACGGTCACGACATCATCGGAGTAGCCCACGCGGCTCACAAGGACGTGTTCGTGAGCGAAGCACGCTCCGACGGCTACACACGCTACGTCCTCTACGAGCTGAATCTGCTGGGTGACCCTGAGATGAGGATCTGGTCTCATGAGCCATCAACCGCGATCGTTAACTGCCCCACCAGCGTTCCCCTCTCGGGTGAGCCGTTTGTTGTCACAGTCCGTAACGACGACGGAGCCATCGGGGGCGTGTCCATATATCTTCACAATGACGAGATCGACGCTATCTTCACGACGGGTCCTGATGGAATGGTCGTCGTGGACATCGATCCGACAGTCGAGGGTCCACTCACGATGATGGTGACGGGACCCGACATGCTCCCACACGAAGCAACGCTCGCAGTCGTCAACCAGCCAGCGGACGTGATCGCGCCCGACCCCGTCGGTACGCTGATGGCTGCCGATCCGTTTGACCTTGGCGGCCTCGTGAAGCTCGATTGGACGGGCTACGTTGTCCCAGGTGACTTCGCGTACTACAAGGTCTACCGTGAGCCCGCGCCGTTCACGGATGTGTCCGGACTCACGCCCATCGCTTCCTGGCTCCTTGCGCCTGACGGCACGACACTCGACGACACAACGGTCTCGAATGCGGAGCCCTATTACTACGCAGTGGTGGCGGGAGATCTGTGGGGCAACGAAGACCATCTCGTCGACTGCATCGGCCCGATAGCAGCGAGCGTAAACGCCAAGGTGCTTCTGTGGGACGCCGATGACGGTGATCTGCCGTTTGATGGAATCAACGACATATTCTCCGAGGAGGACGGCACGGAAGTCCCGTGGCTTCAGGCACTCGACTCGATAGGCGAGCTCTATGTCTACTCGGAGACACTGCCTGAAGATCTCAATCCATTCGACCTCATCATCTATTTGGGTGGGGTCATCAATTTCGGCGGCTTGAATGTATCGATGACGGACGATGAGGCCGCTGCACTCATCGCCTTCGTGGACGACGGCGGGAGCCTCTACGTTGAGGAACCGAACTTCGGCAGCCACTACAAGGTGAACGGAACCGAGACGACACTGGAGCTCTGGGATCGTTTCCACTGCACGTATGCGATGGGCAATCCAAAGACCACCGGCAATGTTCAGTCGCTCGACGGCGTGGCCGGGACACTTATGGACGGATTCTACTTCACGTATGACTACCAGGCGGATTCGGATCAGTTCGTCAGCAAGGTCGGGCCCGATGGGGAACCAGGTGGTGTCCTGCTCTGGACCGATCAGAGTCTCGAGAACCGTGGGGCATGCTATGTCGATCCCGCAACCGGATCACACCGCTACATGATATCCGTGATCCTTGGAGGCACGACCGGCTCGGGCTATCCGTCGACGCACCTCGAATATGTGACGAGAATCCTCACAGACCTCAGCCTCATCGGCAACACGGGAGTAGCTGACAGCTTTGTTGGACTCCCAAACCGGCTCTTCCAAAACGCACCCAACCCCTTCAATCCCACCACGACTATCAACTATGCGGTTAGTCGCGAGCGTGCGCACGCACGCCTTGCCGTCTACGATGTCGCCGGCAGACTTGTCTCAGTCCTGGCCGATGGACCGACCACAGCTGGAGACCACATGGTCGTGTGGAACGGAAAGGACTCGCACGGCGAGCAGGTCTCATCCGGCGTCTACTTCGTTCGCGCCGTCATCGACGGTTGGCAGGCCTCGCGCAAAATGGTACTTCTGAAGTAGCCGTGGGGGCTCCGGCCCCACAAATAGGACGTTATAGCGAGACGAGCGCGTCATGGAGGCAAATCTCCTTGACGCGCTTGTCAAATTATGCTAAAATTCCTTTACTAAGGATAATTCGCCGGCATTTGCATCCGGCAACTGCATCATGGGAGAAACACCGCTCACCAGACTGCTACCGTGCCAGCAGATCGACAATGTGCTCGCCTAAGTGACCAAGTGGACGTCCGTCATGCGCTGGACCGCACATGATGAGGGCGACGATCGATGACCACCTGGCATATCACGAAGGCGAAGCCCAACGGTAGCTTTTAGTGCGGTGATGTTTATGTGTTGTCCCCGCGCGACTTGCACCGGGATCGGGCGTTCAACTATACGCTTCGATCCCGTTCCTGTCCCAGGCGTTTGAGACCGGAAACATAAGCAATGAAGGAGGAAGTGATGACCCTCAGATTGGCGGCTCACCCCTTGGCTCTCTGTCTGATCGTGTTGGCTGCCCTCTCGGCGGCGGCGACAGGCCCGTCCATAGATCTCCTTGTTGACGCATCACAGGTTGAGATCCTGCGAGAGGATGGTCTTTCGAGGCTCGTTCTGGAAGGACATCGCTCGCTCGCCGATGTCGGCGCGCCCGCCATTCCCGCGAGAGTCGTCCACTTCGTGATCCCGGCGGACATGACGGTGGACGATATCGTTATCTCCTTCACAGCCGAGGAAGAGCTGGCCGGCGTCCACAAGGTTCGGCCCGCTCAGCCTGAGGTTCCCACCGGCGGAACTCCACGGTGGGTCGATCCGGACGCCTCGATCTATGCCAGCGACGCCATCTACCCTGCGGAGCGCGCGGTCTTTCTGGGCGACGGGTATCTCGGTGGCTACCACATCGCCAGCATAGCCCTCTACCCTCTCAGGTACCGACCGCTCTCCGGCAAGCTTGTTCTCACGAGCGATCTTTCCGCACGGATAGAGCTTGCGGCGGGGATCGATCGGTCGGCACCTCGCCATCGGGTGACGGCGCACTCGGATGAGCTCTACCGCAGCATCGTCCGGAACCTCGTTCAGAATCCCGAGGACGTGGCCGTGTTTGCGAAGCAGTCGGTTGAGGTGCTGAACGGGACGGGGCCCAGCCCATTCATGCCTCGGCACAGCCCCTCTCTTGAGGGAAGCCTTGTCGAGTACATCATCATCACAGATGAGCAACTTGAGCCATACTTCCAGGAGTTCGCGGACTGGAAGACAAAGAAGGGTGTGCCGGCCGTTGTGAAGACCGTTTCGTGGATTAACGCCAACTACCCCGGCGGCAGCGACACAGCGGAACGGGTACGACTGTTCATTCAGGATGCCTTTGCCTCTTGGGGAACTACCTACGTACTTCTGGGTGGCGACACGAACATCGTTCCGATCCGCCTCGTTCGCTCTTCCTACTATGGCGGATGGGACATCTCGACAGACGTCTACTACAGTGATCTGGACGGCAACTGGAACGGCGACGGAGACAGCCAGTTCGGCGAGGGGTACGGTGGCCCTACATCCCCGGGTGACAGTCTCGATCTCTACCCCGACGTTTTCGTGGGAAGGGCTTCGGTCACGAACATAGTCGAGGCCGAGACGTTCGTGGACAAAACCCTTTCGTACACAAGGACACCAGATCTCATCTTCACTGAGAGGGATCTATTTCTCGCGGAGGTCCTGTTCCCGTACGACTGGGAACCGGGTGATCTGGTGAGCACCGACGGCGCCGAACACGTTGTGGAGCGGATGCTGCATCTCGTTCCGCCGACCGTCCATGTGTCCCGTGTCTACCAGAACTACGAGGCATTCCCAGGTTCTTACCCTCTGAACAGGGAGTCGATGATCGACTCGCTCGAGCGGGGCTACAACATCATCTCGCACGTCGGCCACGGTAACAAAGACGCCATGCGAGCGGGACGCGGCAACTACGTCTCGGTACAGGATGTCGACGCTCTCACGAATGGAGCCAGCGCGTCGGGCCTTATCTGGATGCTCAACTGTACGTCGACCGCTATTGAGTACGACTGCATCGCGGAGCACGTGCTCAACAATCCCAGCGGGGGTACAGCATTCGTCTACGGTCCGACGAGATTCTGTTTTCCGACCACGGCAAAGGATTACTACTACTCCTGGTTCGAGTATCTCTACGCGTTCAACACGACTCGCGCGGGAGTGGTCAGCGCGATGTGCAAGGTCCCGTATGTCGCTGAATCGACCTACGACAACACGGACCGCTGGACTCAGATGAGCTTCGTTCTGCTTGGAGATCCGGAAGCTCGACTCTGGACCAGAAGACCCACCAACATGGCGATCGTGCACAACAGCACGGTGCCACTAGGTCTGGTTGATCTGACAGTCACGGTCTCGAACCCGGCGGCGGTCGACAGCGCGCTCGTGTGCGTTGTCAAGGACGGCGAGGTCTACGCCACGGCCCTGACGAACGCGTCCGGCCAGGCGCTGCTATCGTTCGCTCCTCTGACAACCGGTTCGATGACGATCACAGTCACGGCTGCCAATCAGCTGCCGTATGAGGACACGATCGTCGTCACCTCATCGGCTGGGCCATATGTCACCCTGAGGTCGGTCACGCTCGAGGACGATGCGGTGGCGCCGAGTGAAGGGAATGCTAACGGCCTGCCTGAAGCAGGTGAGAGCATCGAAATCAGCATGCTCATACGAAACGCCGGCCAGGCTCAGGCAACTGCTGTGACCGCGACTCTTACGAGTGCCGATCCGGCCATCATGATCATTGACGGAACGGAATACATCGGCGATATAGCGGCGACGACCGAGATGCCGCTGACGGCTCCGTTCGCAGTCACGATTGCCGACACATGCTCCAACGAGTATGAGACGGTTCTTCAGATCGAGTTCTCTGAGGCGACGCGCCTCTCGTGGACCAGCAGTTACACGCTCCGCGTGTTCCGTCCGATCCCCGTCCAGCTCAGGAACTACGCGAGCGACGACGGGAACGGCGACGGGATCCCCGACGTCGGCGAGCATGTCACTCTGACGATCGAGATACTCAATGAGGGTAACGGCGACGCCGATGAGGTCACAGGAATCCTCCGCTGCCCCAGCGCCGAGGTAACTGTCACCGACAGCACCGACACTTGGGGCGGCATTGCGGCAGGCCAGGCGGTGACGGGCACGGGGGGGTTCGAGTTCGACATCGTATCGGTCGTGACGCAGCCGTTTGAACTCGAGCTTTCGGACGAGGACGGCAAGATCTGGACACTTCTCTTCGATCTCACGCCTCCCGGGAAGCCTCTCGATCTCGATGGGCGCGTCAAGTCCACGACTATCTATCTCACGTGGGATCCCACGGACGATGCGGACCTCTGGGGATACAACATCTACCGTGCCGAGCACCAGGTAGGACCCTACACACCAGCCAACAACGGCACTGTCGAGCTCATCTCCTACTTTGGGGACGCCGGCCTCGACGAGAACACACGTTACTACTACAAGGTCGCGGCGATCGACTCATCCGCCAACGAGGGCGAGCGCTCGGACATTCTCGAGATAACCACGAACCCACCGAGTCAGTATGGCTGGCCGCTCCCGGGCGGCGAATTCATATACGGGACACCAGTTGTTGTTGATATTGATCTCGACGGCGACCTTGAACTCCTCGTGGGTTCCGGTAACATCTACTGCTGGAACCACAACGGCGTCGAGTACCACGACGGCGACGGCGACCCGAGGACCGAAGGCGTCTATGAGGTCGATGGGCAGGGAGGCTACAGGTCCTCAATAGCCGTGGGTGAGATGGACGGCGACCCCTACCCTGAGATCGTTTGTGCCGCGTGGGCCAATGTAGGTGATCCGCAGCCGGCATACGAGATCTTCGCCTGGAACGCAGAGGATGCCACCGTGCTCGACGGGTGGCCGAAGACGACAGCCAAGCTCTGCTGGGCAACGGCCGCTCTCGGCGACCTCGACCATGACGGGCTCGACGATGTCGTGATCCCCTGTGCGGACGGCTACCTCTATGCATGGAGCGCGGACGGCACCGAGCTGATAGACGGAGACAACAACCCGTCAACGGACGGTGTCTTCGCCGACTTGATGGCTTCGTGGGCATACGGCTCGGCAGTCATAGTCGACCTGGACGGTGATCACGACCTCGACATACTGGTTCCGTCACGCTCAGACAGCATCTACTGCTTCAACGCCGACGGCACGAGGGTCCCGGGCTGGCCCGTTCGCATATCAGGAAGGGCGATCGCATCCCCCTGCGTTGCCGACCTGGACGGCGACGGGGATCTTGAGGTGCTGGCCACGGCGGATGACGACTCGATGTGGGTGCTCGACCACGAGGGGCTGGTGCTCCCCGGCTGGCCGAAGAACGTCGACGTGGGAGGCGGGGCCTACAACGGCGATTTTCCTCCGTCTCCGACGGTCGCCGACATCACGGGCAACGGCGACCTTGAGATCATCCAGGCCGATGTGGAGGGGAAGATCTACATCTGGACCTGGTACGGCGCACTGCTCCCCGGCTGGCCACAGACGATGGATGATCGCGCTAACTCGAGCCCTGCAGTCGGCAACATCGATGGCGACAGCGGCTGGGAGATTATCATCGGCTGCAACAGCGGCAAGATCTACGCCTTTGACGACGACGGGGAGATCTTGGACGGCTGGCCGATCCAGACTGATGCCGAGGTTCTCTGCACGCCGACTCTCGTTGACTTTGATGGTGACGGTGACGTGGAGGTTATCGTCGCGGGCATGGACGCCAACGTGTACGTCTGGGACGTCGAGGGTGACTACGACTACGGCGACGGCGTCCAGTGGGCGACGTTCCGGCACAACTTCCACCGGAATGGCTTCCCCGGATACGAGGAACCGGTCAGCGTACACGACGGAGGGGTTCCAGCACACGGCAGGATGGTCCTGGAGCAGAACTTCCCGAACCCATTCAATCCGACCACGACCATCGCGTTCCACGTGCCGGATGCGGGTGCCGTGATTGAACTCGGCGTTTTCAACGTGGCCGGTGAGCGCGTCCGGACGCTCCTCGCGGAGGAGATGTCTCCCGGGCGGAAGACAGTGACATGGAACGGACTTGACGACAGCGGAGAGTCCGTCTCCTCCGGCATCTACTTCGTGAGGCTTGCATCCGGTGCGACCACATTGGAGAAGAAGGTCGTTCTGCTGAAATAGGCTCGACGGAGTCGCGCCGCACAGGCGGTGACGCGCGGCCGACACGGCCACACGTGATATGACAGACAGAAGGGCCGGGCGCAGTCTGCCCGGCCCTTCTGTCTGTCATGTGCGATCGGTCTGTCTATCCGGCGCCGCACTTGTGGGGCGACAACGGCGCAGAGGACACCATCAGTCCTCGAGTTCAGCCCAGATCCCGTAGAGCTCGTCAACCCTCTGCCGAATTGTCTTCTGCTCGATCGAGAGCGTCTTGATTTTCATCCCGTCGCTGTAGACCGCCGGGTCCGCCAGCGCGATCAGGATCTCCTCAAGCCGCCTCTCCCCGCTCTCGATTTCCTCCTGAAGCGCTCGCCTTTTCCCACGGCGCCCCTTCTCTGTCTTCGAAGCCCTCTGCCTTTCCTCGGCCTCGCGGCGCTTCTGTTCCTTGCTCTTGGGTCCACCACTTCTTCGCTTGCCGGTCTTTGTCAGACTTTCCGCATTCGAACGCCCGGAGAGCCGCGAGCCCTCCTGTGCGCTACGCGGATTTCCTGCGGTTCCAGCGCCTCCTCCACGTGAGACATCTTTCTCTTCTGCCTCACGTTTCTTGGACCATAGGTAGTCGCTGTACGTACCGAGATACGTCCGGAGTTTCCCGCCATCAACCTCGATAACCTTGGTGGCTATCGCGTCCATGAACGAGCGGTCGTGCGACACGAAACAGATCGTGCCCTCATATCGAGAGAGCGCTCCCTCGAGAACCTCTCGTGACGCGACGTCGAGATGGTTCGTAGGCTCATCCAGGAGGAGCAGATTGGCCGGCCTGAGGAGCATCTTGCCGAACGCGAGGCGGCTCTTCTCTCCGCCAGAGAGCACACGCACTCGCTTGTCAATGTCACTGCCGGTGAACATGAATGCGCCTGCCAGAGCGCGGAGTCTTGGGCGCATATCGTTGGGAGAAACGGTCTCTAGCTCTCCAAGCACGGTGTTATCGAGGTTGAGCTCCTTGGCTGGATTCTGGCCGAAATACTGCATCGTGACGTTGTGTCCAAGCCTTCTCTCACCACGCGTTATCGGAACTCGATCGGCGATGATCTTCATCAGCGTGGACTTGCCCGCGCCGTTCACGCCGACCAGCGCTACGCGCTCTCCCCTGACGATCTCGAGGTTCATACCATCAAAAACAACGTTGCCACCGTACGACTGATGGACTCCCTTCAAGGCAACGGTCACCGCACCGCCCCGCTCAGGCTGGGGAAAGTTGAAGTGTATCGCCTTGGTGCTCCGCGGGATCTCGGTGAGTTCGATGCGGGCAATCATCTTCTCGCGGCTGTGAACGAGCGATGCCTTCTTCTTGTCGCCCTTCCACCTGTCCACAAATCGCTGGAGATGCGCGATCCTTCGCTCCTCCTGCCGTCGCGTGGATACCAGTACGTCACGTTGTTTCTCACGTTGCTCAAGGAAGGACGTGTAGCCACCCGTGTAGTCCGCAATCCCGGTGGAGCTCAGCTCACTGATACGAGAGACGACGTGGTCCAGGAATGAGCGGTCGTGAGAAACGAGCACCACAGCTCCAGGATACGTCGACAGATATTCCTCAAGCCAGATGATGGACTCGAGATCCAGATGATTTGTCGGCTCATCCAGAAGAAGCACAGTCGGTTCTGCCAGAAGAAGCTTCGCGAGCGCGATCCGCATCTGCCACCCGCCGCTGAACTCCTCCGTCATTTTCCCGTGGTCCTCCTGCGTAAATCTGAGACCGGACAGGACTTCTGCAACACGAGTCTCGATGCTGAAACCTCCCATCACGTCGAAGCGGTGCTGGAGATCGGCATACTCGCGCATGACGCGCGCATGCTCGCTTCCATCCGGATCGGTATCAGCCATGAGATGCTCAAGCTCGCGCATGCGCACCTCCATGTCGAGGAGTTCGCTGTGGACGGTCATCACCTCATCAAACAACGTGTGCCCCGACACGGTGAGTTCCTCCTGAGGCAGGTAGCCGTACGTCGTACCCTTCGAGACGGAGACGGTTCCGGCATCGACCCCCAGATCCCGTTTGATCAGTCGGAGGAGTGTAGTCTTGCCGCAGCCGTTCGGCCCGACGAGACCGACACGGTCCCGGTCCCCGACGCGCCAGTCGAGGTTCCGGAACAGGGGCGTTCCGCCAAAGGAGATGCTGATTCCGCTCAGGAGTACCATGCGCTGCTTTCCCTCAAGAGAAATTTTGTCAATTGTTTTAGTATACTACGAATGGCAGTGTCGCATCCAGTCCGGCCGGTGCTGCGCTCTGCGAACTCATTGCGTTCTTGGGGTCGCATGCCGGATAGGATACAGTCATTCTCGTAGTGTCTGCCAATGTCGCACTTGGGCTCTCAATGGAGGTCTCCATGTTTGAACAGCTCGCACTGGATTCTACTTCGGGTGCTTCCGCGATCGTCCGGGCGGCTGCTCTCGAGATGGCCGGAATGGCCGAGACCTCAAAGGCGCCCGATCCGGGAGAGTTCTGGGAGGAGCTCACGACCGCTTGCTCTGAACTCGTCAACGCCAAGCGGGAGATGGCACCAGTCATCAACCTCGCCGGCGAGATCCTCTCGGCCACCCAGCGCGTAGTTCTTTCCGGGCTCGGCATAGAGGCCCTGAGAGGGACGGTCGCGATGGCGTGCGAGCGCGTCTTCGAGCTTTCTGAGATGGCCACCGAGCGCGTCGGGCGGAACGGATGCGAGCTTGTGGAAGAGGGCGTCACTATCGCGACGCTCAGCACGAGCGAGTGCGTACTTGCGGTCCTGCGGCAAGCTCACGGGGCGGGGAGGAAGTTCCGTGTCCTCATGTCTGAGTCTCGCCCGGTCATGGAAGGCGTGGCGCAGGCCCGTCTGATATCGGCTCTGGGAATCGAGGTCGTCCTCGTCGTGGACGCCGCCCTCCCCCGCCGCATCTCTGAATGCGGACTCGTGCTCATTGGCGCCGACAGTGTGACCTCAAAGGAGATCGTCTGCAAGACGGGCGTCTATCCTCTTGCGCTCGCCGCCAGGGAGTACGATGTACCCATGGTTGCGGCAGGTCCTCTGGATCGGTTCATCCCTGAAGCGCTCGCGGTGAGCCGGAACCGACTTGCCGATCCGAGCCGGATCCTCAGCGACCCGCCGGCTCACCTCACCGTGGAGAACAGCTACTTCGAGGCCGTCCCGCTCAACTTGGTGAGATCCGTGATCACAGAGAAGGGGATTCTCGACCGCACAGAGATCGAGGAGCGGCTCCGGAGCCGTCCTGTGGCCCCTGCCCTTCTGCAGATCCTCTTCCCTCGATAGTAAGGCCCCGATACCGAAGCAAGCCAACTTCCTCACCCTGCTGGGTGGGTTACCATGTACCCATGCTTTGCCTTCAAGCCTCAAGATTCGGGTGGACACGCCTCCCTGTGGGCTGATAAAATCACTGTTTCGGCCACGCATTCCGGGTACCGGTGCTCCCCGGATAGGGACCGAGAACAGACCGCGACGGCTCGGACCAAGCGAGTCCGGACGAGCGCGGTATTTGATAAGACAACCCAACGAACACCGCAAGTTACGACGGAGGCAGTGATGGCGGAGAGGAAATTCGTCAGCACGGTAGCACCGAACAAGGTGCACGAGACACTCGGCAAGTACATACTTGCCGACGGGTTCGACATGGTCCTCGATCTCGAGAAAAGCAAGGGGGCCTATATTCACGATTCCCGCACAGGGAAGGACTTCCTCGATTTCTTCACGTTCTTTGCTTCCTCCCCCATCGGGCTCAACCATCCCAGACTCACGGACCCGGCGTTCGTGGAGAAGCTGGGCAGAGTGGCCATCAACAAGCCATCGAACTCAGATCTTTACACGACGGAGATGGCCGAGTTCGTGGACACGTTCGGCAGGCTCGCCGCGCATCCCAAGCTCAAGCACCTCTTCTTCATCAGCGGAGGAGCTCTGGCTGTCGAGAACGCTCTCAAGACCGCGTTCGACTGGAAGGTGCGAAAGAACATCGCCGCAGGTGTGAACACACCCGATACGGCGGACAACGAAGTAAAGGGATCGAAGATCATCCATTTCGAGCAGGCGTTCCACGGGCGTTCCGGCTACACGCTGTCCGTGACCAACACCTTCGACCCAAGGAAGACTCAGTATTTTCCCAAGTTCGACTGGCCCCGCATCCTCAATCCCAAAGCGAAGTTCCCTCTCGAGGGTGAGAATCTCGCAGCCACTGAGAAGGCGGAACGCGAAGCCGTTCAGCAGATAGACAAGGCGATCGCGGACAACTCCAACGACATCGCAGCCATACTGATCGAGCCGATCCAGGGCGAGGGCGGAGACAACCACTTCCGTCCCGAGTTCTTCCAGGAGCTGCGCCGGATCGCCGACGAGCAGGACATTCTGCTGATCCTCGACGAGATCCAGACTGGTATGGGGATGACCGGCACGATGTGGACCTTCGAGCAGCTCGGATTCGTTCCCGACATCGTATGCTTCGGCAAGAAGGCTCAGGTCTGTGGGATCATGGCCTCGGACAGAATCATGGAGGTTCAGGACAACGTCTTCGTCGTGTCATCCAGGATCAACTCGACGTGGGGCGGCAACCTGGTCGACATGGTCCGCTGCCAGCGTTACCTCGAGGTGATTGATGATGAGAATCTCGTCGAGAACGCAGCTTCGATGGGCAAGCGCTTTCTGGACGGCATCGCCGGCATCGCCGGCGACTCCGGCGGCAAGATCTCGAACGTTCGCGGTCGTGGACTGATGTGCGCCTTCGACCTGCCTTCGTCCGAGATGCGCGACGGACTGCTCGTCCGGCTCAGCGAATACGGAGTCATGGCCTTGTCTGCCGGTCCATTGGCGGTCCGCTTCAGGCCGCCTCTCAACATTCTGCCTACAGAGATCGATACGGCCCTCGAGGCAACAGCAAAGGCAGCGAAAGGGATATAGTTGAGGCATCGACGCCTCACGGCAGCTCTCATTTTTCTGGGAATCCTCGCCCTTGTGGGCGGGAGCGCGGCGGCTCGTCCCCTCGAAGAGGGGACGAGCGCTCCGTGCGCCTGCAGTGTCTCCGCCAATGATGTTCCTGATGACGGCGGAGGAGCCATCTCGGTTTCCTGGGATCTCGCGACCACCGACGCCTCTCGCGCCGTCACACGCTTCGAGATACTCCGCTACGCGGCTGGTGAAGAACCAGTTTCTATTGGTGAAGTCCTCTTCACGGATACTGAGTTCGTGGATGTGGACGCCGATGGCGGCATGACCTATCAGTACATCGTTCGCACACACACGATAGATGGATTCATCGATTCGGTTCCGAGCGACGCCGCTGTCGCGATGGCCCAGTGGTTCGCTCACGGACGGACCAGTTCGCTCATCACCCTCATTATCGTCTGCGGCTCGATCATCTTCTTCATCATCCGCGCCAAGGGCGGAACCGAGCTTTTCATACGCAAGATCCCGGGACTCGACGCCGTCGACGATGCCGTGGGACGGGCCACCGAGATGGGGCGACCGGTTCTATACGTGCCGGGAATCGAGACCGTCAGCGAGGTCGGAACGCTGGCAGCTCTCACGATTCTCGGCCACGTGGCCAAGAAGGTCGCGGAGCACGGCACGCCGCTTCTGGTCCCGACCGCCGATCCGATAGTCATGACTACGGCGCAGGAGATTGTAAGACAGGCGTATGCCGAGGTGGGACAGTCGGACAGATTTGATCCGTCGTGCGTCTCCTACCTTACGTACGATCAGTTCGGATACACGGCGGGCGTGGACGGCATCATGGTCCGCGAGCGGCCCGAGGCTGTCTTTCTTCTCGGCTACTTCGCGGCGGAGTCACTTATTCTGGCGGAGACCGCGCACGAGATCGGGGCCATCCAGATCTCGGGCACGAAGGAGACCTCACAGCTGCCGTTCTTCGTCGCAGCTTGTGACTACACGCTTATCGGCGAGGAGATTTTCGCTGCGTCGAGCTATCTGTCGCACGAACCAGTCATGCTGGGCAGTCTCAAGGGACAGGATCTGGTCAAGATCGTGATCGTCTACCTGATAGTCGCTCTGGTCATCACCGGCTCGATCGGACACGCGATCTCGCCCGACGGGACATCGATACTGTCCAGAGCGGTGGAGGCAGTGACACTGTGGTTGGCAGGGAGCTAGCCGAACCATGAAGAGAACCGTACCGCTTGTCATCACGTTTCTGACCGGGTTCTTCCTGGTTGTGGCGTTCTTCATCCCACACGATCCGTTCGGTGAACTCGAGCAACGGTTGCTCGTATGGTTCGCGATCGTTTTGGGTTTCACGATGCTCCTCGGAGTCGACAACCTGATCAGAACTCACGCCAGGCGGATAGCCAGAACAAACACGGGATGGGGCCACAGCATCGCACTCCTGATGGGACTTCTTGTCACCGTAGTCGTCGGAGTGATCGGCTTCGCGCGCTTCGGAAGCCCGTTCCACATGCAGTCCCCCTTCATGTTCGTATACACGTACGTCATCGTGCCGTTGCAGGGGACGATGTTCGCGCTTCTCGCGTTCTTCATCGCCTCAGCGTCGTACCGGGCCTTCAGAGCCAGAAATACCGTCGCCACACTGCTTCTGATTTCCGCCATCATAGTCATGCTCGGCAGAATACCGATAGGCGCGGCCATCTCGGACTTCTTCCCGGCGGCACAGGAATGGATAATGAATGTCCCGCAGCTCGCCGCCAAGCGCGGAATACAGATAGGAGCAGCACTCGGCGCCGTCTCGATGTCACTCAGGATCATACTCGGCATCGAGCGGAGCTACCTCTCCTAGCACAGGAGCGAAGGTTGGAGAGCAGTCCGCGAAAAGGCTTCTGGGAAGCGATGAACAGTCTCGACAGGAGAATCATCTTCCTGGTCCTGTTTGTCTGCGTCGCGATCCCCCTGCTTCTGAACGTGGGCGCCCCGATCCCGCCGACAGCACCCGTCCAGCTCGCCTACGACGCCGTGGAATCGCTCGAGGCCGGAGACGTCATGATGGTCTCGATAGACTTCGACGCCACATCGGCGCCGGAGCTCATGCCGATGCTGCGCTCGGCCTTGAGACACGCCTTCTCGAAGGACGTGAGGGTCGTCATGCTTGGACACATCGCTATCGGTCTTCCCCTGGGACACATGGCGCTGGAAGAGATCGCAGCGGAGTACGACAAGGAATACGGCATTGACTACGTAGATCTCGGCTACCGTCCCGGCTACATTGCTGTGATGATCGCCATGGGGCGAGACATCAGCGACATCTTCGCGTGCGATTACCAGGGCACGCCGCTCGCTGAGCTCCCTGTCATGACCGGAGTACGTTCCTACGACGACATCGAGCTCCTCTTTGGATTCGAGCACGGCGCTGTCATCGACTACTGGGTGCGCTACACACAGGCCAGATTCCGCCAGAGGATGACCTTCGGAACAACCGCCGTCATGGCCCCCGACGCATATCCGTATCTCCAGGCAGGACAGATCGAAGGACTTGTCGGAGGACTCAAGGGGGCCGCAGAGTACGAGAACCTGATCGGCCATCTTGGACTGGGTACCCGAGGTATGCCGGCTCAGCAATGGGCACATTTACTCGTCATCGGATTCATCGTGCTCGGGAATCTGGGCTACTTCTTCACGAGGCGCAAGGGCTAGCATAGAGGTATCAGATGGGTTCGATGGGAATGATCATAGGAACGTGGCTCGCGGGCTTTCTCACGCTCGCCATTCTGTCGTTTCTCTACAAGGACAACCCTTTCTACAAACTGGCTGAGCACCTCTACGTAGGCGTGTCCGCCGGGTACTGGCTCATCTACGTCGCGTTCTTCGATGTCAAGCCGATGCTCATCGATACGTTCATGAATGAGACCGGATTCGAGAAGTGGATCATTCTCATCCCCGGAGCACTGGGTCTGATAATGCTCTCAAGATGGTTCCCGAAGATCGCGTGGCTCTCCCGGTGGCCCATCGCCTTCACCGTGGGAATCGGTGCGGGTCTGGGGATCACGGCCAATCTGCAGGGCTATGTCCTCCCACAGGTTCAAGCCACGATCCTGCCGCTGACGGGATTCACCGTGGCAGATCTGAGCAATCTCATCCTGGTCATCGGCGTCGTGACGACGCTTATCTATTTCTACTTCTCCAAACCGCACAAGGGCCTGCTCGGCGGCGGTGCGAAGATCGGGATCGTATTCATCATGGTCTCGTTCGGCGCATCGTTCGGCTACACGCTGATGGCGCGGATATCCCTCCTGATCGGAAGGATCTACTTTCTCTTCCACGATCTTCTGCACATTCTGGATTAGTATGCGATCAGTAGGTCCGAGGCTAGCCGGCCCAGCGTGCCAAGTTGACTCCTGTGCTGAGTTCGAACACCTCGGATGCTGAGGAGCGGTCGACCATCCTGACCGCAGCTCTGACTCCCCTGAAACCGTTTCGCATGAGGAGTTCGAGAGCGGACTGATAGCGGCCGCTGAGACCTGTGACCAGACGCGTCAGGCCGATCGACGTACACCTGCTCCAGATCTGCCGTAGGAGATTCAGAAGCACCGCTCCAGAATCGGCGTCGGGATGTATGGCGAGGATGTGGATGTATCCCCTGCCTGCTGTGTCGTGCCCCCGGTACGGTACGGTTCTGACAACCGCGAACCCAGCAACCAAGCCGCCGTCCATTGCCACGACGGTCTCGCCCAGGCGGTGCTCGCGTATGGCTTCGATCTCGCACGCGTAGTCGAGTCCGGGCACAAGCGCATCAGCGATGGAGCGCATCCCGCGGAGCATGCTGAGCTTCGTGGCATCGTCGCCTTCGCCCCAGAGGATGACATCATCCCTGTCCATGCCGCTCAGACGATCTGCCTGCTGGATGAGCGAGAAATCGAGAATCAGCGTCGGAAAGGTGACCGCGAAACCCGTCTTCGTGTAGAGACCGATGTTGCTTCCACTCTCCGGCATGGTCTCGAGACCGATGATCCGGCAGCTCTTTCTCAGTTGTTCCGTGACAGCCTCGATGAGTGAACGTCCTATGCTCATGCCCTGGAACTGGGTGGGCACACCGAACGTTCCGAACCAGCCCACTTTGCCCCACGACCGGGCGAGGACAAAGCCGACCATCGCTCCGTCCGCAGCTATGGCGACGAGATTCGCTTCGGGGTCAAGCGATGTTGAATACCTGAGTTCCTCGATGGTGCGCTCGGGGAGCGGGTTCTGGGGCTTTCTGTGCATACGATACCAATCGGTGAAGACGCCGGCCTCAATCTCAGCCACGGTTGCAAGGTCCTCATCGATCATCCGGCGTATCGCGAAATCGAGCAAACCCAAAGCACACCCTCCGCTTTCTCAGGCGCTCACGCGCACCTTGCATCCTCTGCTGTCTCAGGCGCTCACGCGCACGTTGCATCCTCTACTATCTCAGGCGCTCACGCAGCGCCCCACCAAGCGATCCGCTTTCGCGGTGGTCTCATCTATGGCCCGATCGAGCAGCTCGAGCGACAAGTCCTGCCCGGCCTCGCCCGGGTAGATCGGCTTTCCCATCACGATCGCACAACGCGCGAACGGGGCAGGAATCATGAATCTGTCCCAAGTCTGACTGATCACCCATGCGGGCCTCGCGCTTGTCGCCGCCGGGACGATCGGACAACCTATGGTCCGCGCCAGCGTGAGAACACCGGGTTTCGACTTCACCCGCGGCCCACTGGGTCCATCAGGAGCCACGGCTACCGAGTGCCCAGAGGCGATCTGCTTGCGCATCGCGATGAGTGCCTTCGCTCCCTTCCTGGCGCTTGAGCCCGGCACGGCAGAATACCCGAATCTTGTCAGGACTCTGGCGGAGAGTCCACCGGCCCAGCTGACGTCCGTATTGATGGCAAGACCCGTGTCGCGAAACGAGTGGATGAAAAGGAAGAAACGCCCGTGCCAGAAGGCGAAAAGCACCGGCTCTCCTTTCTTGACGAGTGCAGAGTACTCCTCACCGAGTGAGAGCTGAATTCTGAGCGTGGCGACGACCGCCCTTATGAAACACGCTGCCACAAGGGAGAGGAAACGCATGAAGAGATCCGAGTGCGTGATCCGCCTTCGCAATCGACGAGCCGCACTCCGCTGCCGGACGGTCCCTTCTGCCAACTAGAGTCCCTCTCTGATGGCATCGAGCCGCGCGCGACTGTCGGGGACCATCTCGAAGAACGACTCCAGCTTCTCGCAGGTGTAGTCGTCGCAGTGCGCGCAGTTGGCAAGGCCTCGTTGAATCCCGCACTTCCGGATCTCACAGACAGTGCAGTGCTGGAAGACTCTCTTCCCCCCGGGGGAACAACCGTCGCAGTTGATCTCTTCCGGAGTGATCTCGGCGTTGTACATCGTCGACCACATCGCTGCTACCTCAACGCGTTTCGCATCGTCATCGTTCTGCGTCGCGATGTATGCGCCGCACTCGTGACAGGGCAGACCGCAGATTCCGATCAGTTCGTTGCTCATCGATGCGCCTCCTCCCATCTGAGTTGTCACGGATTCAGCAGATCTCGGGGCAGTCGCGGGTTCTCAGTGACGGCCCGTCAGTACGCCATGCTATCAGCAACCCGGCCACAGGGATACAACGGCTTGTGCAGCGCCCCGGACAAGCTATTCGTCAGCATCGGATAGATCACGGTTCTTGACGTATGTATCCAGCCACTCCTCGGTCTCCCACAGAAGATGGAGAAGCGACTCGCGCGCGCGGTAGCTGTGGCTCTCGTGAGGAAACATCACGAGCCGAACGGTCCCGCCCAACCCCTTGATCGCGCTGTAGAAGCGCTCGCTCTGCATCGGGAAGGTGCCTGAGTTGTTGTCGGCCTCTCCGTGCACCATGAGAAGCGGTTCATTCACCTTGTCGGCGTGCATGAACGGCGACATCTCGAAGTAGACCTCGGGAGCCTCCCACAGCGTGCGGTCCTCCGACTGGAATCCGAACGGAGTCAGAGTCCTGTTGTATGCGCCTGTCCGGGCCAGCCCCGCGGCGAAGAGATCCGAGTGCGCCAGTAGATTCGCGGTCATGAACGCGCCGTACGAGTGACCGCCTATCGCGATCCTGTCGCGATCAGCAACGCCCCGCCTGACGACCTCGTCGACAGCAGCAGCAGCGCTCGACACAAGCTGCGGAACATACGTGTCGTTCGGATCCTGATCGCCCTCACCAACGATCGCCATCGCAGGACCATCGAGAACCGAGTAGCCCTGCGTCAGCCAGAGAAGCGGTGACCACCAGCCGACCCAGTCGAATCGGTACGGTGAGTCATCTATCTGACCGGCCGCATCGGCGCTCTTGAATTCACGCGGGTAGGCCCACATGACCATCGGAAGAGGACCGTCTGTGTCAGGATCGTAGCCCTCCGGAAGGTAGAGGGTGCCCGATAGCTGAAGGCCGTCCTCGCGCTCGTATGTGATGAGTTCCTTCTCGATCCCCAGAAGCTGAGGCGTCGGATGCGTAAACGCGGTGACTTGCCTGAGCTCACCCGTTTCAAGATCCCTCAGGAAGTAGTTCGGGACCTCATCCACCGACTCGCGCCGCGTGACAATGCGGCGGCCGCCGTCGAGCAAGACGACAGGGCGTTCGTAGTACGGCGCCTCTGAGCGGAAGAGCCGTGTGCTCTCCCCTGTGTTGGAATCAAGTGCATCCAGGAACGGACGGTCGCCTTCCGGAGACGCTCCATCACCGATGAGATAGATGCTCCGGCCATCACCCGCCGTCAACAGGACGCTACGTCCCATCTCGTTGGTCGTCATGATCGGCTCGCCTGGATCGTTGTAGCGGTCTTCCCACGAGCGATCCTTGAGTAGGCTTGGTTCAGTCTCGGGCGCGTCGGGATGTGCTCGCCAGGCCCGGACGGTTCTCGTCTCCCACCACCACTCCGTAGCGATGGCCAGATCCCCACTGCCCCAAGTGACATTGAGGAAGCGAAGCTCGAACGTCATCAGCGTATCCGGAACGCCGGTGAACGGCTCATCGAGAAGGAAAAGCCTGTCGCGCTCATCCGCCTCTGCTGCGGCATCCCCTCCATCGAGTGCTTCTGCCCAAGAGAGCATCGCGCCGGCATCGGAGCGCCACTGGACGCTCCTCGGACCCGTGTAGATGCTTCCCCTGGCAGTGGGAATCTCGTCACGCAGCGGGTGATCGGCCACCTCGTGGACGATCCTCCCGTTCATATCCAGAACTTCGATGCGCATCGGGAAGCGACTCGCGGGGACAAGGTACGAGTACGGGCGGTGCAGTGTGTGAACGAGGATGTACTCCCCATCAGGGGATGGATCGAAATCCCATACGATCCCTGGTTCCCCGATAGGTGTAACCTCTCCCTTGAGCGTCACCCTCACGATTTGAGATGTAAGATAGTATTCGAAGAGCTTCTCATCGTACTCGTTCTTCAGGAGATCGGCGTATGTGCGAACTGGAGCCCTCCGACCGATGCTCTCCTGGATGATCGGTCCGCCCGGAACGCGCGGCGGGACCGGCTCCGCTCCGCGAGCCTCCGGAACGAACAGCAGGACGACAGTTCTGCTGTTCGCGAGCCAGCAGGGACCGCACTCTGCCGTCAGGCTTACGACAGGATCGGTCAATCGAACGGCACTCGCCGACTCTACGTCGGTAATCCAGAGCTCAACTCCGTCAGCAGTCGTGTTAGTGAACAGGAAGCGCTCCCCATCCGGCGACCACCTCAGGTATTGGATCCTCGGGTTGTCGGGTAGCCCCGAAACCTGCCGTTCGCTGAGATCGTCCATGCGGACTATGGTAAGCCCGTTCGCCGTCCATGCCCTGCTGGGCGCGTTGATCCGGGGCTTGATGCGAAGACCGGCCAGCTTGAGCTCCCTTTCAGCCAGTTCAGCGATCGACGGATAGCTGGGACGTCCCATGAGAACGAGCCACTCGTGATCCGGCGAGACCCTGACCCAAGGCGTCTTCGGAGCGTCAACGATATCGACGAGGGTCTGCGAAGGAAGTCGGTAAATGCCTGCCGTGCTCGGCAGGTTGCCTGCCGTGCTCGGCAGGTTGCCTGCCGTGGACGGCAGGTTGCCCGCCGTGGACGGCGGTTCGCTCGATGTCGTCCCGGACTCGTCCCCGGTCGACGCCGAGGCGCGTGTCGCGCCCGGTCCGAAGAAGGTCGCGGCGGCAAGAATGAGCAGAACAATGGCGGCCATTGACCCGTGCAATTGCGTTCTCACAAATCCATTCTCCCGTTCTCTGTGCAGGTCTGGACGCCCTCAAGCTTCAATCTAGCGGATGATAGCCACCCGACCGTCAGGCTCTCCGGGATTGAGCACACCCGTGCTCGAAACGATCTCTGCGAGTATCGAGTAGAACGTCGAATAGGTGTTGTCCTGGTCGAACCCGTACCTTTTCAGCCAGAAGTACCCGTCCCCCTCGTGTTTGACCATGAAACTGTTGCTCATGATCCTGTAGGTGCAATCGGGATAGAGAGGCGCCCAACCTCCGGAACCGTCCGCCACCTCTACCACCGTCACGCGCTCCCCGGGCGTCTCCACAATCCACCGCCCTTCTGCATCCTGCGAGATAACCTGAGCCGTCCGACTCAGATCGATCGTGTACCGGAGTCCCGATACGTGCAGAAATCCGCCTCCTCCGACCAGAGCGGCGCTTCGCTCAAGTACCTCCAGAACGTAGTGTCCCTCGAGACCAAGCGAGTACGCGTAGTTGCCGAATTCGTCGATCTCATGGAGCATCGAGTCGGTCACGGGACCGGCCGGATAGACCCTCTTGCCCCTGAAGGCCCCGGCGTTATTCATGACGATGTCGACCCCGAACTTGCCTCGAAGATGGTCGTTGACGAGATTCGCCACCGCCGACTCGCCGCCGCGTATCGTGTCCTTCGACAAGTCCCAGGGGACGTCAGTCCGGCCAAGTACGATCGCCTCCGGGAATGATTCCATGTAGCCCGCGAGCACCTCTGCAACGTCCTCGGCCTCGGCCACGTCGTCCGTCACAGGAATGAGCTCGAAACGCGGCGTGCTGAGATCGAGACGTTTGCCGGGCCCCGTGGACACATCCAGCCTGACAAGGTACGGCCCCTTCTCACCGCCGTTTACTATCAATGTGCCGCCGATCCGCACGAGCTTCTCCGTGTAGTCGTGGGAATGCCCACCGAAGATAATGTCTATCCCCGGCACCTCCCGGGCGATCTCCATATCTCTTGAGAGACCCACGTGCGTGAGCGCGACGACGAGGTTGGCACCGTTGGCCCTGAGTTCCCTGACGGCGCGATGCGCAGTCTCCAAGTTCGTGCCATTCAGTTTGACGTCATTCCCGCTTGTGACGTACGGAAACCCCTCGGTCATGATCGAGAAGAAACCGACCTTGAGACCGTCGTAGTCGCGGATAATCCATGGATCACACGAGCCCTCGAGAACAGTCCCCTCGACTGCCAGATCGGTGCAGAGACAGTCGAATTCGGCATATGCGAGTGCGGCTGCGAGCACCTCCGGACCCTTGTCGAACTCGTGATTGCCGAAGGCGTACGTGTCGTATCCAGCCATGGACATCAGCCTGAAGATCGCCTCGCCCTTGTACGTGTGGAAATAGCGGTTCATGAGATCGTCGCCGACTGAGACGACTGCGATTCGTTCACACCTCTCGCTTCGTATTTCATCGATGAGGCTCGCGATGCGCGCTATCCCACCCATGTCCCGTTCTTCGCTCTTACCGTCGCCATCGAGGTCGACCTTCATCCAGGACGCCTCGAGCATACCCTGGAGGTCTGCGGTACCCACGATCGTCAGTTCATAGCTCTTGGGCGCTCTTGAGCACGACGACAGAAGAAGGACGACCAGAACCAGCAGAACAGACAGGACAAACCGGGTGCGATTCACGGACACGCGCTTCCGTCTTGTGTGACGGGTCGACATCTTCACTCCTCTCTCTCCTTGGAAGAGATCGCGCTCCGCCAGAGCTTCTTCACGATCCTTCCGACAACAGGTCGTTGTGTCTCAGAAGCGCCTCAGTACTCGGCTCACGGCCCCGGAAGTCGCGGAAGACGTCCATCGGGTGCCGGCTGCCGCCGACCGACAGGATCGTGTCACGGTAGCGCCTGCCGAGCTTCCGGACGGCCTCCTCGTTGTCCAGCCCGACCTCCTCAAACGCCCCGAAGGCATCGGCTGAGAGCACTTCCGCCCACTTGTAACTGTAGTAGCCGGCGGCGTAGGGACCACCGAAGATGTGAGCGAAGGCGCAGAGCAATCGGTCGCCCTCGAACGGCGGAAGAACGCTCGTCTTCAGAACGACGTCGCGATGAACGTCAAACGCCGTCCGCTCCCCGTTGGGGTCATGACTGCTGTGGAGCTCCATGTCGGATATCCCCAGCTCAAGCTGCCGCATCATGAGCGACCCCGCTCTGAACGTGCGTGCGGCCGAGATCTTCTCGAAGAGCTCGTCCGGCAACGGCTCGCCCGTCTCAAAGTGTGACGTCATCCCCATGAGCGTAGGCTTGTGGTAGCACCAGTTCTCCATGAACTGGCTGGCAAGCTCGACCGCGTCCCACTCCACTCCATTGATCCCGGCGACGTCGGCGTAGTCGATGGTCGTGAGCATCGCCTGAAGACCGTGACCGAACTCGTGGAAGAGCGTCTCAACTTCCCTGAACCCCATGAGCGACGGCTTGTCTCCGACCGGCGGCGTGCTGTTGCAGGTCAGGTAGACAACCGGAAGCCGCACCTTCCCATCCACTATACGCCTGCCCAGACACTCTCCCATCCAGGCGCCCCCCCGCTTCTCCGCGGGCCGTGAGTACGCATCCAGATAGAAGAAGGCTATCGGTGTCCCGTCCTCATTGGAGACTTTGAAATAGCGCACGTCCTCGTGCCAGACCGAAGTCTCACCGTCGGCCGGCTCGATCACGATTCCCAGAAGTCGTTTCGAGAGCGAGAAGAGCCCGTCCAGAACTCCCGGCATCGGGAAATACGGCCTCAGCTGATCGTCGGTGTAGTCGAAGCGCGACTCCCTCAGCCGCTCGGACCAGAATGCGACATCCCAGTGCTTGAGATCACCATCATGACCGTTCTTTCCAGCGAGTTCCTTCAGGTCTTCGAGGTCCTTCTGAGCCCGGGGCTTCGAAGCCTCCACAAGCGCACTGAACATCACCTCGACGGCGTCCACCTTCGATGCCATCTTCTCCGAAAGACTGAGATCGGCGTACGTGTCGAACCCCAGGAGCTTTGCCTTCTCGAGCTTGAGCTTGAGCATCGTGCTGACGATCTCGGTGTTGTCCCACTCACCTTCGGATGCGCGCGTCATATGTGCACGATAGAGTTTCTCACGCTGAACACGGTTCCTGCTGTGCTGCAGAAATGGACCGAAACTCGGGAAGTCCAGAGTGATGCGCCAGGGACCGCCGTCCGCGGTCGACGCCTCGTCGTCGGGATTGGCCTGGCTCCACGACTGTGAGGCGAGCTGCTTCAGTGTCTCCGGCCATCCCTCGATGTCGGCCTGGTCCGTAATGATCAGTTCGAATGCCTTAGTTGCGTCGAGGACGTGATTCTGGAAATCGCTCCCCAGCTGCGAGAGCTTGCTTTCAATGGCCTTGAAGCGCTCGCATTCGTCCCCATCGAGCCCGACACCTGCGTGCTCAGCATCTCTCAACCGAAGCTCGACCGCCCGCCGCTGTGCGTTATCCAACGACTTCCATTCGTCACCGTCCTTGAGCGCGCGAAGCGCATCGTAGATCGGCCTGCTCTGTTTGACACGGAGCCTGATCTGAACGACGTCAGACAACATGGCGTCGTGAGCTTCCCGGAGCTCCGGCGAGTTCTTGACGCTCATGAGGTGCTTGACGGGATCCCACGCATGCTCCATCGGGATCTCAAGGGCCTCTAGCGGAGCCATGACGCCGTCCCACGTGGGTTCGAGCATCGCTTCGAGTTCGCTGAGTCCTTTCCCAACGGCATCGAGGACGTGCGTCACCGCAGGGACCACGTGCTCCGCTGCGATCTCATCGAATCGCGGGATACCATCGGTTCTGAGTAGTGGGTTGCTCTCAAGGGCGGCGCTCAAGGATGCTTTGGCTTGGCTCATGCTCTTTCCCTCTCTGGGTAGATGTGCAGGATGCGTCTGCGGCCCCCTGATCGGAGGCCACGCGCGGTCTACTGATCAATGCTACTACGCCGGAGACCAGGGGACAACCCGGGAGGAACGCTAGAACTCGAAGCCGGCGCCGAGCCCGATGATCGGGGCATAGCCCAGCTCCCCATGGATCCGGCCGGCCAGCTCCACGCCTATCTCGGGCCGCAGGTAGAAGATGCCCAGGTCAAGTGACGGTGCGACGATAATCCCTAGCCTGTGGAGGAATCCTGTTTCACCGATGTCCTCCAGGGGCGATTCCGCCGGAAAGGCAATGGCCACGGAGTCAAAGCTGTATCTGACAACGCCGGTAATGCAGAATACGTCGTTGAAGCGATGCGTGACGATGACCGGGATCTCAACACCGAACGTCTTCACTTCGGCAATGTAGTCATCGAGCGACTCATCACCATCGTCGTCGGATTCCGTCGTGACGAACGTGAGACCGGGGGCCACGGCCCACGATGTCCCGGCGCCCCTCTCGGTGAGCGCGTGCTTCGCGTAGAGCTTCCCCCCTATTCCTCCGATCGAAACCCAGAACCGGGCGTTGAGTTCCGTGCGATCCGTGACGCCGATGCCGAATCTGACGCCGTACGTCTCGCCCACCATCAACTCTGTCGCTGTGAATGTTTCGCTGGTATCGTCCTCCAGAAAGACGGTCGAGGTGATATCGAGTCCCATGTTGTACTCGGCGCCGAGTTTCAGATGGCCGGCCTCGACGGTCTCGGCCGTCTCCATCATCGATGTGTTCATGACTGCGCACCCGGCGAGGGTCGCAAGTGCCAACGCTCCCAGAACGATTCCCAGAAACCGTGCCACCCCATATCCCCCAGATTCTACGCTTCATTGCAGACTGCTACGTCTCACTCTCTTCCGGTTCGCCGCGATATCCCCTCACTCCCTGCTTCCGCGCGCTCTCCTCATTTACATCATCCTGCCATCCGGAGTGTGCGTCCTCACGGGAATCGAATCGGAAGATGTAGGGTTTGATATCCAGAAGCGGGGTGCCGTCCAGGATGTCCACGTCCTCGACGTGCAGGATGTTCCCCTCGACGCTGATGAGTTTGACGAGGCTCACACCGATCGGGTTGGGTCGCCTGGGTGACCGCGTAGCGAAGACGCCCCTGAGGTGATCCTGCATGAACGGGACTACCTCCAGACTCGCCGGACCGGCCTTGTGAAAACGATAGATGAGATAGATATGGGAGAACCCGGAAAGATCCCTGAGTCCCTGAGCGTACTCGGCGAGAAGCTCGACGCGTCCCCCTATGCCTTCGGCGTAGGCGGGCTGAACGGGCGTGTCCTCAGGCTGCTTGTGCGGCGTCCTGATGATGCCGATCGGTGTAAATGAAACTGCGTCCACACGCCACCTCCCAGGAACCCGGGCTCAGAGTACCAGCTTCACTTCGGGGTGGCGCCGCCTACTCCACCAGGTCGTACAGGAAATGCACGAGTGCCATCGTTCCCTTCTCCCATGTCGGGAGATGCAGCTTTTCGTTCGGCCCGTGGATGTGGTCACCAGGCAGAGAGAAGCCGGTAAGAAGCGAGTGCGCCCCGAGGATCTCCTTGATCTGTCCCACCGCTCCGATGCTGCCGCCGCTCGGGTAGTACGCCGGGCGGACACCCCAGATGGTCTCGAAAGCTTTGAGTAGTGCCGCTACCCCCGGCGCGTCTCGTTCGGTCAGCGTAGCGGGGAAGCCGCTCCAGTCGAGAATCTCCCACTGAACTGTCGATGGCGTCTGTGTCTCAAGGTAGCTCACGAGCTGCTTTCTAACCTCGTCCGGATCCTGGAACGGCGCGAGACGGACAGTCACCAGCGCCTGCGCATCAACTGGAATGGCCGCCTTCGGGCTGCCGGCATCGATCTGAATGACGTCGAGCGCAGGGCGCACGCCCTGGCGCTCGAGCGGCGTGAAACCAGGCTCTCCCCACAACCTGGAAACTCCCGACTGCTCGATGAAGCTCGCCTCGTCGAGCGGCAACGCCGCCATCTCGTCATGCTCCTCGGGCGTCATTTCGCGCACGCTGTCGTAGAAACCGGGCCACGTGACGCGACCATCCTTGTCATGCATACCGGCAACGAGCTCGCAGAGTGCGTGGATCGGGTTGTGGATTACTCCACCGTATCCTCCCGAGTGAAGATCGCTCGTCGGCCCGGTCACGCGAAGGATGAATCGGCACATTCCCCTGAGACCGTAGACCAGCGTGGGAGTGTCGGGTCCGAGCATTCCCGCGTCGGTGTTGAGCACGAGATTGCATGCGAACTCACCGCGGTGGTCCTTGAGGCACTGCCCGAGACTCGGAGATCCGATCTCCTCTTCGCCTTCGAAGAGGAACTTCACACTGACAGGCAGTGGTCCCGTGGTGTAAATAGCCTCGACCGCGGCGATCATTGCCATTATCTGTCCCTTGTCGTCCGACGATCCGCGCGCGAAAAGGTTGTAGCCATGAATGACCGGCTGGAAAGGATCCGTGTCCCAGGATCCCAGCGGCTCTGGAGACTGGACGTCATAGTGCCCGTAGAGAAGGACTGTAGGAGCAGATGGATCCGGACAGAGGATCTCGCCGAAGACGACCGGATGCCCTTCGGTCTCGAAAATATCCACACGGTCGGGTTTGAGCAACTTGAGCCTGTCAACGAGCCACTCAGCCGCCCTTCGCATTTCCCCCTTCGAATCCGGATCGTCTGAAATGGACGCAATGGTCAGGAAATCTCTGAGCTGAGCGAGAACCTCATCGCGGTTCTCCCTCGTGTGCTGCAGCGCATCTTTCAGGTGCTGTGACATGTGCCCTCTCCCGGACTCTCGTCCGATTTCCGATTCCCGGGCTACTCAGATTCCTCGAAGAGGAGTTCCCCCTCAGCATAGACTCTAGCAGGGTAACACGCCACGTCGAACGGGTCACCATTCCAGCACAAGAAAGACGCCCATTTGCCCTTCTCGAGCGTGCCGAGTATACTGGTCACACCGAGGATCTCGGCGTTCTTTCTCGTGATGAGCTCGATCGCCTGCTGCTTGCTGTAGCCGCAACGCACGAACCAGCGAGTCTGAAGAAGGAGCGTCCTCGCAGGTGTTACGGGATGGTCGGTCATGAACCCGCACTTGACACCGGACTCGATCAGGTATCTGACGTGGCGCCACGATTCATGCTTGAGCTCGACCTTGTACGCAAGAGCATCTATTGGTCCGTAGATCACAGGGATCTTCCGCTTCTTGAGCTCGTCGTAGATCTCGGGCTGGTGAACGTCACCCGCGTGCTCGACCGTCACCTTGAGACCGAACTCATCCACCACGCGGAGAAGAGACGCGATGTCGTCTATCTTGTGCACGTGGACCCTGAGTCGCTCCTTGCCGACGAGCAGGTCCTTCAGCACGGCTTCTTCCGCCGTGAACGTGATCTCATCCCTCTTTTTCCCCTTGGCCTTCTTTTGCTTCGCCATCTTCTGCTTCACCTTGTCGAGCTTCGCGCGGAGGATGGCGAGGGCTCCCATTCTCGTGCTCGGACGCTTTCCCTTCCACTCAACAGTGGACATCGGGTTGTATCCAAACGCCGCCTTGACGCCGGCGCGAGAGATAAGAGCGTCGGTCGTGTTCTTCGCGTAGTTCCTGATAAAGGCCGAGTGGCCGCCTATGATGTTTCCGCTTCCCGGAAGAACGCACGAGTAGAGGACTCCCTGCTCGACCGCGTCACGGAACGCCCCATCGTCCATCTGCACGGAGTCGAGCGCGTCTGGGAGAGTCATGAGTGAGTCCATCTGCTCATTCGCCTCTGCCTCCTGTATCGGTTCCCCGGAACGCACCATCCCGATGTGGCTGTGCGCGTCTATGAGCGCCGGGATGACGACCGGGAACTTGCCCAGGAGCTTCCCCTTCTTCGTCCTGGACACGCCGACGATCTTCCGGCCATCAAAGACGAGATACGCGTTCTCCACGATTTTCTTGCCGGTGTAGATGGTCTTGCCATGGATGCAGCTCTGCATCGCACTCTTCTCCTTCCGGTGACGGAATCCGAATACTCCGTGAGCCTGCGGACAAGAATAGCCCCCTACGGCCACTGCGCAAATCTCTGTCGAGCCTGTTTCGCCGCAGCAAGGCGTTGTTTCAGAAGTGGAATGGAAAGAAAAGCGAGTGTCAGAGCCCAGGTGTAGTTCAGAAGCTGTGCAACCTGCGCGGGCAGAAGCTCGTACGCCAAAACAGAAGCTGCCCGTAGTCCAGATAACGAAGCGTCAGCTTGAAAGCCGAAGCCACGGTCGACCAGAGAAGCACCGTCGTCAGGCCGGCGGCATATGTCTTTGCCTCACGCCACAAGGACACCCTCCCACACGTCCACCCACTCGGGCAGGGATTGGAGCGCGGCTATGCGGCCTGCCTCATTCACTTCCCCTACTTGATGAACCGGAACTTGAACGGATAGGTGTAGTGCACACCCTCCTTCGCCTTGACGGACGCGATGATGGTGAAGACGATATCACCGATGAGGATCACCGGCAGGAGAACAAACCCGACGAAGACGAAGCAGAGAAACGCCGAGACGATGATGGCTATCAGCATCGTGATCTGGAAGTTCACTGCTTCTTTGCCCTGTTCGTCGATGAACGGATGATCGTCCTTCTTGATGAGCCAGGTGATCAGCGGACCCAGAACGAATCCGATGCCCGGAACGATAAGACCGGAAAGCGCCATGAGGTGGCAGGCCATTGCCCAGCTGCGTGCCTGTTCCGGAATGCTCTCTCCCGGCGCACCGGTCGGCTCACTTTTCGGCTCCTCGGGCTTCTGCGGTTCCTGGCCCTGGATTTCCTTTTCCATGCTGCTCCTCCTGTCTGAGCGCACTGCCCGTTCCCGATTGCAGTCTAGCAGTCGAGCGGCGACGTGGCAAGTATGCCGTGGCCGCGCAGGCCGGCGTCATGTGACCCGGGGAATACGGGGGCGGTAAACGTAACTCGCCGGCCCACCAGATATCATTACTTGGTTAACATGTATTCACGTGCTATGATGGATTTGAGGTTGTTGCCCCTCCCCCGATGATCCGCTCCCCACCGGAGGAACAACTGTGAGAATGCTCAGGTTATTGTCCACTTGCGCCCTGTCCATGCTGATTCTGGTCTACGCGGGCGCGGCCCACGCGGACGTCGTGGCCCGTCTCATTGATGATGAGGCTGATCTCTTCACCGGTGAGGCCGCCGACGGTCAACTCGGCGATTTTCTTATGTCGAACGGTGCGATTGCGGTCATCGTCAGTGGACAGACCCACACCGTGGGGTCGAGCGAGTCCGGCGGCAACATCATCGATGTCGCCCCGAAAGCGACACTGATGGATGAGTTCGAGTATCACCTTACGCTTCTGGTCGACTACCCTCGGCAGGCAGTCTACGACTCGGTCAGCGTGGAGAGTGATGGCTCGATGGGTACGGCGGTGATACGAGCCGTGGGGTGGGACTCGGGTAACGGCAACCTCAGGATCGTCACGCGCTATTCCCTGAACGAGTCCCTGCGCCACGTGAGTATCGAAACATCGATCGAGAATCTGGGTGGGACCGTGGTCGGCTACGAGGCCGGAGATGTACTCGACTGGGGAAACACGCTGCACTTCGTCCCCGGCTATGGCACGGATGTCTCGGGTACGACGACCCAGACCGAGTGGACGGCCGGGAAGGGTGGAAGCACATGCTACGCGTACACCAAGGCGACGGGCTCATTTAGCGTCTCGCACGGTAGCTCTTGGTCGGATCCCGTCGTGTTCACGTCGGATATCCCGGCCGGCGAGATCGTCACATTCACCCGCTACATGGCCGTGGGGCAGCCGGATCTTGCAGCTGTCTCGGACGCCGTGCACGAGATCAGAGGGCTCAGTACCGGGCTCCTCGAGGTGTCTCTACTGGACGACTCCACCAGCCTGGGCATCGAAAACGCCCTCATCCCGCTTGCGGTGAACGGCGTAGCCCCCTACACCGAGGTCATCTCGGGACCGGGCGGCGTTTCTGACCTGACATTGCCGCAGGCGAACTTCCAGCTTGAGGCCTCACCTCCCGGCTACTTCCCCGGCGAGGAAAACGTATTCGTGATCGCCGGAGTGACGACGGAGGTCGAGTTGCGTCTCATTCCGACACCCTCCTCCGAAGGGCGTGGCGACACGCTTACCGTTGTCATGCGTCCGATCATGTCGGTGCCGGCCATCACAACGGCGGGTTCGAGCTTTGCGATCGAGGCGATCGCTCCAATATCGACCACGAGCTGGTCGGCTCACCTGACGCACGGGTCGAACGAGTATCCGCTTGGCATCTGGAACAACAACTATGATTACGGATACGAACGTTGGTTTATGAGCGCGTCGGTGCCGACGGGTGTCCCAGCCGAGGTGTACGACCTCGTCGTCGAGGCATCGGGCGGGATCTCGGACACGATCGCCCACGCGGTGGCCGTGAAGTCGGCAATAGAGGACGATTTCTACTTCATCCACGTCACCGATACGCACCTGCCAACTCACAAGTTCCACTACCAACAAGGCGCAGATTCAGACACAACGGAGATGGACGACTACAGAGCCGTCATTGATGACGTGAACATCATCAATCCTGCCTTCGTGATTCACACGGGCGACCTTGTGAACGAGGGCGAGCTTGAAGACTACCTCGGGTGGCACGTTTTCACGAGGGCGCACCGCATCTCCTGCGAGCTCGACGTCCCCGTGTTCATCGTCGGCGGCAACCACGACCTCGGCGGATGGGACGACACGCCTCCATCGGACGGCACTGCCAGGCGCGACTGGTGGAGCTTCTTCGGCTGGCGCTATCTGGCCGATCCACCGCCCGACGAGTACATCTTCACGCAGAACTACTCGTTCGACTACGCCCAGGCGCATTTCACGGGGATGGAGGCGTACGACAACTACGACAGCTGGCGCTACTGGATCTACGGTCCGGACAGCTTCACAAGCCGCCAGATGAACTGGTTGTACGATGATCTTGCACTCGCCGACCCGAGCGCGGCCAAGATTCTGTTCTACCACTATGACTTCTCGGGGCAGATCGATCTCGAGGCCCTCGGCGTCGACTGCGCCCTTTGGGGACACATCCACTCGACTTCGGGATCGATAACCCAGCACCCGTACGATCTCTCATGCGAGGCAGCCTGCGACGGCGGTCGCGCATTCAGACTCATGAGGGTCTCGGGCAACACGATCATCCCGTCCGAGCCACTCGCGGCGGGCGACAATGGCGAGGAGCTCAAGGTCACGTACTACCCCGAGAATGACGGCACCACGGCGATCATGGGAGCCGTCATCCTGAACGACTATCCGGAGTCATTCGAACACGCGATGATCAAGTTCCACGTGCCTGCCGATTCGATACCGTACGCCGTTGACAACGGCACACTGGCCCAGACTATCGTGGACGGCGACGTGGCTACTTGCTACGTCAACATCCCGCTCTCCGGCAACAGCACGGAGTACATCAATATCGCACCGACTACGGACGTGCCCGATACAACGGAGATATCGGTGCTCGCGCTTGCTCGACCCTACCCGAATCCTGCCCGCACTCGCTCTTCTCTTTCGTTTGTGATACCCTCCGTGTCGGTGACGAGGCTCGAGATCTACGATCTCACCGGGAGGAAAGTTCGCACGCTTCTTGATGAAGTGCTTGAGCCGGGGCTGCGCGAAGTGGTCTGGAATCTTGAGAACAGCGCCGAGGGCCGCGTGGCGGCAGGAGTTTACTTCTGTCGTCTCGAGGCCGCAGGCGAGTCCATCACAAGAAAACTGATCGTTCTGAAATAGGAGCGGCGGCGCGCAAGCGTGTGCGCGGCCCGGCGCTCCCCCGATGAGGAGGCGCTTATGCCGGCATCGACCGTCTTCTGGTTCATTTTCCCACCTGCAGTTCTGATCGCACTCGCGATCATCTACTTCCTTACCTCGAAACGGAGGAGCTAGAGATGGACCCGATCCTGCTTGGTTTCATCGGATACCTCCTCGTGGTCGTGGTCGTAGGCTTCATCACTTTCCGCTACACCAAGACGCTCGCAGACTTCCTGCTGGGAGGTCGTCGGCTCGGAGCGTGGGTCGTCGCGATCAGCGAACGAGCCAGCGGTGAGAGCGCGTGGCTCCTGATCGGTCTTCCCGGCCTCGCTCTGGTCTCGGGATTCTCAGCTGTCTGGTCGGCGATCGGTTGCGCTGTAGGAATCCTCGCCTCGTGGACGCTGGTGGCGCGGCGACTCAGGATCCAGACCGAGCGCCTCGGCGCCCTGACGCTCCCCGACTACTTCGAGGCTCGCTTCGAGGACAGCTCGCACACTCTCCGCATTGTTTCGATGGCCGTCATCGTCTTCTTCTTCACGTTCTACGTCTCGGCCCAGTTCCTGGCCGCCGGCAAGGTGCTCCACGCAACCTTCGGCCTCGAACCGATCCACGGCATGATAATCGGGGCTGTGGTCATCCTCTTCTACACGATAATGGGAGGGTTCCTCGCGGTGGCCTGGACCGATCTGGTGCAGGGCATCCTGATGGCGGCAGCCATGATCGTTCTCCCCGTGGCCGCTTTCATCATGCTCGGGGGCGTCGCCGGAGTGGCCGAGAGGATCGGTGCGATCGACCCCAACCTCCTCCTCGTGACCGGAGGGAAGACCGGCCATGCCTTGGTGATGGGACTGATCATAGGTAGCCTCGGCATAGGATTGGGCTACGTCGGACAACCGCATCTGCTCACCCGGTTCATGGCTATCCGCAAGCCGGACGAGCTTCGCAAGGGCACGCTCATCGCGATGAGCTGGGTTGTTGTCGCGTTCTGGGGCGCCGTTCTGGTCGGTATCGCCGGGCTCGCGAAGTTCGGCATCGACGGACTCGCCGACGCAGAGCACGTGATGCCGGAGCTGGCGCTCTGGGCGCTTCCCATGGGCGTCGCCGGCATCGTCATCTCGGCAGCCATAGCCGCGATGATGTCTACGGCCGACTCACAGCTCCTCGTGGCCACGTCCGCCCTTTCCGAGGATATCTACCACCAGCTCATCAACCCGAAGGCCTCGCAGAAACTCCTGGTCGCCCTGAGCCGCGTCGGGACGATCGCCATCGGCATCATCGCGTTCGTGCTCGCTACGCGTGCGTCCGAGAGGGTCTACTGGTTCGTCCTCTACGCCTGGGCCGGACTCGGCGCCGCGTTCGGACCGGGGATGATTCTGTCGCTCTGGTGGAAGAGAACAACGAAGTGGGGAATCTTGGGCGGCATGATCGTCGGTTCGGTAGTGACCGTTGTGTGGCACAACGTCCCGGTACTCAAGGGATTTGTGTACGAACTCGTTCCAGCCTTCATACTGGCTCTGGTGACTGTCGTGGTGGTCAGTCTCATGACCGAACCACCCTCCGACGTCGTCCTTGATCACTGAGAACGAAAGAGGGAAAAGATGCGGATGCTGATCCTCGGCGGTGGCATGATGGGAAGGGCGGCCGTCTACGACATGGTCAGGCAGGATGACGTTGAGGAGGTCATCGTTGCCGATGTCGATCGCGCCGTGGCTGAGGATGCCGCGCGTTTCGCGGGCTCAGAAAAGGTCCTCCCTCAGGTTCTCGATGTCACCGACCGTGACGCAGTTCTCGGAGCGATGGAGACGGTCGATGCCGTCTTGAGCGCGGTCAGTTACAGGTTCAATCTGGAGCTGGCGCGACTCGCAATCGAGGCGGGCGTCCACTTCTGCGACCTGGGTGGGAACAACACTGTGGTCGAGGGCGAATTGGCTCTCAGCCGCGACGCCGAGGAGAAGGGCATTACGCTGATACCCGACTGCGGGCTCGCGCCGGGCATGGTGAGCCTCCTTGCGATGGCGGGTATGAACCAGCTCGACACGACCGACAGAGTGCGGCTGCGGGTCGGCGGCCTCCCCGTCCACCCCGAGCCGCCTCTCGACTACACGATCGTCTTTTCGGTGCACGGACTCATCAACGAGTACATCGAACCGTGCCTCGCCATTCGCGATGGGAAGACTGTGACTATCGATCCTCTGACTGAAGTGGAGGAGATCGAGTTCCCCGAGCCGCTTGGTATCCTCGAGGCGTTCCACACTTCCGGCGGATCGTCCACGCTGCCGACGACGCTTCTGGGAAAGGTGCGCGACCTCGACTACAAGACCATCCGGTACCCGGGGCACGTGGCGAAGATGAAGGCCATGCTGGAGATCGGCCTCGCGAGCGAAGTGCCTGTCAACGTGGGGGCCGTGTCGGTGGCGCCGCGTGGTATTCTGGAGACATGTCTTGAGAAGAACCTCTCCGGCGATGATGACGACCTCGTGGTCCTCAGAGTCACCATCGAGGGGACGAAGGACGGGGATCACGCCGTCGCCGTCTACGAGATGATAGACTACGCCGACAGCAAGACGGGGCTTTCGGCCATGATGCGGGGAACGTCGTTCCCCGCGTCCATCATCACCCTCATGATGGCACGCGGGGAGACGCCTGCTGGAGCTATTCCACAGGAACTCGCCGTCGACAGCGAGAGATTCATCGAGGAGTTCCTGAAGCGCGATATGCCGCTCACGGTCTCGCTCGCTACACCGTAGTCCTCGGACTCCTGGAGCTGGGCCTTCTTAGACCTTCTCTGAGTCAGGCTCCGAGAGCTAGACCTTCTCTGAGACCGACTTGCCCTGCATGAAGAGCAGCAGGTAGTCGCGGCTTCCGGCCTTCGAGTCGGTACCGGACATGTTGAACCCGCCGAACGGATGCACGTCGACAAGAGCTCCCGTACACTTCCGGTTGAGATAAAGATTGCCGACGTGGAATTCCCTTCTCGCGCGGTCGAGCTTCTCTCTGTTCGCCGAGTAGACGGCGCCCGTGAGACCATACTCCGTGTCGTTGGCAATCCTCAAGGCGTCGTCGTAGTCCTGAGCCTTGATGACGGCGCAGACCGGACCGAAGATCTCCTCCTGCCCGACGGTGTCGCGCGACTTGACGTCGGCAATGACGGTCGGCTCGACGTAGAAGCCATCGCCAGCACCCTCAGCCGGCTTGCCGCCGCACATCACACGCCCGCCTTCCCTTTGAGCGATCTCGATGTACTTGAGGATCGAGTCCATCGCCTTCTGGTTGATGACGGGGCCCATGCAGTTGGAGAGATCCTTGACAGGACCGACCGTGATTCTCTTGGTTTCGGCGACGAGCTTCTCGAGGAATTCGTCGTAGACATCGGCGTCCACAATGGCGCGTGAACAGGCCGAGCACTTCTGGCCCTGGAAACCGAATGAGGCTATGGCCGTGCCCTTGGCCGCCGCATCAACGTCAGCCTCGGAATCGACGATGATGGCGTCCTTGCCGCCCATCTCGGCGACGACGCGCTTGATCCAGATCTGCCCCGGCGCCGTTTTCGCAGCGAGCTCGACGATGTGGAGACCGACCTCGCGGGAACCCGTGAAGGAGATGAACCTCGTCCGCTGGTGACCGACGAGCGTGTCACCTACCGCTCCACCACGACCCGTGAAGAAGTTCACGACGCCGGCCGGGAGCTTCACCTCTTCGAGGACCTCCATGAACATGTGGCCGAGCAGAGGTGAGTCGCTCGACGGTTTGAGCACGACGGTGTTGCCCGAAACGAACGCCGCCGTGGTCATTCCGACCAGGATGGCGAGAGGGAAGTTCCACGGTGGAATGACAACACCGACTCCAAGGGGAATGTAGAAGTAGGAATTCTCTTCTCCCGGGAACGGCGTCAGCCCCTGGTCCTTACCGTAGCGAAGCGCCTCTCGCGCGTAGAACTCCAGAAAATCCAGCGCCTCGCAGAAATCCCCATCGGCCTCGATCCAGTTCTTACCTTCCTCGAGCACCATTGCAGCGACAAACTCCAGCCTCCGCCGTCTCATGACCTCCGCAGCTCTGAAGACATACTCGGCGCGCTCCTCCGGTAGCTTTCTACTCCACTGCTCGAACGCGTAGTCGGCGGCCTTGATGGCCTTGTCCGCGAGTTCGGGCGTGCCCCTCTGGAAGCGGCCGAGCACGATGCTCTTGTCGGAAGGGTTGATCGAGTCGAACGTGCCATCGCCCTTCATGTGCTCGCCACCGATGACGAGGTCGTATTCCTTCCCCGCTTCCGCCTCCAGCTTGGCTATTGCCGCCGTCATCTGCTTCTTGAGGGAATCATCCTCGAATGTGTAGACAGGTTCGTTCCTGAACTCCGGTCTCATGGTTCGCTCCTTGAGGGTAGCGTCCTGCGGTTGATGTGATCATGGCAAGAGGACCCCGCACGCGACGTCATCAGCGTCGCGCACAGAGGTCAAGAGTCAACCTCTGATGGTACACGAGCGGAGGGGGTGTTTCAAGGGTAAGTCAGGGCTGCGTGGGTGCCTGCGCGGCAGGGAAGAGGAGCGCCCGCGGGGCAGGCAGAACTCACTGTGGGGCCAGTCCTGTCCGGCTCTTCTGAACCTCGATTGTGGCGATGCTACTTCAGAAGCACGAGCTTCTGCTGCCTCGATTCGGCTCCGGGGTCGCGTTCGGCAGCATCGTGGCCGGCCGTCGTCATTCTGATGAAGTAGACACCGCTCGCCGCGCGGGTGCTCGCGTCGGTCGTGCCGTCCCACAGGATCTCGTACTCCCCAGCCTCGTGTGCACCGTCCGCGAGCGTGCGAACAACACGACCAGCGAGGTCGTAGATCCGCACCGTCACGTGTCCTGGCGAACCGACCGCGTATCTCACGGTCGTCGTCGGATTGAAGGGATTCGGACTCGGAGCGAGGAGGCGTGTCACAAAGACGGGCCCATCGGGCACCTGCGTCGCCAGCGGAAGGCCGACGCGGAAGCGGTCGATCATGACGCCAACGCCGTGCCACCCCGGCTCCGAGTTGAAGGCGCGGAAGCCCGCCTTCAACCACCCGTTCCCGGTGTAGACATCCCAGTCCTCTTGGCCAAAGTAGACGAAAGGGCCGCCATAGAGCCCCGGGGCGACCCAATCCGAGAACTCGATACACTCCGGGACGTCACCAGAGCCGGCGGCGACGGTGAAAATGTCATTCAACAACGGCATGTCCATCCACATGCACCACTTGGCAACCACGGCATCCGCGCCGGCGATGTCGATGGGCGGCGAGACGAGACAGGACTTCTGGCCGTCCACCATCACGCCCGTGCTCTCGTCGTAGGCGACCATCATCCAGCGCGGGTCACCCATCACGGCCTCGAGCGAGCGCCGGAACGCGACGCCGGTCTGACCGACTGCCGGGATGTCCGGGTGCTGCCAGCCGTTGTCGCCGGGCGATTCGCAGTCATCGAGCCAGATTCTCTCGCCGTTCACCTTCCATTCGATGTTGTCCAACTGCCAGGCGCCGTCTGTCACGGAGTACCAGGGAGGATTCTCGTACTCGTCCTGGCACGAATACGCACCGTCGGATTCGAACCGGAAGCGAAGCCGCACGTCGCTATGTGCGTACGCCGTCAGGGTAAGTAGCGGATGCGAGTAGTGCTCGTGGTCCCAGTCGGGCGGTATCCCGGGCTTGCCTGCGAAGCCGGGGTTGTCGTAGGATGCGAGCGTGTCCCAGGTGAGTCCGCCGTCGCTGGAGACCTCCACGTAGCCGTAGTCGTAGTCGTTCTCCATCGCGAACCGCTGGTCCCACTCAAGCGTCACCTCGTCGCCGGGTTCGCTCCACTCCGAGAGCGGGAAGTCGCGCCACATCAGTTGATACCAGTCATTCCCGTACCCGCGCGGCTGGCACCAGCACGGGTTGACGGCCCCACACCACCAGGTCGAGTCACCCAGATGCTCGAATGCGCCTATGCGGATCGTATCCTTGTGCCAGTAGTTCTCGTGACCAAGAGTGCCCGAGTGGTCCTCCGACACCCAGCCGGCATTGTCCCCCTCGAGATCCTCGAAGTCCGCATCGAAGATCCAGAGCGTCTCGGAACGGGCCTCGACCGCTCGCGTCGGTGAGGCTGCAAGGAGAATGAGGAGCACAAGGAGTCCGGCCATCACCCGTGGTGCCCGCATGGTGGCTTCCTCTCTGGGGCGTGTCCTTCGGTTCGTTCTCCGTCAGGATGGGAAGTGGCGCTCAGACACCACGCCCCATCAGCATGATCGGCGTCGGGCGGCTAGCGGATGAGCACAAGTGTAGTCCGGCTCACCTCGTCGCCGCACGTTGCCCGCACGAAGTAGCCGCCTGCGGCGGCCCTGGTCCCGTTCGTCCCGCACCCGTCCCAAGTCACCTCGTGACGGCCTGGCCCCAGCGGCATCGCGGTCAGGCGGCGTACGAGCGCTCCTCGGGCATTGTAGATCGAAATCTTGACCGAACACCCGACTATGGGAACGTCGAACGCCAGTGAGAATGGACCGCACGACGGGTTCGGAGTCGGACGGTGGAGGCGGAAGCTCGCCTGCAGCGGCTCCTCAGCGGGAACATCTGTGCCGCAACCTCCCGCGCCAAGCGCCCCGATCGAGACGCCCCAGGGATTGCCGCCCGGCAGGCATGGCGAGTCGTCGCGGAGCGTAAGATCGCCGCCCCCAAGATCACAGAATAGAGGGTCGACGAAGAGGTTGTCGTAATGATGACCCGGCAAGCTGTCGCCGCCGGCGTTGCCGAAGACACAGGAGTGCGTGATCGTCAGTGCATCACCTACATCGTTACGGACGGCCCAGTCGTTGAACGCGAGAATGGTGCGCTCGATGCGTGTGGCATCACCGCTCCAGGCCCATATGCCTCCCCTACCGCCGACGATAGTCACATCGGCAATGTTCAGGGTGTCAGCGGCAGTCCGTATGTCCTCGCTCGCGAAGTTACTGTAGAAGACCACGTTTCGGATCTCAAAGACGCTGGTACCAAGATTGAAGTGATCCAGATACACGAGTCCTCTGTCATTGAGCCCCCAGCCGGAATTGAATACGAACGCTGCTCCGTCAAGTACGCCCGCGCAGCAATCAGCATAGAGCCCGTGACCGAGTCCGCCGAAGGCGCTCATTCCCATGCAGTTCTCGACCACGATGTCGCGGATGTCAACTTCCGAGTACTCGCAGTAGATGGCAGCTCCGTAGACGTATCCGGTGACCCAGTTGAAGACGGCTCCCCGCACAACCACCGAGCTCGACGTCACGGCCAGGCCCCCCAGGACGCTCTCGAACCGGCAGTCTATCACGCGGATCCCCGGCAGCCCCTCTGCCCAGACTCCTTTGTGGTCGGTCCCGAACGTCTCGCCCGCGAATACCGAGCCCTCGATCAAGGCGCCCGAGCGGATCGCGCGCACGGCCCTCCTGCAGTACTCCGTTCTGCAATCCAAGAGCTTCGCGCCGGCGTCCTCCAGGAAGAAGCCACACCCGGCAGTCTCCACGGTGAACCCATCGATGAGCGCCGTCGTGTCCTCGCCGGAGTGCAGGAAGAAGCAGGTGTCAGTCCCGGTGCAGACGATCGTCGTCGCAGCGCTTCCACCTGACGACGTGAGAACAAGGTTCACTCCGCCAAAGTCGATGTTCGTGTTGCCGGCACCTTGATAGATGCCCGGCGCCACGAGCACGGTGTCGCCCTCCGCCGCGAGGTCGACCCCGGCCTGGATCGTAGGGGCCTCCAGTGGTACTTGGATGACATCCGCCGACGCACTGCCTGCAACCGCAGCGAGTGCCGCTGCCACAAGCGCGCACGTCCCCCACTTCTGCCACTTGACGTGCCTCATTCCCAGCATCCCTCTCCCATTTCCAGACGAGCCCGTCCTCGTCGACAGTCCAATTTTCCAGCGCATACAGGATACCACCCCAGGTACATTCCATCAAGATCAAAATGACTGAGACACGGTAACGCACAGATGCCTCGTCGCGCACGCAGCAGGGCGAGGCGCGATGTGCGCATGCGTTACCTGAGGCCGGCCTCTTTCCGCTCGCCGTCCCGCGTTCGCCGTCGTAGAATGGCGGCCACAGACCCTCACACGAACACGCGCGGCCCAGCCGCAGCAGTATCCCACAGGAGGCATCATGCGCATCCTCGTCACCGGCGGCGCCGGCTTCATCGGCAGCAACTTCATCCGCATGTATCTGGCGCGTCACCCGGACTCCAAGATCGTCAACCTCGATAAGCTAACGTACGCGGGTAACCTCGAGAACCTGAAGGAGATCGAGAAGGACTCGCGCTACTCGTTTGTCCGGGGGGACATCTGCGACGCCGGCGTGGTCAATGATGTGATGCAGGGCGTGGACGCCGTCGTGAACTTCGCCGCCGAGACCCACGTGGATCGCTCGATCGGCGATCCGGATGCCTTCCTCAAGACGAACGTCCTCGGAGTCCACGTTCTCCTGGAAGCTGCCGGGAAACACGATGTCGGACGATTCATCCAGATAAGCACCGACGAGGTCTATGGCCCGGCCCCCGACAAGCCGTTCAGCGAAGGCGACGTCCTGACCCCCAGGAACCCATACTCGGCGAGCAAGGCCAGCGGCGAGCTCCTCGCACGGTCGTACTTCATCACGTATGGCTTCCCCGTCATCATCTCGCGCGGGGCCAACAACATCGGACCGAACCAGTACCCGGAGAAGGTCATCCCTCTCTTCGTGACGAACGCCATCGAGGACAAACCTCTCCCCCTCTACGGAGACGGCAACCAGGAGCGCGACTACATGCACGTCCTCGACCATTGCTCCGGACTGGAGATCCTGCTCGAGAAGGGTAAGCCCGGCGAGATATACAACATCGGCGCGGGCAACCACATGCGGAATATCGAGATGGCGAAGCTCGTACTCGATGAGCTCGGGAAACCCGAGAGCCTCATTACCCACGTCAGAGACCGCGAGGGCCACGATGTCCGATACGCCATCGACTCATCGAAGATGAGGGCGCTCGGCTGGGAACCCGAGTTCGGCACCAAGGCGGCCATCCTTGACGCCGTCCACTGGTATTCGGCCAACCGCGACTGGTGGGAGCCGATCAAGTCGGGCGAGTTCCGCGAGTTCTACGAGCGCCAGTATCGGTCCCGGCTCGAGGAGGCCGGAGCCTAGGAAACCCGATTCCGGCCCTCCTCGCGAAACACCTTGAACATCCAGGCCCGCGACCATACTATGTCGGCGAAGCTCGGTCCGGGGTTCATCGACCTCTTCTATCTACGATCGACACACGACACGACTGACACGGGGAACCGCCCTGGCGCGGAAGGAGATATGCTCGATGACGAGAGATGACGTGCTCGCCAAGGTTGAGGAGCGTGGAATTGGATTCGTACGCCTGCTTTTCGCTGATATCGCCGGCTTCCCCAAGTGCGTGTCGATACCCAGCCGCGAGCTCAAGGAGGCGCTCGAGAACGGCAAGGGCTTCGACGGCTCGTCGATCGAGGGATTCACGCGAATCCACGAGAGCGACATGATCGCAATGCCCGATCCTTCCACGTTCAAGATGGTCCCGTGGGACGGCAAAGATGAGGAGGCGATACTCTTCTGCGACATCCTTGTTCCGGACGGCAGTCCGTATCCAGGGGACCCGCGATTCGTGCTCAAGCGCGTTCTCGAAGGAGTTGAAGAGCGCAAGTGGACGTTCAACATCGGCACGGAGATCGAGTACTTCTATTTCAGAAGTTCGGAGTATCCGGAGGTTCTCGATCACGCCGGCTACTTCGACCTCACGCCGCCGGACCTCGGTGAGGAGCTTCGGAAGAAAACCATGATGACGCTTCACTCGCTCGGCATTCCGGTCGAGTACTCGCACCACGAAGTAGCACCCAGCCAGCATGAGATCGATCTCAAGTACAAAGATGCCCTGGCGATGGCCGACGACACTATGCTCTGCAAGCTGGTCGTCAAGGAGGTCGCGCGGAAAGAGGGCGTCTACGCCACGTTCATGCCAAAGCCGATATTCGGCGAGAACGGAAGCGGAATGCACACTCACCAGTCGATCTTCGACGGTGACAGGAACCTCTTCCACGATAAGAGCGACCCGCAGCATCTCTCATCCACGGCAAGAGCCTACGTCGAGGGAATCCTCAGGCACGCGAGAGAGATCGCGATCGTCACCAACCAGTGGGTGAACTCGTACAAGCGTCTTGTGCCCGGATATGAGGCGCCCGTCTACGTCTCGTGGGCGCAGCGCAATCGCTCCACGCTCGTCCGTGTCCCTCAGTACAGGCCGGGCCACGAGCTCTCGACAAGGATCGAGCTCCGATGCCCCGACTCGGCCTGCAATCCGTATCTGGCCTTCGCGGCCATGCTCGCCGCAGGTCTCGAGGGAATCGAGAAGAAGTATGAACTGAGAGACGGCGTTGAAGCCAACATCTACACGATGACGTCAGATGAGCGGAACGAACGGGGCATCGGCGTGCTTCCGGGCAGTCTTGGCGAAGCGATCGGGGCAGCCAGGAAGAGCGACATCCTCCGTGAGACTCTCGGGGACGAGACGTTCGAGAAGCTTCTCAGAAACAAGACGGCGCTCTGGGACGACTACAGGAGCATCGTCACACCGTACGAGATGGAGAAGGACCTGCCGGTACTGTAGTGCTGCAGGTGAGTGGTCCCAACCGCGCCAAGGGATCGCTCCCTGCTCTGCACATAATTATGGGGGAACCCGCGAGGAGGTGGATTTTGACACGCAAGCTTGCACTCCTTACCGTGGCAATCGTCCTGAGCTCGCTTCTGGCCTCCTGCGGCGGAAGTGACCCTGCCGGGATTGATCCGGACGACACACAGCCCCCGACGGTCATCGCGACGAGCATCGCTGACGGCGCCACGGATGTGAGCCTGATCGAGAGGATTGAATTCACCTTCTCCGAGAACATGGACCCGGCGACCATCAACGATACGACCATCCTTGTCGCCGGACGCACACCACATGGCATCGTGGAATATGACACCTCCTCCCGCACTGCCAGTATCGTTCCAGACACGCTCTACAATGCGGAGATCTGGCACTCGGCGAAGGTGACCGTGGGAGCGACGGACGCCGCAGGCAACCCCGCCGTCCCGGAGACTCTTTCGTTCCAGACTGGCACGCTCGACCGTGAGCACGTGGTGGACTGGATGGAGCCGAACGAGACTGTGGCCGAGGCAGCACCGGTGAGCCTGGATGTGCTGTACCACACACTCTCCGGATGTGACACCGACGATGACTACTACGAGTTCATGTTGACCGAGCCGAAGAAGGTCACCGCCAGGACACCCATCATCTATGCGCCGATCGTTGATCGAAGTCCGGGCTGGAACATACATTTCATTCGGGAAAACGACGATGCGTACTCAACCATGGGAACGTCCGCCTGTGCCGGGCAGACTCCCAGCTACTCCTATACATTTCTCCCCGGCACGTACTACGTGAGGATTTTCAACAGCTGCGGACTCGAAGACAGCGGCTTCATTCTGTACGACCTGGAGCTAGAGACCGGGATTCCGTGCCAGGACGACGCGTACGAAGACAATGACTTTGAGGACGAAGCGGTGGCGCTGGCAATAGGGCAGCATGATGGGCTCAGAGGTTGCCACTGTGATGTCGACTATTTCACCTTCGAGATGGCGGCAGGAGACACGCTGACTGTCACGGTGGATGCGTCCTTCCCCCCGGATGCCTGGGAGCACAGGCGAATTTACCTATGGCCACCAGACGGTGGTGACAGCGGATATTACCAGGGAACCGACAACCCGAACACACTCAAGGTGACCTCGACAGCTGCCGGACCGGCCAGGTTCAAGCTCAGGTTCTGGGTTGACGACGTGGAATACTCGCTGGATGCGGCCATCTCCAGGTGACAGGTGCGCCGTAGGCAGCACTCCACGGCACCAAGTCCAATGCTGCTTTACATCCCTCTCGTGAGCCTATAAACTCATTGGGCTAACGCTTCTTTCCCAAATGCGATTCACAAAGGCTTGCGCCTTCCCTCTCACCGTACTGGTGAAGGCGCGTGGCAGAGTCCCGCCTGATTCAATCGAGCGGGCGCCGTTAAGGAGGCCGCATGCGCGTTCTACTCTCAGGCAATGAGGCCGTGGCTCGCGGTTGCTACGAGCATGGTGTTAGGGTCGCCACGGCCTATCCGGGCACCCCCTCCACGGAGATCCTGGAGAACGTCGTCAAGTACAAGGACGATATCTATTGTCAGTGGTCGCCGAACGAGAAGGTCGCGTTCGAGGTGGCAATGGGCGCCTCGTTCGGTGGTGTCAGAACACTCGTGGCGATGAAGCACGTCGGGCTGAACGTCGCCGCCGACCCTCTCATGACATCGACGTCCGTCGGCGGAGATGGTGGGTTTGTGATCGTCACGGCAGATGACCCCGGCATGCATTCGTCGCAGAACGAGCAGGACAATCGCTACTATGCCAAGTTCGCTAAGATCCCGCTCGTCGAACCATCCGATTCGCAGGAGGTCCTGGACTTCCTCGGCACCGCCTACGAGATCTCCGAGCAGTTCGGAACGCCCGTGCTCTTCCGACTCACGACCCGCCTCTCGCACGCGAAGACCCCGGTTGAGCTGGGCGAGCGCAAAGAAGTGGCACAGAAGGAGTACGTGAAGGACACATCCTTCCGCGTCGTCATCCCCGCACATGCCCGGAAGCTTCATGTCAAGGTTGAGAAGCGTCTCGAATCGATTCGGGAGTATGCCGAGACCAGCCCTCTCAACAAGGTCACTGAGGGCGACCCGAAGGTCGGTGTCATCTCGAGCGGTATCTCGTACCAGTACGCGCGCGACGCCTTTCCAGAGGCCACATTCCTCAAGCTCGGTCTCAGCTATCCTTTTCCCATCGAGCTCGCGAGGAAGTTCTGCGAGCGGTTCGAGACCGTGTATGTGGTTGAGGAGAACGAGCCCTTCATCGAGGAGTTCCTCAGGTACGCGGGAATCACCAACATCCTTGGAAGAGAGAGGATCCCAAGCTGCGGAGAGTTGAACCAGCGGATAGTGCGCGACTCGATCTCCGGCGAGGACACTGCAGGTGAGAAGACCTCCGTATCGCCTCGCCCGCCGGTGCTCTGCCCGGGCTGCCCCCACAGAAGCACGTTCTACACTCTCAACCGCCTCAAGATCGGCTCGACGTCCGACATCGGGTGCTACACGCTCGGCGTCATGCCGCCGCTCGAGGGAATCGACACGTGCATCTGCATGGGTGCGTCGATCGGCAACTCCCTCGGCATGGAGAAGGCGATCGGCAAGGAATTTGCGAAGAAGATGGTCGCCGTCATCGGCGATTCGACGTTTGTGCACTCAGGAATGACAGGCCTGGCTGATGTGGCTTACAACAAGGGTTCCACAACAGTCATCGTCCTCGATAACTCAATCACAGCGATGACGGGACACCAGGAGCACGCAGGAACAGGGACGACACTCATGGGCGAGCCGACCACCAAGCTCGACTACATCAAGCTCGCCGAGAGCGTGGGGATCGGGAATGCCAGACGCGTGGATGCCTTCGAGATGGAGGCCGTCAAGGCCGCCATCAAGGAGGCGACCGATAGCGACGAGGCAACCCTGCTCGTGATGGAAGGCCCGTGTGCCCTGCAGGCTCGAAGCCAGTGGGGGCCGGCGTTCGTGGTCGATTCCGAGAAGTGCACGGCCTGTGGGCTCTGCCTGAGACTCGGTTGCCCTGCCATCAGCAAGGACGAGAACGGGAAAGCTACGATCAACCCGCTCTTCTGCGTCGGTGAGTTCTGCTCGATGTGCGCCCAGGTGTGCCCGGTAGATTGCATCGCGGTTCCTGACAAGTCCTGACCGACGTCACGTGGAGGAGACTCAGATGGCGAACAAGACAACAGACGTTTTCATCTGCGGCGTCGGCGGGCAGGGAATCCTCCTTGCCAGCGAGATCCTGTCGGACGTGGCGCTCGCAAAGGGCCTCGACATCAAGAAGAGCGAAGTTCATGGAATGGCGCAGCGGGGCGGCTCTGTGGTTAGTCACGTCAGGTACGGTGAAGCCATCTATTCGCCCGTCATCACCGAAGGTCAAGCCGACATCCTCGCATCGTTCGAGAAGATGGAAGCGCTGCGCTGGATTCAGTTTGTGAAGCCCGGCGGCAAGGTCATCGTCAACTCGCAGGAGATTCTTCCCAGCGGGATGGAGACCTATCCCCCGACCATCGACCGCAAGATCCGTGAGCGCGTTCCTGACGCTATGTTTGTTGACGCCCTCACGCTTGCCAAGGAGGCGGGTCACCTGCGTGCGGTCAACATCGTCATGCTCGGCGCGTTCTCCAACTTCCTCAAGTTCACCGAGGACGAGTGGAAGGCGGCCATCGAGGCGCGCGTGCCGAAGAAGACGATCGAGATCAATCTTGAAGCCTTCGAGCTTGGTCGCGCGGCCGTCTCCGGTTAGCTGCTCGCGGCGAACAGGTGGACGGCCCGGCCCAGATGCGAGAATCGTGGAGATGCGATGACAGGGAAGTCAGGCAGGGCCGGCGGCGCAAACGATGTGCTGGGGCCGTGGGATGAGAGCCCGGCTGACGTGCGAAAGCGTGCGCTCAGAATCCTGCGTTCCCTCAAGAAGGCATATCCCGATGCGCACGTTCCCCTCAATTACTCCTCCCCTCTCGAACTCATGGTCGCGACCATTCTATCGGCGCAGTGCACGGACAAGCGGGTCAACGATGTCACCGCTCCTCTGTTCAGGAAGTACCGTGAGCCGATCGACTGGGCTGGCGCTTCGCAAGATGTTCTCGAGGATGAGATTCGGACGACGGGGTTTTTCCGCAACAAGGCCAGGGCGATCAGAGAGAGCACGGCCGACCTCATCGACAAGCACGGAGGCAAGGTGCCGAATACGATAGAGGAGCTGACCGCGCTCCGGGGCATCGGGAGAAAATCCGCCAATGTGCTCCTGGCCTATGCGTTCGATAGCCAGGGCATCATCGTCGACACGCACTTCAAACGCATCGCACGACGACTCGGCATGACGGCGGAGATGGACCCGGTGAAGATAGAGTTCGAGTTGCAGGTGGTTGTCCCGAAGCGCCGCTGGTCCGACTTCTCCCTCTTCGTGAACTGGCACGGGCGAGAAACCTGCTACGCACGGAAGCCTGAGTGCGGACGTTGTGCCATAGCCAAGGACTGCCCGGCGCGGGAGTCGCTCGGTGAGATCACCTGGAACGTGAAGACATAGCAACGGGGCCGGACATAGTCCGACCCCTCTCAATTTGCACCGTACATGCCATCTAGTCTATCTCGATGGCCTCCACGGGGCAGCTCTCAGCCGCTTCTCTCGCGGCGTCCTCATCACCCTCAGGTACGACATCCACCTTGGTAATCGCTTTGTCGTCGTCCATTTCGAACACACTCGGGCAGATATCAAAGCAGATGCCACATCCGATGCAGGTATCCTTGTCGACACTCGCCTTCATACACCCTCCTGTCCCCGTTGATACTCCGGTCAGTTGCTACAATCCGTGTAGTTTGATGCCATTCGGCCGCGATGGATTCACCGCTCTCCCAGCCAGCGCATTCGTGAACGCAGGCCGTAGAACATGGCGTCGATGCCCCGTCTCGCCGCTATTGTCTGCCGGGCGGCCTTGCAGTAGGATGGAAGATGTCGGCAGTGGTTCGTCGACATGAAGATGATCCTGCGCGAAGACGGCCAGGAGCCGTTTCCGCGCAGGTCGAAGCGCACCCCCCATCGGAAGTCCCGCAAGATGACGGACAAACAGAACCGAGCCCAGCCTGGATCGATGCTCATCACCGGTGAGTTCCATTCGGGACTTGAGGATGCGCTTCTTACGCACCTCAAGGAAGCCCTGGAAGCCGCCCCACTCCACGCCAGCACCGTCGTTGTCCCAGGCAACCTTCTCGGCATCAGGCTCTCGCGAGAGCTGGCCCGAGCAACCGGTGGCCACGCGAACGTGAGATTCGTCACGCTCAAGGACCTTGCCCTCTCGGTCTCCGCGAGTGCGGTGTCCGGCAACGCGGTGTCCCGGAACGTGATGCCCGGCAACGCGGTGTCCCGGAACGTGGTGCCCGGCAGCGCGGCGCCCCGGAACGCGGTGTCCGCGAGCGCAGCGTGCGGAGGACGGGCGCTTCTTCCGAAGCGGGGCGACGAGCTGATGATCCGTCGGCTCCTCGATGAGGGGATCGCCGACAACGGTTACTTCGCCGCGATCGCTGACCGGCCTGGCCTCGCCACGGCTCTGAGAGACGCCATTACGAGTCTCAAGGAGGCGGGCTACGAACCGAACTCGCTCAGCGAATCTGCGAAGCTCGCCCATCTGCCCGGCCGGTCGAAGTCGGGCAAAATCGCGGAGCTGACGAAGATATGGAAGGCGTACGAGCGCGAGCTCCGCGATGGCGGATGGATCGACCACGCCGATATGATGTCGGCGGCGGTGGACCACATCATGGCAGAGCCCGCAATCGCTCCTTCTCCTTTCACTCTCTACGGCTTCTACGACCTGAACTCGCTTCAGAGGCGATTGGTTGCCGCGTGCACTGCCGCGAGTAAAGCAACCGTTTTCTTCCCCTATCTCGATATCGAGGACTGGACCTACGCGCGACCGACACTCGACTGGTTTCTCTCACTCGGGTTCGAGCGGAGTTCGCTTCCCGAGGTGGGCGCGCGCGACGTTCCACTCCCAGCTGAGACTCTGATCATCTCAGCGCCGGGCGAGGCCAGGGAAGTAAGGGAAGACGTCCGAGCGCTCGCCGTCGAGCTGGACGGCTGCGGAGCGCCGTTCCAGGATGTCGCCATTCTCACACGCACACCATCCCTCTACTCCGAGCTCTTTGCAGAAGAACTGGAGCTTCTCGACGCGGAGCCCTACGTCGAGACCCCGCGGCCGCTGGCGCGAACACGTCCCGGCATGAGTCTGGTCAGACTCATACGAGCCGTGGAGTCGGACTTTGCCCGGACTGAGATCATCGAGCTTCTGAGTGTGGCCGACTTCGACCCCGACAATGTCGCGTTCGAGGGCGATTCCGCGCCGGTCGGAGACTGGGCCAAGGCCGCTGCGCTCGCGGGCATCACCACTGGAGCAGCGTCCTGGACGAAAAGACTCCGCTCGCTGCTCTCTCGTGTGGAAGGAGCTCCACCAGGCAGCAGGTTCGGCGATAGACACGCTCACATGGGCGGCGCCATCCGCTCGTTTCTCTCTCTTCTGGAAGACCTTCTCCCCCAGCTCGAGGCCGTCCCCTCACGAGCCACAGTGGAGAGATACACCCATGCGTTCTCGAAAACGCTGACTGCCTGGACAAGGGACACACGAGAGAGGGAATCCGTTCTCGCGACCATAGAGGGATTGAAGGCCCTGTCAAAGATCGCGGGCAGGATCACGCTCGCGCGCTTCGGCGAGCTTGTACGCGCGGCTCTCGATGAACCCGGTCCCCGCTCCGCGAGATTCGGTCAAGGTGGACCAACCGTTCTCAACCTCATGTCGGCCAGAGGGCTTCCCTATCCGGTTGTCATCGTTCCGGGCCTGGTGGAAAAGCAGTTTCCCCTTGGCCGCCGTCAGGATCCCATTCTGCTCGACCGCGAGCGTCTGGAACTGAACGCGGCCCGACAGAACGATCCCCTCCATCTCCTTCCCATCAAGGGAGAGGGCATCAGTGAGGAGAAGCTGCTCTTCCGACTCGCGGTCTCCGCCGCGACCGGGCTCCTCATCCTGAGCTACCCTCGTCTGGATCCGGCCACAGCCAGACCACGGATCCCGTCGGTCTTCATGCTGCGTACGCTTGAGGCGATGACGCACAAGCCCCAGGATTACAGATCCTTCGAATCGAGTCCGCTTGTGACGAGGATCTCCCTCTCGAGGCGTTTCCCGAAGGAGCGAGCGCACGCCCTCACCGAGCACGAATTCGACGGATGTTCGATCCTCAACGCTATGGAAGGCGCCGGAGCCGAGGAGATGGCGTACCTCATTCGCGAGGCGGGGCCGCTCCCGAGACGCATCGAGATGGAGACGACACGGTGGACAACGCCGGGATTCACGAGATTCGACGGTGCGCTGGAATCGAAGGAGGCTCTAGCCGCGGCGCGCGAGCTCTCGGGCTTTCGAAGGGACGGACTCGCGCCCGGAAAGCGCATCTCTCCGACATCGCTTGAGAGCTACGCATCCTGCCCGTTCAAGTACTTCCTTGAGCGTGTCCTCGATATCGAGCCGATAGACGAGCCCGAGGAAGCGCTTGAGCTCTCACCGCTCGAACGGGGCAGCCTCTACCATGGAATTCTCGAGAAGTTCATGAGGGGCCTGCGAGACTCAGACCGGCTCCCGCCCTCGGCGGGCAACCTTGAGGAACTCCTCCGGATAGCCCGGCAACTCCTGGAGGGGAGCGGACAGTACCTGTCTGGATATGCCGGAGCACGAGATCTGGAACTCAAGCGACTCAGGGTCAACCTGGCCCTGTGGCTGGCGGCCGAGTTGAGAGAGAACGGCGGCTTCGTGCCGACGTATTTCGAGACTCGATTCGGCGGTGAACCGCGGCGCGGCGATGACCCCGAGCTTTCTCTCTCTGACGGCGTGCCTTTCGAGGCCTTCGGCGGAGTTAGAGTAGAGTTCAGCGGCAAGATAGACAGAATAGACATCGCTCCCCATACGGGAAAGGCCCGCGTCATTGACTACAAGACAGGCAAGAGGTGGTCGCGTGGCAAGAAGAACGCGAAGATGCTCGAGCAAGGCAAGCGCCTGCAGCTTCCCATCTATGTCCTCGCCGCCCAGCGCATGCTCGCAGATGGAAGCCCCGGGACTAAGGTCGAGCTGGCCGAATACCGCTACATCTCCTCCCCGGGAGGTGTCACTACAACTACCCTCACATCTGCGGAACTCGAAGAGCGCACGGAAGATCTCTCCAAGGCCATCGGTTTCATCGTTCATTGCATCTCCCGCGGTCTCTTCTTCCCTTACCCCAGCGATGAACGACGGTGCAGGAACTGCGACTACGCGGACGCGTGTGCGTCCACGAGCCTCCCTTTGGCCCTCATGAAGAACGGTGACCCCAAGGCCGGGTCCTTCGTAAAGGGCTTGGGGGGAATCGATTGATGAATAGCAAAGCAACCACAGACGCGCGCGCTCGACGCCTCGCCTCCGGACTCGACGGAGGTCTCGCCCACACCTATCTCATCGAGGCCGGCGCCGGAACCGGCAAAACGAGCGTTCTCGTGGACCGATTTCTTGCACTCGTTCGGACCGGTGTCAGAATCACCAGGATCGTCGCGATCACGTTCACAGAGAAAGCGGCCGGAGAGCTACGCATCAGGCTGCGCTCCGGGCTGGAAGAGGCGCTCGTGGCTGGATGCGACGAGTCGGAAGCTGGCGCCACGAGGTCCCGGCACGCGGAGGGCGATGAGAATGCCGGCGCACTCACCGCGGAAGAGCGAGAGCGGTTCCGGACCGCGCTCCACGAGATCGACCGCGCCCAGGTCTCGACCATCCACGGGTTCTGCACAGGCCTTCTGAAGGAACGTCCCGTTGAGGCGGCTGTGGACCCCAACTTCGGCGTCGCCGATGCTCTCAGACAGACAGTGCTACTGAATGAGGCATGGGAGGAATGGCTCCAGAAGGAACTGACCGGGAGACCGCCGGATTCTGTAGGCCAAAGCCAGGCGCTCGGCCTGACGCTCTCCGGCATCAGAGATCTGGCGTTCATGCTCATTGAGAACAGAGACGTCATTGAGCTCGTGCCTGATCCAGTCACACCTCCGGACACAGGCGCCTTCCTCAGTGAACTGGCGACTACGGCTCGGGCGTTTCTCAATCTCTCGGAACGACACTGCAAAGACCCGGACGACAAGGGTGCAGTCGCGATCCGCGCGTTCGCCCGGCAGGTCGATGAGCTCGGAATGCTGCCGGAGGAAGCAAGGGCTGTACACGCTCTCAAGCACGTGAAGCTCTTCCCGAAAAGTGGCAAGGGAAGGAAGGACAACTGGGAAGATGACGTTCTTGCCACCCTTCGAGCGCGCTCGGCCGACCTCGCAGAGAAGCGGGACGAGCTGCAAGAGGACATCTCTCACAACACCGCCGTCGAACTACTCGACTGGCTTGCGGGATTCATTGCCGCCTACGAGGCGAAGAAGAGAAGCTCCGGCGTCCTCGACTTCCAGGATCTTCTGACAAGAGCCCGCGATCTCATCAGAGACAACACCGAGGTCCGTAGTCATTTCAAGGAAGCGTTCGACAGAATCCTCGTGGATGAGTTTCAGGACACCGACCCGCTCCAGTGTGAGATCGCCTTCTTTCTCGCGGAGAAGAAGGGAACTCCCGCGCGTGACTGGAGGAAAATCGAACTCGAGCCTGGGAAACTCTTCATAGTCGGCGACCCAAAGCAGTCGATCTATCGCTTCCGCCGAGCCGACATCGAGACGTACGAACAGGCCAAGGAGATCGTGAGAGCTGCCGGCGAGGTTCTCGAGCTCGCGGAGAACTTCCGAACGCGACCGGCCATCATCGAGGGCGTCAACACCGTCTTCTCGGACATCATGAAGCCGCCCGACGATGGGCGCCGCTATCAGCCGGACTACGCTCCTCTTGTCCCGCACCGCCCGCCCGACACGGCAGGCGCAGGCGTTGTTGTACTCGGACCTGCCTCACCAGACGGCGAGAAACCGCTCGCGGACGAAATACGCGCTCTGGAAGCTGCGGCTGTGGCAGCATTCATCGAGCAGCTGCCTGCGAGCGGCGAGCTCGTCTATAGCAGGGACACTGAACAATGGCGCGCCCCCGAACTCAGGGACATTGCCATTCTCTTCAGGACCATGACCGCCCTCGATGCATACGAGGATGCACTCAGTAACTACGGGATCGAGTACCGCATCCTCGGTGGGAAGAAGTTCTACATACGCCGCGAGGTTCAGGAACTGGCCACGGTGCTGACGGCTATCGAGGACCCGCACAATGCCGCGGCCATTGTCGGCGCTCTCAGAACTCCGTTCTTCGGAGTCTCCGACGATGCAATCGTCCTGCAGAAGTGGCAGACCGGGGCGTTGAGCTACCTCTCGCCTTCCGCGGACGGAGTCGCCGAGGTCGAGGAGGCCTTCGCGCTCTTGAGAGAACTGAATGCCGTCAGGAACGCCGACGGCATCGTGCGTGTGATACTGAGGCTCTTTGATCAGACGTCGGCGCTCGAGCTGTTCCTCCTGAAGCCGTCGGGGGAGCAACGCCACGCGAACCTGCTCAAGGTCGTAGAACTGGCGACGTCGATGGAACGAGATGAGCTCATGTCGTTCGGCGGGTTCGTGAGGTGGCTTCGCGACATCTCGCAGCTCACACCCGAGGAGGCAGAGTCCCCCCTCTCTGAGGAGGGCGACAACTTCGTGCGTCTTCTGACGGTTCACAAGGCCAAGGGACTCGAGTTCCCGATCACGGTGCTGGCGGATCTCGGGCGATTCAAGGACAGGAGCGAAAAGGTCGTCATTGACCGCGGGACGGGGTGCATCGATCTTGGTATCGGAAGGAAGGATGACAAGTTCTGCACGAGAGGGTTTGCGGCTGCATCGAAGCTCGAGAAGCTCCGGCGTGAGGCTGAGCTCATACGGCTTCTCTACGTTGGAGCCACGCGGGCGCGCGATCTCCTGGTCGTTCCCTGGTTCACGAAGGAGGGGGACGACTCCGGCCTCCTGACGAAGCTCTCAGCTCTGAGAGAGATGGCCGGCGCGCCGGTTGGAGCCATATCCGCCATCGCCGGTGACCCTGCCGTCGTAAGCTACGATATCGCTGAACTCGATCTCACGCGTGTGAGGCGCTCTGAAGTCCGGCTTGACCTTGACGCCGCAAAGGGCATCAACTACGAAAAGACCGAGGCGTTTCTGGAAAAGGAGCGCTGGCGGGATTGGCTTGCAGGCTACGCCGGGAAGCACCATTTCCCGCTTCGCACAGTCACACCGTCTTCGCTCGAGTACGTCAGTGGCGCCGCGCTCCTGCCCGTCGCTCCGGCACTCGCAGACACCCCAGACAGGTTCTCAGGGCGGGCGTTCGGCACATTGGTGCACCGTGTCCTCGAGCGGATCGATCTCCGAAGCCCGGTTGACGTGGCAGTGGAGGCTCGCGCTCTTGCAATGATGGAAGGGATCGACAAGGACGAGGCAGAAGCTGCCGCGGCTCTCGTCGAACACGCGATGGGATCGGATGTGATGATCCGCGCCGGGAACGCCGATCTCGTCCTGAAGGAGGTGCCGCTCTGCCTCCCCCACGGTGACGGGTTCCTGGAAGGCTCGCTCGATCTAGTCTTCGAGGAAGACGGAGAGCTCATCGTCGTCGACTACAAGACCAACCTCCTCGGCCCCGGCGGGCTCGACGCGCTTGAGAAGCACTATATGCCTCAGGCTCTCACCTATGGGCTCGCTCTCACGAAGATCCTCCGCAGGCCCGTCAAGGAAGTCATTCTGCTGTTCGTGCGAGGCGGCGAGAATGGCGAACCGGCGGAGCGATCGATCCCCATGGGAATCGACGCGATCTCCGCCGCCCGCAAGCTCGATACCAGACTGGGGAAGCTCCTTCCCTAGGTGGCACGTCCCAGGAAAGCAGCAGCGCCCTCGCGCTGAAGCACACCTACTTCAAAAGCAGCATCCTCTTCACCAGCACACCGTCACCCGTCTCGAGCCTGTAGAAGTAGACTCCGGAGGCGACGCGCTCACCGTCGTCAGCGCATCCATCCCAAGGTGTGGTGTGGCGTCCCGCCGACTTCATCGCCGCCCGCTCAAGCGTCCGGACGACTCGACCGCTGAGATCGTGCACGATAAGTGTCACATTCATCGGGTCGGGAAGCTCGTACTGGATGAGTGTCACGGGATTGAACGGGTTCGGGTAGTTCCCGCGAAGTACCGTCTCTCGCGGCAACACGCCATCATCCGGCATCCCCGTCCACGTGCCTTCGATCACGTGGAGCATCTGGTCGACGGCCACGCCGACGGCCCGCTCCGTGATGCCTGATGGCCACAGGATCTCGAGCGTGTCGACGGTTGCCGTCGCCCCGAGGCCGAATTCAACTGGAAGCGAGCTCTGACTCATGTAGCCTGAACCGCCGGAGACCTCACGGATCTGTGAGATCCCTCCCGCGACCACCCTCACGCGCGCGCCTATCGCCGATGCGTTCGAGATGGTCCCTGTCAGCTCCACGTGCAGCCAATGATTGAAACCACCCGTGCTGTTCTCAAGCAACCTGTTCGCGGACCCATTCACAATGTGGAGGTCGTCGGTCCCGTCCCCGTTGAAGTCGCCGAACGCGAGACCCCACGTCGTGCGGCTGCAGCTCGCCGGCTTGATCGATGCATCGAAGAAGCTCCATTCTGGAGCACCCTCATTGCGGTACAGAATATTGGTCTCCCCGTAGCGCCCGACGTACAGATCCAGATCTCCGTCGTTGTCCCAGTCCGCCCACGCCACGCCGGTCCCGAGCCCTACGCTCCCGAGCGGCGTCGCAGTGGCGTCCACGAAAACGCCGTCGTCGTTGCGGAACAAGCGATCCGCGCTGTGCAGGTTCGCGATGAAGAGATCGAGATCTCCATCGTTGTCGTAGTCTCCCCAGGCGCACCCGATGGTGCTACCGCCGTCGTTGAGGGGCGCCACCGTCACGTCCACGAAAACGCCGTCATCATTGCGGAACAGCCTGTTGGCACTTCCTCTATTGGCGACGTAGAGATCCGGATCGCCGTCGTTGTCGTAGTCCCCCCAGGCGGCTCCCTGCGAGTAGGCTGAAACGGCTGAAATCGCCCCGCCGACGGTCGTGAACCCCCACGATGGAGGACCTTCGTTTCTGAGAAGAACATTGACCCCGTTGTTTGCAAGAAAGAGGTCGACGTACCCGTCGAGATCGTAATCCGCCCACGCTACCGTCCAGCAGTCGCCGGCATCGGCGAGTGCGTCTATCGACGCGTCAATGAAAACGCCGCCTCCTTCATTCCTGAAGAGCTTGTTCGTCCCGTAGGAGGTCCCCACATAGAGATCCAGGTCCCCATCGTTGTCGTAGTCGGCCCAGGCGACACCGGTGTTGTACCCGGTATCACCAAGTGGAGGGGTTGTCGCATCAACAAAAACCCCGCCATCATTTCGATAGAGACTGCTCGCGGACTCGGTATCGGACACATAGAGATCGAGATCTCCGTCACCGTCGTAGTCGCCCCAGGCAACTCCTCCGTCCCTTGTGTTGGTTTCGAGAACCGGGTTCATAACCCGGATCCACGGCGCCTCTTCGCGTGAGATGACGGGGACTACCGTCACGGTCTCGTCACCCTGGAAGCGCATGCAGTTGTTGCTGCCGGCGCAGACCGGCCAGTCGGCGTTCGCCTGCTCGTAAGCGGCGCACACGGTCCAACCTTGGTCCATGTAGCTGAACAGAGAGGTCTGCCAATTGAGGGAGTAGCTCCAGCACGTGGCGCACTGCGGTTCCGACATGCCACAGTACCCGACGACGGAGGCGCCTTCTGAAGCGCCCTTGCGGAATTCGTTCGCGAAGGTGCCGTCTCCGACCGAGCACATCCCGGCGCAGCTTCCGATGAACGCGAACGGCATCCGGCCATAGTTCTCGATCCACGCTTCAATGTTGTTCGCTGTCGTGTAGTGGATCGACACACCTCCATCACATCCACTTCCGAAGTAGTCGCTGCCACCGTGTGCAAGTTCATAGAAGAGCGTGACATCGTTGTCCTGGACGTGGCTTCTGACTTCAGCCTCCGTCGGCCAGATGATCTCCTCTGTGGGGTAGCCCATAGCCTCGAACCAGATCCTGGCGTTGCCTGACCAACTATCCCAGGCCCCGCTGCACGGCCCCTCTTCCCAAGGCCCTGTCAGCGAAAAACCGGTGGACGGTGGCGGTATCCCCGGACCTACGATGGCGCCTGTGATCGCATCGACCACCGACACCGTGCGGACGCCGCGGACGCTCACGCTGTGAACGACCCAGCAGGGGTTGGTGGGTGTCGGGTCGAGCGGGAAGACGTCCGATTCCGGAGAGATGACGAAGAGGTCGGTGAAGAGGATCTCACCCTCGATTACGGCCTCCGCATCGAGATCGGAAAGAGAGAGAGCCGGGAGCCTCGAGGGGAGATCATCGCGCCAGTGGCTCTTGCGGGCCAGAAGCTCCCCAGTGTGGCGGTCGAATTGGTAGACCACGTAGTCCTTCTCGACGATGGCGCCGTCGAGCATCCGCTGGTGAAAAAGAACAGCCAGATCTTCGCTGATGGCGATCCCATCGAAATGCCGGCCACCATCCCCGAACCGCTCCAGCAGGGACACCTGTGAAGCAACCGTCCATGGTTCGGCTCCCGTGCACGCCGGCCCAAGAGCCAGGACCGCCACAACAACAAGAGTGAAGACCAAAAGCGGCGATGTCGCCCGCTGGGGGAACCGATGACCGTCTGATCTCATTTGAGCGTTCTCCATCAGGTGTTCTATTGTATGAACACGACCTTCTGCTGGTCTGTCCCCGTCTCTGTCACAAGCCTCGCGAAGTAGACGCCCGAAGACACGGACTCGCCGGCGAGATCTCTCCCCTTCCAGATGATCTCACCCTCACCCGTCGAGCTTGCGGTCGCGCTCATCCGGTCGATCAGCCGTCCCGAAACGGAGTAGATCTCTACAGTGATCGCACCTGAGACCGGAGCGATGAAGCTGATCGTCGTGCTTCCGCAGAACGGGTTGGGTGAGACCGAGCGGATCCCCGCCACGCGCGTTTCGGCATCGGGAATGCCGGTCCCGGTTGGCCAGAGTACCGCATCGAGTTCGGTCAGTCCGCGCGCACCGACCACGACATCGTAGAAGGTCTGCGTGTCATACCCGGCAGAGGAGAACTCAACCGTGTATGTTCCCTCAACCAGCATTCGCCAGTAGCGACCGTAGGTTGCACCGGTCAGTCTCGGCATGATCTCATCAGACGAGTTCTCAATGACCTCGACCTCGGCCACGAGCGGATCCCCGGTCGTGCCGTCGGTCACATGACCCGTGAGGCCCGGTCCGTAGACACGATCGAGCAGATAGTACGAGCCCAGCGACACTCTCTCACAGTACTCATCAACATCGGCCCCGGGCGGGATGCACATCTGGCTCATGATCTCCATCGTCAGGCCGATCGTGCCCAGCACTCCGTACTGCCAGTTCCGGGCCTTGCCGGCCGTCGCGTATCCATAGATGGCGGTGTAAGAGGTGTCGTCCAGCTTCGTTGTCTTTCCCGCCAGACCAAGCGCGATGCTGTAAACGACGTCGTAGTCAGGACAGAACCCGATCGTCGGCCAGTACCACGGGTAGTAGATGCAGTCCCCCATCGAGATCAGCGGGCTGTGATAGTTGAGCGCGAAGACAGGCTTCTCGGCTATGCACAGATCCCGCACGACCTGAGACTCGTTCTCGGAGAAGGGAGCAGTTCCTCGATAGTAGGGCGACGTCCACTCTCCCGACCCGCCTTCGGCCCAATTGAAGTCGTAGTTGTAGTTTGGATCGACTCCGTCCAGGTCCAGTTCGAAGGTACCGTTCCCATTGTTGTCGTGGATGTTCTTTCGGTACGTCGTGTCCAGCCCCGATGTGACCACCCAGTGCCCATCCGGATTCAGGAGTGGAATGAACCAGATCTCGATGTCATCGACCCACTGCGTGATCGAATCGACCACGCCGTAGTTGCTCGTGAGTTCATCGATCATCCACATGCAGACCTCAAGCCCCACCACTTCCTCTGCATGGTGCAGCCCATCGTAGAGCACGACAGGCTCATCCTCATCGATGTCCACATTATCGGAGATCTTGAGCCCCCAGATGGCCTGACCGTCCGTGGTGGAGTAGCCGAGTGTCTCGAGCCTTGTGATCTCCGGATAGGCCGCTGCCACTGCTGCAAGCTCAGCGCCTACCTCAGCATGGGTGTGGTAGCGCTCGTGCAACGCGAAAGCGTCTTGAGCGACACCGGCGACAACAAGGCACAGAACGGCCGAGATGACCAACGCCCTCCGCGCCACGATCGAACGGGTCTTGATGCCCGCTATCGTACTATACCGGTTCATCCGTTCCTCCGTCGTCGGTGCTATTTGAGAAGCACCATCTTGGCTGAGCTCTCCTCGCCGAGCGCCGAGAACCTCGCGAAATAGACGCCGCTCGCAACCTTGTCGCCGGCCGAGTTCGTTCCATCCCACACGGTGTTGTGGTAACCGGCGTCGACCTCGCCCTCGAAAAGCATGCTCACAAGGCGCCCGGTCACGTCAAACACCTCAAGTTTGACGTTGGCCCTCTCGGGCACGCCGTAGTTTATCGTCGTGACGGGATTGAACGGGTTCGGCTGGTTGCCGGCCAGAATCACAGCCCTCGGGACGATCGCTTCATCGGGAACGTCCGTAGAATCGTGTCCGTCCGGCAGGTCGGTTGTGAACTTGATGGCGCGCCCGCCCGCAAGCGTCGCTGCCGCGTCGTCGTATATGTTTGCATACGTGTAGAGTACGCCATCAGTCTGGGGATGGTTCTCAACCCCGACTGTGGCGTAGTTGGCGTTTGTGTCCGTGTTCGAGATCGTGTGGTACTGGAAGAGGATCTCACCATCACCGGTCTCCGTCGTGTAGACAGCCGGATCGAAGAGGATGATCTCGAAGGTCTCATTCGCGTACGGCTCGTACGCTGTCGGCACTCTGCTCCACTCGATGACGAACCTGCCGTCTCCCATGTTTCTATGCAGAACCTTGCCTCCTGCGGACGGATCCAGATCATCCCAGAATCCGGCTATCATCGCGTCCGGTCCAGGAGCGCCAGGGATGAACCAGTTGCGGAATTCGTGATGGAACGGAGGAGTATCACCCATCCCGATCCACCCGTTCGAGCAGACGCCTATCTCCGTGTAGTCATCGCCGTAGTAGGTGAATGTGAACGGGAGACCCACGGTCATCGTCTGGTCGTCGGCGATTCCCAGGTCAGTACCACTACCACCGTAACTTGGGTCGATCTCGACCCACGAGTACGTCGGGGCCTCATCGTACGCCGTGTCCGTGTCATCGTAGGCGTAGTAGCCGTAGTCATCCGGACCGATCGGGTCGTCGCTCGACGGGATTCCCACAGTCAACGGGAAGAGGATGAACTGCGAAAGGCCATTGTCTCCCGCCAGTTCGAGGATCATCGTGAACTCGTGTCCCACGGCCACGTCCGACTCGGCCTCCACCTGGAACGGATTCCCCGAATTCGAGGCCCGCTCGCCTGCCGCGACGGTCGCATACGTTCCATCGCCGTCAAGAACAACCAGGCCAGACGTTGGCCCGACGAGGGTTCCCGTCACCGATGTCGCGTCCATCTCTCCACCGTTCGAAAGCGTCACGACCAGTGTCGCGGTCTCGCCAGGGTCCAGAATGCCATCGCCACCGATCGCGAGCGAGTAGTACTCCAGACCAGGTGCGCCCACGACGATGCGGGCGAAGCTGACAGAGGTGGCCCGGCTCCCCTCGGTCACCGTGAATTCGAAGCCTATCTCCGTCCCGTTCGGACATCCGTCATCTACTGTGAAGACGAACGGATTTGAGCCGGATGCGACTGCGCCCGCGACCATCGTGCCGTAGCCGGCGGTCTGACCTGGCGTGATCGTTACCCATTCGCTGTTGGCTCTCGGCGGTCCGCTGTCGAAGCCTGCAGTCACGCCCGTCGCGGTCAGGAGACCGTAGTTCTTGAGGTCGACGTTGAGCTCGATCGTCTCACCGGGATTCACAACGCCGTCGCCATTTCCGCTTGAGGCGCCCGAGCCATCGTCATCGATGCCCTGGCTGTTCCAGCCTACGAACTCATCTTCCTGGTCGACCGACACGTCACCCACGTAGGGCTTCATGTTGGTGGCCCAGACGGTGACATAGGCATCACCCTGTGTCGTCGCGCCAAGCGGCACGTCTACATTGTACCCGCCGCTGAGGGTCCGGATCTCGTATACCTCGTCGCCCTTCCAGATGATGACCTCGGCGCCGGGAACCGGACTGCCGTTCCCGTCCTCGACATGAACCGTGAGCATGTTCTGTCCGAACGGCACGCTTGCATCATGCGTGGCAACAATCGTCCCGGGCCGCTCAGTGCGGAGGACGAGTTCAGGATCGCCGATCAGATTGAAGACATTGAAGTAGAAGTCGACATTCTGCCCATCCTCGTCTGACGAGGCTGGGTCCACGTACTCGGGGAAGTTCAGATAGATCTCCATCTTGCCCCGCAAGAGAGACTGTCCGAAGTGCTCGATCCCCTCATTGAGGATGCCCTCGTAGATGCCTGTGTCTATGGCGTTGTTCCACTTGGTATGCGTCCAGAACTCGCTCGGCCCGATCATGGCCGGACCGCCCTTGAGAGCGAATGGGCTCCCGGCACGAATCCACGCCTCTCCGAAGCACGGGTCGGTCCCGCTGTCGAAGTTGCCCGTTCCACATACAATACTGGTCATGACCGGCAGCATGCGGTTGTTCGAAAGCTGGTTGATGTGGTCCGTGTAGAACTGCGGGTAGTACCAGCCCGGCGCCCCACCCCAACCTCGGTAGTTCACAAACGCAACTCCGGCGTTGATCGAATTCTGGATGTCCTCGGTCTGCGTTCTTGATCCGCTCTTTGCGTACGTCCAGAACACAGTGTCGACCTGGGTGTAGGCGTTCTCCATGAGCATCTCGCGCACGCGGAGCTTCGTCGTCCGGGGGGTAGTCGGTTGCGGGCTGCCACAGCAGTTCGCTGCAACCATAAGCGCATGTTCGTACCAGTCGTCGGTCGGAGCATCGCAGTCGCGCTCGTAGACCTGAGGCTTCAGCGAAGCCACGACGGCGCCGGTCGGCGTGTCTACTGCCATCCTGCCGACCATGACGTCGGGCAGGTAATCACTGCCCTCCAGCTCAGAGTACGGATGGTCCGTGACGTCGCCGGCGTGGAACCATGCGGGCATGTCTCCGTTGCTACCACTGTCCCTATCGCCGATAAGACAGACGTAGTCCGGCGGATTGTCCCACGTGTCGTACGCGTTCTGGATGAAGTCCTTGATGTCCTGTGCCGAAGGACTCACACCGATGTCGGAGAGCCGAACAAGCACGGTCTCAACACCGCGGCGATGCTTCCACGTGGTGAAGTCCGTGAGCTGATCCGCGAAACTGTCGTTCGCTATCACGAGATAGCTGCCGCGGCGGATCTCCTTTGTGGGAAGCTGATCATAGTTCGCGACCAGGCTTCGATAGATAGGCTCGAACGCCGCCGAACGATAGGAGCGCGCAGCAGTGCGTGGGTTGATTTCCTCACCATTTGCGTAGTTGAGAGTGACGCTGACACGACTCGCAACGACGACTTCACGCGTCACGGGGTTGTAACGCGCTGGGTTAACTCTGAGTTGAACGAGTCTCAGATCTCGCATGATCATCGGCTCGCTGATAGAGGCAACCTCAGTCGGATAGAGGGCATTGCGGCCGTAGACGGCGGCATCCGCCAGCGCGGCATCGGCCTCTTTCCCTTCCATTCTGAAGGGAGGGGTGGGCTCGATATCAACGTCTGCGAAGAGCCTCTCATCGAAGGTCCTGACGGAAAGCTCAACACCGCCATGATCCGGGATCGCGATCAGACACGTGAACGTAGGGAGATCCGGCATACCGGGCAGATTGATTCTCCGGGAACCCGGGATCTCGAGCGCCGGCGTCCCATCGAGCGCCCGGCCCGCGGTCTCGAAGAACAGACCCGGGACCTCGATCTCGATAGTTGTCTCGGTGATGTCGGATGCGATAACCCTGGCCGTCGCCTCGGACGGGTCGGGCGTATCACTGATGGGAATCCATTCCCCGGCAGGCGCGGCTGTCGCGAGTGCGACCAGAGCGGCTGTACAAAGCGCGGTTGTCCACCGTGTCACGTCGTGTCTCCTCTCCTCGAGCAGTTGCTCAACGTCAGCCAGATCAGCATCTATCCATGCTTGTGGAGAGGAGTCAGGGCGGAAGCCGTTACTCCTCCTCCGCTATCACTACTCCCCAGTCACGGTCAGCCACGTAGATGTAGTCGTCCGTGACACAGATCCCGTTCGCGTACGGCGTCTCCAGATACCCTGCTGACGTCGGCGCCAGAGGATCGTCCACGTCTACCACTCTCAGTCCACCGTACCTGTCCGCGATGTATACCATTCCGTCCAGGTAGCATATGTCCGTGGCATAGTCGTCCGTCTCGATCGAGGCCACGATCTCGGCGTCCGCTGGATCGGAGATGTCCAGTATCTGGAGTCCACCAAGCCCATCGGCGACGAACGCATAGTTCCCGAATGCCGCTACTGCCTGCGCGTTGCCCGGCGTGTCGAACGTACCGAGCTTCGTTGCGGTCCCGGGGTCCGTCAATTCAAAGATCGTGAGCCCGCTCTGACCTGAGGCAACCAACACGTAATCGCCATGAAGACAGAGGCCTCGGGCATAGCCGGTCGTGTAGCCGTGATAGACCTCGATCGGGAACCATGGAGGCCCCCAGTCGAGATTGAGTTCCCAGATCCTGAAGCCGCCGTTCTTGTCGGCCACGTAGATGTGTATCATGTGGCCGGGATCCGTCTCCGAGATGACAACATCCTGGCCGCTCGTGCTCTGCAGTACTGTCTTCCACTCCGGGGTCGTTGGATCACTCACATCGTACGCCAGAACGCCGTTCGGTCCGTCAGTGACGAACGCCATCTCTGAGTCCGGGGCGTACGCACACTTGAGAGATGTGAAGTCGTTCCCAGCCGTGCCGAGATAGATGGGCGCGCTTGGATCCGACATGTCAAGGATGACCAGCCCCACCTCACCCGTCGCTACCAGCCCTGTGTCACCCACTACATCGACGCCCTCTCCGTAGCCCGCGACGCCGAAAGTCGCGACGACACGGTAGCCCGAGGGCTCATCCGGATCATCGACGGATACAGGGTCGCCCTTTCGCGCACAGCCGCCCAGAATTAGGACAGCAGCAATAAGAAGGCTCGCACCAATCCACACCGCAATGCTCAACGTGTGTCGATCGGCACCGCAATCGGGCACTGCAACCGCCCGCTTGCACCGTGCATCGTCGTAATTCTTGATTATACCATCATTTAGATGTTCAGTCAAGGAAGCGCACCCCCTCCGCGACGAGCCGCACGGTAATTCTGTCGGCATCGTAATCCTTTGTGTCCCCTATAGTTGCAATGATATCAGACTCTGATCTACGGCTCTTGTGCTCGTAGAACCCCTCCAGCTTCACTCCATCGGCCAGCGAGAGCGAAAAGCCTCCGCCGAGCGTCACGTATGAATCGTCGCGACCGGTGTGATAAGCATCATCCACATCCGCAGCCAGATAGTACCGCTGGGCCAACTTGCCGCGCAGCTGCAGTACCAGGCTCCGGCCCAGCACCTTCCCCGCCTCCCATCGAGCCCGGAGTCCGTATTCGTTCTGATCGTAGGTTGTGTCGCTGTCGTCCGACTCCGACCGGGTCTCACCTACTTCGTCGTACCCGCGGGCGACCAACATGCGGAGCGCGTATCCAGCGTCTAGTCTGAGACCCCTGGCTGGCCGCCACGTCCCGGACAGACCCAACATTGTCGCATGCGAGTCGTATTCGACGAAATCCTGGTCGTAGCCGTACGAATCGATCTTCCACCAGGCCGTGAGATCAACGGGCAGCGACCGGTCGCTTCCCGCGCGGGCGAGAAGCGAATGCTTCCGGAAGTCGCACGACCGGTACATGGACTCGCCCTCACCTGTGGCATCGGCATCCCACACATACTTCAGGTGATAGAGCGGGATGGCGGAGTACTCGAGCTTGAGCCACGCGACACCTGTCCTGGTCTCGGTCACAGCGACACGGAACTTCGAGAAGCTCTTCTGACCGTTCGATCCTGTCACGAACCAGTTCCCGGAGAACCGGAACTCGGTCTCTCGCACTCCAGGTTTCTCTCTGACGAACCCGAGCGCGACCCCCGGTTCCACGCGGAGCTCATCGAGGGTGTCGAACGGGTAGCGCTCGTATCGCTCGCCGTCCAGGAAGTCGTCCACATCTCCGTCCGAGTAGCGAAACAGATTGCTGTCGTACGTGCTCCCTAAGCTCCCGCGCCACTCGACCCTCCAAGGAAGCAGATCAAGAGTCTTCGACAACGGGTTGACATCGAGAGTGCCACCAGCCGGAGAGATCAGCCTGAGTTCGATCGTGTGCTCACCAGAAGGAACATCGAACGTGAGCTTCTCCGAGCGGCCTGGAATCGCGTCAGGGTTGTCGGGGTAGACGGCAGACCCGGGAGTTGCATGGACGACGTAGCGAAATTGGATCTCGCCATCGACCACGAGCTCCACAATGGCATCGACGGAGTTCGGTGAATCTTCGAAGCGCCAGCGCACCAACGCCTCAAAGACCGCCGGGCCCTTCAGTCTCACCGAGAGTGGCCCCTCAGACGTGAGCTCATAGTATCGATAGACCGTGCCGTTCACATCCACCGCCACCGGAGTGTGTCTCCCAAGAGGCTCGAGTTTCGCTGCGCTCGCGAGGAAGGGTGTGAGTGCAAGAGCGGCGAGAACCAGACCGGCCGCCAGAGCAGTGCGAATACTGAGAACGCTACGGCTCATTCGCAACGTCTCCCCGGGGAATGTAGAACTTGAGTGCCAGCTCGCCGTCGTCGGGCTCGAGGAGTCTCAGGGTGATGGTGTGCAGGCCGGGCTCCACAGGGAGCTCGAAACTCCTCAGTGCCCCGGGAAGCACATCTTCCCTGTCCCGGCAGACGACCGTCTGGGAAGCCTGCGACTCCAGGCGGTAGACGATCTCCTCGCTCTCCCCGCTGCCGACGCCTGAATGCCGACTCCCGTCGCCGACGCCTGAATGCCGACTCCCGTCGCGGACACCCGAATCCCCACTCCCGTCGCGGACACCCAACATGTATACCTGCTCCCCGAACATCGATGCCGAGAAGAACAGGCGCGTGTTCACCTTGACCGTGGTCGGGCCGACGACGTCGAGCACAACGGGCGATGAACCCGAGGCGATGTAGTAGGTCAGTTCCTTCTCCCTGTGGAGAAGCGTCTCGACGGCTCCATATTCACGCGGGGCGATCGAGATGCGTTTCGGCGCTCGTGATCCCGATTCGAAGATGCGGGCATCGACCATCGCCCGTCCCACGGCCTTGAGCGAATAGCTGTGTGTCCCTGTGGGCACGTCTATGTAGATGCGACGTATCTTCCCCGGAGTGAACGGAGTCAATGCTATGTAGTAGGCCCCCGGGGCCGCAGACTCTGTCGCGAGCTCTCTTGTGTCGATGAGTGCGCCGTCCCTGTGGATCTCCACAGCGTACGCGACGGTGGATGCTCCAGCTGGAACGCTATTGTCTTTGCCCGGGCCCCCCAGGCTATTCGACACACTGAGGCGCGTCAGTATCTTGACCCGGCTCGGTCCCTCGACGACGAACCTGAGAGCGTTCCCGGAGTCGAAGCGATAGTAGGTGAGCGCGCGCGACTCCACCGTGATCCTGGTGCTGGATACGTTGCCGGTCGGCGACAGCGACCGCCAGTCCGCGGCCCATGAGATCGTTGCCGCGAGGGCGACTGCGACCGACACCATCACCACGCAACGAACGACTCCGAATCGGCTCGTTGTACGCATATTCCTCAATCTCTCCATCTCTCTGTCTCTCAATCCGCCTGACGCATCGAGGGAGTGCGCATCCATCAGAGCCCCGCCTGCCACCTTGGTCCGGCGCTACCGTGACGCTCTGAACAGGTAGTGCTTGATGTCAATCCTCACAACGACAAAGATCGCAAACGCATACAGAACCGCGAACACCGCGGCGAGCGGCACATTGTACCGGTCTCTGTAGAAGACGCCGCCTGTCCCCACGGCCGGAAGTGGGATGGGCTCTGGACTCAGGTCGTAGCGCTCAATGAGATCACCCGGACGGGGCACGTGAATGATCGGCACGCCGTTCTCCGCCATCCTCACAAGCACTCCCCTTCTTGGGAAATTCTTGGTCGGGAGATTGCGCCAGAGACCGGGCTTGATGAGCTTGCCGGTCTGACTGCTCCCGAGACTCGCGAGGCCGCCTCCGATATTCACATAGACGCGGTAATCGCACCCACCGGACGCCTCGCGGAAAATCTCCATCTTCCTCTCGATGCTCTCGTCGAGCGACGGCTCGTCGATGAGCGCCACGCCGTTCCGCTCGAACGCATCCCGGATCAGCGCGCGTCCCTCGGGAGGAAGCCCACGACCCATGTCGTTGCTGCCTCCGAGTGAAGCCGCAACCGACCTGTGCGAGATGATACCCTCCCGCTCGAGTGCCGCTTCCATATCGAGCCACGTGAGGTCGGGATCGTTGGCACCCCACATCGAGGCGCCGACTGAGGGAATCGACACAGGTATCGCGCCCAGTGCTTCCACGGCGATCACGACACCCGCGTTCATGAGCGGGAACGAACCAGTGAAACCGAGAGCGACGTGATCTCCTTCAGTGACACCTGCTCGCTTCAACATGTCGACGAAAACAGCGGAGAGGTTTGGATCGAGTGCCTTGAGCTTCTGCTCGAGCGACCCACGACTTGTCGTTGTCGGAGAGACCTTCACCCCGATCAGACCCGTCTCACCAGGATCGTTGACGACATCGATCACGCCGCCGCGCTCGAGGCGCTCCGCCTTGAGCACTCCCATCGCGAGGCTCGTTCTGGTCGCGGCGTCCATTTTCTCCGCGAAGTACTGCTGCATGACGGGCGTCTTCGATCGCTCGGCGATCGCTGCGAGAACGAGACCGAGCACTGCGAGCCCCACCAGACTCATCACGTGAACCCTACCAGGTCGGTATTTCAATCGGGGCCCCTCCTGTTCCCACGATCAGCACGAGGCGAACCAGCACGGCGGCCATGAGCATCGCCATGAGTGTCGTAAGCGCTCCCTGCCGCTCCATCCAGTAGGCAATGAGACCGGGGATGATATAGCCGATGGCCTCGAAGCTCAGGAGCTCGGGGATCTCCGGGCGTCCGAAGACGAAGCGCGTAAGATGACCTATGACAAACCCGATAAGGATGACCATCACCAGGTGTCTCCGCCCGTAGAGCAGCATGAACTGTCCCATCAACCGCACGATGAGAAACGTGATTATCGCCGCGCCGACCGTCCCGACCACGCGCCACGGTTCACCCAGCGCAAGCGCAAGATAGCCCGGCACCACCATTCCGCCCGCCGCCAGCCCGAATGCTTCTGAGAAGATAAGGCTGATAATCAGTCCCAGCCCGACGGCTGTCGGTATCGTCTTGGCTCCCCCCAGCAGCTCAATCACTTAGCTTCACTCCTCTTGTGAAAAAGAGAGACAATGCTCGCTCCAGTGCCTCCGATATTGCCCACACCGATGGCGATCGAGCGAGATCTCGTCAGCTCCAGGATCTTTGAGAACACTTCCTCGGCACTACGTCCGGGCATGTCTACGATCTTCTTCTCCGGAAGGCCGCGCTTCAGGGCTCCGCTCTTTACCGGATGCGTCAGGCCACCAGTCAAGATGAAGAAGTCGGCCTCGATATCCTCGGCGATAATCTCGCCGAACTGGAACGCTCGATCGGGTCTGTCAGCCCGCATACTCACAATCCCGATCACGGTTCTGTCGGGGACGGCTCTGGGGGCGACCATGTTCCAGGCCGCCTTCGTGGACTCCTTGTCGTTAGCGGCGAAGGCGTTGACGAATTCTATCTCCTTGCCCGCCTCCTGTACTCTCTGGATCGTGAGAGCCCCCATGTCGGGGGTCACGCCCCTCATGCCCTCAAGGGCGACATCTTGCGGCACACCGACGTGCTTGCAGACCGCCAGCGCAAGCGCCACGTTCTCGCGGTGCTCTATGTACCTGAACCCCCGGGCAATGCCATCGTCGTAGTCCGACTCGTGGATCTCGTGATAGACGGATCCGTTCTGCTTCGCGGCGTCACGGATTACACCGCCCCGGACGTGCTCAGCGGTGAAGATGACTTGACCATCCGGAACGGTGCCGGAGAGAGCGATTGCAACATCGTCCGCGGTCGGTCCCATGACATCGAGATGATCGGGCCGTGCGTTGGTTATGACGCCGATCGTGGCTCGGACTATTCGATGCTCACTCAGGCGCTGCAGGTCGGGTCTTAAGGCCATGCATTCGATCACGAGTGCACGGGCTCCCTCACGCGCTGCCTGGCTTATGACATCAAGCTGTTCGCGGATGTTGGGTGGCCCTGGTCTCGATACAACATCCTCGCTGCCGTCTGGGTGGATGTAGCGCGCCGCGGATCCTGTGGTCTTGGCAGACGTGCGAATGCCGCCCGCGCGCAGGCCTGCGGCAATCAGTCGCACCACAGATGATTTGCCGCGGGTCCCGTTGACATGGATGCGAATGGGAACCGCAGCGAGGTTCCTCGTGTGGAAGCGGTACTCGAGAGTGCCGTAGATGAGAAATAAGAACGCAAGTATCAGAACGAAGAACATCCAGCGCCCCGCCCTGGCTTCAGCCTCGCCGGCCGTCAGTGTGCCGTGGGCCATGGCCGTGCCGGTGGCCCGTAGCCCTGACCCACATAGGGATAGGCCGCCCTCGTCACCATCTCCTCGCGGCCCAGTCCCTCCCGACGTACGCCGCGCGGACAGATACGAAGCCGGCAACCATTATCGTACCAGAGGCGGGTCGCCACGTCAAGCCTGAGCTCGAGTTGTGAGACAACCCCCTACCGATACACGCCTACTCCAGTTCGATCGACCGAACCTCTCCGAAATTCGAGAGCGGCTGATCGAAGGTATCCTCGTCCCCCACGACCATGATCGCCAGGCCGTCCGGGTGCAGATATGTCGCGGCGGCCCGCCGGACATCCTCGAGAGTCAGCGCCGTTATCGTATCTATGTCGCGCTCTGGAGTGTCGAGCGGCCTTCCCTCCCACTTGAGATGGACCAGCTGGAAGACCGCGCGCGATTTCGAATCGTACTCGAAGACGAAGCTGTTGATGTAGCTGTCCCTGGCTCGCTCGAACTCCTCTTCGGTCGGCCCGTCATCCCGCATCTCACGGATGATATCGAGAATGAGGGTGATGGCTCTTCCCGCCGCATCCGCCCTCGTCTGAGATGAGGCGATGAACGTACCGAAGGTCCACGGATCGTCGCCGTAGCGCGAGTAGGCCGCGTACGCGAGCCCCTCATCGGTCCTCACCTTCTGCGTGATCCGCGATGAGAAACTGCCACCGCCGAGGACGTAGTTCATTATCTGCACCGCCATGCTGTCCTCGTTGCGGCTGTTGAGGCCCAAGTGGCCGATCATAATAACGGCCTGGTTCAGGTCCTTGTACGCATAGCTTATGGACGGTTCGAACGAGAGTTCCAGGAGCGTATCCGGCTGCACGATCATGGTGGCCGGCTCCCATCCAACAAATGCCTCATCGAGCGCAGCCATGACCTCGTCACGAGTCACATCGCCTGAGATACCTATGATCGCGTTGTTCGGATGAAAGAAGTTGCGATGAAACCTCACGAGATCGTCGCGCGTTATGGCAGCGACCGTCTCCTCGGTATTGTGCCAGGCCATCGGATGGTCTCCGTAGACGACCTTCCTGAACTCCCTGATCGCGATTCTGCGCGGCTCGTCATTCTCGCGCCTGATGTTCTCAAGCATCGTCGATCGTCTGAGTTCTATCTTATCCTCCGGAAAGCTTGGGCTCTTCAGAAGCTCTCCCAGAATCTCCAGGCAGAGATCGAGGTCCTTCTTGAGACAGTTGACGTGAACCATTGCCGTGAGAGCTGTGCTGTAGACCTCGACCCTCGCGGCGACAAACTCGAGTTCCTCATTGATTCTCTCCGCGGGCCACTCCTCGGTCCCCCCGTTTCTGATCACCCACGCGGCGAGTTCGTTCAGCCCGGTCTTGTCCCTCGGGGCTCTCGAAGTCGGAATGAGCATGTAGATATCGACGATCGGAACCTCGCGATCCTCGATGAAGAACCCGGTCATGTCGTTGTCGAAAGAGATCTCCTCGTACTCGATGGGTTCGAGAGTGATATCATCGAACGTGAGCTTGCTCGGGTGCTTCACCCTGCCGGCATCGGCCTGCGCAGGAAGCAGGATGATGACCGCCAGAAGAATCAGTGTGACTGCAAGTGGTCTCCTCATCGTACGCTCCTTGATCTTGACGGTGGTCGGCCTGATCTCATGTTCTAGTTCGGATCCGCGTCGGTCTTCTCTCCGGCGCCCTGCTCATCCTGCATCCGCGCCCACAGTTCCTCCCCGAGCTTTTGTCTTTCCTGATCGCTCATGGACTGGAACTGCATCATGAGATCGCGCTGTTCCTCCTCGGGAAGCGTGGTCATCACCCACTGCATGAGCACACGCATATCCACCTCGTCACCGCTTTCTCCTCCATCCTCGGAGGCGGTCTCCACGAGCCACCCAACCGTCCTGTTCTCTTCGGTGAGGTACTTGTTAGCGACGCGAACGATATCATCCGACGTCACCTGCTTCATGCGCTCCACGTCCAGCAGAAGCTCGCGCCAGTCGCCGCGCAGCGCCTGGTACATACCGATACGAAACGCCAGTCCTATGTTCGAGCCGAGCGCCCGCACGAGTTCGGCTTCGTTGGAATTCAGCTTACGCTCGATTTCGCGCTCGGAGACACCCTCGGCCTTCATGAGTTCGATCTCCTCGTAGATGGCCGTCTCGACATCCAGGAGCGTATGCGGCTCCTGTGGCTCCGCGCCGATCTGGAAGATCGGATCCAGCCGGTTGCCGGGTCCGATGTAGGCGTACGGCGCGCCGCGCGTCAACCCCTTCTCATCGTAGATGGAGCGATAGAAACGGCTGGTGCGCCCGTTCGAGAGAATCGAGGCCAGCATCCCAAGCGCGTAGAAGTCGGGGTGCGGCGCCTTCGGCACGTGATAGCCGATAGTGAGAACGGGCTTCGCGTCGAGCTTCACGACCACTCGCCGTTCACCTTGCTGTGCAGGCTCGATGTCCGTGATGTGAGGCAGCGGCTCTCCGGCGTCGACCTTCCCGAAGTATTTCTCGGCCAGCTTCTTCACATCATCGAAAGCCACGTCGCCCGTGATTACCACGGTCGCGTTCTGTGCTCCGTAGTGGCGCGCGTAGTACGCGGCCAGGTCCTTGCGCGTAATGTCCTCGATGTCGGTCATCCAGCCGAGCACGGGACTTCCGTACATGCAGGCGCTATAGGCGGTGGCCATGAACGCTTCATCAAGCACGTCTTCAGGCCTGTTCTCGCTCATGCGCCGTTCCTCCATGACCACATCCTTCTCCGAGTAGAACTCCCGGAAAGTGGAGTTGGCCATCCGGTCGGACTCCATCAGCATCCAGAGCTCGACCCTGTTCGAGGGAAGGTAGGCGAAGTAGAAGGTACCGTCGTACGAAGTTCCCGCGTTGAGCATGCGGGAACCGTTGTTCATGTAGGTCTCCCAGAACTCGTTGGAGATTATGAGCTCCCGGTGTTCGGCCATCGTGTCGTAGAGCTCCATCTCGAGCCCCAGGAGCTCCAGATAGCGATCGAAGTAGTCGACCTCGCCCTGCCTCACGAGTCCGAACACATCGAGCATCTCGTCTGTGGGTCCCACGGCGGAGAGCCTCTCAACGAGAAGCTCGAGTTCGAGCGCCCTGTCCGCCCCGAGCACCTCCCGGTCCCCCTCCGAAAACCCCGAGGTCACATCGTCGGTGAGACTCTGGAAGAACTCCAGCCTCCACGGTTCGAGTTCGCGTCTGAGATCCCGCGCCGCCTCAGCGAGCTCATCCTCGCGTTCGAGATACGGGATCTCTTTCTTGTAGTCGGTCGTTCCGATGGTCTCGGTCCCCTTGAAGAGCATGTGCTCAAGGAGATGTGAGATTCCCGTGATGCCGGGACGCTCGTAGACGCTACCGACCTTGAAGGCGACAGCGCCGAAGAAGACGGGCGCCTCATGGCGTTCAACGACCAGGAAGGTCATCCCGTTGTCCAGCGTGAATTCCTGGACCTTGTCTTCGATAGTCTGGGCATTCGCGACCGTCACGAGTGCGAGACACACGGACAGCGCAACCCAGAGGAAGCGAGAGCTCCCCCTCATCGGCATCCCCTTTCCTGAGACCCGGGTCTCACGACCCGAAGCCGTCGGGTGTGGTGTGTGTGCGATGAGGATACACACCCGCGAGGGATGCGTCAAGAATGGGTAGGTAGACGCTGTGCATCGAAACGGGAAGCCCCTGGGAGAGCGAAAAGAACGAGCTCTGCGCCCCAGGAGCGCCGCCATGGCAACCGATCAACGCCCTGCGGACCAGTACACCTCCAGCACAGGAGGGTTCGACTGCTGGTCCACCGTCGTGATCGCGTGGCCGCACACAGCGGGAAGCAGGATGATCACGCCGTGGTTCTCGGTTTCGTCGCTCACCCATCGCTGCACTACATGCGTGAGGTCAAGCGACACGGACATTGTCTCTGTGGCGTCACTGACGTACGTCGCACACGCGTGCTCGTTGAAGTCTCCGCCTGCCGTCTCCCAGTCGGTCGACCAACCGACGCTCTCAGCATCCCACGCCGTCGTCACGGGGTACGCTTCGATCACAACTGGCGGTAGAGACCCGACCTCGGGTAACGTGACCTCAGCGCGCATCCGGAGCCGCGCGAAGTCGATCGTGGCCCCATTCAGCACCTCAGGGATCTCGAACGAGACGAGGTAGCGTGGGATCACCGGGCCACACCAACACGGGCATCAGCCTGCAGCCGCCGCTGGAACCTCCGAGTGTCCCATCACCCCATCCCCCGGCAACACCGGCAACGCCGGTTCCGTTGTTGGTGATGGCATCAGCTATCCCTGCAACGCTCGTCCCGTGGTCACCCACAACCGAATAGACGTCACTGCTGTTGGCGTGGAAATCCCATCCATAGGGGTCATCCATATAGCCGTTGCCATCATCATCGACATCATCCGAACCTCCGCCCTGCTCTGTCTCGGGCCAGTTCACCCAAAGAGCACGCTCAAGATCCTCGTGATCGGAGAGGATGCCATCATCGATGACAGCGATGACAACTGCCGTATCCCCAGCGGAGATCTCCCATGCACTGCAGGCGTCCATATGGGATGGCTTCATGTCCCACTGACGACTGCTGTAGTACGTGTCATTTGGATTGGACGCCCACTTGGCTACAGGCACGAGTTCGGCGAGTTCCACAAGCGGGCTTCCGCAGTATGTGTCAAGAACATCGAGAGGATCCAGTGTGTCCGGATACGCAAGCACCGTGAGTCCTGAGCCGAACGTCACAAGCTCACTTGCAGTGACTGAGGAATTGAGGCTGTCGATCGAAGAGGCCGCTGCGTCCGGCTCGAACCGCACGGACATCCGGCCCGGCACGATCTCATAGAGCTGGCCGCGCGAAATCTGAAACAGAGTATCTCCTGATGAGGTGAACCCCCTTCCGCAACACGTCTCTTCACTCCTCGACTCACTCGTAGCGCATAGAAGCACCGATATCGCGAGTATGATCAGGCATGCGCCGATCCTCACTCTCTGCCTCATTGCACCCTTCCCAAATCGCCGTGGCAGCCGCCAGCAAGACAGTCTATTCGAACACGATCGTCTTCCCTGCGGCCACCGAGCTGCCGCACTTGGCTCTCACGAGATACACACCCCGCGTGACGGACCGACCTTCGTCGGTCAGACCGTCCCAGCGCACTTCCAATGCCCCGCCACCGTCGACATGGGTTTCAGAAAGATGTCTCACAAGTCTGCCTGCGGGGTCGAAGACATCCACAATCGTCGACCCATGCGCACCGCGAACGTGGCACAGCAGACCGCCGGAGGCAAAGGGCGAGATTACAGCCAGCGACAGCTGCGCAGAACTGGTCGGGCTCTCGTTCGGCACCGACGTTCCAATCTCCTCGGTCGTGCCGACGCGGAGGCGGTCAAGGAAGATGCCGCGAGCGGGAGTCCCCCCGGTCACTCCTCTCACCTGCTCGATGCAGAGTCTCATGTGCGATCCAGAGAGCACGGCACCGACGTATTGCGGATCAAGCGGAAACGCGACCGTGTGCCAACCCTCGTCGAACATCGGCAGCGAGAGGGCCTCGCAGAAACTCGACCGAGAGCCCAAGCACTCGACAGTCTCATCAGCAGATACTCTCATGGTTACGTAGGCCGGAGCATCACTCGGCAAGTCGAAGTACCCTGTGAGTTCAAGGACCATGGCGTCGTAATCTGTGATGCCGGCCACGCCGAACGCGGGTGTTACGATCGACGCCCACTGCCCATCTGCAGTGAAGCCGGTTTCCGTATCAACCGCGGCGATGACCCAGTTCCCTACGATCCCCCGGGGGGGCGGCGCGACGAGCGAGTCGGAAGGAACCCTCCACCATGTGACCCCCGCCTGTTCACTCCCCCCATTCGAAGCCGTCCATCCAATGTTGTCAGGGTTGAGCGAGTCCTCGAAATCAGCAGCGAAGACGAGTTGACCCTCGTTGCGGACTTCGACTTCGTCAATGTACCAGCCTCCGTCCGTGAACGCGGCATGCGTATTGCAGTGGCTCCATCGCTCAGACGAGTAGAACGCATCCGATTCAAGTCGCCATCTAATGCGAACCTGATGCCCTGCCCAGCTACCTATGTCAATCACAGGATGAGATAGCTCGGGGTCCCAGTAGTCCCAGTCAATGAGGACTCCTGGTGTTGATCCGAACGGGATATTCGAAATGCAGTAGATTGTCTCGAAGGTGTCCGGGGGGGCACCATCGATGACGGCGAGCTCGACATAGCCGTAATCGTACCCCGATTCAAGCCCGACCCTCTGGCGGAAGCTGAGCTCAAGCGAGTCAGCTGAAAAGGAGGTCAAGTCCACGTCTCGCCAGAGCAGCTGGCACCACTGGTCACCGTAGCCAGGCGTAGGCCAGCACGCATCACTGCGCCCACACCAGAATGACCTGTCTGGAGGCTGCCCGTCCTGGAAGGCGCGGAACGTGTCGACGTGCCACTGTGGCTCTAGTGGAGGATGCTCGCTGAAGTCGAAGGTGAACCAGCCTGTCAACTCATCCCCCGGCTCACCAAGGTCTTCTGTTCCGGCGTTGCATCCGCCGAAGTTCTCGAAATCAGCGTCGAAGATCCATAGCGTGTCGGCATCGCGGTCCGCAGTCGGATCAGACCACGTCCAAGGAGCAGAGTCAGCGATCGGGTCGCTCCCTCCTGCGGTTGAGATGAGAGGCACGAGGAAGACCAGCAGAAGGACAGCCGCAATCGAGCCGCCAGCGTGTGTAGGGCTCGCGCACATCACAATCACCTCCTCTGGATGCTGCCAGATGAGTCCCACCCACTCAGGAGACATTTGAGCCTCCCTTAAATCCTACGATATCCCCGGTCACTATTCAACATCCATCTCCACAACCTCGCTTCTTCGGAGATGCCGCTCTGTGCCTACCCGGTGCCTCAGCTACACCGATACTCTGCGCTCCCAAGACCGCCCACGGCATGCTATGATGGAGTTGTGGATTCGTCCTTGTCGAGGGTAACCATGCGCGTTTCTTGCACCATTCCAGTTCGCATCGGTCTGGCACTTGCCTTGGTCGTTCTCTCCGCCGCCGGGGCGCCCGCCGAGACAATCCACGTCGACCAGGCCGGCGGCGGAGACTACCTGACCATCCAGGAGGGCATCGACGCGGCAACGTATGGGGACACAGTCCTAGTGTTGCCGGGTGTTTACTCCGAGCGTTTGGTGATGGGCGCGGACAAGGACGGGATCACACTGACGTCGAGGGGTGGAGCCGATTCCACATCGCTCTCGATGGGGGGCAGCGCCGGACTTCCTCTTCTCCACATAGAGGATGTCGGACCTGCAACGATTGTCTCGGGACTGACCTTCGAGGACAACCGGGCTCAGCGCCCGCAGCTCGGTGGTGGAGGAATCCTGGCGGAGGGATCCGGCGTCACCATAGAGGACTGCGTCATCCAGGACTGCTACGCGTCGTACCACGGAGGGGGACTGGCGATCCACGATCCCGCCGGGACCACGATCCGAAGGAATGTCATCCAGCGGAACTCGGCCGGGGACGGAGGTGGAATGTGCCTTTGGGATTCGGGCTCAGCCACCGTGACGGACAACGTCTTCAGGGAGAACGCTGTCTCGGGCTGGTATACGGTGGGCGGAGGCGGCGCCCACATCTCCGGGGCAGCGGTCACGCTCACAGGCAATGCCTTTGAAGACAATGTCTGTCTCTTTGCTGGCAATGGGGGCGGAGCTCTACTGGCCGGGTCCGGAGCCGTGATCACCGCGGAATCGAACATCTTCGTCGGCAATGAGGGTAGTGGTGCAGTGATGTACCTGCGAAACGTCACGCTCCACGCGAGCGGCAACGTCATCTCGGGCAACGCACCCTCCGGCGCATGCATCAACCTCTCTGAGTTCCTCAGCTCCCCTGAGAACGACGTCACGTTTGCCGACAACATCATCCACGGCAATGAAGGTCCAATCCTGCGCGTCTGGAAGAACGTCCTTCCCAGCTTCGTGGGCAACAGCATCGACCCGAATGGTTACCTCGTGCTCAACGTCAGCGAGGGCGCTCATGCCGGTACCCTCGACGCATCCGGCAACTGGTGGGGAACAACCGACCCGACAGAAATCGCCAGCCTCATCCACGACTGTGTCGACGACCCGGCAATTGACTCGTGCGTCGACTTCTCCGACTGGTGCACCGACCCCTCCTGCGACGGCCAGGTGACATCAGTCGAAGATCCGCCCGAGGCAGCCCCTGTGAGCTGGGGACGGATCAAGAGCCTGTACAGGTAGGTCTGGCGCCAAGGCGTCTGTCGTCTGAGTGGAATCCGATGCGAGGAACCCGTGCTATGAGAGATACGGCGCCACACGTCGGCCCTCACTTGCTTGGCAGGCATCTCACATCCATGAGCAGCCGTCGTTGTTGGTCCGCCCGGACGCTCCTTGCAGCTGCCCTGCTCGTGGCGGCCGCTGCCACCGCTTGTGCTCACATGATCCACGTCGACCTAGCTGGCGGCGGCGACTACCTCACCATCCAGGAGGGTATCGACGCCGCTTCGTACGGCGACACTGTCCTTGTGGCGCCGGGCACGTACTACGAGCATCTCTATATGGGACCCACCGCAGACGGGGTGACTCTGCTGAGTGAGGCCGGCCCTGAGTCGACCGTCATCGACAACGAGGGCGTGTCCCACTACTCGGTTATCCACTGCGAGAACGTGGGGGGCGACACACGGATCGAAGGGTTTGCGATCACGGGGGGAGACTCCTACTACTGGGGCGGCGGCATCAGAGCCGACAACGCCGATGTGCGGATAGTCTCGTGCACGATCACAGGCTGCCGTGCCGCTCGGATGGAGGGAGGTGGCATCGGAAGCTCCGACTCTTCCATCGAGGTGAGCGGCTGCTGGATTGAGGGCAACCGCGGTGGTGACGGGGGCGGGATCGGCGTGTGGGGTGGTGAGGCAATCATCAAGGAGAACACGATCATCGGGAACGTGGCCGCCTCCTTTACCGCCAACCAGTCAGGTGGTGGCATCTACGCCTCCTGCAGTCATGCCGAGATCACCGACAATCTCATTGAGGGCAACTCCGCCCTCCACGGGGGGGGCATTGAGGTCTGGGGAGGCGACGACACATCCATCATCGGCAACAGGATCATGGGCAACTACGCAGGCTCCGTTGGTGGAGGAATCGCTCTCTACAACAGCGCCTGCTTCGCTAGCGGCAACACCGTTGCCGGTAACCACGCTAACCAGTTCGGCAGTGGAGCAGTGGACGTGCGAGACCCTAGTAGCTCGCCGCCACGAGCGCCAGCGCAGTTCATCAATAACGTCTTCTTCAACAATACGAGCGACGGGGACGAATCCGCCATCCGGATCCGCCAGGGCGGCCCCACCCCGATCTTCAACAACAACTTCTTCGCGGACGATACGACCTACGAGGTTCTCGTAACCTCAACCCCATCCGCCGACACCATCGACTTCACAGGCAACTGGTGGGGAACCGATGATCCAGCCGAGATCGCCGCGAAGATCTACGACTGCAACGATGACCCCGGACTCCTCTGGTGCATCGACTTCTCCGACTGGTGCACCGACCCCTCCTGCGACGGCCAGGTGACATCGGTCGAAGATCCGCCCGAGGCATCCCCTGTAAGTTGGGGACGAATCAAGAGTCTGTACAGGTAGGCATCTCACATCCATGACCGGCCTCGATGCTCCGCACGATGCTCCCCGTGAGCTAGGAACACCAGTGCCTGCGCACCGCCTGCACCTTCCGCGAGCGAGACTTAAGGTGGATCGGACCGATCTCCTCCTCGACTGCATCAAGAAGCTCCCAGCTCGCGATCAGAGCCGCGATCCGCTCGATATCGGGAGAAACGATCCTGTCCTTCAGATAGGTGGGGACGACGCCCCGAACAGCGCGATGCGCAACGGCCGTCCCCTTCCCGGGCCTCCCCTCGAGGAGATCGAACGCCTGCGCGGCGCACATCATCTCAATGGCAACGACGTTCAGCACGTTGCCCATGATCTCCTTGAGTTTCCGGGCCGCTATCGGCCCCATTGAGACGGTGTCTTCCTGATCGGCCGCCATGCTGAAATTGTCCACGACGGCAGGGTGTGACAAGACCTTGTTCTCCGAACAGAGCGCGGTCGCTGTGTAGTGCGCCAACATGTAGCCAGAGTTCAGCCCCTCGCTCTTAACCAGGAACGCCGGCAGACCGCCGTTGAGGTACGGATTCACGAGCCTGTTGATATGCCGTTCCGAGAGAGAACCTATCTCGCTCATCGCGATCCCGAGGAAGTCGAGCGGCATGGCTATCGGCTGGCCATGGAAGTTCCCGCACGAGAGCTGCTCTCCATCGTCCGGGAAAAACAGCGGGTTGTCCGTGACCGAGTTCATCTCGATCTCGATCTGGTTCCGCGTGTAGTTCAGCGTATCGATCGAAGGGCTGTAGACCTGCGGGATGCAGCGGATGCTGTACGCATCCTGCACCTTGCCGGAGCCGCGCTTGATGAAACCGCTTCCCTTGAGGAGCTTCCTCATGTTCTCGGCGACGGCGTTCTGACCGTTGAAGGGCCTGAGTTCGTGGATCCTCCTGTCAAACGGCGTGAGAGGTGTCCGCAGCGCATCAGCCGACATCGCGCTCGCAATGATGGCGCTCTTCATGAGACGCTCTGCATCGTAGACCCTGAGAGCGCCGCACCCCGTGAAGAACTGCGAGCCATTGATCAGCGCGAGTCCTTCCTTGAAGGCGAGCTTGATGGGCTCAACGCCCGCCCGTTTCATCGCGGCATGTCCACCCATAAGGCGACCACCGAAGTAGGCCTTCCCCTCTCCCATCACCACACACCCGATGTGCGCGAGCGAGCAGAGGTCGCCGCTCGTTCCGACCGAGCCCTTCTCCGGAACAGCCGGTACGACGTTCTTGTTCAGCATCTCGATCAGCGTTTCGAGGAGTTCCAGTCTCACGGCAGAGTATCCGCGGGCGAGAACGTTTGCCCTCAGGAGAATCGCGGCGCGAACCTCGTCTTCCTTGAAGTGCTCCCCCACACCCGCTGAGTGGCTGCGAATGATGCGTTTCTGCAACTCTTCCCCGTGCGCCGGCGACACGGCGACACGTGCCAGCTCGCCGATGCCGGTCGTCACCCCGTAGATGAGCTGTCCGCTCTCGCGAAGATCCGCCGCTACCTCACGGCATCTCACCACGGCCCTCCGCGCGTCGGGCGCAAGCTTGACTTCCGCATGGTTCCTGGCCACATCGTGAACCTGCTTGATGGTCAGGTTTGATCCGTTCAGAACTACCGTCATTGCTTCCGTTCCTCCACAATGCTCCCGGCTAGACCGGGAACACCCCGAATGCTTTCCCCGTAACGAAATACACGAGGGCAATCATGACGACCAGACCTATGAGATGTAACCAGAAGCCGGTTCGTATCATGTCCGACATCTCGAGCTTGCCGGAGCCGTAGACGATGGCATTCGGCGGCGTCGAGATCGGCAACATGAACACGTTCGAGCACGCGATAGTCGCGGGGATGGCCAGAAGGAACGGTGAGACATTGATGGCCGTCGCGACCGCGATCAGAAGCGGGATCATCATGTTGGCCACCGCCGTGTTCGACGCGATCTCGCTGACGAACGATGCAATGACCGTCACGATCAGAATCAGGATGAGCGGGCTCAACTCGCTCGACAGAGGAAGCGACTCCGCGATCCACTGGGCCGCTCCCGACTCAAAGAGCCCCCTGCCCAACGCCAACCCGCCTCCAAAGAGATAGAGGATACCGAAGGAGATTGAACGTGTGTCGGCCCACACGAGCGGGAACTCCCACTTCTTGATGCTGGTCGGCACGACGAAAAGGAGAAGCGCACAAGTGAGCGCGATGAGCGAGTCATCGAATCTCGCTTGCACGAGCGTCATACCGGGAATAGGCAGATTGTCCCAGAACGGCCGCGTGAGCCACAGTGCCGCAACCAGCACGAAAGCAGCAATCGTATACTTGCCACCCCTCTCGAGCCGACCGAGGAGCTTGCGCTCTTCATCAATGGTATCGCCGCTATCGACAGTCACCACCTTCGGCTTGTGCGTGACCCACAGGAACCACCACGTGAGGGGAAGCATCACGACGGCGTACGGCAGGCCTACCTTCAGCCAATCGAAGAATGAGATCTCCTTACCCAGAAGTGTCTGAGAGAAACCGGCAAGCAGTACATTCGGCGGCGTTCCCACGAGCGTCGCCACTCCACCGATCGTCGAGGCGTATGCGATTCCCAGAAGAAGCACCGTTCCAAAGCGCGATTCGGCACTGAGCTTCGAATTCGTGAGTATCGCCATGCCTATCGGAAGCATCATGGCCGTGGTCGCGGTGTTCGAGAGGAAAGCGGACAGGAACGCCGTGAGACCCATGAAGTAGAGAACGAGCATCTTGGGATTGCTGCCGACCCGCCCCAGGATCACAAGCGCGAGTCTCCTGTCGACACCCCACTTCATCATTGCTCGCGCGATCATGAACCCGCCGAGGAAGAGGAAGATGAGGCGGTTGGCGTAGGGTGATAGCGCATCCTGCAGAGACAGCACGCCAAGCAGTGGGAGCAGTATCGCCGGCAGAAGGGCCGTCGCATAGATGGAGATGGCCTCTGTTCCCCACCAGATGGCGCAGAGCGCGAGCACGGCCAGCGTCCTCTGGATCATGGGGTCGAGCCCGAGGGGAGCGAACACGAGGAAAACGAAGGCCAGGATTCCAGCCAGGAAACCCACCTTGTGCTTCACCAACGATCTGTCGCTGCTTGTTTTCGTCATGCAGATCTCCCCGTCCACCGATCCAGCTCGCTAGAGGCCAAGAAACGCTGTCGCGCTGCCACACATAAGAAGCACCAGCCCTGCAAGAAGTGCTGGATTACCCGTCATTGCTGAACATTCCCCTCTGCGCTTCCGTCGGCCGGCACGGTCTTCCGTGCGACCGCTCTCGCCTCATCGTAAACGTCTGCCAGCGGGACGTTATACCTCAGTGCCGCTTCCCTGCAGTCCTCGTACTCGGGCGCCAGGCTCACAACGCGACCAGCCGTGCGACCCAGCTTGATCCCTATCCTGCCAAAGCGCGTTTCCACGTGGAGGGTCTCGCGGGTCAGCTTCCTGCGTTCCACCTTCGTCATCCGAACACCCAGCGTGGTGGTTTCATCGAAAAGCGTCGAGACGATCTCGTCGACGTGTTCCTGCGGCACAAGCACGGCAAGCATGGTCCCCGGACGGTTCTTCTTCATGAAGACCGGCGTCAAGTAGACGTCAAGCGCTCCTCGCTTCCATAGAAGATCGGACGCATGACCGAAGAACTCGGGATTCATGTCGTCGATGTTCACCTCTACGAGGACCACCTCATCCCTCTCGTAGGTTGCCGAGCTGATGCCGCCGATCACTATCCGCAGCATGTTCGGCATCTTCAGCTCGCGGGTTCCCGCGCCGTACCCGACAGCTTCTACCTTCATCTCCGGTATAGGACCGAAGTCCTGTGCGAGGACTCTGAGCAGAGCAGCGCCCGTCGGTGTCGCCAGTTCCGACTCTACGCCCCTGGAGTAGATAGGAATTCCCTCGAGGAGCGCCAGCGTCGCAGGCGCCGGCACGGGGAGTGTGCCGTGTGCGCATTCCACGAATCCGGTCCCAACGTGTATCTTCGACGCGAACACGGCCTCGACGCCGAGCATCTTGAGCCCGGCGATCGACGCGACGATGTCCACGATAGAGTCAAGCCCGCTTGTCTCGTGAAGGTGAAGCTCATCGACCGGCGTTCCGTGAATCCGCGATTCAACCTGAGCGATCTCGCTGATCACGGCCCGCGCTGATGAACGGACATCGTCATCGAGAGCGCTGTCGCCTAAGATCTGCATAATCTCCCCGACCGTTCTCCCGTGTCCGGTCTCGTCGGTCTCGACCAGGAACTTCGTGCCGATGATCGCGCCGCGCCCGATGCGTTCGGCGCCTACCGAATACCCTTTCAGTCCAAGCTTCAACAGCTCGCCCTCGAGATCCTGCAGATCGAGGCCGGCATCGAGAAGAGCGCCGACGATCATGTCGCCGCTCACCCCCGAGAAACAGTCGAAATACGCAATCCTCATCCGCGTCAACTCCTCACCGGAATGTTGAGCACTACCGGTTCACACCGCTGGCGAAGTACCCTGCCCCAAAACCGTTGTCAATATTGACGACGACCACTCCTGGCGCGCAACTGTTCAGCATCGTCAGAAGAGCCGAGAGTCCCTCAAAGCTCGCGCCGTAACCAACGCTCGTTGGAACGGCCACGACGGGTTTGTCGGTGAGTCCCCCGACAACGCTCGCAAGCGCGCCTTCCATGCCGGCGACCACAATAATGACGCTCGCACGCTCGAACTCATCGCGGTGAGCAAACAGACGATGAATGCCTGCGACTCCGACATCGTAGAGCCGAACGACGTCGTTCCCCATGATCTCCGCCGTGACAGCAGCTTCCTCGGCAACCGGTATGTCGGAGGTCCCGGCACTGACAACAAGGATGCTCCCCTTACCACTCTTCTTCCTCGCCGGACCGGCTGTCACTATCCGGGCCTGCTCATGATAGACCGCGTCGGGCACGGCCTCACAGATGGCAGCGAAAGCAGCGACGTCCGCCCGTGTGCCCATCAGAAGGCTACCCCGCGCAGCGATCGCGCCGGCGATGGCAGCAAGCTGCTCTGATGTCTTACCCTCGCAGAAGACGACCTCGGGAAAGCCGGTTCGGAGATCCCGGTGCGTGTCGATCTTAGCGAAGCCCAGATCCTCGTAGGGAAACGCTCTTAGTTCCCTCATGGCTTCATCTATCTCAAGCCTTCCGTGCTGCACGTCATCCAGAAGGCGCCTGATGCGCTCGCCGTCCACTGCTGCTACTCCCCTTTCGGAAGCGCCTCGGTGTTGCCGCGGCCTCAGGTCTTGCCGGCCGCGTTCTCCGCATCGCCGAGTCCCACATTCATGCTCCCCTGCCGGTAGCCCCTCAGATCCAGCGTCACGAATGTGAACCCGAGCTCCTTGAGTCCGGCAACGACCGTCTTTCTGTTGGCCGGATCGAACAGGAGCTTCATGTCACCGACACCAACCTCGATGCGTGCTACCGTACCATGATCCCTGACCCTCAGCTCGCGGATTCCGAGACCGGCGACGATCGCCTCGGCGCGCTCGATCCGGACGAGCCTCTCGGGCGTTATCTCGACACCGTACGGAATCCTTGTCACCAGGCACGGCGACGACGGCTTGTCCCAGGTCGGGAGACCCATCTCTTTCGAGATCGCTCTGATCTCGGGCTTCGTCAGCCGTACCTCTCTGAGCGGACTTCTGATGCCAAGTTCTGCGAGCGCTCTCATACCGGGACGGTAGTCATCTTCGTCGTCGTGGATTGATCCATCGATCACACAGCTCATTCCGCGCTCTGTCGCAATCCGAACGAATTCCGCGAAGAGCCCCTTCTTGCAGATGTAGCATCTGTCTCGAGGATTCGAGGTGAAAGCATCCGTCTCCAGTTCGTGCGACTCCACGATGATGTGTTCCACACCCAGCGAAGTCGCCAATGCGCGCGCATCATCGAGCTCCTGGTGCGCCCGAACGGCCGATCTCGCCGTCACTGCGACAACATTGTCACCGAGTACATCCACCGCAACCTTGAGAAGGAATGTGCTGTCCAGACCCGCCGAAAACGCAACGACTGCGGTTCCCATCTCCGAGAGGATGCTTCTCAGCTTCTCCAGTCTCTCGCTCTGCATGCATCGCCCTCACGACTACGATGCCGGTATCCCGCACGCCCACCTCCCGTACGGAGCGGGCCGGACCCGGGCGATCTTCATCATTCGACATCAACTTTGGCATTCTACAACGTCCCCATGAAGCGTGATACCCGTAACTACCGCAAAGAACCGCTTGACATCCCCGCAGAGTGTTGATAGTATTGATATTCGTTTTCAATTGCAACAAGGGGACGCTGGGTGATTGACGCTGAACGCAAATTCCGGGAGTATCTCTCCGAGAAAGGCCTCCGTTTCACCTCTGAACGTCTCGCCATACTTCTTCATGTGATGTCACTCCATGAGCACTTCGCGGTAGACGACCTCCATCACCAACTTCGTCAGAAGGGCCTCAGCATCTCCCACGCCACGGTCTTTCGAACCCTGGCGCTACTGATTGACTGCGGCATCGTCCAGAAGCTCCCCTGCGAGAAGATGCCGGCTCGGTACGAACACATCTTCGGCCACCTCCATCACGACCATATGTTCTGCCTGCGATGCGGCAGGATCATCGAGTTCCACAATGCACCCATCGAGCGCTGGCAGCAGAAGGTCGCCGAGGAGCATAGGTTCCAGATGACCGGACACCATCTGATCATCAGGGGCTACTGTGAAAAGTGTCATTAGGAATGGAGGGTTTTTTCTCTCACTATTGCGAATGAGTTGCAATAGCAATAGGGCGGCATCCGGCAGTGTCTTCCGGATGCACCGCTCAAAGAGGACCCAAATCATGCAAGGAGGAAGCACCTTGACTGCAATCGTTTCCCCTGTTCACATCTCTGCCCCATCCCTGCCCGACAGGAACGGGACGCATCATCGAAGCCCGTGGATCTCCCGGCGGATCCGGAGTACTCCGGGTTCTCTTCTCATTTTCATCTTCCTGCTTCTGCTACCTCAGATTGCCGGGGCCACCGAGCTTACGGGGCCGGAGATCCACGCCGGCGTGACGATCCAGGCCGAGTTCTTCGGCGACGGCCTTCCTCTCCTGACCTCATTCGGACCACACATCGACAGGTATGTGGTGCGGCACGCCGCTATCGGGATCAGTGGAGAACTCGGCGACCGCGTAGAGTACGACATGGAAGTCGGTACGGCGACGTGCGTCGGAGGTGGACAGCTGAGGCTCATGGAGGGAGGCGTCTACTACAGAATCACCCCCCAGGTGAGGCTTGGTGTGGCGCAGGGGCATGTGATGCGCGGGTTCGACCTCCACCAGGAATGCGTCGGCCTGCTCACAGCAGAGAAACCACTCTGGGCGTTCGCTGTCTCACCGTGCCATCCGGCAGGCGTAGTCTGCGACTTCGACTTCCGGACGGGCGACCACGCGGGGATCGAAGGACAGCTCGCCTATCTCAACGGCGCCGGCGAGACCCTGGACGATGAACACGACGCGAACATCGGGCTCACATTCCACACTCCCCTGCCGGGCCTCTCCGTCTCGAGCTTCTACAACCATGTCGAACTGGACCTCGGCTACTCGGACGACTGGAAGCTTCTCCACGGGACCGGCTACAGAGCCGGCCTCGGCGTCGACTACCAGACGGACGCTATCTTCCTGCGTGGGGAGTACTACACGGGAAGGGGATTCCGAAGGGGCGTGGGCGTCGGCGAGGTCGAGATACCGATCGACCCCGAGGACCACGAGATGATGGCGTACTACGTGGAGGGAGCCTACACGATTTCAACGGGCTTCGACCCGCTGCCCAGCGTGCAGCCGTACGTGAGATACCAGGTCTGGGACAGAGGATCCAACGACCCAGAGGATCTCGAATTCACATACATCACTGCGGGGGTTACCGTCCGGCTGGGAGAAGGAGTCTGTTCTCTCAGGGCCGAATACGAGGCTCCCCTCGCCACACCTGAGGATGAGGACAAGGAGGCAAGCCGTTTTGTGATCAGGCTGCAAGCTGAGAACTAGTGGGAGCGCGTACACACAGAACGAAGGAAAGGGAGGCATTCGCTATGAGAACTCACCATACGATTCTCGCAGCGCTGTTGATCGCAGCGATCGTCTCTTCCGCGTGGGCGGACACGGTCACCCTCGCACCAACCGACGATATGTACACCGACCCGAACCACGCGACGGTAGACACAACCATGCTCTGGGTCGGCAACTTCTCCGGCGGCTGCGGCACATACCGCGAGCGGATCATGTTCAAGTTCGATCTCAGCGGCATCGAGGGAACCGTAGACAGCGCAACTCTGAATCTCTACCGCTGGTGGAGATGCCCCGGTGACTACTACACCAGTACCGACGTCTACGCCATCACCCAGGACTGGAACGAGCATACGTGGCCTTTTGCCCAACACATCGGACACGAGACGACACCGAGCTGTGCGTACAATTTCGGGCCGCACCTGGGCTGGTATGAGGTAGACGTCACCGATCTGGTGCAGAGCTGGGTAGAAGACGGGACTGATAACTACGGTCTCGTGATCATCGGCAGATGGGGAGCGAAGTGCAGCAAGTTCCACTCAAAGGAGTATGCGAACCCAAGCATGTCTCCGTCACTCGATGTGACGTATACCGGCACCGGCGTTGGCGATGAGGACGTAGCAACACGCCGACTGACGGTAACCAACTACCCGAACCCCTTCAACCCCGTCACAACGATTCAATACCATCTGCCCACGGAGACCCATACCACACTGCGAATCTACGACACGCGTGGACGTCTCATCCGCCAGCTGTTCGACGCTCCGCGTTCTGCCGGCGATCATGAAACTGTTTGGGACGGCAAGGACAACTCCGGTCGATCCGTACCGTCCGGCATCTATCTGTCCATCGTGAATACGGAGACCGACAGAACAGTGAGCAAGATGGCTCTGATCAAGTAGTCGACGCACCGACGATACCTCAACATACACGCCCTTCCGGCCGGCCTGCGGGCCGGTCGGAAGGCGACATCGGACGGCGTCCACGCATACTCACGTGGACGCCGCTCGGTGAAAGCAAGATGTCTCTTCGTGAAGGGGGCTACCGCAGCATGCCTGCTGCTACCGCAGCAGGACGACCTTTCTCACTTCGCGCCAGTCGCCGACGGTCGCGCGGCAGAAGTAGATGCCGGAAGCGGCCTGTCTTCCTCTGTCGTCCCGGCCGGTCCATACCACCTCGTGCTCGCCCGCCGGAAGCACTCCCGACTCGAGCGTCCGCACGAGCCTGCCCGCTATGTCGAAGATCTCGATCCTCACGCTCGACGAACTGGGGAGCGAGAATACGAGTGACGTGCGTTCCGTGAACGGGTTGGGTACCCCGGAACTCAGTGCAAGTCTGAGGACACCGTCGTCCGGCACGCCGGTCCCGTCCTCCACGAACGCCTCGAGGTAGACGGTGAGGTCGCTCAGAGCCCCACCTCCCCCGTGGATCCCGGATTCGTCCCTGTTACTCAGTGTCAGGGTCGCGGCATATAGCGTGCTCGGTGTGGCGCCCGCATCGTCGAAGTGAAGCGTGTACTCTGCAGCGTCCGCACCGACCGACTCCTCCGTGAACCCACCCACGAAAGAGAATCTGCCGTCTCCGCCGACGATTGCCGCATCGTAGATCTCAAGGAGCGCCTGAAGACTGCCGTAGCCGTCGTTGTGGACGCTCAGAACCATATCGGAGAACGTCCCGATCTCGTGCGAACCGAAGTCGAGCGTGTCTGCGAGAACAACCGAAGCCGCATCAAGCGAAGGGCTCGCGTGGTCGACCACAGTGCCACTCAGCGCCACGTCGATGGCGGGATCATCGAGGTCGTTCGAGTTGACTGTCAGGTCGCCGGCCTTCGCCCCGACACTGGCTGTGTCCATCGAGATGGTGTGATCATTGCCGCTTCCCGCAGAAAGCTGGAACGAACCTCCAGGCGCCGTGAAGCCGCCGGGAGCTGCAAGCGAGTAATCAAGCTCGTCTGCTGGGACTGTGGCCGAATTCGCTACGGTCAGGAGTTCCTCCGCCGTCGAAGCGACGACGGCCTTCCCGAAGGCCAGGGATGCTGCGACATCAACCTTGGCGGGAACCTGTATCTCAAGCAGAAGAGGGATGTGATCGGATGCGTAGTAGAGAGCGTCCGCCATCTCCTGGCTGATCTCCTGATTCACCGGATTGTTGATGTTGTTGTTCAGCCGGTAGCCGTCGTTGCCGAACGCCTTATGGCTGCCGATGACATACGAGAGACCGTCTCCATCCTCGAACACCGCAGATACGAGCAGCTGGTCGTAGCGGTCGTCCACGCCTCCGCCGGTGAAGCCACCCGACGAGGTCACCCTGGGCGACTGCGTGTGTTCTCTCCTGAAGGTGTAGCTATCGTGCCAGTACCCCGGCTTGTCAACGGGATCGAAGCATCGCCCGTCGTTGTCGGGCTGGGAACCTACGAGATCCTGGTAACCGGCCTCACTGCTGGTGTACATATTGAAGTCGCCGCCGAAGATGAAGTGCGTACCTGAAGGGTAGCCGTTCATGTGCGCGCGGATCTCCTCGCACTGATCCTCTCGTGTGGCTATGTCTGAGCTTGATGAGCCAGCTTTGAGATGTGTTGAGAGTATCTTGAACTGCGCCTCCGATGAGTCGTATCCGTTCAGTGTGACGGTGTACTCCATCGTCCAACGCACGTCGGTCGGGATCGTCACGTGCGTGACGGTATCAACGACCGAGTTCCTGTAGAAGATGGCGTTGTCGGTGTCGGGCCCGTTCACGAAGAGATCGGAGGAGTATTCGCCGGGGACAGAGGCGTTCAGACAGTATTCCCGGAAGTTGTTCACCCCGGTCTGGCTCTCTATCTCCTGGACGATGATGACATCGGCGTCCAGCGAGTCCATGACAGTCTGGAAATATTGGTACCTGCCCGGCCAGTCCAGGCTCGGCCAGTTGAGGATGTTGTACGTGACAACCCTCAGGGCTGATGCAGGCTGCGCCGCGGCAAGCAGCACGAACGCGAAGACCGCAAACGTCAGCAGGGCACGGCTCACAGGGGTTCTCGGCAGCATTATAGGGGTCCCTCCTCGCCCGGGCTTCTCCGGGACGGGTCGATGCGTGGCGCCGAAGCTCGGCGCTACATCACCGTAGGTGCCGGGGGGTAGGTTGATCTCACCATACAATACCGGCTCCTCGGTTGCATGATATTTCTCTATCTTCCATTCTAGCACAAGCTTAGCAAGTTCGCAAGCGCGCATGGGCGCAGGCAACATACTGGTTCATAGAGGTCACCTGGACGTACTTGGCCGCCGGACGCCCGTCGGAAGCAGTTGACCTTGTCCCCTCCTCTCCGCTCTGCTAGAGTTCGGCTCCATGACATACGGTGCGTTTCTCATCCAAGCCATTCTCATATCGCTCTCCGGGGTTATGTCTCCCGGACCGCTCACGGTGGTCGTGGTAGGCAAGGGCGCGAAATCGCCCCACGCCGGAGTTCTCATCGCGCTCGGGCACGGCATCGTCGAATTCCCTCTGATGGCACTCATACTCGTCGGCCTTGGGCCTCTGCTGCGCCACAGCGTTGCCGGCGCGATCATCGGCCTCGTCGGTGGGCTAGTGCTTCTCTGGATGGGAATCGGGCTCCTGCGTTCCCTTCACGCTCGGCAGAGCGCAGAACTCTACAAGGAAACCTCGCCGCTGATGGCGGGGATACTCATGTCGGCGGGCAATCCCTATTTCCTCGTCTGGTGGGCGACCGTCGGCGCGACGCTCGTCTTCCGTGCATCCGGATACGGGCTGTGGCAACTCGCCGTATTCGCAGTCGTCCACTGGTCTTTGGATCTGATCTGGTATTTCTTCCTCGCGTCAGCGTCCTATCGGGGCACTCGCATCCTGGGGGAACGCTTCCTCGAGGGCGTTCGCCTTGTCTGCGGCATCCTGTTGCTCTTTTTCGGAGTCCGCTTCATTCTTGACGCGTCGGGCGGGCTCATCTAGCCCCGGCGTTCAGGCTCATCCCGTGACGCTTCCGATCGAGTGAGTGATTCCCCAACTCCCAGAACACGCTATCCTCCAGCCTCTTGCCATGTTATAATAATAGTGATATGCAGATTCAGATACTGGACAGGTATGTCAACGGAGGACAGTGAGGATGACACGATTCCGGGCGCGCACTGTGGCAACGATGGTTCTCTCGCTTGCGCTTCTTGCGCTTCTGGTCGGAGCCATAGCGGCCGGGGCAGCGCAGGCGGTCCGGGAGAACCCGTACGAGGACTCCCTCCCTATCTGGATGACGCCCGAGGAACAGACGCGCATCCACGAGATTGGCACCTACCAGCAGCCCACGGCGGCACCGCCGGGTCCCGTAAGAAACCCGGGTGAGTTCGAGCCGATGACGGGCGTGATCGTTCGCTACCCGTTCGGGAACCCGACGAATCTCCTTGCTGAGTACTCGCAGGACACCGATCTCCTGGTCATCTGCGCGAATTCCTCGCAGCAGAGCTCGGCATCGAGTGCGCTCTCGAGCGCCGGAGCCAACATGTCCAATGTCAGTTTCTTCCTTGCACCGACAGACTCGTATTGGACGCGCGACTACGGCCCATGGTTCATCATCAACGGCAACGATGAGCAGGGCATAGTCGACCATGACTACAATCGCCCGCGCCCGAATGACGATGTCATCCCCAGCCTCCTGGCCACCCACTGGGGCATCCCAGCGTACGTGATGGATCTCACCTCCACTGGCGGAAACTACATGGCGGACGGTCGCGGTGTTGCGATCTCATCCCGGCTGATACTGGATGAGAACACCGGCCTCACGGAGACCGAGATCGACGACATCATGTACGAGTACGTCGGTATCGATCGCTACGAGAAGCTCGAGTACGTCCAGACCGGTGGGATCCACCACATCGACTGCTCCTCGAAGTTCCTGGCTCCCGACAAGATCCTGTACAAGCAGGTTGATCCAGGCCACTCCGACTACGCGCGCATCGAGGCCAATGTCACGTATCTGTCGCAGATCCAGAGCTCATACGGAACACCGTACGAGATCATCAGGATCTACACGCCGAACGACGAACCGTACACGAACTCACTCATCGTGAACGAGAAGGTCTATGTGCCGATGTACGGCTCCGCCAACGACGCGGCCGCGATCACGACCTACGAGAACGCGATGCCGGGTTACGAGATCCTCGGGTACACAGGATCATGGCTCACCGATGATGCGATCCATTGCCGCGCGATGGGAATCACGGACCGGTACATGCTCTACATCGACCATGTGCCGCTACGGGACACCGCCAGCTCCGGGTCCGACTATCGCGTAGAGACATACATACACGACTACAGCAACACGGGTCTCAAGACCGACTCGCTCCTGGTCTACTGGGAAACAGACGCGGCTCCGGGATACACGCCGATCGTCATGACCCCCGCCGCGAGGGCCGGCAGCTACTATGCCGACATCCCGGCGCAGCCGGTCGGCACGGAGATCTCATACTACATCTACGCGGTCGACAACTCAGGTCGCCGCGAGGCGAAACCATACGTGGCTCCGGGTGACGCATACGAGTTCAGCATTCTGGTGGACACGGAGGCGCCCGATATCGCGCACACGCCTCTCACCGATACGCCCGAGGCTTCGTGGCCGCCGACGGCAAATGCCACGGTCACCGACAACATCCAGGTCGGAACCGTCACGCTGGAGTCGTGGATCAATGGGACGTCTCAGATAGATGTTACGATGACTAATGTCCCGGGCACCTTCACGTATGGAGGCCAGTTCCCGGGCAGCGTCTCTGTCGGCAATCAGGTGACGTACAGGATAAGGGCGGAGGACATGGCCTCGCCCGCCAACGTCACGTACGATCCGGCGAGCGGGACACACAGCTTCGACATCGTCGAGGGCATCCCGATTCTCATCGTTGAGCTTGACCCGTCGCCTATTTCGGGATCGCCCATCATGTCGATCCTCGACGCCAAGGACTTGAGCTACGACTACACGACCTCGTTCCCGGGGAACCTGGGTGAGTACGAGGCTGTCTTCATCCTGCTGGGCGTCTACTCGCACAACTACTCTTTCAACACGACCCAGGCGAACGATCTCGTCGCCTATCTCAACGGAGGCGGTCAGATCTACATGGAGGGCGGCGACTGCTGGGCCTATGATTCCTCGAGGACCATCTACAACGGTCACTTCGGCATCAACGGAACGGATGATGGCTCGGGCGACCTCTCAACCGTGCTGGGTGAGTCGGGAACGATGTGTGACGGGATGAGTTTCCCGTACACCGGAGGCAACAACTACATTGACCACATCTCCCCCACAGGCGGAGCCGTGCAGATCTTCAGGAATCCGTCCGATAATGCAGGCTGCGGCGTCTCAAATGACGAGGGTGATTACAGGACGGTAGGATGTTCGTTCGAGTTCGGCGGCCTCACTGACGGCAGTTCGCCGTCGACGAAGGCAGACCTTCTGACGGAGATCCTGGACTTCTTCGGTATCACCGAGACAGGCGTCGATGACGGCATCGCTGTCTACCGCTTCTCGCTCGAGCAGAACAGACCTAACCCGTTCAACCCGAGCACGATGATGGCGTTCAGCCTGCCGACGGCCGCTGACGTTGAACTCGCTGTGTACAGCGCTTCCGGCCGCAAGATCGCGACTCTCCTGAGCGGCGAGCTCGCCGCCGGCCGCCATGTCGCCACGTGGGACGGAACGGATGGGAACAGCCGCACTGTCGCAAGCGGCGTCTACTTCTTCAGGCTCACGCGCGAAGGTGAGAGCGTAACGAGAAAGGGCGTGCTCCTCAAGTAGGGTTCGCCGGCAGATGATTGTATCATTCGCCCCGGTGGGACTTACTCCTGCCGGGGCGTCAACGATATTGACAGTGCCTCCCCGAACCAGACACTCCATTGCTGGAGCGCCGCCGCCTTCGCCGGCTGGCACGAAGCTCGCACACACAAGACCGGTCTCACGCGATGCGATGCCCCTGGAGGATTGCACAATGAGGAATCGTTCGAAGTCCGCTCGCTCAGTACTGGTCGTCGTGGGATTGCTCGCACTGTTCGCACCGGGCACACCGCGCGCGCACGACCGTTACGACAACACCTGGATGAAGGACTTCATGATGGATGCGCCGTGGCGGGTCAAAGATGCCGACACGGCGATTCCTCTCATGATTGTCCTCAAGGACTGCGACACGGATGACATCCGTGAGCTTCACTGGATACGGTGTTGGGACGCAACGTCGAGCGAGACGGTTCTATGGAACCACGACTTCGGCGATGAGCGAATCGGTGATGATCCATACGAGTCGAACTACTGGACATGGATCACGACGGTGACCGAGGGGCATCCGTCTCTCCCAGACGGAACGCTTTTGACCCCAGCGAATCTGGGCTACGCGGCGGGGGACGCCATCAACCTGAAGGTCTCCGTCTACTACAAGGACGACTGGTTCAACTACACGGAGACACGCTATCTCAGAGTCCACGTGGGGCGCGGTGACTACCCGTGGCCGGACGGCTGGTACGGCGGAGACACGCACTACCACACGATGTACACGAACAACCTGGCTGAATTCGGGGCGCCCCTCCCAGCCGTAGTCCGCGCAGGAGAGGCGATGGGCCTCCACTGGCTCACGACGACCGACCACTCGTGCGATCTCGACGAGACGGGCGACGGCTCCTACTCCTACGCGACTACGCACTGGGAATACACGATCCAGGATGAGACCGGGATCAGCACGGTCTACCGCGACAACACGGCCATCGGGACCACGTGGGACGTCCTCGGTAATGATGTCGCCATGCTCGACTCGCCATCCTTCCGCCTCTATCGAGCCGTGGAGCTGAATGCCGCCTCAATCGATGGCGACTCGTTCAACAAGACGTTGCACACACTTGTCTACAACGAGAACTACATCTCCTCCCCGCTCTCCGGAGCAGTCGGCGAGCGGCCGGTGACGCCGGATCTTCCCGGTGCGCTTTCTCAGATCAGCGGCGGCGGCTTCATGTACGCGGCGCACCCCTTGTCAGACATGAGCGCTGAGTGGGGAGGTATGGACTGGGCCATCAACGGGACGATGTGGGGTGACGAGGATATCGCCACCGCACTCGGCTACGAGGTTTTCAAGGGCCTCCAGGCGTTCAATACGCGGCATTCATTGTATTCCAGCGATCAGAACAACCCATGGGCGGACTTCGATGCCGGCGTGACACCGAGCGACCCGTATCCGAATGAGCTTCTCGCAGGAATCGCTACGTGGAACGGCCTTCTTGAGACTGGGCTCGATCCGCTCGTCAAGTGCTTCCTCTCAGGCGGAAGCGATGCGCACGGCGATCTCAATTACGGGTCGTTCATAGGCCTCGACAACTATGCAACAGATAGCGCCATCGGAAAGGTGCAAACGGTTGTCTACGTGCCGGGATCGTACGGCCCCGGCAACCTCCCGCCAATTAGTGAGCTCTTGGCAGCGCTCCGGGCTGGGCGCAGCGTGGTGACTGACGGTCCTTTCGTCCTCTTGGGGATAGACGAAAACGGTGATGGCGACTTCGATGACGCCTCGGATCTTGCCATTGGTGAGGATGGCTCGTGGAACCCGTTCCTGGAACTCCCGATCACGCTCAGGTGGCGTTCAATGGAGGACTTCGGACCCATCGTGCACGTCGAGTTGCTGGCATCGAATGAGACCGGCACGCAGACGCTCTTCTCGTTCAACCCTGATGCTATCGGGGAAGGATACGCGGGTGAGCGAGTGATCGAATACCCGTCGGGGAGTTTCGGGGAGCGGCAGGCTTTCCGCGTCGAGTGCCGCTCCACAAGAGATGGTCAGACATATCGCGCCTACTCCAATCCTGTGTGGGTCAGTTTCGATGGCACATCGGTCGCCGATCATGCGCTGGTGAGCGGCCTCTGGTTGCAGGCGCGAGGGAATCCCTTCGCATCAGGTACATCGATCGACTTCTCCGTACCGTCCGGTCGCGATGCGAGGATAGCTGTCTTCGACATATCCGGCCGCATCGTAACGACACTGCACATCGGCTCCGCAGACGAGCGCGCGAACACAGTCACCTGGAGCGGCACCGACCGCGCAGGCAGGCGCGTGGCATCGGGCGTCTATCTCATCACGTTGTCATGCGGCACTGAGACTGTAACAGCGAAGGTGGTACTGCTCAGGTAATATCATCACAATCGGTTCACCCATGTGAAAGAGCCGCCCCTCCGCGTACCGGGGGCGGCTCTTCGCGGAGAGCGCCCTGCTTCTGGACGCGTGCTGCCGCGCCCTGGGTGTCCCGGATGTTCTGGGCGCGGCTCCGTGTCTCCACAGCATGGCATTCCCATGGAAGGCTTGAAGGAGACTTCGCCTGTCCCGGAACGAAGTTGCGTTGGGCTTCTCTATGTGCTAGAATGAGCCTCAGTCATATCCCACGGCTCACGGGGTTGCGTTCTTGCCGAGAGGGGATGCGCGACTGACGAGTCATCGAGTACGGTGTGCGGGGGGCGGTACCACAGGAGCATGCCGCTTGCCACGAGGTCTGAGGATTCCGCAACATCTGCCGCCGGCGCAGCTGGACCTTGCGCGTGTGCCACCCAAAACCGCCACGAATCACGTTGATCGGGAGGTGAAAACGATGCACCGCGTTGAGAGCTGGCTTGTGTGTATCTGCCTCGCCGTTTCTCTCTGCTCAGGAGAGGCATTGGCGGATTCGTACTACCTGAATGGGCTCGAGTACACCCAGGTGGGAGATGACTGGTACGCGTGCTCATCTACGATGCCACTGGCAGGCTGGTGAAGACGCTGGTCGACGCCGACCTTCAGGCCGGGCGCTATGCTGTGCGCTGGGACGGAACGGACGACTCAGGAGCAAGAGTCGCATCCGGAGCATATTTCTGCGAAATGAGGTCCACTGCGGGAGTCCAGAGAAGGAAATTGATGATGATGCAGTAGGAGACTCACTGACTCGGACGAGCTATGATGCGCTCTGGAAGGGGTTGATGGCTATGAACCGATCAAGCGCGCTTCCCTATCGAGGCCTTGGGGTTCTAGGCTCCCGTCGCTGGATCATATGGCTGCCCTGGCTGACTTTGGCCCTCCTCGTTCCTGGCAGCGCCGAGGCGTCGATCGTGGGCTGGGAAGAGATCGGCCCCGAGGGGTATCGGGTATCAATGATCGCCGTGGCGCCCTCGTGCCCCGACACCATCCTGGTCAAGACCGACGGGGACAACTACCTAATGAGGACGACAGACGGTGGAGCGACATGGGAGGGAGTGCCGGATATCACGTGGTACATCTGCGCCCTGACGTTCGACCCGTCCGATCCCATGATCGCCTACTGCGTCAGCAGGGGCGCGGTCCACAAATCAGTCGATGCTGGGGAACACTGGACAACGCTTACTGAGAACATCGGCGCGCAGTCCGTTGTCGTTGATCCTGGTGAATCGCGGCGGATCTTTGCCGGCACGATGAGTTGGGAGTACGTCCCTCGGAGTGTCTACTTCAGTCCGGACCGAGGCACAACTTGGACCCGGATCGGGATCGATCCTGAGGTGGGCGATGGCTCCTCCTATGTTTCTGACATAGCACTCGACCCTTCGGATACGAACGTCGTCTATGCGGCGACGATGATCAATTTCACTGGCCCGGACCACGCTGTCTGGAAGACCACGGATTTCGGGCAAGACTGGGCTCCGTTGGCACCCTTCGGCGAATGGCCGTACTCGATGACCGATGTGAGCCACCTGTGCATGGATCCTGGCGACCCAGGCTTCTTGGTTGCCGCCGCCGGGCCGCGAGGGAACGGCCCGTTCTATGTGATCACGGATGGAGGGGCGAGCGAGAATGTCCGAGCGAACGTGGGCGTGGAAGAGACCGGAGCGGAGGGCGTGAGTATCTTCAGCCTCGCGTCCTCTCCACGGAATCCCGCGACTCTGATTGCCATGGCAGATCCGGACTACTCGTATCAGAACCACATGTACCTGAGCTTCGACATGGCGGGTAGATGGCAGCCCTTCCTCTCGGGCTCGATAGGTCGCGCAGTCTTCGATCACAGCGCGCGGGTGCTGTATGCCACGTCCAGTGGAGTGAAGCGATCGGTTCACGACGGAGCGCCGGATCTGGTCTACTCGGCCAGTGCCGTTGACGACACGGCGGGCGGGAACGGGATCCCGGAGGCTGGGGAGACCTTCAGGCTCTTCGTCACGATCCAGAACCAGGGGGACAGAAGCTCCGACATCCAGGGAGTGATAACCTGTGACGACGTGTTCGTCCAAATCTTGTCCAACACTGCCCAGTATGGGGTTCTCGAGTTCGGCGAGTACGGAGAGACGCTGTCTCCTTACGAGCTCTACGTCGATCCCTGCAGGGAGGACGGGCCGATACTGCTC
>JALGZD010000191.1 GCA_025782395.1 bacterium
AGAAAGTCCTCAATCCGTGCGATGAGGGCGCGTTCCAGCTCGCGTTCGGAATGCTCTTCGCCCATTTCAAGAAAGTCGAAGGTGTATTCATCTTTCACGGCAAGCTTCGCATGTACACGCTGGCTGGGGGTCAGCGCCTTGTCGAAGTTGGTCTGGCCAAGCAGAGACTTCTCGTAACTCTGGTTCTCGATCTGATGGATAAGCACGTTCTTGGACCAGCCGAATTTCCGGGTCATGCGGATGTAGAACTGGCGTTCCAGAGGGTCTTTGCGGCGCTGGAGGATGATCAGGTTATGGGTCCAGCCGATTTGTGCAACCAGTGGTTGCACTTTTGGCAGGTCGCAGTACGCGAGGTAGAATTCCCGCATGTAGAAGACATTTCTGCGGGAATAGCCGCTGACGCCGGGGAACTCCTGACGCAGGTCTGCGGCAAGTTGCTCGGCGATGGCGGCCCCATGATCGGCGTTGGTCTGCCGGACGGCAATCAGCTTGCCGATGTCCCAGTAAAGCGCGACCAGTTCCTTGTTGACCGCTTTGAGGGCTTCGTATTGGGCTGACCGAACGCGCTCCTTCACTTCCGCCAGAAGCACAGCGTAATCGTCAGGTAGCCGCTTCGAGAGTTTGGTCATATTCCCAACTCCTCGAAGTTTGTCTTGATTGTTGCAGCCAGCTTCACCGCCTCGTTGTTGAGGTCTTCCAGCTCCACATGAATATCGCGCAGGGTCTCCTCAAAGTCAAAATCCTCGTCCACTTCCTCAGGGGCGACGCCGACGTAGCGCCCGGGAGTCAGGCTCCAGTCGTTTGCCTCGATCTCGGCGCGGTCCACCAGCCTGACCAGTCCCTCAACGTCACACAGCTCTGCCTCCGGGAAGCGCTCGGTGAGCCAGTGTGCCTGCCGCCAGAAATAGCGCACCTGCTTGAGCTGCTCAACCACCAACTGGCGGGCCCCGTCCGCGGTCTTCCGGACGCGAATGACGTCCCTGCTCACCCAGGCATCGCTCTGCTTGGCATCGCATTCCTTCTCGCAGGTCTCAATGAGGCGCGAGGCAAGCTTGTAGAGTAGATCCGTCTGTCTGATAAGGTCACGGCTTGATTCAGCCAGCGAAGCAAGTCGGTCGACCGCCTGTTTGAGATCGCCGTTGGTAGTCTTCTGCTGTTTCCACGCCGCTTCGTGTTCGGCGATGGCATGCCGGAACGCCTTGACGTCTGCATAGAAAGCAGGCAGCGCCTCGGTTAGTTCCTTCTGCACCTCGGCGTGAAGTGCGTCGTCAGCCAGCGTGTCCAAGAAAGGTTGTATGATATCGCTAAGGGCATCAAGCGCGGCGACGAAGTCCGGCAGAGGCTGGATGCTCTCGCCGCTTTCGTCCTCGCTGCTGAAACAGCCTGCGCCTTCTTCAATGGTGTGGCGGCAGTAGCCCGAGACGAGGTCGAGATACTTCTCGGTCTGGCCGCGGTAGAGCCACACCATAGCCAGCAGGTTCCGCCGCTGCTCGGGGCTGAAGTCGCATATCTTGCGGGTGACCTTGCGGTAGACGTTGCGTGCGTCGATCATCAACACCTTGTCGCGGTGCGCCTCAGGCTTGTCGCGGTTCAGGAACCACAACTCGCAGGGCACGGTGCGGGTGTAGAAGAAGTTCGAACGGATGGCGATCATCACATCTACGTCACCGGTCCCCACCAGCTTCTGGCGCACCTTGGCTTCGCCGCCCCCGGCGCTTGAAGCCTGCGATGACATGACGAAGCCGGCACGCCCGCGTTCGTTCAGGTAGCTATAGAAGTAGCTGATCCAGACGTAGTTGCCGTTTGAGACCTTGTCCTTCTTGTTGACGCCGGGCAGACCGAAGGGCAGGCGCGGGTCGGTCTTGACCTTGTCCGCGTCGATCTCGTCGACGTTGAATGGGGGATTTGCCATCACGAAGTCGGCCTTGCCGAGCAGTTCGTGAGGGTCTTCATAGTAGGTGATCGCCTTCTGAATGTCACCTTCGAGGCCATGGACTGCCAGGTTCATCTTGGCAAGGCGGATGGTGGTGGCGTTCTTCTCCAGACCGCGGAAGGTGAGCCGGTCGGTGGGGTTCTGACCGTGCTCCTCCACAATGCGGGCGCTCTGCACGAACATGCCGCCGGAGCCGCATGCCGGGTCCAGCACCGTGCCGCCCTCCGGGTCGAGCACGTGGGCGATCAGTGAGACCAACGAGACGGGCGTGAAGAACTCGCCGGCGTCATGGGCCTTCTGGTCGGCGAACTGAGTCAGGAAGTACTCGTAGATGCGGCCGAAGACGTCGCCCGAGACACGCTTGAGTTCGTCGGGGTTGAGCGTGCGAAGCAGCTGGCCAATGACATCATTGTCCAGCTCTTCGTACTCGCTCTTGGGTAGAACACCCTGAAGGTTCTGATAGTCCCTTTCGATCGATTCCATCGCCTCAACAAGCGCGTTGGCGTGGTCCTCGCTGTCGGGCAAAGCCACGAGATAGTCGAACTGCGCCCTTGGCTGCAAGAAGATGGCACTCTGCTGAGAGAAGTCCTCCTTGGTGAGCGCGCGCGTCTTGCCTCCGCGAGTCGGCAGGTTAGCCTCAATCTTGTCCTTCACCGCCAAGTAGCGACTGTAGGCGTGCCGGAGAAACACCAAGCCCATGACCGGGAGAAAGTACTCGTTGCTGGCGTAGTTGGAATTAGCGCGGAGGGTGTCCGCTGCGCTCCAGAGGCGCTTCTCGATGGCTTCGATGTGTTCTAGTTGGGCCAATGCTCACTCCGTTTGTGTTTGTCCACAGCGCTTACGGCTCGCATACCAGCCGCGAGCGTTCAGGCTGGCGCGGCGGGTGCCAGCGGCGCAGCCGCGCCTGCAACCGGTGTGACAGCCAAGCTCGTCGGCTGCTTGCGCTGGCTGGGCGGCGGGCTCAGCTACCAAGTGACATAGCACGCATCACACTGGCCTCTAGGGACGCCAAGATATCTCGCCGAATCTGACTTCGGTGCTGGCGGTCAGCTTCTCGATCTCGGTGGTGAACTCGTGCACTTGGCTATCCCGCCACACGAAGCCGGCAGGCAGCTGTAGTGCGCGCCACAAACCAGAGCCGGCAATTGCCAAGGTCGCGATACCATCGGGCAGCCCCGACTCCCGATCCTTGATGGCCAGCTTCAAGCGGCTCAAGTGCTCCCAGAAGCGGCTCCCATGGATTTCGGGAGTGAGTCCGAGACGGTATACCAGTGTACCGACGAAGTCACATCGGATGACCAGGATGCGTGCATGGATGTTGGTTCCCCTCTGCGCTGCTAGAAGCTCCGACAAGACGGCTTGAGCATTCCTTCGGGCTCCCCGCCCGGAGAGAAAGATGTGCTTCTCGTCGTTGTCCGAATCCAGATCCCCGTTCCAGCAGTGGATCTCCTCTTGGGCAAACGTGATGGACCTAGCGACTCGGCGAAGACGGTCATTGATCTGCTTCTTGAAGGCGCGGACACGTTCACGATGCTCGTCCACGGCCTGGTCGGATGGCAATCCGGTGGCGGTTGAGTTACGGATGTCATACCAAACCAAGTACTTGTACTGGCGCCGGAACGGGAGCCGTCCGAATTCCCCAATTGTCGGAACGACCTCGTCACCAAGCGAAGCGATACGAGCATCTATATCCCGGATGTACCGTGTGCACCAGCCAAGGACAGCTTCGCCCTTGTGCTTGTGCCCCTCTGCACTGAATAGACTCAATTGTCTGGATGGGTCTGGCGAGGCCTGCTCGATCTGGCGCGCGTGGCTCCTAAGTCTCCTGTACAACTTGTAGCCTCGGTCGCTCAATCTGAGTCGGTAGCGCCGTCTATGATTGTAGTGATCATCGAGCTTCTCAAGGGCCCGTTCCCTCCGGGCACGCACACGTGAGCCCCGGGGACCCAGTTCCATGGCGGCGTCAAGGATGGAGATCTCTAGTGCGCTCATGACTGCCAACAGCTCCCATACTAGGGCAGCGGATGAATCGATCCAAGGTCCGAAGCGGCGCTCTTCTTCAACAGCCATCAAGTCCTCTGCGGAACGCCAATAGCCAGCCCAACGTCTTGCCACGAGTTCCATGCCGAGCTCCTCTCGCAGGAATCGTTCACACTGTTTGACGAGCTTCCCGTGCATGGATGACTTGTGCGCCGCATACTTGAATCGTCCTTGGTTCAGTGCCAAGCTACCGGTGCCTCTCGCAAGACTGTCCGAGAAACCGAGCAAGCTGCGTTGCGAGTGCCAATCCACCGCCTCGAGTTCCGTTGCCCCGTGTCTGCGCCACCACTTCATGAAGTAGACCAGTTCGGCATGCATGGCGCCTGCGAGCATCCTAGGGGGCCAGCAAACAGCCAATATCGTGAGTTTGTCGCCATCGAGCGGGGGTATCGCGCGCTTGGGCACGCGGTGCTTCCCCCGAGAGCGAAGCAGTAGCCCAAGAATGCTGCCAAGCTCGAAGGCGAAATCTGGCGCCTCGGTGCGATGGTGATTGGCGTCTATCCGCTTGCCCGGTGCGTACCGCTCGTTCACCTTCGTTATGACGCGTCGCTGAAGCATGTAGTCCGTTAGCCACAGGTCGCGGTCAGGATAGGACCGTGGCTCAACCGTGACCTTAGCAATCGGCCCCATTGGGGCGAATTCGATGCGAGCTGTTCCCTCGGCTCCTGTCGTCCCGAAGAAGGGCTCGATGTATTGCTGGGCCATACCAATTCTGAGCAGCAACACAAGCGTCTTCTCAAATGCGATCTTCGGAGCACTGGAGACCTTGAGTTCGCCAATGAGTCCCTGCAACGCTTGTTGGCCCAAAGCCAGCTCCGCATCCGCGAAACGGGCATCTTCTCCGTGCCGGTAGGCCCGAAAGACAACGCCGTTTCGAAAACACGTCGTGGGGACCGCTATGCCGTAATCGTTGAGAACATCGAGAGCTGAACTGAGGAGATTCGTCTGCTGTGTGCTGGAGGGGATGCCAGCCAGTTCCAGGAAGTGGCGAGATAGGGACTCCCATGGAATTCCCGTCGTGAGTCTGTCTCTGTGAGGCGCTTCCTTCGGATCGGCATCAAGGACTCGTTGCTTGAGGCGCCTCGCCTCGAGGCGCGCTGGAATCTCCCTCGAGTCGAATAGGTCTGTGAATGTCTGGGTGAAGAACGCCAGAAGATTGTCGGGAAGCCGATTGGACTTCCCTTGGAGCGATTCGAAGCCGTATTCCGCTATCGACTGCGGCATTGTAGCTGGATGCGGCGCAGCGGTGCGGCGTTGGAGTTGCGCCTGTCGAAGCGAACGGTACTCCACTCGGTGAAGAGGGTCGTCGAGCGAGCACCGCCACGGTCCAAACACTCGCTGAGCAACACGGGGGTCAAAGCTCGCGCTTTCGCACACGCCTGCCTGCTGCAACGTAAGGAAGAAACGCTGCCCGACAACCAGGCTGACCAGATACTGAAGTGCTCTCTGAGAGGCGGCTGGGGCACTGACGGAGTTGCGCAGTCTCTCTGCTGCAGACTGAGCGTTGTCCGGGAACACTGAGACTACCAACCGAAGAGCCTCATCGACGGATTCCGGAGAGAGAGAACTCACAGTGACCAGAGGAACCGTCTGGAGCCAGTACTTGCCGCGCCCGCGCCTGATATACGTTCTCACCTTCACGATTTCGAGACACCGCATCAGGTCTTCCCCCAGCAACGCCTCGAGGTCGTGACGGACTGTGCCTCCAGGGAAGAAGGACACCGTAGTGATGCCGTTTCTGTGCTGCAGCGAACTCGACACGTCATGTGCCGACCAGTCAAGAAGCACGGGTATGCCGCCGACCTCTCCCTTCGATAGGGGAAGGGCATAGGACATCGGGAAGTCGACAACATAGGGCCTTGGTGCAAGCGACAGAGCTCGCACCTCAGATGTGCAAAACGACATTACACGAGCATCAGGCATGCGAACTGACACGAAGTCAGGCTGAATCAGCTCAGGCACCCACCAATCGGTGTCAACGCAGAATGTGTGCGTACTAACGTCACATCCTAGCTCGGACACCAAGAAGCGACGAGCAGTTGCTAGCGTTGTGCCAACGATTAGAGTGTCATCAACAAGAGCGACGCGCGACCCGCGCAACGGCTCGCAGTCGGCGTCCAAGACTCTGTCAGTGAGCACTGGCCTCTCGATTGGTGGAGCTCCCGCCGCGACAAGGACATCGTACAAACAGAGTGATTTCCTAGCCATGAAGACAACCGCGTCTGCGTCAATCTGCGCGAGATGGTTGCCGTAGTCGATCAGCAGCGGCACAAGGTCCGGCTCGAACTGACTTAGAACTACATCTCTCCAACTCATGGCAACTCCTTGCGAACGGCCTCTTCGAGGCACAAATGCAGCTTTCGCCGTGTGCGGCGCATCTCACCAGTCCACATCAGACAATGACGGCGTTTATCGATCCTGGCCCGCCGTGCTTGAAGATGTGGCTCTAGTCGGACTTGGGGTGTCGCTGGGCTCATTGACATGATCCAGAGTCCCACGATGTCACGAACGCCGTCAACCGCTTCACAGCCATTATCGTGAGAATACATCAGGCATGAGCAGCAATCAAATCTCTTATGGGAACTTGCGCGGCAGACACGTTCAGCCCCCCCGCCCTGAGATCTCCGCCTCCCCGAGCAGCGCTGCGACGCCCGCCAGCTGCGCGGGCTGGGAGCCATCGTAGCAGCAGAGGATGGCGTCGGCGCCCTCCACCGTGTGCGCCAACTGCGGCCCGGCGAAGAGCAGGGCGATAGACTGCCACGAAGCAGCAAGGAGCCGCGTGATCACGGCGGCGACGGTTCCGTCGGGGCCGGAGTGCCCCTTCCACGCGGATATCTCATCGAAGAGAGCGATGATGCAGAGCTCGGAGGTCAAAGCGTTATCGATGATGCCGCTGGCCTCGGCCTCAGAGCAGTCCACGTCGAGAATGATGAGTTCCGCTCCGGGGAACTGCGACTCAAGCCGCTCACGTAGCCAAGTCACGCCATCGGGTTGCTTCGGATCCGTCACCGCTACGAGTGACACCGCACCTGAGAGCACTTCGGCCGGAAGAGGTATCAGGCCTGTCTCATCTGAGAGGAGCGTCACGCCACGAGTAGCAATCGCTGCCGCCACTGTTGCGGGCTCCTCAAATGTGATCCCGAGGCCCTCGGAGAGGCCTCCCGGCGCCGGACCCGGCATCGCACGCGATGCGAGCCATCCGAGAAGCTCCTCCGCCCGGGCAATCGAAGCATCAAGTCGTTCCTCTGACAGCCGACCACTCTCAGTTGCTTCCACGATGCCGTCTATCGCAGCCTCCACGTCAGGGGGCATCAGGAGCATATCCGCGCCAGCCTCAAGCGCGAGCACTACGGCCTCGCCCGGCCCGTAGCTCTCGGTGATCCCACCCATGAGGAGCGCGTCGGTCACTACAAGCCCTTCAAAGCCGAGGTCCCCCCGAAGAAGTGCAGTGGAGATATCAGGCGCGAGTGTTGCGGGCAGGCTGTCCGTGGAACGGCTGTCGCTCGCATTCGACTGGAGCCCCGGATACGCCACGTGCGCCGTCATGATCACCTTGACGCCTTCATCGATCGCTGCTCTGAATGGAACCAGCTCACGGGCATGAATCGTCGCGCTGTCTGCATCCACTACCGGAAGCTCTATGTGCGAGTCGCGCTTCGTATCACCGTGACCGGGGAAGTGCTTGGCGGTCGCCGCAACTCCTGCAGCCTGCAGACCCCGCACGAACGCACACGTGAAATCTGCGACCATTGAGGGCTCGGTTCCGAACGCGCGCACACCGATGATTGGATTTGTGGGCTCTGAATCGACGTCGGCGACCGGGGCAAAAACGAGGTTGATACCCACACGTCGAGCTTCCGAGCCAGTCACCCAGCCTTGCGCCTGGGCGAGCCTAGGGTCACCCGTGGCGCCGCACATCGCGAGCGAAGGGAATGCTGTGGCGCCCCGAACCTGTTGGCCGAGTCCACGCTCTAGGTCGGATGCGACAAGAAGTGGGAAGGCGGAGCACTCCGAGAGTCTGCGGATCATCTCCGGCGTGCGGTCAGCCTGGCCGCCGAAGAGGCAGAGGCCGCCAATACCGAGATCGCGGATCTCATGCTCAACGCGCGCGTACTCGACGCTTGGATCGTCCCCAGCCCGATCGGAGATGTGGCTCATGATGAGCCGCGCGGCCTTACCTCTGATGTTCATCTCCGTGCTCCCCACGTGTGCGCATGCTCGGGCGGGTTGAGCTCCCCACGGCTACGCGTTAGATCCCCACGCTGATCTTGCCCAGAACCGCACCGGTTCGCGCGCCCGTCGCCGCGGGCACATTCCCCGGGCCGCCACCCAATGTCTCGTTCGCAAGGATGGCAAAGCCCATGGCCTCCTTGGCGTCGGGGTCGACCCCGAGCGTCGACAGGCTCACGATCGGTGTCGGGGCAAGGAGCTTCTCTAACATCGTCATCACGGCCCGGTTCTTCACACCTCCCCCGCTCACCACGACGTCTGCGATCTCTGGAGCACGTGGAAGGAAGGCCACCGCCCCATGAATCGAGCGCGCGGTCACTGCGGCGGCCGTGGCCACAAGGGCATCCACCTCGCTCCCGGCAAGCCGGGCAGCCGTCGCCGAGTGCGCATCGACTTTGCCCCCGGCGGACCCGGAACTGCTCCAGAGCCCCTCCGGACCACGCCCTCCAAACACCATCTCAGCCAGCTCGGCCGCAGCAGCACGGCCGAAGAGTTTCTTCCCCGTCGATTTGGGTGGACGCGCTGAGAAGTACGCCTTCTCGAGGAATCGTGCGACAGCCGTCTCATCGACCGTCCCTCGCAGAGCCCGCTCGCCGTTCTCATCGTACTGCGACCGTCCACCTGTAACCGCCCGGACGATCTCATCCATGAGGGCGTTGCCCGGACCGGTATCGAATGCACGAATGCTCGCGAGGTCCTCAACCACGTAGGTCACATTGGCAATTCCACCGATGTTCACCATGAGACGCGCACTCTCGGACTTGCGGAAAAGCAGCCAGTCTACGAGTGGAATGAGCGGGGCGCCTGACCCACCGGCCGCCACGTCGGCCGTGCGGAAGTCCGAGATCGTGACGACTCCGGTTCGACGCGCGATGACGTCGCCTTCCCCCACCTGGAGCGTGACTCCGGGTCTGTCCCCTACGGGCGGATCATGGAAGATGGTCTGCCCATGGGAGCCGATGAGGTGAACGTCCGTGGGACGCATGCCGGATTTCCTGAGAAGCCTGAGCGCCGCGTCAGCGAACGCTTCGCCTATGTCGAAGTTGAGCCGCGCGACTTCGGCGACACCCGCCCGAGGGGCGGCTGCGATCCGCTCGGCTAAGGGTGGATCGAATGGAATGCAGACGTAGTTCTCGAGCTTCGCCTCGAGCCAGTGCCCCCATCCGTGCACCCGGACAAGCGCGGCATCGATTCCGTCGACCGAGGTCCCGGACATGAGTCCGATGACGATGCGCTCGTCTCGCGAGGCAAGCCGCGAGAGCATTCTGATCAGTCGACCGTCCGAGCTAGGCTTCGCCAAGCGCCCTCCTCACGAACCCGTCGCTCTCCTGAAGCCTGCGCTCCGCCTCCTCACGCCCAACGCCCGCCTTCCCCATGACGAGCGCGACCTTGACGGACCCGCCGGCTTCACTCATGAGATCGGCCGCTTCCTCATAGCCGACGCCCAAGGTCTCTACCAGAATCCGGCACGAGCGATCCCTCAGCTTGTCGCACGTAGCCATGAGATCGACCATCAGGTTCTCGTAGGTCTTTCCAAGAAGGATCATCGAGGCCGTCGTTATCGTGTTGAGGACGAGCTTCGTCGCCGTCCCCGCCTTCATGCGGGTAGAACCCGTCACGACCTCAGGGCCGACGAGCGGCGTGATGACAACGTCCGCCGCCACTTCACCCGGATCAACGGGGCTGCAGGAGAGGAAGATCGTCCCCGCACCGATCTCCCGCGCTGCAGCCAGTGCTTCGTGCACATACGGCGTCACGCCACTTGTGGCGATTCCCATGACGATGTCCGCGGCCCTCGGCCCACGCTCTGCAAGATCGGACGGACCGGCATCGGCCTCATCCTCAGCGTCCTCCTGCGCGCGAATGAGCGCGTCATAGCCTCCGGCGATCAGACCCTGAACCATCTCGGGATCCGTTCCGAAGGTCGGCGGACACTCGGAGGCATCGAGGACACCCAACCGCCCGCTCGTCCCGGCACCCACGTAGATGAGGCGACCGCCGCGGCGGAAGCGCTCGACCACAAGCTCGATGGCTTCAGCGATCCGCTCTCGTTCGCGGCCGACCGCGTCGGCAACGGTCTTATCCTCGGAGTTGATGAGATCGACGATCTCCATCACCGACATCGTGTCGAGTCTGGTGGAGCGTGGATTGCGCTGTTCGGTGAGGACGGCATCCATCCCGGCCATGTCGCGGTCCGGCGGGCGCCAGTTGTTGCCGTGGTCATCGGCCATGTCGTCTCCGTGGTGCAGGCGGCGCCTGCACGGGTTCTACCACGTGAGCGCTGCCGCAGCTGCCGGCATATACTACGTGAGCGCTGCCACAGCTACCGGCATATACTAGGTGATCGCCACGGGCTCTTCGCGCGACGCGTCGAAGTCGGCCCTCAGCTCGTTGTAGAGCAGCGTCCAGAGAGAGTACTCGTAGGTCGCGAACGCTCCGGACAGGACGAAGATGACTGCCAGGACGACCGGTATGCCGAGCGCAAGCCCGAGAACGAGATTCGCCATTCCGATCAGGACGAACGGTATCGCCAGCACGAGAAGCGCGAGACCGAGGCCCACGGCGAACATCATCGAGGACAGGAGCGATACGAGCCACATCATGAGCGACTTCCCGATGTACCGCTTCGTCATCTCCCAGCCGGCGTGGAGGCCGGCGAAAACGTCGACGCCCCTCAGGACGACCTCGCGCTCTGCGTATGTGATTGTGAATGCCAGCGCGAAGAGAAACGCGATAAAGGGGAAGAACAGGACGGCGCCGATGACGATCGCAATGACTATGCCCACCTTGCCCGCCGCCAGGGGGATGAGGATCGGAATCGCGAGGACTATCAGCACAACCAGAACCGTCACTACCGAGAGTACTGCGATACCCAGAATCTTGAGGGCATTCCTGACACCGACGTTCCACTGACCACCGAAGGTGATCTGCCGTCCCTGATCGCTCTCGGATATCCCGCCTATGAGAGCCCCTTTCGAGATCAGGCTCATAACGACGAGCGCGAGCCACAGGATCACGCCGCATACCACCAGTAGCGTCAGGAGTTGCACGTGATTAGCTATCCAGCGGTGGGCTTCCGGACCGAGCTCCTTTCCCCAATTGCCGACGCCTCCCCCTCCTCCCCCAGCCAGGAAGAACCCGAAAAACCAGAGGAACTTGTGTCTGAAAACAACCCTCAGGGACCTCTGCACGATGTCCCAGTAGTCGACGGTGAAGGTCGCGTACATGCAAGCTCTCCTTCCTCTCACCACCAAGTGGAGCCTCTGTGTATGAGCCAGAGTGCAAACAGGTAGATAGGTATCATGCTCAGAAGGAGCGCCCCGTGCCTCCGGGACCCTGACCGGAACCAGCCCACCTTCAGGCCGGCCAGCACGATTGCCGTCAGCACCAATCCCGCGACCACATTGACCATGTTCAGAGAAGACACATCCGCCCACGCCGAGGTTCCGGTCACTGCAACGTGGATCCCGGCACCGAGCGCGAAGATGAGAATGTTGAGGCTGTTACTTCCAAGCAGCGTTCCGAGCGCCATGTCGGGAGACCCTGCCCGGCGCACGGCCGCGAATGACACGGTCACTTCCGGAAGCGAGGTCGCGATGGCCACAAGTAGAGTTCCAACGAGTGTCTGGCCCAGGACGATTCCTCCCGGGAACTCGTGGAGGGCAATTCTGTTGGCCGAGCGCGCCATGACGAACCCGGCGGCCACGACGACGATCGCGAGAAGGGCAAACCAAGCGGCGTGCCACGCGGTCGTACGCTCACGCCCGCCGCCTTCCATCCCCGCACCGGGGCCACTTCGCTGCCCAACCTCCATCCCCGCGCCCTGGCCACTGCACCCTTCACCTTCCGGCTCATCCACCACAGAGAATTCGCCGCACACTGACTCCACGATGAACACAAGAGCGATCGGCACGCTGAAGAGGAGAACCGGGAGATAGACCGAGCCGATCTCTTCCCCAAACACCACTCCAGCGCCCACCATGGCCGTAAGAAGCAGGAGTGAGATGCATGACTTGGTGTAGCGCGCTGAATCTACAGCCTTCAGAAACGCGCCGCCCACGAAGGCCATCTCGAGGAGGGCTACTATCGTCAGGTTGAAGTTGTTGCTGCCAAGGATGTTGCCGAGCGCCAGGTCGGGCGCCTCTTCGCGGATCATGGCACTCAGGGTGACGCTCAGCTCAGGAAGGGAGGTGATAAGCGCCAGCACGAACAGGCCGGCGGCGGCGGCCCCGATGCCGAGACGCTCAGCCAGCGTCTTCCCGTGAACGGGAAGACGGCTGCCGCTCCACCAGATGGCGGCAGCACAGACCACAAAAGTGAGGATGTTCCAATGCAATATATGATCTCCTGAGGTGTATGCAGAAGTATAGGGACGACGGTTCCCGGGTGTCAATGGAAACGGCCCCCGACCTGAAGGCCGAGGGCCGTACACGTAAAGAGGAGCTTCCGCCGGCTACATACCTGAATCCGGCGCATCCCTGCCGCCGGCCTCGCGATAGAGCGCTTTTATGCTGGTCCATGCCATCGATTCGACCGGAGAGCCTGTGTTCGTGTCTCCGGGCGTGGGCGGCAGGTTGGTAGCCGGCGGGTTCATGGGATTGAGCTCATCGAAGAGCCACCAGTCTCCACTCCCGTCCGGCATGCGCCCCCACGAGCAGTCGTCCCGAACCTCGGCGCTCGTGTACACAACGATGTCGGCCACTGTCCCATCGTCTCTGACCAGCGTGATCGTGTCGCCTCCATTGTTGAGCGAGAGCCCGTTCTTCAGATAGCCGTTCGCATCCTCCCAGTCGTACGCCTCGTTACCGTAGACAACGGCTATCTCTCCAGGCGCCAGGACTCCGGAGAACTCGTACTTCCAGCTGGAATCCGAGATCGCGTCCCGGAGCCTCCACCCTGTGATATCGACCGGGCCGGGGCCCGTGTTGTAGATCTCGAGCCACTCGTCGTCGAGCGAGTGATAGACGAGATCGCCATCGGTCGGCGACCAGTCACTCGCGGGATCCGCCATGAACTCATTGATAACGACCGAGCCGCAAGCCGAACCGGCGACGACCGCCAGGAGAACCAGTGCTGCAACCCACGCAAGTGTGAACTTCGTTCCCATCCCTTTCCCTCCATCAGTCATGTGCCCGGCTGAGGGACCGAGCAACGCTCTCAATCGGTTACAGAACATCCGGGGAACGCTATGGGGAATCCACTGGGGGTTCGGGCAGCAAGGACGCCGGCGGGATTTGCCTCGCGCCTCTGCGCTTCTGTACACGGGATGGACAATTGAGGGGAATGAACCCGCTCATAAGCAGGATGCGTTCCACGCGCGGCCGCGTGCACTGTGGAATCGCTCTCGGGAGGGGAAACTCCGGCGGCGCACAAGCGGCGCACACAAAGAAGAGTCCCCGCACCGTTGGCACGGGGACCCTCTGACCACAACAATGGCGCCTCTGATTCTACTTCAGGAGCACCATTTTCTTGCTGATATCTTCGTCACCGGCGAGGAGTCTGTAGAAGTAGACGCCGCTGGCGACCTTCTCACCGTTGTCACCACGTCCGGACCACTCGACGAAGTGACCACCTGAACCGAGGCGGTCATTCATAAGTGTGACGATCTTGCGACCGGCCACATCGTAGACCTCGATAGTGACATCGGTCGGCTCGGGCAGTGTGAAGGCGATGGTCGTCTTCGGGTTGAACGGGTTGGGCATGTTCTGGCCAAGATCCAGCTTCGCCCCGACGATGCCGTCATCTACACCGACCGGGTTGACGGCGATATCCTCATCGCCGCGCGGCTCGATCTTGTAGTTGCCATACGTGAACATGACCGTACCGAGAACGTAGACATTGTCGCCCTCAACCGGATCGTAGGTGTACTCGGCGTCATCATCCACCCGGCACGTGTCACCCGCTGCCCCGTTCGTGATGGCCCACTCCCCGTAGCCACCGCCCAGATCCGCGACCTCGACCGTGGCGTTCTCGGCGTAGACGTACACGCCCTCGTACTGCTCGCCGGTCGTCTTGGTCTGGAGTTCCACCGTGTTGATGGAGATCGGATCAGGCATGTCGCCGCGCGACTCAACGAGAACGGCCGCCTCAACGAAGTGCAGAGAAATCTCCGTCTCGCCCCAGTTCTCCTGAACCTTACCGCAAACGATGACCTCATCGCCGCGCTCAAAGCTCGCCGAACCGGTGCGATCGTAGACCTTGATCCCCTGCCACGCACCGCGCGGCAGATCCTCGGTCTGGATTATGAAGTAGTAGTCGCTGTAGACGCCCGGCTCCGCCGTCACGATACCGGTCGTGTTGACCGCAAGCGTGTCGAGCGGTGACGTGTCGTCCACATCAGGAGCAGCGACAAACTGGATATCGTAGATGTCGACCATGCCGACGTAGAAGCTGTACGAGCCCTCTGTCGGCTTTCTGGCCGTCATCGATCCGTCGCTGGCCTCGACGAAGTAGTAGACCCTGTCCCCGTCTTCCCACGGACCGATCTGCGCGGAGTAGATCTCGCGCGCTTCCGTCATCGGCTCCTGGCTCCAGGGACCGCTCGGCGAAAGAGCATAGTTCAGCGTAGCTGAGCTGATGCTCTGGTTGTCGGTGATGTCGGCAGTAATGGTCACATTGCCGACCACCGGCGGTATCGGCGAGTAGCGAACGTCCGCGATCCTAGGCGGGCCGACGATATCGTCGTCGTAACGCGGCTCGATCTTGAACTGATCGTAGCTGTACATCAGGATACCGCGAACCTTCTCGAGCACATCGAAGAGATGCGGATCATAGCTGTAGTACCCGTAGTCATCGACCATGGCGCCCACTGCCGAGGCGTCTTCGATGTACCACTGGCCGTAGCCATCGGGCTCGGCCGTCACCGTCACATCGCTGACGCTGACAAGCTGGCCCTCGTACTGCTCGGAGTCGGGGTCGTCGGGATCGACGTCGGCTGTTGTGACTGCGGCGTAACCGTAGTCCGCGTTACCCGTCGAGAGAACCGTGAGTGCGTCTCCGAACGGAAGATAGATCTCGGTCTCACCGTAGTACTCGGTAACAAAACCGGAGGCCGTGATCTCATCGCCTTCGTTGATCTCGCCGTCGTAGTTGTACGTGGCGTAGATCTTGATGCCCTCGAAGATCCCGTTGCCTTCATGGATCATGCAGAAGGAATCGGAGAACTGGCCTTTCGCGGCAGTCACGATGCCTGTCACGTTGACCGTTCTTCCTTCCAGAGGGGACGCATCGCCGCCAGGCGGCACGAACTGCACATCGTAGATAGTTGTGAAGCCGACCGAGTAGGCGTACGGATCGGCGAAACCCTCGGAGGGGTAGTTGATGCCGGCGCCATGGTTATCGACCGCGCGCACGAAGTACTCGACCTGGGCGCCGTTCGCCTGGGCCGCGATAGTACCTGTGTAGAGCGTATCCGGCGTTGACGCGGCAACCTTCCCCCACGATCCTTCATCTACGCGATAGTAGACCATCACCGAGTCGATGACGCCATCATCGGTCACGACAGCCGTAACGTCGACCGCGTCCGTGTCCATCGGCGGGATCGGCGAGTAGCGGACCGAGCGAATCCACGGCGGCGTGTTCTGAATGTTCTCAGCGCCGGGCGTGGGAGCCTGCATCTGCCAATCCGTGATGCTGCTGTCGGTATCGTTACTGCTGTCGTCACGACCCAGTGTGTTGCCGAGGTACGGGATCTCGTCGAATGCGTTGTCTATGAGACCGTCATCTCCGAAACACGGATCCTCGGTGCAGATATCCATGTCGGCGTACTCAACAAGGTCAACCAGAGTTATCAGAGATGCCGTTGTGTACAGGTAGACAACGTCCGCCTGGCTCGTCCCACCGCACATGATGCCGTAGCCCTTGCCGCCGACGAGCTGGATCTCGTCGCTGTAGGTCTCTGCCGGATCGGGATCCAGGAGAACCATATTCGCGACGAACGCACTGTCGTCGTCGTACAGAAATGACGAATCGAACATCTCGAAGTCCGGGTAGATCCCGAACTCCTCGTAGTATCCGTCGTCACCGTCGGCGCCGTCCTTTGCGACCGTAATGTAGCCACCGGCGGCGATGGTCGTTCCAACCGGGAACTGCCAGCGGTCTTCGCCTCCGCAGAGCTGGTCGTACTCGACTCCGCAGAGAACCCAACCGCCGATATCGATCGGATCAGGGGTCGGATTGTAGAGCTCGATGTACTCGGCGCCGTCATAGTAGCTGGTGGGGTCCGGGTAGATCTCATTGATAACAACATTGTCGCCTGAAGGATCAGCCATGGCCACCCCGAATGCCAGAACGAGCACGGCCGCGACCAGAACAGACAGCTTCATCATTGGATGACCTCCTTGATGTTCTCCCGCCGTTGCCAATGAACCTATCGGGGAAGCGATTCCCAGGTCGCTCCCTCCGCTTGTCCTCCCTCAGATAAACAAACCCATTCCGTCCCGAAGGCACAATAGCCCGCCCACGGGAAGGGTCATTCTTCCCGACGACAGATTATACCACACAGAGCATTACTTGTCCAGTGTCAGCCGCTAGACTCATACGAAGCCGGTCCGCAGCCAGGATGCCATACAACGCGACACCCGCCCGACCTTGCGGCCAGGCGGGCATTACTCAATCTGCCACTCTGGAAACCTCTTCCATCCCAAAGGACTACTGGTAGGGCCCGCTCGACTTCTCGAGAGGCGAAACGAGCGGTTCCATCCCCTCCATCGCCGCTGCGAGAGCACTCTCAAGCTCCCCATCGTCATCCCGCACCCACCGCCCGTCGAGCTCCAGCTTTATCGGACTGTGACGCTCGATGTAGTGAACAACCGCGTCCATGCACGTCGTCGAGGTTCTCCGCTTGTTCTCCTCAGGCACGTCGGGAAGCATGTAGAGACCCGCATTGCCCGCCGCAAGGAAGTCGGTGGTGACGACGCGATAGATGCGGTCCGCCTCCCACGGCTCCCCGCCGATCGTGAAGGAGGTCAGTCGATCGTAGTCCGGCCTCGTCTTGCTGTAGACGATCCTGCCACCGGACATGTAGACACCGTGGTGATCGGCACTGACACGGTACTCGATTATCTTCTTGAGCAGCCTCCCGTCGATCTCGAACACCGTGAGGCTGTTGCCGAACGGCAGAACCTTGAAGATCTGGCGCGGCGTGACGGATCCAGCCGGAATCTCATCCCGGATACCGCCAAGATTCGTGAACGCGAAATCAGCATCGACTTCCTCACACATGGCGTTGCAGACCAGGTTCCCCATTCTGGTCTCGCCTTCGCCACCCCTCGTAAGATCAACATCGGAGTAGCCGATGACGCCATCCATCCCGATCTCCGCCTCATCCACCAGAGCGGTGATCATTTCGGCGGTTTCCGGATCCGGCCACCACTGATCTTCGAAGAGCGTAATGAGGTCACCCCGGTACGACGGAAGCTCGTATCCGACGAGCGTTTTCGTCACAGGATCTATCAGAAAATCGATATTGCCCAGTCCTGAACCCCGCCCGTACGTCTGGAAGATGAGGGTGTGTGTGGACGGCTCTTCCCACGGCTCGTTGAATCCCTTGTGGATATGGCCTGCAAAGAACACGTCGATGCCGGGGACGCTGTGGGCTATCTCCATCGCGTTCGCGCCCCACTTGTTCTCCTCAAGCGGCTCGCGCACGTCCTCCTCATTCCGTTCCTGCTCCTCCTCCATGATCTTCGCATAGCCGGAGATCGGATCGTACGGAAGCCCCATATGCCCGGAGATGATCACGATGTCCGCGCCGGCTTCCCTGACTTCCTTAACGTAGCGCTCCGCCGTCTCGATGGCAGGCAGGAACTCGACGCCCGCCACGTGGGCGGGGAAGGCCATCTTGGGAGTGTCCGTCGTCGTCAGACCCACGATGGCTACCTTGACGCCGTCGTAGTCCTTGATGATGTAAGGCACGACGTAGTCGACCAGCTCTCCGGTCTCCTCCCACACAATGTTTGCTGAGAGCACGGGCATCTCCGATAACTCGATCAGATGCCAGAGGTTATCAGTCCCCTCATCGAAATCGTGGTTGCCGACCGTCCATAGATCGATTCCGACGTGATTGAAGTACTCGATGACCGACTCGCCCTTTCGGAAGTTGCCGACCGGAGTACCCTGGAAAATGTCGCCCTGGTCGATCAGCAGGACGTGGCTCCCGTCTTCCCTCGCCCTCTCCCGCAACATCTCAATGTAGGTGACAGCCGAGGCGGCTCCACCCAGAGGCGGCGGGAACTCCCTGTTCATAAAGGTAGCTCCCGACGGATCGATCCCGCCGTGAATGTCGTTGGTGAACACGACGGACACGTGAATCAACTCATCAGTGTCTGAAGCGCCCCACGCCGGCACCACAGCCAGGATGGCTACGGCGACCGTAAGTACCAGCGTGAGCCTTCGTCGAATTATCATTGTCTACTTCTCCTCGCCCGGCAGCCGGGCGGCTAGAACCGGTGCGTAAGGGTCGCCATCGCCGTGGTCGTCGTCTCGCGGATGCGACCGTCTTCGACGTCGTACTCTCTCACCCCCAGCTGTCCCCCCACATCCAGTCTCACACCAACGATGTCCAGCCCAAGACCGACGCAGAATGCAGCTCTCGTGGTCTCCTCGTCCATGTAGGAAGGTTGGTAGAGGAAGCCGAATCGGGCATGCGAGGAGTTGAAGAACTCGTGCTCCACGCCGACGCGGTATTCGATGGTGTCATCCAGATCCAGATCATCGATCAGGCTGTCTTCAAACTCCGACCACTGCGTGTACTCAATATCCAGACTGACCGTGGTCTTTATCTCGTTGCGCGGGTGGTACTCGAACCCCACAGCGATCGCTGAAGGGTAGGTGTACGTCAGATTGCCGTCGGTAGTCTCATCTTCCGTGCTCTCTTCGCTGTAGTCGGCAGCGAGCTCAAAACCGGCGCGATAGACGACGGCCATATCCACGCGGTGCAGTTTCTCAACGAGAAGCCCGACCGTGAACTGCGTCCCGGAGAAATCATCCGATGAGAACCAGCTGTCTACGTCCTCCTCCTCGGAGTACTCCGGATAGACCCATCGTTCCTCTGCGTCGGCCTGTCCCCTGAGGAAGTCGACGCCGAGCCCCAGGTAGACTTCCGGCACAACCTCGTGAGCCAGTGTCACCGTGAAGGCGTTCACGCCTCCGTCGCTCTCCACCCAGTAGTCGTAGAGAATTCTGTCCATCGGCTCCGCCTGCGTGTCGGAGTCCCGATACTGGACGTGGTAGTTGTAGCTCATATCCAGCCGCGGGTGATACCCGATCGCCACGGCCGGCGCCCAGTCGTATTCGCCGGCCGCTTTCCACGCGATGGTTCCGACGTAGCGATCGTAGAGCGTCGAATTGAAGGCGTACGTGTTGTAACCGATGACGCCCTCGAAACTGTCGTAAAGAGGTGCCTCTCTTGATTCCTCCGCCGTTACCGCCATGGCGGATGCAGCAATCTCCAGTCCTACCGTCTTCGCAACCAGCGCGGGGTTCAGACCTGCCCCGCGCGCGCCGTCTGCGGACGCCAATCCGGCTCCACCGAGCGCCAGTGACCTCGCGTCGCCGGCGGATAGGAGTTCCCCGTAGTGCCACTCGGCGTACGAGAACGCTGCGGCGCTCCCGCACAGACTCGCGACAGCGAGGAGAGCCATCACGACCGTGAGTCCTCGTCGCATATCCTGCCTCCCCAATCTGTGGATTCCCTGAGTTAGTTCTCGATTCACATCCATTACCTCCGCCCGACTACCACGAGTAGTCGAGCTGGACTCGGAACCCGGCATTGTCGTCCCTGACATACCATCCGTTCGGCTCCGGGTCCCCCGGTGGGTTCTCCCCGTACTCTCTCGCATCGACATAGCTCAGGGGGAACGCGTGGTTGTTGGTCCACCTGAACCTGAGTGACAGGTGATCTGAGATCCGGTCTGAGATCGATATCCAGTACCTGAACGCGTGATCGTCGATGATCGTGAACGTCCCATCCTCGAAGAGCCAGATGAAACCGTCGTAGTAAAGAACCGATCCCGTCACCTTCAGCCAATCGCTGAAGTTGTGGGTGACCGCGGCGCCCAATGCGTAGGATGGAACTGCCGCCGATCCGATGTCCGGATACTCACCGTCGGCCTCCGGATTGCCTGAAAGGCGCGGCCTCGGCGGCCATTCGATCCACGATCTTGACAGCAGGAACTCGACTTCATCGTACTTCGAGAGCCTGTATTCCAGTCTGAATCTCGTCTCGACCTGCTCGTACTGCTGCGCAGTCATCCAGTTCTCGCCCAGACGACCCTGCCACTTCTGTCTCAGGTTCATCACGATGTTGTAGATAGGCTGGAACCTGAGCTTGAGGACCAGGCGAGAGTAGTCTGCGCCATCGGACTTGCGCTCCCAGACATCGTACTCGATCGATGGAGTCAGACGATCGGAGAACCTGTACCGCGAATTGACGTACAGTCCCCGCTCCGCCTGTGGCGCGACGGAGTTCACATAGAGAAGACCATAGATCGGATCCGACAGATAGTACTGATCCTCGAGTATCGTTCCCTTGTACCGCTTGTACTCAGAGAAACCACGACTGTAAGGATTGTCGAAGTCCAGATCGTAGTCACGGTAGAGGGCAAGGAAACTCAGGTTGCTGTAGGACGCGTAGGCATTGACGACGAACGCGCGCGCGTCCTCCTCCAGCTCAAAGAGGTCCCCGTCCTTGTCCAGCGCGGCGTACTCGCCGGCGAAGGCGACGTTGTCCAGGACGTACTGGAACTCCGCGCCGTAGACGCGCCTGAACTTGCCGCGACTTGTGTAGCTTGAGAAGTACTCGCCGTCGGCGGCAACCAGCTTGTCCTCGTTGTCCTCCGGAACGATCCAGGCCACATCCATTGTGCCGTTCGGATCGTAGCCCGACTTCCAGTACTTGTTGTAGCGACTCTCGTAGGCGCTCACGCCCACCCATGAACCCGGCGCGAAGCCGTACTTCACGTTCGCGCCCATCGTCTGCTCGTGAACGACGTCCTTCATGTCGCGCATGCCGGCCGCAGCCAGGTCATCGTTGGTGATACGTGGCGACATGATGATGTACTGGTTGATGGTGCCGTCCGGATTGAGAACGGCGTCCTTCCAGTCATCGGAGTAGAAGAGCACGCTCTTCACGTTGCCGAGCGTCATCTCCGTAGCAACACCGTTAAGTTGATACTCCTGTGTCGGAGAGATGTCGCCCAGAATGCCCATGTACCTCTTGTCCCACCCGTACCCGGAGTTCCTCGGCTTGAAGTAGTCGGTGTTCTGCATCACGAGGCCCTGGCCGAAAGCGAGAGCATAGTTTCCGAGAACTATCTTGTCGATTGCCACCGGACCGAGCGACTTGCCCTTTATCGTCGTGTGGAACTTGAAGGCAGTGAATTCGTCATCACCGAATCCCTTATGCGCCAGAACTCCGGCGTTGATGTCCTGCCCCCATCTTCCGCGGAACTTGTGCTGGTAGATGGGATCGGCGCTGCCCAGCTCGAGACGATCCCACCAGGAATCGTACCCCCCATCGGCGAAGTTCCGGTCCTCCTTGAGGAGTTCCTCCGCGTCGAAGATCGCAGGCATGTTGTGAACGCGGAACTGATAGCTTCCACGGAACCGGACATCGTCGACGGGGTCGTCGTAACGCACGAAGTTCCGCACGTTGTAGTAGCCCCAGTACGTGAGCCCGGGAATGTTCCGCAGCTGCGATCTCCGCTCCACACGGTTGCGCCGCATGTGCTTGAAAATAGCCGCCGCATCCGGAGGCGACACGCTCTGGAGATTCGCGATCTCGTTGTAGCTCGCCGTGTTGACGTTCACCGGATCCTTCGCAAGATCGATCCAGTGATCCACTAGAGCTTCGCCGCCACCCTCCTCCGACTCCCACTGTCTGATCCTGTAGTAGATCTCGTTGATCCGCTGAAGCTCCTCATCCTCGATCACCACAGAAGTGATTTCCACAAGCGGTTTGATTCGCTGGAAGTCTTCGATCGTCACGCCTGGGAGAGTTCTCAGTTCGTAGACGCTCCCGTAGTAGGAGACGTACTCCCTGTGCCGCCAGATCGTCTCGGCAACCTCCTCGGAGATGGGCAACGCCCGTATCTCCTCGAGTGTCGCTCGATTCAGATCGAGCTGCTCCTCGGCGTGAACACATGGGGCATTAGCGGCCAGAATGAGACCGACCAGCACCGCCATAATCCCCATGGCTCTGAGTCGTTTCATCGTACCTCCCTCAGTCCCTGAACCGGTCGCAAGCTAGAATTTGATGCCGAGGCCATAGACGTGGCTTCCCGGCAAGGTCTCATGTGACGTGTAGCTGTAGTCGAGCTTGATCATCTTCCACCCGGTTCCGAACCCGAACGAGATCCTGTTCGGCTGGTTCTGGATGCCTCCGCGGAGCGTCAGATAGTCGTTGATCTCAAACTCGAGACCGAAACACGCCCGCAGATCCTCTGTGGTCTGTTTCTGTATCTCCAGGCAGGTCTGAACACCCCCGTACGGGCTGTAGCAGACGCCGGCTGTGAACCACTGCGGGAGATCCTTGGCATCCGGGTCGCCGAGCTTCGGGTTGTTGACGTTCTTCGCGAAGAACCCGAACCTTGTGCGTCCTCTCAGCGTGCCCATGACACCGATGTCGACGCCGAAGGTGTTGGCCGATCCCAGATCCACGCCTCCCACGGACTCGGTCGGAAAACTCAGTCCGTAGAGATTCAGTCCGTAGCCGACCGCGAGAGAGGAGTGCACGTCCTCCATCAGCATCACGCCTTGACCGACCACGAACGAGTACTCGCTTTCCAGCTCGCTTCCGCCGTACTCGGTCGAGAAATAGCGCGCCCCGACACCGAACGTCCCCACGTCCGTGGGTATCGTTGCGGCTCCGGACCCGAGCTTGAAGAAATCGTAGCCATACAGGTCTACGTACGACGAGTAGATTCCGATCTCGTCCTGCATCGCGAGAGCCGCGGGGTTCGTGAAGATCGCGGTCTCATCATCTGAGAGCGCCACGAACGCCCCACCCATCGCCCGCGCCCTCGGCGAGAGAACCAGGTTGTCAAAGACGCCGGCGGCCCCGGCCACGCCGGGAAGCACGAGGCAGACCACAATGACCGCGGCGGTTGCAATTCGTATCCCTTTCACCCTTGCCTCCTTTTGGGTCGCTTTCGATCGTGCGATCGGTTTCGACCAGAGGGGTTCCAGACAGTATCCCCTATTGGAGCTTCATCCCGATAACTATCGGCACAGCCGCATCCCCCGCGGCCTCGCCGGTTCTTGCTCTCGCCTGGACCTGACAGATGTAGACGCCGGGAGGCACGTCCTTGCCTCTGTCATCCTTGCCGTCCCACGTCGCCCTCTGCGGTCCCAGGCACCAGCCATCGTAGAGCGTCGTCACCGATCGGCCCTGAAGATCGAAGATCCTGACCGCGATGTGGCTCGCCTGCGGTCCGTTGTATGAGATCTCGATACAATCATCCTCATCGATATCGAGCACTCGCGCCGTCGCCGTAACTGTCGCGTCCGCAACGAAGTGCGCCTCCAGTATCTCCATGTCGCTCTCATACCGCGGAGCAAGTTCGTACCCGCTGAAGTACGGAGACGAGTAATCGTACTGGAGAAGAACACCCGTCACGCTGATGCTGTCGCCGAACGCGTATTTGGAGAAATCAAGGTCGGTGAAGTTCTGATAGGCCTGGATGGAACCGGAGCCATCATCGATATAGATGGCGAATCCTTCCAGGCTCATGATGACACCCGACGTCGTGATGAGCGTTCCCTCGAGCGCCTCGTCTGTTATGTCTCCGGTGCGCATGACGGCGGGTTGAACAGCGTCGAATCCCCGCGCATGCACCGTCAGGGTGAATGGAACATCGTCGCTTCCAGTTATCTCCGTCGTGGCGCCGTTTCCACTGCCCGAGATGTATTCCACCACCTCTCCGACGACTTCGATAAGATCACCCTCAAAAGGCGGATCCGGAAGAAGATCATACTCAAAGACGTTGATGCCGTACCCGTCCAGATCCTGCATGTATATGCTGGTCTTATCGGACTGGAAGACGCCCGGAGGAACGGTGACGAATCCAAGAGTAATGGCTCTCTCTCCCTCAAGAGGAGACAGACCCTCTTCATCGTACGCCTGGATCTCGGACAGCAGCGTCGAGTGCTGGTAGTGCCCGAGGAACGACGCCGAGTCGTCCGGCATCTGATTCCCCGCGACGTCGGCAACGCCGCTGACCTCGAGCTGGTACGAAAAATCGCTGCTGTCGACGGTCGTGTAGAGAAGCACCGTCCGCTCGTCCCTGGAGAGCCACGCGCTCAGGATCTCACGATCACCGTCGAGCGCGTAGTTCGAGATGTTCGTTGCGTCGTCCTCGTCCACCGGCTCGGAGAACTCGACCTTGACGAAGCGATCGCCCGCTGCGGACGCCATGACCAGACTCGGCGCCTCACCGTCCGTGGGATCGTTCACTTCACCCGGTGTTGGTGTCGATGAAAGGATGAGGTCGGCGGCGCTGACGTTTGTGTCTGTCGAGACCGCGTCTCTTCCGAGCGTGTAGTCCAGGGGAACTTCCCCTGGAACGTACGCATCGTTATCACCGCCGAGTTCCGGCTCACCGGTGCAGAAATCCTCCTCCAGATAGACGGGGTTACGATACTCGACGGCATCGATGAACTCCGTCTTGAGCCTGTCTGTGTAAAGATAGACGGCTTCGTAGACGCGCTTGCCCTGCAGCATTGCGCCGTTCTCATCATCGCCGCCCATCAGGATGATCTCCTGACTCGTCTGACTGTCGCCATCCACCGGCGAGACGAGCGTGAGATTCGGAACCTGCGTGTTGTCCGGGTCGGTCGCGTAGTCATCGTCGACGAGCTCGTAGTCGGGGTTGTCGCCGAAGCGCATGTAGTAGCCGATCGCGTGCCGCGCAACGACGATGTAGCCGCCGGCAGGGATCTCCGAGCCGACGGGGAACTCCCACAGATTGGAGCCGCCGCAGGTCCCCGAATCATCCATGTCCGTCAGGACCCATCCTGAGATGTCGATCGTCCCGCCGGATACGTTGTGAAGCTCGGTGAACTCGGCGATATCGGATGTAGCGTCACTGTTGGGATAGAGCTCGTTGATGACGACATCGCCGGGATCACCCGTCGCCGCAACGTGCACCCACGCCCCGTCACCGGTAACGACAGGGTCCTCGCCCGGAACGCCCGTGGCTATCACGAACTCGTAGTCTCCAACCGTCGAAGCGACAGTCACATTCTCCAGCGTGATCGTGCCGGGGGAACCGTGGATGAGATTCGCACCCCCGATGGTGACGAGCGTAGCGTTCGTGCTGTCCTGATGCGCCACGACATCCGCCGTGGCGAACGCGGCGCCGTCGAGATCGACGTCGGCAGTATCACCCGAGAAGCTCCATCCGCCCGGGATCGCCACGCTTATGCGGGTCAGCACGTCGGCCTCTCCGATAAGCGAGATCTCGATGTCGGGCTCGTCACCCGTGAATACCCACTCCGGGGTCGCGGTGGCAAAACCCGCACCGGAACCTGCGGAACGGATGTCCACCCTCGCCGGGGGAATGATCCCGTAGCCACCATTGTTCGGCTGTTGCGGATCCGGAGAAACAGCGCCGTACACGTCGAAGTACTCGAGCGGAGGCGATGAGCCGTCAACGTCGGTGTACGGGTGCACCCAGAGCCAGCACGACGTGTCGGCATCCGCGATGTCGAGCTCGCGGAAGTCCGTGTATTCCGTGCTGGGCCAGTTCGCCGGGTGGAGAAGCGATACGTCGCGGACGACCGCGTATGAACCTTCGTAATCCTCACCCGATAGAGCGAGGTCACGAGCAGTGAGTTCGAGCGGCGCAGGCACTGGGTTCCCGGTGCTCAGGATATCGATGCGCGACCCCGCGACACCTCCCCCCACTTTCAGGAATGTCCGCTTGAAGTAGGCAACGTACACCTTGCCCGTCACACGGACGCTGTCACCGGGAGCGACCGACGGGACGGCCGTGAGAACCTGCTTCACGAGGACTCCGCCCGTGGCGTCCTGGACGTAGATCTCGTTCGTGTCTGCGAACGCCCCCGTCCCCACCGTCACAACTCCCTCGATGGTCACGATATCGTTCATAAGAATAGGGTGTCCGCTCTCATCGTCGGCGTTGACGTCGGATATGTCTATCACATCCGCCATCGCCGTAGCCGCCATGAGCAGCGAAAGAACCCCCAGTGAAATCACCCTCTTCAATTTCATACGCTCAGTCCTTTCGGCTTCGCCTCTCGGCGGGTGAATCACTTGAGTCTGGCTCCGACGACCAGCGGCGCCGTAGCTACCGCCGTCGCTCCGTCCGGCTCCGTCGCCTCAAAGCGACAGATGTAAGTCCCCGCTGGAGCCAACCGCCTGAGGTCATCCCGACCGTCCCAACCCCGCACCCCCATCCTGTACGGGAACAGCCGCTCGTAGTGATTCGGAAGGCCGGAGTAACCGTCGTAATCCTCGTCGAGAAGCGTACGGACGAGCCGGCCCTGCAGATCGTAGAGCTTCATGATCGTCCGGCTCTCGCCCGGCGCTTTGTAGTAGATCGGCAGGATCTCCCCGATGTCGGGATAGAAAACGGGTGCCTTCTCGTCTCCGGTCACGGCCACGCCTGCCGTATCGACGGCCGTGATCTCCCGGAACGATATCTCCACACCGGAGGAGAACCCGACGTACGGAGGAGGAATCGCCGTGTAGTGGGCCATGTCGCTCTGGAACCGGGGCACGATCTCGTAGTCCTCCAGGTACGGAGAGTTTCTGTCGTACTGAAGAACGACGCCTGTCACATCGAGCGTGTCCCCGGCCTCGAATACGCTGAAATCCGTGCTGTCGTTGTAGCCCTGATAGATTACGGGGTCGTCCAGTCCGTCGAGCTCGATCTTGAAGCCCTGGTGGAGCGTGATGACTCCCACCGTTCTGACAAGCACGCCCTCGAGATCCTCACCGATCATCGCATTCGACAGCGCAAGCTCAAGAGGCTCGACCAGTCTGGCCCCTTCCACGAGGCGCACGATGTCTGCCGCGCTGTCACACGATATCTCGGTGGTGGCTCCAGCGCTCGAACCGACATACTCCTCCACCTGGCCGGTCACTCTGATACTGTCGCCGAGCGCCACGTTGACGGACGCCGGTTCGTCGTAGCAGAAGATGTTGATCCCGCAGCCGCCCGACTGAATGTACATCGAGGTGTGTCCCGGCGGGTCACCGGGAACCACGTACCCCGGTGGGAATGTCACAATCCCGCGGACGGTCACCGTTTCCCCGTTGTAGGGTGAGTAGCCGCTCGCGTCATACTCCTGCACCTCGCAGATCGTCAACTCCTGAGCCGCGAGTACGCCGGCAACAAGCAGCGCAGCCAGCGTCAGAATGGCTACCGCCCCGTGCCTCCCGCGTCGCATCATCTATTCCCCCTTGAGTGGATTGCCATGAGTGCCTGAGTCGATTCGGCTCTATCGCGCAAGCTCGGCATTGACGGCCCGGGCTGCAGCAGCCAACGCTTCACCTGGTTTCATCTGCTTTCTGAGGGCGGCCTCAACGCCGGTCTCCTCGAGGTACTTCCGTCCCGCATACCAGGCGGCGGATCTGGGCTCGTACGAGGCGTACTCCAGCTGCGTGAACACGCTCTCGAGCCCTTCGACCTCCGTGAACCGCTCCTGCATAACGGGCAGATTCATGGCGCTCCGCCTCACCGGGGCGTAGCCGGTCATCGCGGCCCAGCGCGCCGTAATCTCGGGGCTCGTGAACCATTTCACGAACTCCCACGCCGCCCTCTTGTTGGGATCGCAGGAGTCAGCAAAGATGACGACGTTCGTGCCTGCGAAAAAGGATGCCTTCTCCTTGTTCTCCGGAAGCGGAGCGAGCGCCATGTCGAACGTGTACTTCCCTTCCATGAACGAGAGCGAAACGGTGGAGCCTTCTACCATGCCGATCTTGCCCGCCTGGAAATCGTTCTGGTACTCATAGCCGGACGTGACCTTCCCGTACTCCGTCAGAAGCTCCACCATGAACTCGAGAGCCTCAACTCCTTCCGGGCTGTCGAACGCGGCGCGCGTGCCGTCGTCGGTGAGAATCTCTCCACCGTTCTGAACCAGCAGATTCTCGAACATCCACGCGCTTATCTGCCCCGCCGTCCCCCACTGATCGATCTCGCCGTCCCCATCAGTGTCACGTGTGAGCTTCTTCGCGTACTCGAGGTACTCGTCCCAGTTCGTGGGAGCCTGCGTCAGTCCCACCTCCGCGAACGCGCCCTTGTTCCAATAGAGAGCTCGGACGCTCTTGTTGAACGGGAACGAGTAGATCTCGCCGTCCCACGTGCTGTTCTCGATCATGCCCGGAATGAAATCGTCGAGTTCCTCCTGCGAGAGCCCGTTCGGCCCGTTGATATACGCGGTCATCGATTCAGCACTGCCGTTCTCTATCAGATTCTCGGTCCACGCCTCGTAGACCTGCGCCAGATCCGGCGGCTGGTCGGCTGCGACGGCCGCCATGATCTTCTGCGAGAGGGCCTGGTAGCGGCCCATGCTTATCGACTGGATCTCAATATCGCTGTGATTCCCGTTGAACTCCGCCACGAGCGCGTCAAGCGCGTCACCGAGCGGCCCCCCCATGGCGTGCCAGAATTCCAACCGGACCACGCCGTCGCCGGTACCCTCTTTTCCTCCACCACACCCTGCGAGCGAGATCGCGAGGACGGACGTCGTAAGGAGAACCCACAGTAACCAGTGCTTCTTGAGCCTGTGCTTCATCTCGATCCCTCCATCGGCTAATCCCCAGGGTCCGACATGGCCATGCGTCCACTAGCCCTTGAGGCCCGACGTGGCCATGCTCTGGATTATCTGCTTCTGCGCAAAGAAGTAGGCGATGATGAGCGGCGCCACCGAGAACGCGGCCGCCGCCATCATCAGTTCGTGGCTGGTCCCCTGCTCCTGCGAGAACCGGGCGAGACCGACCTGGAGCGGTCGCACTTCCGGCGTGTTCGTCATCACCAGAGGCCAGAGGAACGAGTTCCACGTTCCTACAATCGTGAAAACAACAACCGCGACGAACACCGCCTTGGACAGAGGAACAATGACCCGCCAGAGAAACGCGAACCTGCTGCAGCCGTCGATGATCGCAGCGTCGTAGAGATCGTCGGGTATCGTCTTGAAATGCTGCCTCAACAGAAAAATGCTGAAGATGTGGGCAAGCCACGGGACGATCAGAGCCTGGTAGCTGTCTATCCATCCGAGTTTCACAAGGATGATATAGGACGGAACCAGGTAGACGGGCTGCGGCACCATCATCATCGACAGAAAGATGAGGAAGATGTTATCCCTTCCCCAGAACTTCATGCGCGCGAAGGCGTAGGCCGCCAGCGAGGATGTCACGAGAACGCCCATCACCACGAAGACGGTGATCAGGATGGTGTTGAAGTAGTACCTGGCGAACGGCGCCTGACTCCAGGCCTCCCCATAGTTCCGGAAGCGAAAGCGAATCCTGTTCGCAACCGCGCTCGCGGCAACCGTGCGCTCCTGATCTCCGTCCACCGATCTCACGTCTATGGTTCCCGCTTCTTCATCCCGCGAGACAATGTAGACTTCTTCCCACGTCCCGTCCGCCCGTTCAGCAAAGTGCCCCGAGGGAATCCACGTAGGAGGAAACTCCAAGATCTCGAGAGGAGACTTGAGGGAGGTCGAGAGCATCCACCAGAACGGCACCATCATGAACACAACACCCACAACAAGTCCCGCGTAGACGCCGGCCCTGCCCACGCCGCGTCTCGTGCGGTAGCCCGCGTTGAGCTCTCTGTCGTGTAGTGTCGCTGTCTGTTCCATGTGTCCTGTTCGATCTCTGCCGACGGAGCCGCCGAGCCTCACTAGTAATAGACCCTGCTCTCAACGAGTCGTCGCTGCACAAGAGTCAGCGACAGAATAATGACAAAGAGAATGAGCGCCACCGCGCTCGCGTAACCCATGTTCCCACCCGCGTCGAACCCCTTCTCGAAGAGGTAGTAGACGATGACTTTCGTTGTGCCCATCGGGCCGCCGACCGGCGGACCCGTCATAAGGTAGATCTGTGTGAAGACCTGGAACGAAGTGATGGTTGTAGAAAGGAGCACGTAGAACGTCGTCGGGGACAGAAGCGGCCACGTGACCTTCCAGAACACCCCGCGAGAGTTCGCGCCATCTATCCTGGCTGCCTCGTAGTACTGGTTCGGTATGTTCTGAAGCCCGGCGAGGAAGATGACTATGTTGTAGCCGATACCTCGCCATATCGCGACGATGATCACGGCGATGAGAGCGAGACTCGGCCCGGAAAGACCGGCCGGCCACCAACCCCACCCAAGACCGGACGCCACCATCTCGAAGATGCCCCGTGGTTCCTCGAGCCACACCATTGCGTTGCCGCCCAGAACCTCGAAGATGTAGTTCAGGAGCCCCAGTCGTGGGTGAAATATCCACTTCCACACCATGGATACGGCAACGAGCGATGTCACCACGGGCAGGAAGAAGACCGTTCTGTATAAGCCGAGCGCCCGGATTTTCTGGTTCAACAACACTGCCGCCAGAAGCGAGAGAAAGAGGCTGACGGGGACTACGCCGGCGACGTAATAGACGGTCGTTCCGAGGGAGCTGAAAAACGTCGGATCCTGGAAGAGCCTGACGTACTGCGCCAGCCCGACGAATCCGCGAATCCGGCCCATCTTGACGTCGAAGAAGCTCAGTATGAACGCCGATACGATCGGGATCATCCGGAAGACGATCACAACGATCCCGGCGGGCACCAGATAGAGCGCCGCCGTGAGCGGGTCCATGAACTTCTTGCGTCTGAGATTTTCGAGCCAGGTCATCGCCCGTCCTCATATCCCGGTCGGCCTCGCAGCTCCTGATCACGCGAAGCGATGGCTTTCGCTACCAGTCGTGCTGTTCCATCAGGACTTCGATCGATTCCCCGTCGGTCATCGTGATCAGATTGCCGTAGTCCGGATCCGCCCCGCGGGACGTATTGGGGAACACCCTGTCCGTGACGAAGTAGTCGGCGTCGACGGCGCGACAACCCTGGAGCACTTCCTCCTTCACAAGAGCAACCTCGACCATGGCGCACGAGATGAGCGCGACCCGCGGCGACACGTTCTCGAGCCACAGCTCGGAGCTGGAGTCGTCGCTGCCGTGGTGCCCGATCTGAAGGACCTGGGCCCTCGCCCCCAGCCGTCCAAACCTGTCAATCATGTTGAACTCCGCGAAGTGCTCGGCATCTCCTGTCGTAACGAAGGAGACATCCCCGAACGTCATCCGGAGGACCACCGAGTCGTTGTTGGTGTTCATGCCCTCGGTACCCGAGTCGTCGTCCTCGAAGATGGTCCCGCCAAGGCCGGCTGCGAGAACCTGGACTCGGAAGCCCGGGGTGTCGTCCCAGTCCAGGCCGGGCACGCTGTCCGATGTATCACCCTGCTTGACGTACGTGATCGGGATGCCATACTGCTCAACCCCATCCATAACGCTCAATGGAATGGAGTTGTAGAGGGTGGTCGTGTCAGGCAGGATCATCCCGCCTACCCAGAACGACTCGAAAATGCCGCCGTCCGCGGGGAATCCACCGTAGTGATCACAATGGCTGTGCGTCATTACGGCGGCCGTGAGCGAACCGACGCCGTGATCGGCCAGGAACCCCATCACGTCGTCCAGATGGTCGGTGTGCCCGGCGTCTATGAGGATGTACTCACCGCCCGGCGTCGTGAGAAGCTCCGCCAGTCCCCAGCCCACATCGATCATTGAGAGAGACATCATCTCTCCGCCGAACGCAGCCCCGACAATCGTATCCGGAAGCGCTGCCGCCGCGAGGTGCCCCTCATTCCCTGCCCTGTCCATGCTCCTGACACGCACGACGTACTCCACACCTTCGTCCATGCCCAGGAGCGTCACGCTGTGGAATGTCGAGTAGTATTTGCCGGACCCGTAGACGTAGTGCTCGTAGTCACCCCCGACCGGACCGTACTCCAACACGCACAGCGCGTCCTCATCCGTCGACCAACTGGCCTCGCCTCCAGAGTAGACGAAGCTCGTCACCACGGGTGGATCCGGATCCTGTAGTGCATCGTACGGGTTCACTTCGCTCTCGCTGCACCCCGCCAGAACGACCGGAAGCGCGAGGAGAACAAGCAGCGCCCGTGTTGCGCGTCGTCTCATCGTGGCATACCCCCTCGTTGCCCGCCCCGAAGGGGCGGCGTGTGGTTTCGATTGTGGGATGACGTATGTGGCACAAAGATTTTAGGGGGTCTGGGGGGCAGAGTCAATGCTCCTTCCAGCCGCAGCAGCGAGGTCTTTCACCTCGTCAATGAGAACACCGCTCGTCGCGTAGACACTGAGCCCGACTCGCTTTGCATCAATGTGAAAGATGCAGTAGTGGTTGACCGGAGAAAAGGCTTTCACATGATCGCTCCATGGAACCGTAGTGTCCTGCACGTAGAACGGTGCTCCGGCGCCGCCGCTGACGAACTGCCAGACCGGAGCTGTGTAGGTCGGATGGATGTCGGAGTCTATGAGCGTCCGGCTGTAGTTATGCTCGTCCCCACACATGAAAGCCAGGACCTTGTCGTGACTCGAGAGGATGCTCCAGAACCTGTTCCGCATGTCGATCACGTCACCTCGTGGAACATCCGCATCGTTGAGTCCACCGTTGCCGGTTCGCCCCTCGTCTCTCCAGAACATCGCATCGTACGCGTGTCCTCCGGTCGGAAAGGCAGGCTCGTGGGTGAAGACAAATATCCAGTCTATGTCGGGATCGGACTGGGCAATGTCGAGATCGACCTTGAGCCACTTGAGCTGTTCGGGCAGAAGGTAGCCCTCCCTGTTGCCCCCGAAGACACCGAGCGCGTACGCGACACCGTCGTGATCACTCGGCCAGCGCACGGTGTTGTAGGAAGGATAGAGTCCGGTCACCCAGTAGTTGGAGTTGACCGACACGAAGTGGCAGTTGTCGTAGTTGAAGGAGTAGACGGTCTCTCCGTAGCCTGGGCCTCTCTGCTCCACGCCTCCGAGGTAGGAACGCTCCGGGCCGGGTATGGCGTTGCCGTAGCAGCTCCCTGGGGGATTTACGAATCGCGCCGAGAAGAGCGCCTCTACGCTGTCGTCGCCCGACCGATCGCGGTACATGAGAATCCTCTTCCCGTCATGCTCAGGATCCGTCACCTGGAAGTAGTCTCCAACCTGCTCGTGATTGCCCATACCCTCATAGATCGGCATCGAGAACGCCACCTGATCGCTTGCCCTTCGCCAGGAGTCAAGCTGGGTCAGGAAGCGCTCTTCCGAACTCGTGTATCCATCGACGAGATCTCCACCGAAGAGGAAAAGATCCGCGCCGTGCGCCTTCGCCCCCGCCAGGACCGCCTTCAGCCCGGCGCAGTTGACGCCTTCGATGTTCTCCTCTCCCCCGCCCACTCCGGATCGCGAGTCGGAGGCAAACCCGAAGGTGAAGGGTCTCCTGCTGCCCGGGTCCGGGGCAGTCCGCACATCGTGCCAACGCGTGAGCGTCTTGGTATTGCCGTACTGAACCCGGTATGCGTAGGCAGCGTCCTCCCGGAGGCCGGCCACAAGCACTTCATGACGCACATCAACACGGCTCTCGGAGACCATCCGCTCACTCTCGCCGTCCATGATGATCACTCCGCCCGGTGACGGAGTGTCCGTCTCCCACGACACGAAGAAATACCCGGGGCCGACGCGGTCCAGGCACGGGCCTAACACGATGGTCTCTGCCGGCGCGTACTCCCCATCCCTGCGCGGGCCCGACCGCGAATAGCGGAAGCGGCGATCGAACGTTCTTACAACATTGAACGTGGGATCGAACACCTCGAGCCGGTACGCGACGATGCCGCCACCGTTGTCCATGTAGCTGGAATCGTACGCCGACGATTCAAGCCTCGATACATCTACCAGGATCGTGTGCTCCCGCGTCCACTCCTCGCTCTTCTCTGATGCGATCTTGCGATATGCCGCTCGCTCGACACCACCGACCTCGTGAAGTGGACCGAACCGGATGAGACCCGGTGGTGTCTCCTCAACGGTTGCGAACTCGACAATCGCGCTTGAGCCGGAGAAGCCCGTAATGATGGGCACTCGCTCGAAAAACGGCGCCGCGCCGTGTTCGACAGGCGCAGGTTCATCGCTGATCAGCGGTGCAAGATCTGTGGCGGTAGCAGTCGCGAAAGGCATCGCGACTCCCACCAGGAACAGAATGGCGATGACCGCCGCAGAGACTCTGATGGAAACTGTGTTCATGATTCGCTCCTAGTATGGCTTCCCGAGCGCCGCAGGCGGTCGAGCTCTTCCAATGACACCCACAAGCGCGATCATCGTCAGTATGTATGGAATCATCTGCACGAATTGGCTCGGCACCTGCTGTCCCTGAAGACCCATCTGGACCGCCTCCGCGTATCCGAAGAGCAGACACGCCGCCGCGGCGCCAACGGGATTCCACTTGCCGAAGATCATCGCGGCCAGAGCAATGTACCCGCGTCCGGCAGACATGTTCTTCACGAACTGATGCGTATTGAGTGCGAGGAAGGCGCCGCCGAGCCCTGCGAGCGCTCCGCTCAAGAGCACGCCCGCGAAGCGCATCTTCTTTACACTCACTCCGAGCGCGTCGACGGCCGCCGGGTGTTCACCTGTGGCCCTCAGTCTCAGGCCGAACGGCGTGTGCCAGAGTACCACGTGGGCCACGGCCACGGCGACGAGCGCGACATAGACGAGAGGCGGGTAATGCCCGATGATCACGTTGATGCCGCGCGCGACCGGACCCCAGGCTTCCGGAAGTGACCAGTGCGCCATCCCCTCGACGGTCGGCGAATTCGATGAGCTTCCCCACGTGATCCACGTGAGGAACTGGGTCGCGCCCGCCGCAAGGAGGTTGATGGCCACACCGCTCACTATCTGGTCGGCCTTGAAGATCACTGCTACAGCGGCGTGTATGAGCGAGACCAGAATCCCGGCGAAAACGCCGGCTACGACGCCGACCCATGGATCGCCGGTGTAGTAAGTAGCCAGGATGCTCGCAAAGGCCCCGGTGAGAAGGATGCCCTCGAGCGCGATGTTCACGACTCCGGAGCGTTCGGAGAAGAGTCCTCCGAGCGAAGCCAGTATGAGCGGAGTCGCCATCCTGAGAGCTGAGTCGAACACTGCAAGCTCAAACAAGTTCCATGCCCCCTAGTTCTTCCCTTGCATCCGTGTGACAAAGCTACGGATGCCGCTGGAGCTCACCTTCAGCATCTCCCTGAGTTCATTGGGCGCCAAGACGCGCGCCGCGGCCCAGTAGACGCCTGTTCCCACAACTGCCATCCCTCCCAGTGCCGTTATCTGCCACGTGATCGACCCGCGCAGCCCGATGGTGACGGCAACAGGAGACAGCAACCGAAGAACCACAGCCATTACCGCGGTCGCGAGGGCAGTTGCAAGGAACGACCGGAAGAGAGCTGGGTAGCGCCCGCTTCGCAGCTGTTTCGGCAGCAGGAAGAAGAAGAGCACCAGCTTGAAGACATGCGAAACGGAGGTGGAGAGTGCCACTCCCGCGCTCTCGAACATCCGCACGAAAACGAGAACCAGTCCCACCTTGACTCCAAGCCGCACGAATCCGGCGATCACGGGCCGCTTCGTGTCCTTCATGGCGATGAAGGCCGAAGTCATGATGCTCGATATGCCGAGCGCCCATATTGTGGGTGTGTAGAGCAGAAGCGCGGACACCGTGAATCTCATCGACTCGTCGTCGAAGGCCCCTCGCTGAAAAATGAGTCGCACAAGAGGCTCGCCCAGCACTGCCATACCAATGGATGCAGGGAGAAGTATGAAGAACGCAATCCTCATCGCGGCCATCAGCTTGTCCGCAAGTTCGTCGATCCGGCCACGTGCGGCCATGGTTGAGAAGAACGGGAAGAGCACCGTCGAGAACCCGACGATGAGGATCTCCTTCGGAAGCTCGATGAGGCGGAGCGCATACGACAACCCGGAGATGCTTCCCTCCGCGAGCATCGACGCGAAGACGCGATCGACGACATCGTCCAGCTTCGCTCCGGCCATACCTATGAAGAGAGGAAGCGCGAGCCGCATGACTCCGAGGAACATCGGGTGCCTGAAGTCAATGCGGAGTGTGAGCCCCCGGGCTCGGCGCCGAATGGACGGCAGCTGCACGGCGGCGTGCGCGATACTGCCAAGAAGGATGCCGTAGGCAAGGCCATGGATACCGTGGGTCCTCGTGAGGAAGACGGCGGCCAGAATCATGATGACGTTGTTCAAGGGGCGCCCGAGGCCTGGAATAGCGAAGTTCCGGTAGCAGTGGAGGATGTTCGCAAACAGACCAGCCATCGTCGAGAAGAGTACGGACAAGGCCATCACGCGTGTCAGGGATGTTGCGAGCGCGTGGCTGGACTCACCAAAGCCGGGCGCCACGAGCGACACCATGAGGGGCGCCAGAACCAGAACAACGACGGTGGCTACAAGAATGAGAAGCAGGAAGTCGGTCATGAAGATGCCTGCGTCGCTCCATGCCCTACGCTCCCCGTCCCGCTCTAATCGCTCCGTGAATAGAGGAACAAAGCCTGAGCGAATCGGTGAACGGCACCACGCAATCACCAGCGCCGGGATCGTGAGAGCTACGAGATAGCTGTCCATCTCGGCACTCGTCCCGAAACGTGCCGCGACGACGATATCCTTGATGAGAGCGAGAGCCTTGGCCACTATGGAAAGACCGATGACCCACACCGTCGAGATCACGATGCCGGTCGTCTGGGATGCCTCATAGCGGCTTACGGCCTTCCGCTCTCCTCCTGGTCTCCCACAGTCACTCATGAAGCCTCCGCACTTCCGTCTTGACCGATGGCTGTGGCCTCCGAACGACGTCTCGACGTTGCACCGCCCTCGCGCCTGCGCCGCACGATCTCGTTTCCGACCACGACGAGAATGATGGTCACAGCCTGAACAACCAGTATGAGCTCCCTCGGCACATCGGTGAAAAGATCAACCTCGAGCGCGCCGGTGTTGAGAACCCCGAAGAGGAGTGCGGCAAACAGAACCCCAAAGGGAGAGTTTCTGCCCAGGAGCGCAACGGCGATTCCCATGAATCCGATACCGCTCGAGAAGTTGTCGAGAAACCTGTGACGGAACCCCATCACCTCGTTCGTTGCCACAAGCCCTGCGAAGGCCCCGCTCAGGAGCATCGCCAGCACGAGCGTGCGGCGCACATTGATGCCGGCGCACTCCGCAGCAGAGGCGTTATGACCGACGGCCCGGATTTCGTATCCGAGTGTGGTCCTGTGCAGGATGAACCACGCGAGCCAGACCGCAGCCAGAGCTATCAGGAATGAAACATTCAGCGGATTTGCAGCCGGGAGGGGAACGCCCAGCGACTGGAAGAAATAGGCAAGCCGCGGCAGTTCTCCCGCAATCGGGATCGTTGCCGTCTGCGGCGTCATCTGTCCGGCCTCTTTGAAGATGTTGATGACAAGGTAGCTTGTAAGCCCGACCGCGATGAAGTTCATCATGATCGTGTTGATGACTTCGTGGACTCCCAACCGCGCCTTGAGATATCCCGGGATCGCCGCCCACAGGCCTCCGCCCGCGGCGGAGGCGAGAATGAGCACCGGAATCAGCAACACCCTTGGCGCGCCCGGCAGCTGGAGGGCCACCCACGTGCAAACGAACGAGCCGATGTAGAGCTGACCCTCGCCTCCGATATTGAAGAGACCGGCCCGAAACGCGAAGGCCACTGCCAGACCGGCGAAGATCAGAGGGGTAGCATTGAAAAGCACAAGCCCGACACTATCGGCATTTGCGAAAGCTCCACGGAAGAGCGTTGAATAGAATCTGAGAGGGCTCTCGCCGATAGCGGCAACCACGAGCCCACCCACGAGGAACGCCGCCAGCACAGCGACCAGCGGCGCCAGCACATCCACGATTCTCTCTGTCCCGGCGATCCTGCTAACGCGTGTGGCCGTGCCTGATGCCCCTGGCGAGCTCATGCTGCCCCTTCCGCCGTGGCCTGCCCTCTGGAATCGTTCGCTGCCCCGGTCATGTAGCAACCCAGATCTTCCTCTGTCACCGTCCCGCCCTCGAACTCCGCAACTATCCGTCCCCCGTACATGACCGCTATCCGATCCGAGAGCGTCATTATCTCAGACAGCTCCGCCGACACAAGCAGCACCGCGGCCCCGGCGTCCCGCATCTTGAGGATGCTCGTGTGGACGAATTCGATTGCTCCGATATCGACTCCACGCGTCGGCTGAGACGCCACCAGGAGCGCCGGATCACTGTCGAACTCCCGGGCCACTATGAGCTTCTGCTGGTTGCCTCCAGAGAGATGGGAAGCGCGGACTGATGGATCTGCGGGCCTGAGATCGTGTTCGGCTATGAGTTCACGCGCATGTTCTTCTATCTTGACGACATCTATGAGGCCGTGATGACAGTACTCGGCATGGTGCTGGTTTCCCAGCACGAGGTTCTCGGCCACCGTGAATTCCGGCACGAGTCCCCGCGCCAGTCTGTCCTCCGGGACGTGCGCCACACCCATGTCGCGGATGACCCGTGGTCTCCGATTCGTGATGTCTGTCCCGCTCAACATTACGTTCCCCGATGATGCTGCGTGAAGCCCCGTGATGACATCAACGAGTTCAGTCTGCCCGTTCCCCTGAACGCCGGCTATTCCCAGGATCTCGCCCGATCGAATCTCCAGGTTTACTTGGTCGAGGACATGCGCCCCTTTTCTGCCGACGGCCGACAGCTTGCTGACCGCAAGGACCGGTTCACCTTGGGTTGCCTCTCCACGCTCGACCCTCAGGAGGACATCCCGGCCGACCATCATCCTGGCCAGCTCCCCGGGAGTCGTCTCTGAGGCCGATACCACGCCGGTTACGCGCCCGTCCCGCATCACAGTGACGCGGTCGGCGAGTTCTATGACCTCGTTCAGTTTGTGTGTGATGAAGATGATCGTGCGACCGCTCTGACGGAGTGACCTGAGAACAAGAAAGAGCTCAGCGACCTCCTGTGGCGTCAGGACCCCGGTCGGTTCGTCGAGGATCAGGATGTCAGCGCCCCGATAGAGCACCTTCACTATCTCAGCGCGCTGCTCCAGCCCCACGGAGAGGTTCTCGATTCTCTCATCCGGATCCAGTGCGAGACCGTATTCGGATGACAGACGCTCGACTCTCTCCCTGGCCGCCTGGCCATCGACCAGGAGACCAGCGCGGACCGGTTCGATTCCCAGAACAACGTTCTCGGCCACCGTGAACGGGTCTATCAGCATGAAATGCTGGTGGACCATGCCGAGTCCGAGCTTGATCGAGTCGCTTGGAGCGTGCCCAATGAGTGAAGTACCGTTGAGTCGAATGGAACCCTCATCGGGCCGGACCATGCCGTAGAGGATCTTCATGAGCGTCGACTTGCCGGCTCCGTTCTCACCGATGATGGCGTGGATCTCACCCCGGCGAACGTCAAGGTCGACGCAGTCGCACGCGACCACACGCGGGTAGCGCTTGGTTACGCCTCGCATCTCGACGGCGTTCTGCTCGGGCATGGAGCGTCGCCCCCTTGTACTGCGAACGATCAGAGTGTGCCGGAGACCCCTGCAGCTATTACTGCGGAACCGGCTACTCCCGCGGGACGTCGATCTCCCCAGCGATGATCTTCATCCTCGCGGCCTCGACCATCTCAACCATATCTTCGGATATGAGCCCGGCATTGTAATCGTCCATGGCGTAGCCGACGCCGTCCTCGGCGAGTCCCAACTCCTCAACCCCCCCCTCGAACCTGTTCTCGAGCGCCTCGAGAACGACCGCGTATACGGCATTGTCCACGCGCTTGACCATGCTCGTAAGTACGTAGCCGGGCGCCATATAGTTCTGATTCGAGTCGACGCCGATCGCGAAGTTCCCGGTCTCCCTCGCCGCCTCTATGACACCGATACCCGTGTTGCCGGAAGCGTGGTAGATGACGTCCACACCACGACCGTACTGGAGCATCGCCAGTTCTTTACCCTTCGCGGGATCGGCAAACGCCTGTGGAGTCGATCCTGCGTACCCAACGGTGACAGACACGGCCGGGTTGGCGTACCTGGCTCCTGCAATGTAGCCCGCCTCAAACCGGTGGATGAGTGGCACGTCCATGCCACCGATGAAGCCGACACGGCCTGTCTTGCTCTTGAGACCCGCGACAACACCGACCAGGAATGACCCTTCCTCTTCCCGGAAGACGAGACCGACGAGGTTGTCCGGCAGCTGCTCATTCGGTCTCGTGTCGAAGTCGACACATGCAAACCGGACATCCGGATAGTCGGCCGCCACACTCCTTATCGAATCGCTGAAGAGGAACCCGACACCGATGATGACGTCGAAACCGGCCTGCGCGAGCTTCCTCAGTCCGGTCTCCCTGTCGGCGTCCTGCCCGGGCTCGAACTCCCTGTGCTCGATCTCAAAATCGTCGGCCACTCTCAGAAGACCCCGGTAGGCGGAATCATTGAAAGACTTGTCCCCTTTGCCGCCGACGTCGAAGACCATTCCGACCTTAAAAACGTCTGCGTCCTGCGACGGAGTGCTCTGCCGGCATCCCGTCACGACGAGAGACAGTAGAACGAGCGGAAGAACAAGAAACGTGAGCTTCCTCATGGCGTGCTCCTTCCTGTAACCGGCGCCCCCTCAACGTAGAACGGCAACAGGGGGCCGATGAATCCGACCCCCATGGTAGAAGCGGAGATTGCGATGAAGAGAGCTATGTAGACCTGTCGCTTCATGAGCCCCTCTGACGGTCGAACGGGCTGCCGGTGGTGACAACTCACGGGTCAGACGAACAGGTCGGTGAACTGGAAGCTCCCGACGTCGAAAAGCCCCTTGTCCGTCAGCTTGAGCTCAGGGATGACCGGCAGAGCCAGGAACGACATGGCCATGAACGGATCGGCGACCTTGGAGCCGATTTTGTTCGCCGCCCGGACAACTTTCTCAAGCCCCTTCACTACGTTCTCGAGTGTCTCTTCCGACATGAGTCCTGCAATGGGAAGCGGCAGGCCGGCCAACAGCTCTCCGTCACACACGACGGACAGGCCGCCGCGCATCTTCGAGATCTCGACAACAGCCGCCATCATGTCCTTGCTGCTCGTTCCGACGACGACGATGTTGTGCGAGTCGTGCGCGACGGAACTCGCAATGGCGCCCCTCTTCAGACCGAACCCCTTAACCAGACACAGCCCGATGTTGTCGCTGGCGTGGTGCCGCTCGACGACTGCCATCTTAAGGATGTCTCTCTTCGTGTCTGCGACTACGAGACCATCCTTCGCCTTCACCTTCTCGATCGTTCCACGTGTGGCGATCTGGTCGGGGACAAGATTGATGACGCGCGCCTTCGTGCCCTTCGCGGAGATGTCGAAATCCTCCGGCGCCAACCACTTGATGTTGATCGAGCTCCGAAGCTGCGGAAGAGGCACTCTCGGAGGAGGCGCTATCATCTTGCCGTTCTCCGCCACCAACTTGCCGTTCTTGAAGACCATCTTGATGTTGAGTCGCTTGAGGCCGTCGACGACAACAAGGTCCGCCCTGTACCCGGGAGCGATTGCTCCAAGGTCTTTCAGACCGAAGTACTGGGCCGTGTTGATGGTGGCCATCCTGATGGCCGTGAGGGGATCGATACCTTCCTTCACGGCCATCTTGACCATGTGATCCATGTGGCCCTTCTCGAGCAGATCCTTCGGATGTCTGTCGTCGGTAACAAAGAAACAACGAGAGTTGTTCTCACACGTCACGGCCGGGAGGAGGTCCTTGAGGTTCTTCGTTACAGATCCTTCCCGGATCATGGCGTACATCCCGAGTCTGAGCTTCTCCGTCATCTCCTTGACGGTCGTGCTCTCGTGGTCGGAGGCGACTCCCGTCGCGATGTAGGCATTGAGATCCTTGCCGGAGAGACCCGGAGCGTGCCCGTCGATCCGCTTGCGGTCGTGGGTCATTGTTATCTTGTCCAGAAGTCCCTCATCCTCCCTCAAAACGCCGGGGAAGTTCATCACTTCACCGAGTCCCAAGACCCACTTCTCCCTGAGGAGCGGGTAGAGATCGAATCCGCGCAGAACGGCTCCGCTGGTCTCGAACTCCGTGGCCGGGACGCAGGACGGGAGCATCATGAAGATGTTCACGGGACTGTATTTGCTGGAGTTCAGCATGTAGTAGATGCCCTCAATCCCGTGGACGTTGGCTATCTCGTGGGGATCTGCAACGACCGACGTGGTACCCCGCGGCACGACGGACCGCGCGAATTCCTGCACTGTGACCATCGTGCTCTCGATGTGCATGTGCCCATCTATAAGCCCGGGCAGCACGAACGCCTTCTTGAGATCGATTTCCTTCTTGCCCTCGTACTCACCGATCCCGACGATGCGCTCGCCCCAGATGGCGATGTCGCCGGCATAGACTTCCGACGAGAACACGTTGACGATCCTCGCGTTCTTGAGAACGAGATCCGCCGGCATCTTGCCGCGCGCTACCCTGATGATCTTCGCTAGATCCTTCATGCGTCACCCCGACGTGTTGGCCCGTTCCCTCCGTGCGCCCTCGATCTACGCCACTATGCGTGTGCCGGTCTTCTTTTCGAGCGCGCTCTCGATGGACTCCGGGTTGGTGATTATGACCTCTTTCCCTCCCCCTTCGATGAAGGCGATACCGGCTCTTACCTTCGGCCCCATGCTGCCGGCCGGGAAGTGACCTTCATCGAGGTACTTCTTCGCTTCAGCAACGGTCATCATTTTCAGCGGGATCTCTTCCGTCGTACCGAAGTTGAGTACGACCCGCTCGACGTCGGTTGAGACAACAAGAAGCTCCGCACCGATGTCGTTCGCCAGAAGCCGAGAAGCGTGATCCTTGTCGATGACGGCTTCGACACCGCTGAGGCCGGTCTTACCCTCGACGACCGGAATCCCCCCACCCCCCACGGCGATGACAACGGACCCGGCCTTGAGCAGTGCCTTGATCGAGCGCGCCTCTACGACGCGCTGAGGAATCGGCGATGCCACAACTCGTCGCCATCCACGGTTCGCGTCCTCCACGATATCCCACCCGTCATCATCCCTGCGCCTCTCAGCTTCCTCCAGGGTGTAGAACGGTCCGATCGGTTTGGACGGATTCTGAAATGCGGGATCGTTCCAGTCGACCACCACCTGTGTCACGACTGAGACGACCTCCTTGTCGATTCCCCTCTTGCCAAGCTCCGTGCCGAGGACCTGCTGGAGCATGTATCCCATGGAGCCCTGTGAGTCCGCGCCGCAAGTATCCAGAGGGAGATTCGGGAGGACCGATGAAGCCATTTCAGCTCTCAGGAGGATGTTCCCCACCTGAGGGCCGTTGCCGTGGGTAATGACAACGTCCCACCCCTTCTCTATCATGCCGGCGATGTGACGACTCGTCTCCGTAGCGTTCTCGAACTGCTCCGGAATCGTGCCGCGCTGACCGGCTTTTGTAATGGAGTTGCCACCGATGGCGACAACCGCGAGTCTGCTCATGTACTCCTCCTACCCCATCGTCAAAGCCATGATGGCCTTCTGGACGTGCAATCTGTTCTCGGCCACGTCGTAGATGATCGAACGCTCTGCATCACAGACAGCGTCGTCCGCCTCGTTTCCGCGGTCGATCGGCATCGGATGAATGTACACGGCGTTGTTCGTCCGAACCATACGTTCGGTGGTCGCACACCAGTCCTTGTGCTTCGCAGAAAGTTCCTGCTCGCCCTCGGGGCCAAGCTCGTAGCGCTTCGGGTGCATCCAGTGGCGCGAGTAGACAACATCGGCGCCGTCGTACGCCGCGTCCTGATCGTGCGTGATCTCGAACGTCGTACCGGCGGCCTCGCAGTTGGCTCTTGTCATTTGGATGACCTCGGGATCGATCTCGAAACCCTCCGGGTGCGCCATCCGCACGTTCATTCCGAGCCGCGAATTGATGACGATGCTCTCCTGCACAGAACTCCACGACCTGACCATCGGCGAGTAGCCCCAGATCTGAAGCAGTGTCTTCCCTCTGGTGTCTCCGATGCTCTCCCGCATCCCCATGACGTCCGCCAGCCCTTGGCATGGGTGGAACTTGTCGTGCGCCATGCTGATGATGGGTACGGTCGCGACGTCGGCGAAGTCCCGAAGGAACTTGTCGCCGTCGCCGTACTTCTCGACCGAATCCTCGAGAATCCGAATGCCTATGCCGACGCCGTAGCGACTCATCACGCCGGCCGTGTCCTTCATGACCTCACCTCTTTGCGCCTTGCTCTTGAGTCTGAGATTCTTCGTCTCGAGGAACTGAGCATGTCCGCCGAGCTCCGTCGCCGCCGCCTCAAACGACTGGCGCGTCCTCAGCGACGAGTTGTAGAACATGAGCATGAACGTCTTGTGCCGGAGGATTGCGGCGTGCTCTTCACTGTATCGATCGGCCTTCATCTTCGCGCCGAGTTCCAGCGTGGCCTCCAGCTCCTCAACGCTCCAGTCCTGCGTACATATGAGATCGCGTCCCTTGAGATTCACTGCCATCATCAAATCCCTCTGTCTAGACGTCCATCGTCAGGGCCATGATGGCCTTCTGCACGTGAAGTCTGTTCTCGGCCTCGTCGAACACGACCGAATTCGGACCGTCGATGACCTCGTCGGTCACCTCGAACCCGCGGTCGCACGGCAGACAGTGCATGTACCTGGCGTCAGGCTTTGCGAGCTTCATCTTCGCAGCGTCGCAGATCCAGTCCTTGTTGGCGTCGAAGAGCTCCTGCGTCTTCTCCATCATCGGCGCGTCCGCGATCGGTGGGATGAAGTGCTTGGATGTCCATGCCTTCGGATAAACGACGTCGGCATCTTTGAACGCGGCTTCCATGCTGTTCGTTATCTCGAACGAGCCACCGGACTCCTCGGCGCGCTTGCGAGCCGCCGCTACCACGTCATCGTCGAGTTCGAGCCCCTTGGGGTGCGCGAGAACCACGTCACAACCGACGGTGGCGGCAGCGATCACCGCGCTGTGGGGAACCGACAGCGGCTTGTGGACGCTCGGGCTGTAGGCCCAGCTCATCACGAACTTTTTCCCCTTGAAACCGCCGCAGTGCTCCTTGACGGTGAGGATGTCGGCCATGCCCTGGCAAGGATGGTAGATGTCGCACTCCATGTTGATGATGGGAACGCGCTCGGCCCAGTGCGCGAACTCACGCACAATGCGGTTGGCCTTGCCGTTGATCCAACCGACGGGGTCCCCGTATATCCGAATGGCGATGCCGTGACCCATGCGGTCGAGCACACGCGCCACATCCGAGATGCGCTCGGTCGAGTAGGCAATCTCTTCGCCCTCGAGCACGGGCATGTAGATCTTGTTCGGATCGAGGAAATGCGCGTGGCCGCCCATCTGCGTCATCCCAGCCTCAAAACTGTTTCTCGTCCTCAGAGATGAGTTGTAGAAGATCATGAAGAGCGTCTTGTCCTCAAGGTACTTGTGCGGACGTCCCGACCCGAACTTGTCCTTGAGCTCCGCGGCGAAATCGAGAATGAACTCGATCTCTTCCCTCGTGTAGTCCAGAAGCGTGATGAAATCCCTGCCTCTGAAATCTTTCGTGCTGAACACCGTTTCCTCCGTTCTCAAGTATCTCTCGTCACGCACAGCAAACTCGTCAATCCCTCAGGCACATTTCCCTGGTCAGTCTCTCAGGCACATCTCCCTGAGCGACGATGCGGTCAGTGATTCTACGAGCATCGTTCTGTACTCCGCCGTCGCTCTCACGTCATCTATCGGACTCGCGGCCTCGACCGCGAGTCGCGCCACGGCCTTCACAAGCTCTGGTCGGTCATTTGAAGTTCCCCACTCTGATTCGAAGAGCTCCTCGGCCGCTCTCGCGCGCACCACCGTTGGAGCAACCGAACCGAAGGACACTCGTACTGTTCCAGCCTTGGGATCGAATGTAGCTCCGATCGATACAATCGCGATGGCAAGCGCGTTCCGCTGCCCCACCTTACGGTAGTAGCTGCGGGCATCGGCACCAGGCAGATTGAACGAGATTCCGGCAATGAGCTCGTCTCCCGCCAGTGTCGTCACTCCGGGGCCCCTGAAGAAGTCCGCAAGCGGAACGATACGCTCCCCACGCATCGACAGAATACGCACATCTGCGTCCAGAGCGGCGAGCGCCGTCACGCTGTCAGCCGCAGGCGACGCGTTCGCGATATTCCCTCCGAGAGTTCCGCGAGATCGGGTCTGCGGGGAACCGACTGCGGCACACGCCGCAGCAAGCAGTCCCACCCTCTCCCGCACCAGAGGGTGCGCCGCGATCCCGGCGTGTGTGGCAAGCGCGCCGAGTTCGAAGCGTCCGTCGGCTACGGTGATCTGCGCCTGTCCGGGCACGCCGGAGAGATCTACAAGCACATCCGGTCTCAACACGCGCCTCCGGATGAGTACGGCGAGATCCGTCCCTCCGGCTATCGCCCTTCCCGACTCACCGGCGTCGCTGATGGCGGTCACGGCCTCATCCAGGCTCTTCGGATGTCTCCAGACCGGCTCGTACACTACGTCATCTCCCAGGCAGAAAGCCTCGTGACAGGAGAGCCTCCAGCACGCCTCCACCGACGGCGAGAGCCTTGTCGGAAACGGTCGCGGGATCTATCCTGTCCCCGCGCGGGTCGATGTCTCCGCTCTTCTGGCCCTCACTGAGTTCCACACCGTCCGAGACAAGCCCGCGGATCACTCCTCCGGTCCGCGCGACCACCGCCTTCCCACCGACCTCGCCGAGTTCGTCACCGGTCTCAACCACGTCTCCGATTCGTCGCATGGACCGGAAGGGACCGTTTGCCGGAGAGCGCACTATCCGTTGCTCGGTCACGCCCAGCACCGCGCCGGGAATACCGGTGTCGGGTTCAGCCCGTCCGGATCGGATGACCCGGCCCAATCTGTGTCCCCGGTTGGTCTCGATCACAAGATCCACATCACGGCCGGCTTCGAATCCCGGCCCCAATCCAACCGTGAGAGGAGCGTCGTCGATGGCGGCGCCGAGGTTTCGCTTCGCCATTCTGGCATCCACCACCACGTCGGGACTCAGAATGCCAAGCGAACACCCTTCTGGATCGACGACAACCGGCACTGGTTGACCCATCGCGCCGTCCGGATTCCAGAAGCCGACGGACGCGGTCTCAAGCTCATCCAGCGCAGTCAATATCGAGGGCATTTCCTCAACGGACGCACGCCCGTCGAACACAGCCTGAGCGAAGGAGACCTTCCTTCTGACGACCGTGGGGCACTCTGCTTCGAGGACCACTACCCTGTAACCTGCGCTCACGAGTCTGAAGACGACCCCGCTTCCGAGATCTCCTCCACCCCTCACGACAATCAGGCTATCCTCTTTCATCCGACACCCACTTCCCTCAGTGCGGCCCAACCTTGATCACTGTAGTCAACTCACTTGACAGGGCTTGAACGGCTCAATCTCTGTTGCGCCCCTTGAAACCGATCTTATCCATCAGCCTCGCCGTATCTCTGATGCCGTTCTTTGCTGCTATTATCTCGGCCACGACGCTGACCGCGATCTCATCGGGAGTCTCTGCCCCAATGTCGAGCCCAATGGGGGCATGCACAGTGTCAAGGTCGGCGCGTGGCGTTCCCTCGGCTTCGAGCTCGGCGAATGCCGCCGCGACCTTCGTCTCGCTTCCGAGCATTCCAAGGTAGGCGGGCTTTCTGACGAGTAGTTTACTGACCCATTCCTTGTCGAACCGGTGTCCCCTCGTTACGACAACCACGAAAGTCTCGCCATCCACCTTGAGGTCACTCTCAAGAAGGTCCTCATTCCCCACGAGTCGCAAGTCCGCGAAGGGAAACCGTTTCGCAGAGACCATGTCCGCGCGGTCGTCAGCCACCGCTACGCTGAATCCGGACTGCTTGGCCGCCCGCGCCACTGCCAGACCGACGTGTCCGCCACCTATGACGACGAGCATCGGACCGGAGGCGATGGGTTCGAGGAAGACCTCCATACCGCCGCCGCAGGTCATGTCTTGACCGTCGGCGAGATCGTATGAGAAAAGCTTGCTCTCCTTCGAACCGACCATTCCTCTCGCCGCGTCGATGACCGTGCTTTCGATCGTGCCACCACCAACAGAACCGAGTATGCGGCCATCTGCGTAGACGATCATCTTGGCGCCTGCGTTTCTGGGCGTTGAGCCGTCCGCGCGCACAACTGTCGCCACGACACCGGAGATCCCCTCCCGGTGCATTCGCGCCAGCTCTTCATAGATGTCCGCAAGCCTGAGCGCCATAGTTTCAACTTCCTCTTGCCGCCGCCCTCGGCGGCGCATTGCCTACGGACTCCAGACGGCACTGAATGAAGACCGACCCCGCGCCCGACCGAATCGCTCAGCCCGTGCGAGGTCGCCTATTCCCCACCCATCCCGTTTTTCACGGCCTCGTAGTCATCCGCTTCGTCAATGTCGACCAGAAAACCGTCGGCGTCGATCGCGACCTCGACGATGCGGTCGGCGTCGCGCTCGAGAATATGTCTCGCTCCTGCATCCCCGTCCAGATCCTCGAGTTCCTCTCTGTAGGACCCGTCGATAAGGATGGGATGTCCGCGGCGTCCCGCCCTCACAGGCACGACGATTGCCCCACCGTGCGAGTGGGAATCGACCAGTCTGTCCACATCCTCAACACGGAAGAACGGAGCGTCACCCAACACAACGAAGATGCCGTCCGTCCCCCACGAGCAGGCGCTGACGCCCCGCGCCAGAGATGTTCCCATCCCGTCGCTGAACCGCCTGTTTCCCACCAGCTCAAGCCGCTCGTCTATGATCCCGGAAAGCGCCAAGCCTACCTCGTCAGCATGAGCGCCGAGCACTACGATAACCTCGTCAATCTTGATCGAGGCGAGGAGCTTGTCCACAACAAGCCGAATCATCGGCGTTCCCTTGATCGGGAGCAGCTCCTTCTTCTTCCCCATCCTTCGGGATTCGCCCGCAGCCAGTACGACCGCTGAAATCATGGGTACCTTCCACTCTGAGCGAGTGCACGATTCGCACTCTCGCCGCGTGTACGTCCGCGCTGCCCATGGGAGCAGCCGGCGTGGTCGCCCCCATGGTGCAGAGGGCTACATCTAGGCCATATTCTTGCGGATATTCTCGACCGCTTTCTCAATATTCTCAAGGGAGTTGGCGTAGCTGAATCTGAGGTAGCCCTCTCCGTTACTGCCGAAGCAGGTGCCCGACAGACAGGCCACACCCGCATCATTGAGCATTCTGTCAGCGAGTTCTTGGGACGGCATGCCGGTCTCCGTGATGTTCGGGAACACGTAGAACGCGCCCTTCGGCTTGAGACACGAGAAGCCCTTGACGTCGTTGAGACCGTCCACAATCGCGTCTCTTCTCTTCTTGAAGATGGCCAGCATCTCTCTGACCTTGTCCTGGGGACCCTTGAGCGCCTCAACGCCGGCGATCTGGACGAAGGTGGTCGCATGGGAGTAGACGTTCGTGTTGAGCTTCGTGAACTTCTCAGCGATCGGCTTCGGCATAGCGGCGTAGCCAAGACGCCACCCTGTCATTGCGTATGTCTTGGAGTGCGCATCCATGAGGATGGTCCGCTCTTTCATGCCCGGATATGCAGCGACGGTATGATGCTCTCCATCGTAGATCATCTTGCTGTAGACCTCGTCGGACAGGACGATGACGTCGTTCTCGACCGCCAGCTCGGCGATGCGCTTGAGATCGCTCTCCTCGAGCACGCCTCCCGTAGGATTCTCAGGCGAGTTGATGATGAGCATCTTCGTCTGCGGGCCTATCTTCTCCTCGAGCTCAGCGATGTCGAAGCGGAAGTCCCGCTCCTCGTTGTACATGAGCGGGACGGCTTTCCCGCCGGCGAAATTGATGGCCGACTCGTAGATCGGATAGCCGGGATTCGGGTAGATGACTTCGTCACCGTGGTCGACAAGCGCCAGAATCGGGAGAAAAATGATCGGCTTGCCGCCCGGAGTCAGCACGATCTCGTCCGGTGAGTATTGAATGCCCCGGTCCTTTGCGAAGTGCTCGCAGATAGCCTCGCGCACTTCCATGAGTCCCGCGGAGGGACCGTAGTGGGTACGACCCGCCCATATGGCGTCGACCGCCGACTGGCGGATGTTGTCCGGCGTGTCGAAGTCCGGCTCGCCGATCTCCAGGTGGACGATATCGCGTCCCTGTGCCTCAAGCGCCCTCGCCTTCGCCAGCACCTCGAAGGCGGTCTCCGTCCCCAGCCTGTTCATTCTTTCTGCGAACATCGATTCTCTCCTTCTCTCGATGGACTCCTGCCCGTCCATGCCGATCCCCACCCACAACCGATTCCAGACCACGATTCTGCGGCACTCCGGTGTGAGCAACAGTTATTTACCTGCTCCTTGTTTCCTCTTCACGTGCGCCGCGGGCGCCGTTTGCTTTCATAATCAGTACCTCGCGGATCGCCGACGCGATCCCGCGGGACGTCAGGCCGAAATGCAGAAGGAGTTCCTCGTGCTCGCCCGATTCGCCGAAGCGGTCTTCTATGCCGACTATCTTCATGGGGATCGGGCGCCCCACCTGCGCAAGGGCCTCCGCACACGCGCCCCCGAGTCCCCCAATGGAGGCACCCTCTTCCACCGTGACGATTGCGCCGGTCTCGACAGCCATCCTGCTTACCATCGCCCGGTCGAATGGCTTGACCGTGTGACAGTTGATGACCCTCACGCTGATTCCCTCATCCTCGAGCTTTCGCGCCGCCCTCATCGCCTCGTAGACGACGACCCCACATGCCAGCACGGACACGTCATCACCCTGCCTGTAGACCTCGGCCTGTCCCATCGTGAACGGGGTCAGATCCGTCGTCACGATGGGCACACGCGCCGACGCAAAGCGCAGGTAGACCGGACCGGGCGTTCGCGAGGCGGCAATCGTGGCCTTCTTCGCCTCTACGGAATCAGCCGGGACGACAACCGTCATACCTGTGAGCGTCCGCATCACAGCGACATCCTCAAGTGACTGCCTCGAACCACCCGCCGCGCCCGCCGAGAGCCCGGCGTCCGCACCGCAGATGTTCACATTCAGCGTGCCGTAGCAGATCGTCGAACGAATGATGTCCCATGCCTTGCCTGCCGCAAGCATGCCGTGGGTCGTCACAAAGACGCATTTGCCGGCAAGCGCCAGCCCGGCCGCAGTTCCAATCATGTCCTGTTCGCACAGACCTATGTCCATGAATCTGTCGGGGAAGCGCTTCCTGAACTCACCTGTTCCGCTTGACCCTGCGAGATCGGCATCCATGACTATGATGTCGAAACCCCGCTCGGCGAGCTCGATCAGTCCGCGCTCGTACCCTCGGCTCGTCGCCTCCAGCTTCGCCGCGTTGTGGTGTATGTCGGCAAGCCCCATCTCGGCCATAAGTGTCACCCCTGATAGACGTCCAGTACCACGCTGCTGCGCTCGCCGGTTCAAACCCCAATCCGGCGTCGTGACCAACCAGGCGCGTGGGCTCCTACGAGAGCGCCCGCACGGCCTCCTCGTACAGATCTTCCGTGACCTTCTTGTCGTGCCACTCCGGGTTGTTCTCCATGAAAGGAACGCCCTTTCCCTTCACGGTGCGTGCGAGAATCAGCGACGGTTTGCCCTTTACCGACGCGGCCTCACTGAATGCTCCTAGCAATTGCTCCACATCGTGCCCGTCGGTCTCGATGACGTGCCAGTTGAAGGTCCGCCACTTGTCTCCCAGCGGCGCGAGCGCCGCGATCTTCTCGGTGTCCCCGTCGCCCATCATCCGGTTCCTGTCTATGATGGCACAGACGTTGTCGAGACCGTGGTGCGCCGACGTCATTGCGGCCTCCCAGACTTGTCCCTCCTGCGTCTCCCCATCACCGATCAGGCAGTAGACGCGGAAGCTCTTCCCGTCCCGCTTGGCGGCGATTGCAAGGCCGTTGGCTATCGAGAGCCCTTGACCCGGCGACCCTACCGACGCATCTATGCCCAGCGTCTTATGCATGTCCGGGAACCCCTGGAGCTTCGACTTCAGCTTCCGGAAGGTCAGGAGTTCTCTCACATCGAAGTAGCCGCGACGCGCGAGAGCGGCGTAGAGCGCCGGGGCGGCGTGCGCCTTGGAAAGGACGAAGCGGTCGCGCTCTTCCCACACCGGTCTGTCCGGTCTGATATTCATTACTTCCCAGTACAGAACGGCGATGATGTCGGCGGCTGAAAGCGATCCTCCAGGGTGACCGGAGCCGGCCTCCAGCAACATCGTGAGAATGTCACGCCGAATGACTTTGGCTACGCCCCTCAGTTCTGTCGGAGTAGGACTCATCGTGCTCTCCTATTTGAGACGCAGGGATTTGAGACCTGTTCCAGGGTCAAGCTCGCGCCTCAAGGGTGCGTCCGATTTCAGGATGACGATCTCGTTCGTTACGTTCGCCTTTGCCTTCGAGAGGTGTCCGGCAATCGCTTCTTTGTTCGGCCGCGCCAGGACAGCGTGAAGATGGAACATGTGCTCTCCGTCCTGGAAGACGATGTTCCCCGAAAGCGATACGAGTTCGAGTGGTTGAGGGAAAAGCACCCGCGAGTACTCGCCCTGCTTCTGGAAGAAGTTGAGCTCCGCCTGCTTCAGCATCCCGATTCCCGACAGCACCACCCCCACCTTGACATCACAGGCGACACACACTTCCTTCAGACAATCGAATAGCTCCTCATCCTGATGAAGCCTGATGAAGATCAGATCCTTGCTTTCGAGATACTCCATCCGTCAGTCCTCTCTGTTCCTGCATGCTGTTGCGTCGGCTGCGTGTTCGTCTGTCGCAGCTTCGCCTACTCACTCGTGCGCGAAGCGGCCTCGACTGCATCCACGATCTTCACGTAGCCGGTGCATCTGCAGAGGTTTCCCGACAATGCCTCCGCGATCTCCTCGCGCGAGGGATGCGGCTTCTTCGAAAGAAGCGCTGCGGCCGACATTATCATGCCCGGCGTGCAGAACCCGCACTGCACGGCCCCTGTGTCGATGAACGCCTGCTGAATGCGGTCGAGCTTTCCGCTCTCTCCGCTCAATCCCTCTATCGTTACGACTTCTCGCCCATCGCACTGCGCGGCAAAGACAAGACACGAACTCACCGGGTCGCCATCGAGGATAACGGTGCAGGCGCCGCACTCCCCATTCCCGCATCCACACTTGGTTCCTCTGAGACCGAGGTGCTCGCGCAGAAGCTCAAGGAGCGTTGTCGCAGGCGGGACTTCGGCCGTCCGCGTTCTGCCGTTCACTGTGAGAACAACGCGCATACGTTCGCCCTCCCCGCGACCGCCGGCGCTGCGGTTCCCCGAAGCGCCGCTACCCTGCCGGAGCCTGCTCCGAAGCCGCCCCGAAACCCCGTTACCCTGCCAGAGCTCGCTCAACATCGCCCAGCGACTGTCCAATAGCCACCGGTTCACCTGCCGACTTCATTGCCGCATCGGTGTCCTTGAGACCGCTTCCGGTCATCAGGACCGCGATCCGCTCATCCGGCGCGACCATTCCTTCCCGAACGGCTTTGGTGAGACCCGCGAAGGCCGTCACACCCGCCGGCTCACCAAAGATGCCGGTCGCCTGCGCCAACTCCCGAATGGCGGCGACGATTTCGTCATCGGTCACGGTCATAATCGTTCCACCGCTCGCCGTGATTCCCTGTACGGCCTTCCGCCAGTTCCTGGGGTGGCCCACGGCGATGCTGTCCGCGATTGTGCACGGGGTACACGGGACGAGTTCCCCGCCGCTCTCGAATACCTGCTTCACCGGACTCGCGCCTTCGGCCTGAACGCCGATGAGCTCGGGCATTCTGTCGATGAACCCGAGCTTCAGGAACTCAGCAAATCCCTTGTACGTGCCGCTCATGATGCAACCGTCCCCGACGGGAACAAAGACCCTGTCCGGCGCGCGAAAACAGAGCTGTTCGCATATCTCGAACGCCACCGTCTTCTTGCCCTCGACGAGGTACGGATTCACGGCGCAACAGCGGTTGTACCAGTCGTAGCGCTCAATAGCTTTGTTTGCGAGATCGAAGGCGTCGTCGTAGCTTCCGTCGACGGTGAAGACGGTCGCGCCGTAGACCAGAAGCTGCGCTACCTTCGGGCGCGGGGCCGTTCCTGGAACAAAGATGCAGCACGGCACCCGACTTGCCGCAGCGAAGCCCGCAAGCGAGCAACCTGCGTTGCCGGTCGAGGCGGCGGCTACGACTTTCACGCCCTCCTGAGCTGCTCTCGCCATGGCGACCGAGGTCGCGCGGTCCTTGAGAGACGCCGTCGGATTGAGGCTGTCATCCTTGATGTAGAGCTCGGACAGTCCGAGCACGCCCTCCACGTGATAGAGGGGTGTCCAACCGACGCGAAGCGGCGGCGTGTGCTCAAGGGACTCGACCGGCATCAGCGGCAGATAGCGCCAGTGGGAGGGCTCGGTCGAACGCGAGAGGTCCTCTCTGGTGAAACGCGACGCGATCTCCTCGTAGTCGTAGAGGACATCGAGGATGCCTTCCACGCCACACTCCGGACACGTGAACCGAACCTCGTCGGGCGCGTACTCGCGTCCACACTTCGCGCACTCGAGCGCTGTGACCCTTGCTCCCCTCACACGTTCTCCCGTCTGCTACATCCGGCCCCAGAGATCGCGCGCGAGCTCTCTCGCCCGCGCTGCCGTACCTGCTGCGTCAACCGTTGTGAACTCCCGATCCCGCATGATCTCCCGGCCACCGATGATCACCGTCTCGACCATCCATCCGGTCAATCCAAAGATCACGTGTCCTGTGAAGTTCGCCGCCTCCAGTGGCGTAGGTGGATCGTAGTCGAGGACGATGATGTCCGCGAGTGAGCCGGCTGAGAGCTCGCCGACAGTACCGTTCACAAGACGAGACCCAATCACCGCGTTGTTCCTGAGACAGAGCCGCTCGGCCACATCGTGCCCCACTCGAGGGTCGCCTGCGTGGTGCCGGTGGATCAGGTTCGCAACCTTCATCTCGTCGAACATGCTCCCTGTGAATCCGTCCGTCCCCAGCCCGACGAGGACTCCCGCCTCGAGCATCCCCGGCACGTCGGTGCATCCGACGGCGTTGTTCATGTTCGACTGCGGGTTGTGAACGACCATTGTTCCCGTGTCTATCAGGATGTCCCGCTCGTGCTCACTGATATGGATGCAATGTGCGGCGATCGTCTTCTGCCCCAGGATGCCGTGCCCTTGTAGTCGCTCGACAACACGCTTCCCGCATCGCCTCAGGCTGTCATCGACATCCGCCCTATCTTCCGCCACGTGGATATGACAGCCGACTCCAGCGTCCCGGGCGATATCCCCGGCCCGGTCCAACGTTTCGTCATCGACGGTGAAGCTCGCGTGGAGTCCCACGCTTGCCGTCAGGAGCCCCCCGCCGTCGCCACCGCCATCGTCCTCAGCAGCACCCCTCGTGGAGTCCGACGCTGACACCGCGAGCTCCTGAATGAAAGCCGCGTTCTCGGCGAGCCCCTCTTCCCGCTTCGTCTCTCCGTTCCTGTCGGAGATCTCGAAGCAGAGATTCGCGCGAATCCCGATCTCCTCAAGGGCATCCGCCACGTTGGCGAGGCTGTCGGTAACGCTTACCTGGCTGGCATGATGATCGATGATGGTCGTCGTGCCGCTCCGCACGAGATCGAGGGCGCCTATGGCTGCCGAGTACCAGGTGTGCTCGTGCGTCAGGGCGCGGTCGAGCCTCCACCAAAGGTGTTCAAGTATCTCGGTGAAGTTGCCAGACGGTGCAATCTCGGCCATGAGGCCACGCGCCAATGCGCTGTAGAGGTGCGTGTGAGCGTTGATGAACCCCGGCATGATCAGCTTGCCACTCGTGTCGATCACTTCAGCGCCGCGGTGCCCGGGGGCAATCTCCGAGGCAGGACCGACGGCCACGATCCGATCGCCCTCAAAGGTGACCGCTCCGCCTTTAATGACCTGCGGTTCAGATCCGCCCGTGAAGACGGTTCCTCCCTTGAGGATCTTCGTGACGTCAGGCAATCCCGCGCTCCTGGACAAGCCAAGACGACGGCTCGACGCGCTCCGCGCCGACACCCCGCACCACACCCCAATCCTCGGAATGTTCCCTAGCGAAGGGCACTTTCCGAGCTTCCGAGTTTAGATGCAGCTCTCGCCAATGTCAACGGGATTCGGGTCGCAAGGCATCCCTTAGGGGTCGCATGAACCGGTTCTGCCTGATATAATAAGCATGTTGCAGTTTCGACCCCGTGGGGCCGCTGCCTCCCCTCCTTTCCCGACGCCCCACCGAACCCACCCACAGAGACCGGAGGTGCTGAAATGAGATCGTTGTGTCTTCTCGCTTTGGCTGTTGTGGCTCTCTCCGTCCCGATCGTCGCATTCTCCGGAGCCAACGACGGCTATGTGGCCTGCACGACGTCCAAGACGTGCGTACCGTTCGACGTCAACACCTACTTGCAGGACACGCCAATCGATCTCCTTCCCGACGGTGATTACCCCTATGACTGCACCATGAAGCCGGACGGGTCGGAGGTCTGGATCGCCGGCGCCACCGGCGACGCCGTCGTGGTCATAGACACGGCCACGAACCTCATCACACACAGTCTCGCCGTCGGGGAATACCTCAACTCCATTGTCTTCTCGGATGACAGCTCGTTCGCCATGGCATCAAGTCGCAACGACGACGTCATCTACATCATCGACACCGAGACCTACACCGTCATCGACACGCTACCCTGTGTCTCGGGCACCGGTGGAACCTACGACAGCCCCGGCCAGCTCGCTCTGGATCCGGTCAGCAAGCGCATATACGCGGTCGACTGGTATGGGGACTTTCTCTACGAGATCGCAGAGGACGGCTCGCACGTCGTGAACAACGTCGACATCGGCAGCAGTCTCTGGCAACTGGTCGTCGACCCGGATGGTCAGTACATCTACGTCACGGACAGGGGGACCAACCAGGTCCGTGTCATAGACCAGACCACACTTACGGAGGTCACAACGATCGACGTCGGCGACGACCCGTGGGGCATAGACGTAACGCTCGACGGTTCCAGAATCGTCGTCGCGTGCGAGGACGACTCCAACGTGTACGTCATCGACACGAGCGACTGGTCGACAACGCAGGTGTTCCTGGAGCAGTACGCCGACCCCCGCGATGTCGACATCCTGGACTCGCAAGGGTACGCGTTCATCGCAGGCGGAACTCTTCTCTCCGCTGTGACGAAGGTCTACATCATCCAGCTCTCCGACAATACGCTCAAGGACTCATTCGTGGTCTCGGGTGGTACGAACGCGAACTGCCTGGCCGTGCAGCCGCAGATCACCTCCGAGGCCACCGGCGTGCCGGAGACGCCCTTTGAGTCACGGGTCCGTCTCGATTGCTATCCTAACCCGTTCAATCCGAAGACAACGATCGTTTACAATCTGCCGTCGCCGTCGGACGTCAGACTGTCGGTCTACGATGTGACTGGAAGACTGGTCACGGTCCTGGAAGATGGCGAGCATGGCGCCGGCGACCACGAGATCATCTGGCTTGGGACCGACGCTTCGGGGGACAATATCGCGACCGGCGTCTACTTCTTCAGACTGACGACGGCTGACGGGAGTACGACCACGAAGGCCGTTCTTCTGAAGTAGTGTCGTTGCAACCACCAACGTGGATGCCATCAAGGCCGCCGTCGAGAATGCCGCATGCGGATGACCCTACTTCGCCCGATGCCCCGGCCGCTGACAGACCTTGCCGCGTTTGATGAACGATCCGAGCTCGTGGCTTCCCACGAGCTCGCGGTCTTTCACGACCCAGTTGCCGCGAACCATCGTACCGACCGGCCAGCCTGTCACCTTCAGGCCCTCGTAGGGTGAGTAGTCGGTGTATCCGTGGAGAATGTCCGGAGTGATCGTCACATCGAGAGCCGGGTCGAAGATAATGATGTCCGCGTCCGTTTCGGGCGACAGCGTTCCCTTCTCCGGACAGAGCCCGAAGATCTCGGCGGGATGCGTGCTCAAAAGGTCAACGAGTCCGTTCTCCGTGAGCCTCCCCTCCCGGACGCCGAACTGCCACATGAGCGGCAGAAGCGTACCGATACCAGGGACGCCCATCGGTATCTTCCTGAAGTCTGCTGCTCCCTCATCCTTGGCTTCGCTCATGAACTCGGCGTGGTCCGTGGCCACTACCTGGATAAGTTCCTCTTCGAGGGCATTCCAGAGCTCCTCGCGGTGAACGTCGGAGCGTATGGGCGGGCAGGTTGCGAAACGCTGGCCGTCCGCGCCCGCGAGCTTCTCCTCGTCCAGAAGCAGAAAATGCGGACAGGTCTCCGCGAAAACGTCGATCCCGAGATCCTTGGCCTCGGCTATCGTCTTAACAGCCTCGCCCGAGGAGACGTGCACGATGTAGACCGGAGCACCGGCATCGTACGCCACCCGGACGACGGCGGCGACCGCCTCCCCCTCAGCGTAACCCGGCCTGCTTTCCGCGTGATCGGCTGCCGACAACCTCCCCTGATTCGTCAGCCGAGTGATGCGACTCTCGATCATCCATTCGTTCTCGCAGTGTACTTCGATCAATCCGCCGTGCCGACCGGCAAGAAGAAACGCCTGGTAGAGCTCGTTCTCTTCGCTGGCCAATCCCGCGTCCGAGTAGACGGTGTACATCTTGAATGACGGGATGCCGGCCTCGATCATCCGGGGAATCTCATCGTCCTCCCGGTCATCCCACCGGATGAGCGATGCATGGAGGCCGTAGTCTACATAGCACTGCCCGTCCGCCTGCGCCCGACGGGCGTTGACGGCTTCCATGAGCCCCTCACCCTTGCGTGGTGTGACGTACGTGAGAAACGACGTCACGCCGCCGAACGCGGCCTCACGCGTCGTTGCGAGAAAACCCGAGGACGCGTGTCCTCTGAGTTCCAGATCAACGTGAACGTGCGCGTCGATGACACCGGGGAGAACAAGCTTGCCCGCAGCGTCGTAGACGTCTGCGCCCGCAGGCTCCGCCAGATCGATCCCGATCTCAGCGATTTTCCCATCCTCCACCAGCAGGTCGGCGGTGTAGGAATCGATCGCCGTGACGAGCTTTCCTCCCTTGATGATGACTGCCATCGTCTTCCTCTTTCGCTGTTCATGTGTGTGAGTGGGACCGGGGTTCAGCGAGCCCCGCGGCGACGCGGGCGCCGACGGCTCACTTACGGTTCGACGAACTCAGCGATGACACGAGCCAGCTCAGTTTCCTTCCCCCAGTAGCTATGATTCGCGCCCTCAATGACAACAGCCTCCACTCGGGGCGCTTGAGTCGCCTTGTCACGCAGCAGGCTGACGGCCTTCTCGACCGGCACCGTCACAGCCTCCTCGATCGTGCCGTAGGTCGCAAGCACCGGGACCGGAAGTGATGCCAGCCTTCGGTAGTCGCCTTCAGCGCCCCGCGCAAACGGGAATACATCGCCGCTTGAACGGTGACCATAGACGCTCAGGAACGCCCGCGCCGCCACCGGAACAGCGCGGCCGACCTCCATCAGTGTGTCATCCGCGCCTGCATCGACGTGCGCACGCGCTTCTGCCACAAGCGCTTCCAGACCGCCGCCCGTCCGCTCATCCTCGAGCGCGAACATATCCGGAGGTGAGATGAGCACCGTTCCCACAGCGCGCTTATCGGGACGCTCACTCAGGTAGTAGACGACCTTGCAGGCTCCCAGACTGTGTCCCTGGAAGTAGATCTCGCTGTGTCCGCGCGAAGCGAGGAAGTCAGCGCAGCCTACGATGTCGTGGATGCAGTCTCCGTAGATGTCCCACACCATACCGCCCGGAGAGTAGGATGTTTCAACACCGACTCCCCGCAGATTGTCAGAACGGTGATCGTGTCCACGGTTATTGAAGGTCAGGAACGCAAGCCCTTCCCTCACAACCGCATTGTAGATCGAATCTACGAAGTGATTCTCGTAGAAGTTACCCGCCAGACCGTGCGTGTGGAGAACCGCACGTCTCGCGCCACCCTCGGGTGATGCGTAGAAGCCGACGAGTTCAAGACCGTCACGGGCCCGCACGCGGACGAGTTCACCTTTGATGCTCATGGGATTGATTCTAGCGGATGCAGGCGTGAGGCTCAAGCGTATGCGGGAGAATCGCGGAACCTATCTATACATCAGCTTTATGTCTGTCCAGCTCCGCTCTTCAACGGGGACGATTTCATTGATTACCACGATGCCGTCGATCGCCGTAGCTGGTATAGGGTTGTTCTCCAGATCTCTGAGCTCGAAGTCGTGGAAGTCCACCGGTGAAATTCCCTCAACGAGCGCTTCAAATCTGAGGACTGCGAGTTGCCCGGAGCCGTCCACGCTTCCGCCAAGTATGGCGCCGTTGATCAGCACCATCTCAGACGGCGTGCCGGTATCCGTCCAGTAGAAGAACGTCTCGTAGCCGCAGCCTGCAGGGAGTGTTCCTTCGGAGACGTCATCCAGATCCATGAGGGTCTCGTCGTAGTCGATCCAGAGATCGTAGCCCGTGAGTTCTGTCAGCCCATCGTTGATGGAGACGGACACATCGAAGAAGTTACCAACATTGACATTGGTCTCATGCGGGTCGATGTAGATGGTCGGCGGAGCGGTAATGACCTCCCCCCCTATGTGCGCCGCTGATATCGAATTGTTGTCGATGTCTCTCAGATCGACGTCGTGGAAGGTGATCGGCGAGGTGCCTCCCGCCAGCGCCACGAATGAGAGGACGAGAAATTCGCCGGGGCCATCCACCCATCCCCCGAGTATGGCGCCGTTGATCAGCACCATCTCAGACGGTGTGCTATCATCCGTCCAGTAGAGGAAGGTCTCGCAGCTGCTCCCCGCGGGAAGAGCCCCTTCTGAGACGCCCGTAAGGTCTATCAGAGTCTCATCATAGTCGATCCACAGGTCGTAGCCCGTCAGCCCTGTGAGCTCATCATTGATCAAGATGCATATCTCAAATGGATCGCCGATCTCGACGTGCGTCTCCGGCGGATCGACGTAGATGGTCGGCGCGGCCGCTGCCCGTTCACCAACCAGCAGGGCCACGCACGCGATCCCCACAATGAAGAGGGCTGTCTTTGCAGTGCTCGCCATTGCCTCCGCTCGTCTCAATCAACGTGCTGTCTTCTGCTTTCCTCTATCGCGATATCACGATCTTACTTCTGTCCACGATCTCTCTGCCGCAAAGGAGGTCTACGCGAAGCTCTACAAGATACACTCCGGATGGAACCGGCGCGCCGCAGGCATCGCAACCTCGCCACATGATGCTCCTCACACGCGCGGCTTCGATGGGACCGGATTTCCAGACCGTTTTCCCGGCGACGTCGTAGATGCTCAGAGAAGCGGCTCGCGCGGAGCCGGGCAGTCGGAAATGGAGCTCTGTTTCACCGACGCTGGGGTTGGGCACGACGGAGAGGCTCACATTTCCTCCGGCATCGTTCTCGGGAACGCCGGTGCCGGGTACGACAGCCACGAGCGCGGATTCGGTGAAGAGCGGAAGAATGGGGTCGCGGCGGAGATCCCTGAGATCTGCAGAGAGGATCTCTATCCATGTCACACCTTCACCCACCGACATGAACTCCAGATTGACGAGCTCGCCTGGACAGAGCACGAAGGCATCGTGCCCGAGCGTGACATCATTGCAGGAGTGGTGACCGGAATCAAAGACGTCCCAGTGATACATTGTCCCGTACCCACATTCCGTGAACAGGCTACCTTCCTCTGCTGAGATGAGTTCCAGCACAGAAGGATCGAACTGAAACTCCACGAGAAAGCAGGTCACCGTGTCGGCGCCGGCGTCAACCCTGACGCTCATTGAGAACTCCACTCCCGGTTCAACAAGGAGCTCAGCGGGATGCACAAAGACCGTCGGGGCGGCATACGCATACACGGCCGTCAAGAGAATCAGTGCGACAGTTAATCGTGTAGTTCGCATCGTCATGGCATGCCATCCTTGTGGTGTTCAGGGTTGGTCCGGACGAAACCGCGAGCCCAGAATTGAGGTTACCGCCCGGACCTTCCCGTCAGCCATCCCTGAGAGCGGTCAGGAATAGCCCTATCGCGTCAGAACCATTTTCCTCTCGAGTCTCACTTCACCAGTCTCCAGCACATAGAAATAGACGCCGCTGCTCGCCTCTGCCCCATTGTCGTCCTTGCCGTTCCAGATGACCGTGTGCCGGCCGGCGCCGCAGATACCGTCCGTGAGTCGTGCCAGACGCCGCCCCGACACTGAGTAGACCGAGAGCGACACGCTCGCCTCTTCGGGCACGTCAAATGCGATCATCGTCACAGGATTGAACGGGTTAGGAACGTTCTGAGCGAGGGCCACTATGTCTCCTGTCACTTCTTCCGAACCTGAGCCGGTGTCCAACAGACAACACTCGAGCTGCCCATTGTCCGTTCCGCGGACCTTTGCTCCGGCGAAGCCGACCTTGATCCGGCCCTCCGCCACAGCACGGAACCGTAGCTCCGCCAGCGGTCCTGAGCCTTCTATCGCTGCGTCAGTACCGAGAGACGCTATGTCGATCCGGAGCCCGCCGCCCGGCTTCTCTACGGAGTAGAAGAAGATCTCGTCGTCCCTGCCCGATAGCGCATCGGACGGTACAACACTGATGAGCTCGAGCGTTCCTGCATCGTATGTGAGTTCGGCAGAGAGCCCCTTCACCTCGGCGCAGTTACCCTCCAGTGTCAGGACGACGACCACGTCAGCTCCCGGCTCCGTGTCCGAATTGATCGCAGTGAGAACCAACGACAACGGGCCGGGCGGATCACCCCCGACAAGGCCGTGGGCCACCACCTTGCCCGAGGGATCCACCCGTCCGTAGTTCATCGCGACGATCATGAGATCTTCGAAGTCGATCGCGTCGTCCGTCAACGGTATGCCGAAGCGGGTCCAGTCGTCGGTCGGCCCAACGTCCATCTCGGGCTCGTAGTATGTGTCCCCGTCCTGAGTGTCGTAGGAATCCGACAGGATGATCTTGTCGTAGAAGTCGACGTTACCGTCGTACACGCCCGGTGTCCCGGTCAGCTCGTCCACGTCGGCCAGCCAGTACGACGTCGAGCGGTCCTGCGCGCTCGCCGCGGCAGCCGAGTAGTTCCCTCCAGCGTCTCGGGCAAATGCTGTGTAGTAGTAGACGTTTCTGGTCGAGTCGGTGAAGGTCTCATCGTCGTACGTCTGTGCACCGGTGCCGGGAACAAATGCCACAACGGTCCCGTCGGCTGGGTTGCCGGGATAGCCGGCAGGAGCCCCCCAATCGTCGTACTCGGGATAGGCGCCTGTGCCCCACGCCTTCTTCACGATGAGGGTTCCCTCGATCGGCGCATCGCGCATTGTCGGAACGGTCCAGGAGAGATGAATCCGGTTGTGCCCCGGCAACGTCTCCATGTCGACCACGGCAGCGGGAGGCGTGAGGTCCACCTCGGTAGTGCAGTCAGGCAGCGTTGGGGCCGTCTCAACGTTCTCGACGTTGTCGGTCGCCCGCGTATAGAAATCGTAGACGCCCTCCCCCGCCGCAACGAAATCTATTGGGCTTGCTGTGTACGTGCCGCCATGCTGAGTCCACGTCCCGCCGTCCATGCGATAGAAGAGCCTGACGAAATCAACACCGCTCGTGGCATCGCCGCTGGTGTACGGAATGCTCAGAACCACAGTGTTGTAGTACGGATTCAGGGGACCGGCCTCGCTGTACGGAGCGGAGTCATCCTGAGTAGAGTGCTCGATGTCGGACCAGTCGGAGATGTTCCAGAGAGCGTCCCTGCACCTCACGCGGAAGTAGTAGATCTGGCCGTCATCGAGCCCCAGGAGATTGTGCCACGTGAAGGGCGTACAACCACTCGTACTCACGATGACTGCAAAATCGGATGTCTCCGAGGCTTCGATACAGTAGCCTACTGCTCCGGTCGCGCTCTCGTTTGACCAGGACACGCGGTTGATTGTACCTGGGGTGAATTCCGGTTCCGGATCGAGCACCGGGACATTCGGCGGCGTGTTGTCCAGCACGATGATCCCCACCACACCAGTTGCGCCGATTGGGAAGTTGTCCTGGTCGCGCAGCGTCATTTCGGTGAACTGAACAAGGGTGACACCGTCTCCCGTGGGCTGCCCGGTGAACGTGATCGAAAGGAGATCCCCCACACCGTACGCCCCACCCGTATCCCCCAGAATAGCCCCATCGATCACGACTACACCGGGTGATACATCAACAGCGAAGAACGCCGTCGATCCCACGCCCGCGAGGAAGCTTCCCTCCACGACGTCGATATCCACATCATTCACGTAGACCAGGGCGGCATCGAAGCTGATCTCGAAATGATAACCCCTCAGCCCTTCCGTGACATCGCTTCCGTCGTAGATGATGTCGAAGGTGGCGGTCTGGCCACCCGCGATCTCCCGCACGGTTGGATCAGTGTATACGAGGGCGGGCCCCCGGTCGTCTGCCTCCGCCGGCGGCCCCGTCCCGAACAACACGAGGAGCACGACCACGCTCAGCAGGATGCGTCTTCGGTTCATTGCGCACGCTCCAATTCCTGCTCCACTTGCGTCTATCAATATCTCTGTAGAATAGGCACATTTGGTATCACCGTAGTTTGACGACCCGCGAGAGTGACTCGCCGGACTCACCTGTGAGCCTCACGTAATAGACGGATGACGGAAGCTCATATCCTTCCCTGGACCGTCCGTCCCACTCGATCTCACCGTCCAACACGCCAAGAGGCAGATCGAACACGCTTACGCACCTACCGGAAGCGCTGAAGATCTCTACCGTCCACCCTGCTGATGATGTCGGCACGCTGTACTGGATCCTGGTCTCGCCCGTGAAGGGATTGGGCGCAATGCGCCCGATCCTTGGTTCCACTACGGCATCATCCGGCACACCCGTGGCAGGCACGACGAAGATCCACCCGTTCTCGAACGAATCGACGGGCAACGGATCGCGCCGAACATCCGTCATCCTGATGGTGTCCATGCGCGCCTCCGTCTGACCGTAGTCGACGGCCCGAAAGGTCAGGTGCAGAAGCTCCCCGGGTGGGAGTACGCAGGTCCCTGCGCCGAACACCGTATCGAAGAAGTGCCAGAACCCCGGATACTCTTCTTCCTCAATGAACCAGGTCATGAAACCGCTCTCGACATAGAGGCTCCCTTCCTCCACCGAGACAAGTTCCACAACCCCCGGGTCGAATGACAGATAGAGCTGATAGCTCGCAATGGAATCGTCACAGGCCCCGACCCGGAGGCTCAGTTCGCACTCCTCACCGGGCGCGAGCAGCATGGCTTGTGATGGTTCGAAGTAGACGTTCGTCCCGGCGGCCGCAACCCCCGGGAGCAACACTATGAAAGCACACGCGGCCCACACCCATACGGCAGGGGCACGAGTTCTGCTGCGCTGATGTTTCAGGGCTCGCTTCACAACAACCTCCCCGCTCGGCGGCCTCTCTATCGGACCGCGTGAGGTCGCGGGACCCGGGACTCAGTCCCGGGCCCCGCACGTCCTTTGCTACTTCATTAGTACCATCTTGTGGCTGCCATGGTAGTCGGGCGTATCCATCGTGCAGAAGTACACGCCGCTACCGACAGACTCACCGCAGTCGTTCCGGCCGTCCCAGACCACACTGTGGCGACCTGGATCAACCGTACCGTCCACGAGCGTCGTCACAACACGACCCGAGACGTCGTACACAGTGATCGTCACTGCTGACGCCTGGGGAACCTCGTAAGCGATCGTCGTCAGAGGGTTGAACGGGTTCGGTGCATTCTGAACCAGACGGAACACCGTCGGGATCTCATCACCCGAACCGTAGCCGGCAAGATCCGCATCCAGATCCTCGTTCTCCGCGCCACGGAGGCTCGCCGACTCGAACTCGATCGAGTAAGCGTCCCCAGTAGCCTGGAACGTCAGATGGACCAGATCACCCGAACCACCGATCGTCATGCCGGTTCCGAGCATCGCAAGATCGATCTGGACCGCGTCGTCTCTCTCCCCGTGCCAGAAGAAGATGTCGGCCGCCGGCGTCTCCATCTCATCGGACAGACGCGCCGAGATGAACTCCAGACCATCAAGTGAGAGAACGGCGCTCACGCCCTTCACCTCACCCATGTTCCCTACGAGCCTCAGGGCCAGCTCGACCGTGCCGTCTGCGCTTCTTCCGATCTCCTCGATGGAGAGCGCCAGGTCGCCGACCGCAGGCTCAGTAAGAAGCGGAACCACGCGCGCAGTCACAACGCCGTAGTTCATCGCGAAGATCATGAGGTCTTCGAACCCGACGAAATCGTCCGGCGTCGGCAGACCGAGCCTGTGGTAGTTCGGATGCACCGTCGGGCCGACATCCATCTCGTCCTCCGGTGAGCCGCCTGGAGCCTGGTGATACTTGCTGCCGAGCTTGTCGATGTCCGCGTCGTTGACGAGGCCGTTGTAGCCCCAGGTGCCCATCGCGGCCGCCACGTCACCGAGCCAGTAGTTAGTCGCAAGGTCCGCCGAAGCGCCCGCAATCTCTGCCGCACCGTAGTTGCGTGCGATGTCGTAGCAGAACGCCTGGTAGTAGTAGATGTTGCGGTCGACGACCGCGTCTGTCCCACTCGCGCTCGCGCTTCCGCCCGTGAACACGTTCGTGCCGGCCAGATGGTCGGCCGGGTAGTACGCGATCACGTTCGGCCACGCCGCAACGAAGAGCGGGTAGACCGGGTAGTCGCCGGCGTTCGCATTCCTCTGAACCACGACGCCGTCAAGGTAGGTGTCCGTACCCATCGTCCACGACAGGTCACACTTCTGGTGACCGGGCGCCGCGTCGAAGCCCGTGACCGCCGTCGGAGCAAGGTTATCGGCGATGATGTCATCGCTTCCCTGTGCCGCCGGGTTGCCGATGGCATCGGTCGCGTCGACATAGACCCGGACGTCGCCATTGGCGGGGTCGCAGGTCACACCAGGAGGTGCAACGATCGTCCAGATGGCCAACCCCGTCCCAGAATCGTAGCTACCCGGGGCCACATCCTCGAGTCCGCCGAGACCACGAAGGTCGGCTGTGATGTTCGCCGCATCGAACAGTGGATCGTCATCGATCACGGTCGCCTCCACCCGCGCGCCATCCGTGTCCTTGATGTAGACGTCGGTGTGCGTGAGCGTCGTGTTGAAGATCTTCACACCTGTGATCGTGGGAACCGAGACATCGACGATCAGGAGGCCGTCGTCCTCGTAGAACCCGCTCAGAGGATTGTTGTACTGGTCGCGGACATTGAGTATCTCGACGTCGATGTCACTCGTCCCAACAGCCAGACCCGTGAAGTCGATCGTGAAGAGTGTGCCGGGACCTGTGGTGCCCGTTATGCTGCCGAGGAGCGCACAGTCCACCACAATCTCGTCACCCGTACCGTCCGCCGCATAGAAGAACGTGCCGCCGAGATCGGACAGCAGGTTCCCCTCGTTGACGTCCCCGGTCGACGTGCTCACGACCGAGCTATCCCACGAGAACTTCATCGAGTAGCCGAAGACCGCGTCGCTACCACCGCCGAGGTATTTCACGGCGATCGTCTTCGTCGGTGTCGCAGCCGTGAGGTACTCCGGATCGGACACGCACACGATGTTGCCGGCGAGCCACGGTGTGTAGTCCACCAGACCGTGCACGCCGTCACCGGCACGGCTCGTACCGCCGTTCACGTAGCAAGGCTCTCCCCGCTCGGGAAGATCAGCGCCGTACGGGCTCACACGAGGCGCAGCCAACCGTGTTCCGCCGCCTCTAATGACGGTCGGTCCCGCCGGGTCACCCCACCAGCAGTACTCGGCGTCGACTTCATCGCTCTGCCCGTTCCAGAGTGCAGATCCGACGTTTCCACTGAAACCGGTCTGGTTCACCGAGACATCGATGCTGTTCGTCGTGCTCCCGGAGAGATCATCGATCCAGATTCCGTCGACCGTCGTGTTCGTAATCTTGCAGCCTGTGATGTTGGCGACGAGGCTGCCGTTGTCCCAGCCCGTGTAGTAGGCGCCACCCCAGGGATCGATGCCTGTGCCCCAGAGGTCGATGCCGTCGCCGGCGCTGTCGGTCACGATGCAGTCGGTGATGTCAATGTCGACATCACTGCCATCGCGACTGAGCTGTACTTCGAGCGTCCACGCGTTGTCGTGGAGATCCAGTCCCACGAAATCCAGAGCGACCTGCGAAGGGTGCAGGTAGATCCATCCCCAGTCCTCGAAAGCAAGGGCGCTCTCGCAGTCGTAGACCTCGTCCCCATCCATGCTCACGCTGCCGCTCTCGAAGAGCAGGATGCCTGTACCGGCCCAATCAGTACCCGAGTACCCGACACCCTGTACGACGTTGTCGGACATCGTCCCCGTCGCACCGTAGGACAACTGGATGCCGTTCCCGGCGATATCATCCGACGGGACATCCGTGACCTCGTTGTCGTCCACCGTGAAGCTGATGTCCGGCCCCATGATCAGGATCCCGCCCTTCTGGAAGTTCGGGATGACATTGTCGGAGAAATCGAGAGTGTAGCTGGCGACCGCGGCGCTCTGTGTCGCCACGAGGCTGACAACCTTCGAGGCACCAGGACTCGCGGGGTACACGATGTCCTCGATCCGGCAGCTCGTCACCGACCCGCTCGTATCGAAGAGATGGATCCCGTAGAAGTTGTCGGGACCGAGTTCTCTGCCGTCTATCGTAAGATCAGAGATATTGACGGTCGCCGGCCCCACGACGCCGATGCACGCATCGATCGTCTTCACCGAGGCGTTCCATTGAGTGATCTGGTAGGTCGTCCTGCTGCCTACGTCCACGGCCTCGACGATCGTGGAGCCGATACCCGCGCCGACCAGATCGAGGCTCTTGGCGTCGATCTTGATCTGCTCGCGGTAGGTACCGGCGGCGATGTGGATCACGTCGCCGGAACTAGCCGCAGCATCGACCGCCGCCTGGATCGTCGTGTAGTCAGTCGGCACATAGATGTCGGCAGCCGACGCCCCTGTCGCCCACGCCCCCACGATCAGAGCGCAAAGGGCAAACATAACAAATGCTTTCGCTCCCATTGCTACGCTTCTCCTCCCCACGCCCGACTCAGGTCGGGCGTACGTGCCGCAGTCCCCGGGCCGCTCCTTCAGGAACACAGCTGCCAAACCGAGCAGGCGGGACCACCGCCGTGATGCCGGTGGCGGCCCCGCCGCTCAGAAACAGTTACTTCAGAAGCGTCATCTTGTGCGAGCCGCGGTAGTCGGGCGTCTCCATCACACAGAAGTACACGCCGCTACCGACAGACTCACCATGATCGTTCCTGCCATCCCAGATCACACTGTGGCGACCTGGATCAACCGTACCCTCAACGAGCGTCGTCACAAGACGACCCGAGATGTCATACACAGTGATCGTCACTGCTGACGCCTGGGGAACCTCATAGGCGATCGTCGTCAGTGGATTGAACGGGTTCGGTGCGTTCTGAACCAGACGGAACGCCATCGGGAGCTCATCACCCGAACCGTAGCCCGCAAGATCTGCATCCAGGTCCTCGTTCTCCGCGCCGCGGAGGCTCGCAGACTCGAACTCGATCGAGTAGACGTCCCCAGTAGCCACGAAGGTCAGATGAGCCAGCTCACCCGAACCACCGATCGTCATGCCCGTTCCGAGCATCGCAAGGTCGATCTGGACCGCGCCGTCTCTCTCCCCGTACCAGAAGAAGATGTCCGCCGCCGGCGTCTCCATCTCATCGGACAGACGCGCCGAGACGAACTCCAGACCGTCAAGTGAGAGAACGGCGCTCACGCCCTTCACCTCACCCATGTTGCCCAGGAGCCTCAAGGCCAGCTCGACCGTGCCGTCTGCGTTTCTTCCGATCTCCTCGATGGAGAGCGCCAGGTCGCCGACCGCAGGCTCTGTCAGAAGCGGAACCACGCGCGCCGCGACAACGTCGTAGTTCATGGCGAAGATCATGAGATCCTCGAAGTTCACCAACGCGTCCGGGCAAGGAATGCCGAGGCGGCTATGGTCGTCCGTCGGGCCGACGTCGCACTGATCCCATGGCGAAGACGGACTCGAGCTTCCGTACGTCCCACTCAGCTTCGCGAAGTCTCCGTCGTAGACGCGTCCATCGCCGACCCAGTTGGGCATCTCGTCAGCCACGTCTCCCAGCCAGTAGTTCGTTGCTCGGTCCCGCGCAGTGGTGGCCGCAGGTCCGTAGTTCAGCGCCTTGTCGCACGCGAACGCCTGGCAATAGTAGATGTCGCGCTCCGACCCGTCGCTCGCGTAGACCACCGTGTAGCTGCTGCCCACGCCGTTCCACACGGCTGTCCCAGCGTACTGATCAGCCGGATAGCTCGGCCCCGAGCCGGGATACGTAGGATAGGTGCCCCACGCGTTGCTGCGGATCACGACCTCGTAGAAGTTGACATCGACGGGTAGACTCGTGGGATCGGTCCAAGTGAGGGCAACCTTGTTGTGTGCAGGCGCCGCATCGAACCCCGTGATCGCCGTCGGATTCGTGTTGTCGACGGTGGTAGTCGTGCTACCCGTCCCGACGTTGCCCAGGAGATCGGTCGCCGTCACCGCAATGGTCTTGAGACCATCACCGGCCAGATCGACATCGTCGAGATTCCACGTGGCCACACCGCCTGTATAGTCGTCAGGCGCCACGCTCGAACCACCTCCGGACAGAAGTGTTGAGAGGTTTGCTCTCACTGTGATGTCGTCCAGATTGCCACAAGCATCTCCGATCGTCGTGGTCAACAGCAGGTCATCCCCGTCCTTCGCGTAGTCATCGAAGTGGGGGTTGTCGCTGTTCGTGATCGACACCGACACAGAAGGAACGCCAAGGTCAACCTGGATGGCACCGTTGCGGGCATAGACCCCGGTCATAGTCTCGTTGCTGCTGTTGCGGAAGATCACGCTCGTGAACGTGATGGGACTCGTCCCGCAACCCACTCCCGTGAACTCAACACGGAACAGCTCGCCCGGACCCGGGACACCAGGCTGCGCGCTACGGAGTGTCCAGTCCACCGTCCGGCTATTGCCCGTGCCCGTCACGTAGAACGCGCTGTCGAGCCCCGCGAATAGGTCGCCCTTGGTGATCGAGTTCATCGTCACCTTGGTGTCGTCCCAGGTGAAGACCACGTTGATCAAGTACACGAGGTCAGACGCCCCGCCGAGGTAATCGACACCCACGCTGCTCGTGGACACCCCGGCATTGAGCTCCAGCGGGTCTGGGTCGCAAACGATGTTCTCACCGCCGGACTTCCCGATCCAGGGGTCGTAGAGAACGTACGTAGATACCTCGTCGCCGCTGCCGGCTCCGACGCCGCCAGGCCCACTGGCGTCGCCCCACCAGTTGTGCTTAGCATCCACGTCGACTGTGGAGTAGTTATGGCACCCGTCCCCTGCGTTCCCGTAGACGCTGTTCCAATTGAGGGTGATGTTCGCAGGCGTGCCGTCTATGCCGATACCGTGGCCTGTGCCTGCGTACCCACCCCACGTACCATCGTTGCCATAGATCAAGTTGTATCTGGCAACAACGTTCGACGCGCCGTCCTTGAGGCTGAGTGCTCCTACGGACCAACCTTCTCCGGCAACATTGGTGATGACGTTGCCTTCGATCACGGCTCCGTCAGAGCCGACGAACGAGATGCCGCCCTCGCGTGCGCCGTTGACGGTGTTGTTGGTAATCGTTGCGTCGTCCGAGGGGTCAAGACCGGACCAGCACTTGCCGACCCAGATGCCGTGGTCGCCAGAGTTGGTGACCACATTGCCGTGGACGTCGGCGTAGTCAGAGCCTCGGGCGATGAACATGCCGTCCGAGTAGTTGTCGGTCACGGTGCAGTCCGAGACCGTGAGGTGTGTGAAGCAGAGAGCGTAGACCGCCGAGTAGCAGTCCTGAACAGTCACATTGTCGAGCGTACACCCGTTGTAGAAGATGTACCCTTCGCCGGGTGTGTCATGTGCGTAGTCCCTGTGGAGCACTCCGTAGCCACCGGTGCTCACAAGGTCACCCGTGAATCCCTTCACCGTGAAGTTCTGCACAGTGACGTTGTTGGCCTCAACATGGATGCCCTTCGGCCAGGATGAGCCGGAACTCCCCACGCCACCGACCGCACCGTCGATGATGGTGCCTGCCTCGGACTGCCCGATGAGGCTGAAGTTGTCCTTGGTGATATAGACGGTCTTCAACGTCGCAGGATCAGCGCCGTAGATCCCATCAGCCACATTGACTGTACTCCCCGTGGCGAGATCGTGACCTTCCTGCAGCCTGGTAGCGCTCCCCGTCTGCGGGCTGTCGTCATCCACCCACAGCTCAGAGAAGTCACCCTGGAAGCCGGGATCTGTGCTCGTGTCCGTGCCGGAACCCAGCCACGGCGTGTAGTCGATGTCTCCATCGACGACGCTGGCGACCGTTGTCGGATCCGCGCTTCCCCACCAGTTGGCGGACGCGTCCAGCACAAACCCGTTCAACGGAGTGCCGACGACGATCGCCCCATCATCCGTATTGCCGTGGATTGCGCCGGAACCGAACTCGATATTGGAAGTGCTTGCGTACTGAGCATTGGCATAGGCACCCCCGAAGTAGGCGGACGAGTAGTACCAGCCTTCGAGATCAAGCCTGAAACCATCCCAGCCATTACCGTGGATGTTGTTCCCCGTGATAGTGTGATCTCTGTTCATGGGGCCAAAGTACAAGCCGTTCTTCGTGTTGTCATAGACGTCGTTGTCTGAGATCGTGACACCATCCACAAAGCCTGCAGCTGCACCGATGCCGGGATCGGAACCATGTATGACATCAGCGTAGTCCCTGACGAACATGATGCCGCTACCCCACTTCAGATCGGGGTCGCCGCTGTGTCCGGCACCATTGTCATGAATGCGGTTGTTGTGGATCGTCAGTCCTGTCTGAGCACCCGAGAGCTCCACACCGCTGCGTGCAGAGTAGCAGATGTCGTTGTTCTCGATGATCGTCCCGCTGAGGTCTGCTTCCGGGTGAGTACCCCCGGGGGGTATGCCGGTGGTGCCATAGGCGGTTCCCCAAATAAAGACGTTGTTACCATTGCCGTAAGTGCCGAAGATCTTGTTGCCTGTTACCAGAGCACCTATGGTCTTTCCGGAAGCCGTGATGCGCACGCCATGTCTGCCGTTGGTCTGAGTCGCCGCGTCCGTGTTGGGCCCGATGACGTTGTTCTTGATCGTGATGCCCGTCATCGTGTCCGCTGTGGTCCGCAACTCGATCAGATTGTTGTAGTCGTTGCCGCCAGTGACAGATCTGTCAAGCGCCTCAATGACGAATCCCTGCAGGGTCACATTGCTGGATTCTATCGACACCGCATTCGGATCGCCCGCTGCCGGCGTTTTGATCACCGACTGGACAGCAGTGTCGTAGTCTCCAAGTGTTGTTGGAAGAACGAAGCTGTTCTTGTCAACACCTGAAGTCGCGCCCTGCAGTGTCAGGCTCTTGTCGACTACGATTGCCTCCTCGTAGAGCCCGGGGGCAACACTGACAACACCGCCGGCCGTGGCGGCGCCGATCGCGTTCTGGACATAGAGGTAGTGGTCGTTTCCGAGGTCCCAGTCCATCTTGAGCATCGCGATCTCGCCGTCGCTGTAGCTGGGACTCGCGGTTTCCGTTGTGAAGAAGACGTAGACGTCTGAGCCATCATAGTACGCGACCGGCCAGTAGTCCCACCAGCAGGTCGTGCCGTAGCCGCCCATCGTCACCGCGTTGACGGCGCTCCATGAGCCTCCGGAGTAGACGGCCTCGACAAGATACTGCTGGTCCGTTGCTCCGACCCACGGCGCTGTGATCACGTAGAGATCCGTGCCATCGCTCACGATGCACGGATCGTAGAATCCGGCGCCCGGAACTGGCGTCGAGTGGGCCGAGAAGGCGGGCGTTCCCCCGGCAGCAGCCGAGTACGCCTCGATATCACCGGTCCCGTCCTCGATGCTCACAACGTAGAGCGTCGTGCCGTCGAGTGCAATCTTTGGCTGGTTGTCACTGCTGATGTCAATCTTCGCGCTCAGCGTGGTGCCATCCCACGTGTAGCAGTCCGAGCTAGCGTCAGCGGTGGCCTCCCAAACGATGTAGACATAGCTCGCGTCGCTCGTCACATTGACGTGGCCGCCGCGGGCCGTCGAATCCGCGATGAGCGTCGTCGGGCCGGTCCAAGAGGCGCCATCCCACTTGTAGTAGTAGAGGCCTTTGTCGATGCCGGACTGGCCGCTCGAGGCGAAGGCATAGATGTCCCCCCCGAAGTAGGTGGCCGACACGACGCGCTGGTCGAATCCGACAGGACGGGCGGTCTCAGAGAGCGCGAGCTTCGTCTCCGCTGCGCTCGCAAGGCCGACGAGAGTCCCCGCCGTCTTGTAGTAGATGACGTATGTGTCCGCGTCGGGGTCGTAGCCCCCACCGCGAACGCCTGCTGTGCTGGTGTCATCCCCCTTCGTCCAGAACAGCCAGTAGTTGCTGCCGTCGTAGACGATCGAGGGATTCCGGTCGTACTCCACATTGGTCGTCATGTGCGTGGCACCGCTCACCTCGATGGTTGCGGCCCAACCGGTAGCGGCGAACACGACAAGCATCACCATGCAGGCCGCCGTTTTCATAAGTTCCCGTCCACTCATTGCGTCACTCCCGTGATCTCATGATCTGAAGAAAGACACCCTCAACTCTCCTCCATCCTCCCCTTCTTCATGGATCATCGCCCTCCTATTGGCCTCAGGACCGTCCGCGCCTCACGGCACCTTTGTGTGCGCAGCAATACTCAGCATGTGAAAGACCTTGACGAAATACCCGGCCGCGGGTATGTTGCTCACACACAAGGACGGATACGCCCGAACCTTCCAGGTTCACGTATCCCGCTCTTGCCCGGGCGGCTGGACTGGTTGCACGCCAATTCCCCAGTCGCCCGCTTTTCTTCTCCGCTACCTGTAGGTTTTCTCCACCCTCGTACGCTTCGTCCACCACCTCACCAGGCTATTCGGCCCCGCTCTGAGCAGAAGCAGGAATGTGAGGTTTGTCTTTAGGAGCATACCGCAACCCCACCATCATGTCAACGACTAATCTTGACAATAGTAGTGAAAACTCGTAGTCATGTATCTACTTGACGCCATATACTGCAACCTACGGCGATAGTATCTGTAACACCGTAGCTTGCCACGCTGTGTTAACTATCCATTCTCTGTGAGAAACCACCTATTCCGTGGCGTTTTTCGATCTCAGGCACGGTGAGCACGGGTGCTTCGGGGAATTGCGAGAGGGTTACCAGCTGATTGACAGTCCTCAAACGGACGCCTTCAACGTGTGGAACGGATGTAGACCATCTTGGCCCTAAGTGGTGGAACCTCATCACCTACGACCACGAAGTAGATGCCTGACGGCACGCATCTGCCACTTCCGGGCCACGAGACAATCATGTGCCGCCCCGCAGCGTCAAAGCTCCAGAGCAGTCTGCCACGAACGTCCACGATATCGATGCGGCGGCCAACGTCCTGATGAGGGAAATCCGCAACCACAGTTGCGGGGCCGATCGAAGGAGATGGGAAGACTGTGAGACTTCCCTGCCTCACATCCGATTGAAACCCGTCGCCGCCGACCGATGTTCCAAGTGCGATAGAGCTCATCTCGTCCGCATGAGCTCCCAGTGTGGCGAGGGTCGTAGCGTCGCTGTCGTAGACGCTGTACCACCCCTGGCACTCATGAGGTGGATCGCCCACCCACGGCTCGCCGGGACTCCAGTAGCCACCGAACGGATCGGATGGCCTCCCCTCGCCCGCCCAGGCCCAGACGTTATCACCGCATGCCGGCCCACCGCCTTGCGCTGATGTCTCTATGAGACCGTACAACACGGAGAGCAGCGAGTCCCGCCAGACTACGGAAGCGGACGGATCGTAAGAGCCATTGTCCCGGGCGAGTCCGAACTCCTCGAGCACCAGCGGCTTGCTGAGGAGCTCGGCCTCGCCAAGGTGCGCCGCGAGGTAGTCCACTGCGGCTGCCAGCGCCGACGGAAAAGTAGCCTCCGGGTCCGATGGGTCGAACCACTCCCAGTTCTGTGGCCAGATGTGGATGGTGGTGTAGTCAATGTCCGGGCCGTCGTGATTGTCGGTGAAGTCGAGCCCGTTCCAGGACGGCCACGGAGTGTCTCCTTCGCAGCCGGTTGTCACGAGGTGGTTGGGGTCGAGCGACTTGATGTAGGCCGCGGTGTCGTCCAGCCACGTGTTGAACGCTGCCGCATTGTTGTGAAACCCTCGGGGCTCGTTTGCCAACTCCCACGCCATGATGGTGGGGTCGTTTCCATAGAGGAGGCCCGCATACGGGTTGAGTCGCGCAATGAGAAACGCGATGTGGTCCCTGAGATCCTGCATGGCGCCCGCGTTGGAGTAGAAGTCGGACGCGTAGTCCTGGAAGACGTTCCAGTCGCCTCCGGGCTCCGGAGGAGGATAGGGTATCTGACCGCCACCGTTCCAGCTCACGTACTGCGCCATTCCGCCGGACCAGTGCCAGAAGTTCGTGAAACAGGCCACCGCTCTCATCCCACGTCCGCGCATCTCACTGATCAGGTAGTCGAGGCCGTCGAGCACCTCCGGGTTGTACACCCCCGGGGACGTTTGGAGCGACGGCACGATGCGCCAAGGCTCGGAGTCCGGTCCTTCGCTCCCGACCATGATGCGGAGGTTCATGATGCCGAGCGATCGCAGTGCGTCGAGCTCGCGACACAGGCGCTCGCGGTCTCCCCCAGCACCTGCGGAAGCCAGGTTCATGCCGTACCAGTAGTTGACGCCGGCGTAGAGGTAGCGTTGCCCGCTCAGCTCGAACGTCGTTCCGTCAGTCTGGACGAACTCCGTATTGCCCGCGAAGCACAAGTCCACAGGGACCGTCAGGATCAGCAGGATGACAAGCGCGTGCATCACTCTGTTGTGCCTCCAGAATCCCGTCCGCAGTGTCTCGCCATGCTGGCAGCTAGTAGAACATCGCCTTGATTGCCGACCACGAGGTCAAGGCGACCGGGCACGCCATGCCCTGTACGATTATCCAGTCGAAGTACACTTGGCCATATGTGGCCCATCCTGACCAGTGCTCTCCAGTGGAGATGAAATGGAGCACGCACGGTCCTGATGCGTAGACGTCTTCCAGTGTCGTCATGTGCCACACGAGGTCTGTGTTCTCGACATCGCCGGGATAGCTGAAGAGCAGCATTCCAGGTGGAGAGTCACCCACTTCATAGATGTAGAGATCAAATGCGTCTACGGCCTGACCCTCCAGGTGGCGCAAGCTGATGGATCTCGGCACCTCGGAGTCCTCCGAACCGAAGTCGAGCGTCACACATGCCCAGACATCACCATCGCCGAGCGCCTCGGGACAGTCTATGCCCCTGCAGTTGTCAACGTCCCCGTATGGTCCAGGCGGATCATGCACGGTTCCATACTGAACGTCGCCCCACCCAACCAGATCGTGACCCAGCTCCCATGCTGGACTCCCTATGTTGACTTGGTCCAGCACTTCAGCCGGCAGAGGCGCTGCGACCACGGCAATACAAAGAACCGTGAACACAATCAATAGTCGTTTCATAACAACACCTCCAGGTTTGCGGCCCTGCGTGGCGTTCGACAACCTACATGCTCCCGGTCGCCAGCCGCCCCTCCACATCCACCATCGGCTCGGTGAGCGTCTCTATCCCGAAGGCGGCGAAAAGGCCGTCGACCTCGAGGAAGAGAGTGTGGTACCCGCGCCTGCCGTTGCCCTCCAGGAACACCTCGCTGTTCTCTATGAATTGCTCGCTGACCACTCGGCCCTCCTGGTCCACGAGGCGGCATACTGCGGCGGCGTTTCGATGCATCGGTTTGCCTCCCTCCGGCAGCGTGAACCGCACGGCCACGCCCCAGTCAGTGGCATTCGTGGCGACGCTGACCTCGGCGACAGTGGTGTTCGTTGTGACGCTGACCTCCGCAACATCGGCCGGCGGCAGGGATTCCACCGCCACCGTTCTGTCCCCGCCGACCCCGTATCGAGGGTGAGGGTCGAAGGCACTGGCAAGCCTGACCTTGATGACCCGGCGGATGTTGAGGCTGAATCCAGTGGCGTTCTCGTCGCCCGCTGCTAGCATCGGCTCGCTGCCAATCATGACAACCGCGAGGAGGACTGCAAACAGGGCGAGACTAAGGCCGGTCTTTGGACGCGTCGGGGCTTGGCGCGGCTCGCCGCGTGTGTGGTTCACAACCGTAGTCATCGGAACGCTTCCTCCTTCTCTCCCACTGTTCACCAGCACCTTTCACATCGAGCTGGGATTCCCTCTACTCGAGGAGTCCGGCGAGTTCCGTCGGGTGGATCATGATGTGTGGGGTCACCAGCACGAACATCTCGCTCTGCCCCTTCTCGACACCGGTGTATCCGAAGAGAGCGCCAAGCAGCGGAATGCGACCAAGGAGCGGGATTCGGTTCTCCTTCGTTCTCTCCCTCTCCAACAGCAGGCCACCTATGATTACCGATTCCCCGTTACCCACTCGCGCCCGCGTCTCAACTTCGCGCACGCTGGTCACCGGGAGATCGTTCGTCCCGGACGAGCGGACGTCGCTGACCTCTACCGAAATATCAGTGATGATCTCAGACGAAGCCACGATGTAGGGCGTGATCTTCAGAGTCGTGCCCGTGGCAATCTTCTGCAGTGTGTAGTACGCGTAGGTGACGGATCCGCTCAGCAACGAGTAGTACGCCTCGGTGCCCACGCGAATCCTCGCCTCTTGACCGTCAAGGGTCGCCACCCGCGGATTAGCCCTCACGCGCCCGCCAGCCGTCGCTTCAAGCGCTCTCACGGCGGCCTGGATGTCACTCACGGCTCCGAGGCCATCCAGGCCCGTGCTGAACAGCTGGCCGATGAAGGCGGAGTCGGTCACCGCGGATGCGAGCTTGGCTATTCTGAATGAATCGCCCCCCTTGCTGCCTATCGCTTCCCAGTCGATGCCCAACTCTCGCGTGGCATCGCGGTTCAGTTCGATGACCAAGGCCTCGATCATCACCTGACGCGGCGGACGGTCGACCACCGCCAGGTCGCGCAGGAAGGAGCGGAGGATCTCATCGGGTCCCGTCACTGTCAGGGTGTTGCCGCCTGCGCCGTCCACCCGCACATACCGTTCGTAGGACTGCGGCAGAAGCTTGAGCGCGTCCCTGGCGAGAAGATGCCGAGGCCGGACCTCCATGGTCTCGGTCAGGAGCACCGACGCAGCCTCGCGCGGGTCGGCGGCACCAACCAGGTAGTAGCCGTCCATCCACGCGTAGCCCAGGCCCAGAGGGAGCACGAGTCGGCGCAGGCAGTCCTCGAGCGGCAGATTGTCGAACTCAATGGTGACGTATCCTCGGACCCCCTGCGCCGCGACGATGGGAATTCCTACCTGAGCCGAGATGTCAGCCAGCACCTGGAGGATGTCTGTCTCATAGAACACGTTCGTGACGCTCGTATCCCGGCGGGGATCGTCGGACCCGGAAACACCCGCGTCACCCGACCCCGGCCGCTCGGACCTCCAGACGCCGCTCCAGCCGCCCGACTCAAGTGCGTGTCCGCTCTCCCATCGTCCCGACCACGGTCCCATCTCTTCCACAATGGCGTCTAACGCGTCCACCTCCGGAAGAGCAGACCATCTTCTGGGATAGTAGGTCTTCAGGAGCCTCAGACTCAGAGCGGCCCTGTCACGGTTCCCCAGTGCCAGCTCGGATTCACTCAGAAGGTAGAGTAGTTCCGGCATGATTCGGTAGGCGGTCGCGCTGCGAAGCGCCGCGCGCACCAGTTCCGCTGACTCCTGGTAGGACTCTTCCTGATACAGTGCTGTCGCTTCCTCAAGATAGACCTCAGCCGGCGGGGCTCCGCCCCGAACAAGCTCCGGCGTTAGACCGGAGGGTCCCGGAGCGCAGCCGGCGAGCATCTGAAGAGAGGCGAGCAAGAAAGTGATGCAACAGAGCGTCTTCATCCCGGCAGGGTTCCTTTCATCGAAGTCCCTCGGGTGTGACCTGCGTGCTTGTGAAGTGGACCTCCGTTCGAACAGGACCGGTCGACGAGTCTTTCTGCACGATCTCTGCCTCGATGACGAAGTCTCCTTCGTCAACCAGGGGCAGCGGCATTCGGAACTCTCGTCGTCCGCCGGGCATGATGGGCCTCCAGCTTTCCTCTCCGATCATCATCGTTGCAATGGCCTGTCCGGATGTCCGCTTCAGAGCCATGGAACCCTTCACGTGTCCAATTGCCCCACCCGAATTCACGATCGACAGGACCGCACTGCCTGGATTTCGGTCGGGTTTGGATCTGACAAGCGTGAGGTCGACGATATCGACCTTCGCCTCACCTTGGGTTGCAGGCGTCATCACGACCAGTGCGCCAGCGTCGTAGATGGTCTCCCAGCCCTCCTCCACCGAACCACCCGTGGTGCTCCCCGTGAGGCGCACTGCTTTGACGACCGTGGACTCGAGGTCAGTGCCCTTCTTCATGCTCACCGACGCTCGGAAGACGGCGGTTCGCTTCGGCTCCACTACGAGGTTGGCTGGGGTGACCTCGATGCTGAGACCTGGGACGGAGGCTGTCGTTCCCCCGAAGGTCCAGGACCCGTCGCTCTCCAGCCTGGCGTCCTCGACCGTCGCGTGGAGTGCAATAGCGGCGTCACCGAGGTTCCGCACGCGAATCGGCATCGATCTCACCGCGCCGGAGGGAAGAGCTATCTCAAAGAGAGTCTCCTCCACCCAGAGCTCGGTGCCCAGCTCCGAGCGGCGATCTCGCTCCCCACCGGAGACACCGTCGCCGATGTTCACCGAGAACTCGGCCCGCGACTCGCGTCTATCGCCCAGATCCAAGCGCGTCACGGCGGTGTACACCCCCGCCGGGAGCCGCCTTGGGAATGTAGATTCCAATTGCAGGAGCTGTCCGGGGTAGATCTCGAAAGGCTGGCCGTTTGCCCTGAGGGATATCTGCGCTCTCTCGGGGAACCCGCCGGACTCCGGATAAAGAAGGACGTCACCCTTCACGTCGCTCTTCCACACACCTGTGTTTCGGATCGACAGGGCGACCGTCGGAGAGGCAGTGGCCGTTTCATGAAGCTCGATGCTTTCCACGTCGAGACGCAGCAGCCCCTCGGAGCGTACGTGGACCAGGACCTCCACACCGATCCCGGGTATCACGACCGCTCCCATAGGATCCCCTAGCCGTCCCGGCCGCAGCTTCACCATAACGAAGGCGGAGTAGCATCCGAACGCGCCTTGTGGGCAGCGCAAGACTAGAGCGACGCGTCCCTTCTCACCACGATTCAGTGTCATCTCGCGAGGAATCTCAATCCACCCGGCGGCGGACCGAACGCCGGTACCCCGCTCGGTACCGGACTTCGCACCGCTCGGGTCCTGCGCGAGATCCATGAGTTCAATGTCGAACGTCGCCGGCCTGTTGTAGTCACCTGCGGCGATGGTGAACTCACCGCGCCACACCTCGCCCGGCCGAACGTCGACCTCCAGCAAGGTTGGCCCGACGGCAACGCCACCGACGAACTCCCTCGATTCCTGAGCGTAGCTCGTGGGAGAAAACAGGGAGACGATCAAGAGAACTGCGACCGCAAGCAGAGACTTGGGTTTCATATGTGCCTGCCTCCTATCGATCGACGCGGCCGCGACCGATGCCGGAGGCTCAGAGAGCCTCCGGCACCGCCCAAACCGCTACGGAGTTGTGAAGAGAACGTCAAGGGTCGTCTTGTAGTCATCTCCGGCATCCGCCATACCATGACGATGGACACGGCCCAGGAACTTGATCGTGCCCTCGATGTAGGGCGCCATCGATCCGAGTGTCCAGTTCTGGCCCACGGTTGCGCACGGGAAGGGGTACTGGTCCGGCCAGTTATCATATGTTGTGCCCGCAACGCTTCCCGGGGGTCCCGCCCCGTTATTGGCATGGCCGAACGCATTGGCGCCACCATCATAGAGGTAGTGACCCGGCTCTCCACCGGTGGGCACGCTCCCAAGCAGGGGCGAACCGGCGATCTGGAAGGGGGCCAGGCACACGGTGAACCATGTGTCCAGAGTGCCCCCGTGGGACTGCCCCGTGAGGTCACCGTTGGTAGTGACCGCCATGGACAGGTCGTTGTTGGAACGGACGAAAATGACCGCGCCATCGCCCGACTCGTAGTACATGCCGTCGCTGCAGTAGTAGGCGTCACCACCCCAGGGGTCCGTAGGGTACTTGCTGACATCGTCACACGCGGCGTACGCAACGTTGGCGAGTTGCGTGGAGTACCAGTCGCCAGTTCCGTTGAACACGATCCATATCTCCTGCCACTCGATCTGGATGTAGCAGTTCAGCTCCAGATGGATCTCAAGCTGGCCACTGGGAGAGCCGTCCCACGTGGTACCGTAGCCCATCGCCGGCACTGCCAGCGCGGCCACGGCCATGATTGCTATCAGGATGCGCAACATGGTATAGTCTCCTTCAGGGTTGTTGGTCGCAACCCATTGGTCCGCCTCTGTGTCTAAACAGGGAGAGGGATGTATCGTTTCAGGCGTTCGTCCCTCGCCGGGGTTGGCGGATCACCCCGGTTTCCCCGCCCGGCCCACGCTCCTCGGGGAGCCGGAACCCACCGCCGCGGCCTCAGGCCGCGAGTTCAGGTCCATGGCACCTCCTTTCGGTCAGCGGGATCCCTGATCGACGACGGGCATCAATACGAATAACCGACCTGCCCCCGCGACCACGAGATCATCCGAGATAGCAAGAGGTCGCCCGACTAACCAGACGACCCAACCAACAGAATCTGACAGACGTAATCACCGGCGCGATCACCCAGCGTCACTTCCAGCGCCAACCGGAAGGTTGCAGGGAACACACCCCGCTCGTCGTACCCCGACATAATGCAGTTGCTCTCACCGAGCGATGTCCACGGTCCCGGTTCTCCATCCGGACCCAGCCTTGACCATTCCAGCCGCTCGAGGGGAATCTCGTTGTCCCCCGACACGAACGGCGTTCCCTCAAGGCGCAGTTCCCATTGCCCCTCGTTCGTCGCCAGCACAACTTCAAGATCGGGCTCCACGTAGAACCGACCCGGCGGCGGTCCCGTTTCTATGTTGAACTCGGACACATAGGTCATGACAACAGTGAGGGCACCCACGGTCATCGTCACGGGAACGGTCACCCGCGGTCCGAGTGAACTGCCGACATTTCCGTCCCCGCCCGGCACAATGCGCAGCGCGCCCGGCGGCTCGATCGCGGAATCATCGTGCCCCGACGGCCCCACTGGCATAAGGTGGAGAAGTCCCTCATAGGCTCCCGCTTCGTCCGTCCACCAAGGCCTCACCTGCAGCTCCAGCCACAGGTCCGGGGCCGGCGCCGGCCCGTGCCCCTCCGCAACGACTCGACCACCCGCTATACTGACGAACTCCCCCCCGGTCGCGGGTGACCGCACCATCACGCAGCCGACATCGATGGAACCACCAGGACCCGTGGTCGGCTCGAACTGCGCTCTGACTCCCCAGTCCGGGAGCGGCGACGCCACGCTGAATGCGAGCAATCCCTGGAGAGCCGGAGGTACGGGAATGCCCTCCTCAGGCGGCAGTGGAATCTCCTCGTCCAGCACAAACAAGTCCTCGTCCACGGTGATCCAGACCATTCCGCCCGACCGCAGCGGTCCCCCCTCCTGCGGCCCTAGTTCTTGTTCAGGGTCCCGCGCTGCGCAGAAGCCGGCTGTGACGAGGATTGCAAGGACCAGCGCCGTCACCTGCCGGCCCCCGCTCCCTTTCCCCAGAGCCCGTCCGCGAGGTCGGTCACTCATCCACGTCTCCCTCACGATAGCGGTGTTGCACATGTTCCTCACCTACCTCGCTTGACTTCCCGGGCGTCGCTGGGTATCTTGTAGATACATGGGGCCGGGCCCTGATCCTCACGGATCGGTCGTGTCTCGGTTCCACCCGGGCGGCTGGATGGCTGCGAATCCATCACCAGTCGCCCGCTTTCTATTATGTAGCCTGCAGAAAAGCCGCATAACTCAACGGCATCCACCGCAATGCATGCCTCGCGCCCACTATTGCAGAACAGAACTCAAGGAATATGCAGGGAGAATACCATCCCTGAAGAGGAAAATCAAGAGCAAAATGTGCCAAGGCGGAGAAAACTGATAGTCAGGCTGCGGCGCAACACAATAATGGTCGCATCCTGTATATGGCAACACTATGAAGAAGCACACCAGTCTGTGGGCAGTTGGTGGATGCGGTCCAGATGCCTATGATCGTCGCCTGGCTAGTCCTCCCTTGGCGTCATACTGATGCACGCTTCCACCGGACAGACGGTACGGCAGAACCCGCACCCGATGCACTTCTCATCGTCGACCTCGGGGATCCTGGCATCGTCGGCGTCGCTTAAGCCCCCGTCTTCCTGTCGACCACGGAACCCGATCGCCTGGTGGCCTCCATCGCGACAGGCAACTATGCACTGACCGCAGCCAACACAGAGATCTTCGTCAATGCTCGCAATGGCCTTGTACTCACGCGAGAGCGACTCGTGGCTGACAATATTCGGGAGACCGAGACCGATGAGCTCCATTGGCGAACTCATCCCCTTGTCCTCAAGATAGAGAGCCAGCCCCTCAGTCAGCTCCTCCACGATGTCGAACCCGTACCTCATCACCGCCGTGCAGACTTCCACGATACCGGCGCCGGCAAGCAGGAACTCCACTGAGTCCTGCCACGTCACGACCCCACCGACCCCCGCCACCGGAATACCGACGTCCTTCACGACGTCCGCCACAAATCTGAGGGCGATCGGCTTGATCGCCGGTCCGGAGAATCCGCCCTCCGTCGACTTGCCGTTCACCGAGGGTACTGGAGAGAACGTATCGAGGTCGAAACCGAGGAGGGCTTTCACCGTGTTGATTGCCGTAACCCCGGCAGCACCCGCCTCTTTCACCTTCTGCGCTATCGGACGCATGTCGGTCACGTTCGGAGTCAACTTGATGAGTACCGGGATCTCAGCTGCCTCGACGACCCACTTCGCGCGCTCGTATGTAAGCCCCGCGTCCTGGCCGACTGCCGACCCCATTCCCTTTTCCGGCATACCGTGAGGACACGAGAAACTGCACTCGATCATGTCGGCTCCCGCAGCCTGGACCCGGCGGGTGATCTCCTTCCACTCCTTTTCAGAGCCGGCCATCATACTGACGATGAGGACCTGCTCCGGATAGCTCTTCTTGAGCTCAGAGACCTCTGCCAGAACCTCATTGATATCGCGATCGGAGATGAGATCGATATTCTCGAGCCCAATGAGGCCCTTGTCCTCGTAGCTCAGGCCGGCCATCATTGGGGAGACCAGATTCACCTCGACGTGCTCGAGCCCCAGAGTCTTGACAACGGCGCCGCCCCAGCCTGCGTCAAAACCGCGCGCTATCATCTCAGCGTCATCGGTCGGGGGCGCTGCAGCCAGAACGAACGGGTTAGGGAAGCGGATGCCGCAGAATTCGACGGAAAGATCGACTTTCTTCATCAGCGCCCACCTCCTTCGGTGCCGCGGGAGTCAAGGAATGCAACGATGCCCTCCGCCGCCTTCTTGCCTTCGGCATAAGCTCTGACCGCCGTGGCGCCGCCACTCACTACGTCACCGCCCGCGAAGACGCCCGGTAGCGACGTCGCCATTGTCTCGGGATCAGTGCGGACGACACCGCGCTCGTCGGTCTCCACTCCCTCAAAGCGATCCAGGACTCCTGTCCCGATCGCCTCGATGATGCCGTCTGCGGCGAGGCTGAACTTCGTTCCCGGCACGTCAACTGCGTTCGAAGGAACGAGAAGACCCGGCTCTTTCCAACGAATGGCCACACCCTCGTATCCTACGACCTTGTTTCCTTCCGCAACGATCCGGACAGGCCTCGTACCGGGGTGGAAGACGATGCCTTCCGACTGGACCTCTTCGATCTCGGAACGGAAGGCCGGCATCTCTTCGTATGACTCCAGGCAGCACACGTCCACGCGTTCCGCACCAAGTCTCAGTGCAGCCATCGCCGCGTCCATGGCGACGTTGCCGCCACCGATGACGACCACGCGCGATCCAAGGTCGGGACGATCACCTCTCGCAATGTCGGTCAGAAGATCGGAAGCTACATGAACGCCCGGCAGATCCTCGCCCTCAAGGCCGATGGTATACGGACGCCCAAGCCCTATCCCGATGAAGACGGCGCTGAATCCCTTCTTGAGAAGCTCGGCAGGCTCCGAAGCGGTCTGCTCCAGCTCCACGTCGGCGCCCAGACGCTCGACGTAATTGAGTTCCTCCGCAGCAAAGGCCTGATCCAGGCGAAACGGAGGGATCCCTCTTGTCAACACACCGCCCACGACATCGGACTTCTCGAAGATCGTGACGCCTACGCCGCGCTTTCTGAGCTCGACCGCCGCTCCCACACCGGCGGGTCCCCCACCGATGACGGCGACGCGCTCCGGACGGTCTTTGGCTGCGTCGGGCAGAGGCGCCAGCGACGCCAACTCGATGTCGCCTGCGAAGCGCTGGAGACCGGCGATATCTATCGGCGTGTCGAGATTGGTCCGGGTGCAATGCTCCATGCAGAGCATCTCCTGTGGACAGACGCGGCCGCAGATCCCGACCATGATGTTCGCCTCCCGGATGAGGCGTACCGCTCCGCGGTGATTCCCGAAGCGGATCTTCCGGATGAAGCGCCTCACATCAACGCCGGCCGGGCAGCCCGCGTTGCAGGGCGGATCGTCGCACATCAGACAGCGCGAGGCTTCGATCACTGCTTCATGCGGAGCGTAGCTTCGACCGGTCTCCTCCAGCGACGCGTGCGCTGTGCTTGTATTGGTCACAGGGGACTCCTCGGGGTTGGAGATAGAGAAGCGCGCACGACGCGCGCCGTCTGCGAACAGATCTGCCGCCAGCCGCCTCCGTGAGCGGCCCTGCCGTCAGCCTTGGACGTCGAGTCCTATGCCGAACTCCAGACGCCCCGGCGAGGGGCCGCCCGCGAGTCGGGCCGCGACAGAGATACTGTGGAAAATGATCGTCCGAGCCCGAATATACCACCTCGTTCCGGGGGCATTCAAGGTTCTAAGCCCCATCTCCCCGGTGAGTCCCGGCTCGTAGTGCGGAATCCCGCAGCTCTTCCCCTCGCTTGCGACTGTCACCGCCCCGAAGTCGACAGCCACGCCCTCGGTCAGCTGCATCGTAGAGCGCGCGCTCAGGGACACCGCCGTTCCCAACCGGACCCCGTTCAGATCCGCAACCGAACGACGGACCGCGAGACGCAGGCCCCTAGCGCCGGATGCACGAAAGACCGCCCACTGCGTCTGAACCTCCTCCCGCCCAGTCGTCTCCGGCTCTCCATCCTCGACCGAGCGTGCGCGGAGCCTGCCCCCAAAGGTTATCCTCCCCAGGCCATGTGCGTTCAGCTCCGTGCCCAGCTCGACCAGACCGGAAGGCTCCGGAAGAGCGTTGTGATAGGTCCGCCACGGATGATTCGTCACTCGGGCGACCCCCCAGATCCTCCATGCACCCCTGGCTGTGTAGGAAAGACGCAGCCAGCCTGCGAGGGCGTTGGAGCCTCCGGACGTCCCGGGGAGAGCCGAACCGATGGGACTCCGAAAGCTCTCCGACTGATAGCCGCAGCCAAGCGACGATTGCACTCCGCCCGACCGCGCTCTCACACTTGCCAGGAACGCGCTGCCGCCCTCGGTGGAGCGAGCGAACTCAGCCCCCGTCCTCCAGTCCCCCGACATCAGAACGGCATCGAGTGAAGCCAACTTCACCTCGGCTCCACTGAGACGGTAGCGCTGCCGCAAGGGATCTCCGTGAGCCAGCGGAGGATCGAAAGAGAACCGGAGCAGACTTGCACCGAGGACCAGCGATGGTTGATTGAGTGACTGCCCCCATGAATCGACACGGCCACCCTGGTCACCGAAGACCGACGCCGTCACGCGGCCGCCTGCGATCGTCTCAGTAAGCGCTTCCTTCCCCGCTCTCTCATTCTCGGTTCTGTGGTATCCGGAAGCCCGAACCGACGTCACCCTGCCGTTGTCATCAATCGTCGCGTCGAGGCACGTTCGTGCAGCAACGAACCCCAGCGATGTTCTCATTCCGATACGTCCGGTCGCCACGATCCCCCGCCGCGCCGTCGTCTCGGACGTGCCGTCGTATCCCTTGATGCGGTCACGCGCAAGAGGCAGACGCTCTGCGGTCGCCAGACCCTGCGGCCCTGCGATGAGACCCTGTCCCCAGCGCAGGTTGAAGTCACCGGCGATAGCGCGTCCGTGCGAGCCGTCCCACGTAATGTGCGCCGCCACATGGTCGCCGAGCCTGCTTTCGCCGGGATCCTTCTCGAACGCTACCCCGGCACTCAGTCGATCGCCGCGAGAGACGCGCAGGCGGACGCACGTTCTCGCCTCCGCAAGAGGATCCTCCCATCCCAAAGCCGACGCAGGGTCATGAGAGCCGCTATAGCTTCCCGATAACCTCGTAGTGAGACTCCAGACCAGGCCTCTACTCACGGCGGATCCACCGACAGCTCCATCGGGAGCGTTTCCCGTGACAGTGAACGCACGCGTAACTGAACCCGCCACCGGCACCATGACGTACGGCGCGAGGGCGTCGACAGACGCCACGGTGAGCCCCCCGAAGCCGACAAGGTCACGCAGACTTGTGAGCTCTCCCCGCTCCTCGCGGTACTGGAGGACGGCCGCGGCAGAGGTTGGATCGATGAAAGGAACGAGGAGGAGATCCGAGAGAGAGCAACTGTTGAGATCTATGGGGTTGGCCCTGAAGGCCGCAGCCTCCCGAATCAGCCAATCCGCCACCGCGCTCTCCTCGCCGCCGTCGTCAGGAAGCGATTCATCCGTGACCGGCAAGAACCACTGCTCGAATTCATCACACTCGGCGGTAGCCGTGATCGTGAGGAGGAACGCACAGAGAAGCAGTGCGGCGGGCCCGGGGCGGCCTCTCGTGCGCCGTCCTGTGCGCCCTCCCGTGGGCCGTCCTGTGCGGCCTCTACAGCGCAAACGATATCGACACAAATGTGGATCCTCCGAGACGGGGATGCCACTGCCACGCGAGGTCTACTACCGGCCGGCGTACGCGCCTCGCACCGATTCCGAGGCCGAACGCGAAGCGGCCCGGCTGTGTCCCCCCCGCAGCTCGCAACCGGAACCAGTCGGTGGCCGCGAGTTCGATGCCCATGTTGAACGAGGACGGAAACCCGGGCTCGCTCTCCATGGCAATGCCGAGCGTCGCGTCATCGAGAATGAGGGCCAGCCTGCCGCACGCCCGGCTGGAAACAGGGGAAGCTTCTATCGACACACCTGTCGCATTGGAGAGCGACAGCCCGACAGCCACCCTGCCCCGAAGGAGCCACAGCACGGCGGGGTCGAGCGCGACCGCCCATCTGCTTTCGATACCATCCGCCACGATTCCCATCACGTGTGCCCGCACGCGGACGGCCCCTCCCTCGCCGACCGGACTGCTCCATCCGACGTTCAGAGACTGTTCCCGATAGAGAGAGGAACCTAGGCTCGATCCGCCGAGCAGAAGCTCACCCGGCCCAAAACAGAGCCTGGTCCCAACATGAAACGACCGGATCTCCTCAAGCCCGTAGTGCTCCGCTGCCGACAGGACGATGCTGCCGTTTGGCCTGACCCGCGCCGCGTGCTCGTCAGCAGGATCCGTGGTGCTGTTTCCATCACTTGCGGCCTCTTTCACATCCGCCTGCTTCGTGCCATCCGCGCCCGTCCGCGTCGCGAGAGAGACAAGATCCATGTCCGGAAGGGCATCGAGAATTCCTGCTGAAACCGCGTACGGCGCGTCGAGCTCAAACAAAGCACGAACGGGGAGAACGGCCGCGAGAAGCGAAGCGCACACAAGAGCGGCAAGAAGTGCATATCTCATCCGACGCCTCCTAGCGGACCAACGCGACCGCAGCTTTCGCCCTGACAATGACGCCCGCGCGGGCATCGATCGCCTCAAGAAGAAGCACATAGAGGCCGGATGGAAGGACGACGCCGTCGTCATCCGTCCCGTTCCAGATGAGCTCGTGCCGCCCCGATGTGGCAACCAGATCCTTGAGAACAGCGCGGACCCGCCCTTTGAGATCAAAGACCGTCAGTCTGATAGTGGCCCGCGCCACCGGGAGATCGAAGTGAATCACCGTACGATCGTCACGCCCATCGCCGTCGGGCGTGAACGGGTTTGGTGATGCCGTCAATCGTCCGTCGGACGGAAGGCGCGCGATGTGGATGCTGTTTGTGCGACCCGGCGTTCCTCCTTCGGGGGCCACACACCCGCCCCAGTTGTTGGCATCATCCGACGGCATCTCCGGTCGGACCCGCTCAAGCGATATCCCCTTCTCACCACCCCAGTTCTTCGAGTAGATCACGATGTCGATCGGCGTCCCAAACTCATCGAGCAGCGCAACGTGATCGTTCACGCTCAGTGCTTCCCAATGCTCGCTCTCGACCACGACTACGGCCGTCACGACAAGTTCAGCGTCACGCGCCACGACAATGAAGCCATCGGGCGGAAGGCGGATCGTGACTCCCGGGGAGACCGATGTAATGATGGAGGCGTCAGCGTCATCGCCGATCATCCACCCGGCAAGACTCAGGGACTCGCCGCAGACATTCACCAGCTCGAGCCATTCCGTGCCGCCTTCCGCCGGGGAGTGCATGATCTCGTTCAAGGCTACGAGACCGCCCGCGCGGCCGACTGTGAAGGACGTCGCTGCCGTGTTGTTGTCCGTGTTGTCGTCCTCGCCGTGGTCGAGAACAACTCGGGCGGTATGATAACCGGCCGGCGGAGAATCCAAGGTGAGCGACATCAGGAGCGTGTCCCTCGGCGCCAGCTCTTCATTCACGGTCTCAGCAACCGCTGGGAGCGACAGATCATCGACGAACAACCGAAGGAGCGCGCTTCCCGCCCCTATCGGGACGGATCCCACGTTCTCGATCCTGCACTCGATCCGTACCGGCTCATCGGCCTCAAGGATCACTCTCCCCACGTGCAGGACGCGTATAGAAAGATCATATTCCAGAGCGTTACGGTACCCGGGGGTAGGGACTGAGGGCGAGAAATCGAGATCGTTGGCATCGTGATCGTAGCAATCGGGGATGCGTGCCAGCGAATTCCCAGACGGCACGTCCTCAGCGGGCGATCCCTCGTAGTATCCCTGGAAGAGCGGTTCACCCCAGCCGACCAGATCCACGACATCGGATCCTTCGGTCAGTCGCACAGCGTCGGGGCCATTCTGGAGATCGAGCGGCGTCTCATAGTCCGGAGCGGGGACGACGTCGCTCTCGCCTATGAGAAAGATCTCGCCCGGATCGAGGTAGTCGAGATCTCCACCTATCCACTCCACGGTCCAGTCGTCGGGATTGGCACCGTTGCCGGTCTCGAGTACCCAGCCCGTGAGCAGAACGCCCGAAGCTCCGCAGTTCATGAGCTCCACGAACTCGTATCCGCTATCGCTCCCCTCGGGATCGTAGAGGACTTCGTTGATGACAACGTGCGCGCTGCATGTCGGGGGCACGTGAAGGATGAACGCCGCTGCCACCAGAAGCGGCAGAATGCGGGGAGCGAGGGACACCACCAGAAGAAGCGGCAGGATGCGGGAAGCAATGACACGGGCAATTGATGGGGAAACTGAACCAGAGGGACAGACATCTGAATCGGGATTGCACAACAGGTGCCAATTGAAATCGCACAACAGGGGCCGCGGTCGACCACACGCCATCATCCACCTCCCTCACGACCGTCAGGACCAACTTCATCTGTTTGTTATCGCCCTATGGCAGCCCCTTCCTCCTGCGTAGCGTCCACTCGACACCGAGGAGTCCAACGAACGCCGTCAGAAGCCACGGTGAGTCCCACAGCTCTATCTCCCGGGCGGCAAGCCGCGTCGTCCACGCGAGCGGCACGGAGTCCGGAAATCCGTCGAGTGTCTCTGGTGTGAAGTACCCGCCACCACTCTCCTCCCCGAGTTTCCTCAGGAGCGCGGGTCGCCTTCTGACCTCGGAGTCCTCCAGACTGAATTCCTCCACGGTAAACTCTCCCCGATCCGACCCCACGACCTCCCCGGCTACCTCGGCAGTAGCCTCGTACAGGTACCGCCCCGGAGCAAGAGGCTCAAGGTCAACCCTGTAGAAGTCGCCGTCCGACTCAAGGCTCAGCGATCTCACCGGCGCCGCTCCTTCTCCCCGTGCGATATCAACCGTAACCCGGGCGTCGCGTGTCAGCCTGAAATCATCCCCGTAGACCTGTGCGGACAGCCTCACCGCCTCTCCCGTGGAGTAGACGTCCTTGTCGGTCTCTGCGACCGTGCGCTCGAGCTCCCCTCTGGCAGTGAGCCACCTCGCGGAGTTTGCAAGGAACCTGTCGTAGAGATCAACATCCTCGGGTCCCGACAGCTTCCACCTCCATGTCCCCTCCCCGAGAACGGTTATCACCCCACCCGCGCCCCGCCTGGCCGAAACGACCAGTGGGATGTCCTCGCCACGCGCTCCGATGCCCGAGAGGAGCACGTCGGCGTCGGGAGTAGGTTCCCACGGCGACTCCCGGGGCATCCATACCGGAGGCAGTGAGCCCCAGAGCTCAACGTTCGCCATGCGGTCACCGGCGACACGCATGACCTGTGAGATCTCGCCGCGCTCGGTGAGTCGCGCGCGGGTCTCCCGGACTCCGCCCTCGGATGTTCCGGATGGAACGACTGGGAGGATATCGGCGAGGCCGGAGATGGTCGACCCCACTACCATCAGTCCGCCTCCCCTGTCCTCAACGAAACCCCGGAGCCAGTCGTCCGGCAACGACAGTCGATCATAAGGACTCAACAGAATGACGAGATCGTACTCGAAGAGCGCGGCGCGTGTCGGCGGCAGGCTCGGTTCCGCCACCGCCCGGGCGCCTTCCACAAGTGCTAAGGTCGTGACATCGACATTCCCGTCGGCCTCAAGTTCGCGTCCCAGAAACGCGTAGTCCCATCCAGGACGCGAGGTCAGGAGCAGAACCTTGATTCTCCCCTTGACGGCGTTCGTCGCTGCTACGCGCGTGTTGTTCGCACTCGACAGCTCATCAGGCGCCTCCGGGATCGACACCGTGTAGCGGTGCACACCGGGCGACCCGGGCACTACCCTGAACGTCAGCTCGGTCTCCTCTCCTGTCGCCGACAGGGTGAGCGTCCTGGAGTCGAGAACGGTGTCACCCTCTCTGAGCTCTATGACGGTCTGCATCTCCCCGAACCCGACGCTCGATACGCGGACGCGGATCGGAAGAGATTCACCAGCGTACGAGATGCGATTCGTCGCGATCTCTCTCACCGCGATGTCCGGTCCGCTCTCAGAGCTGCCAAGGCCGATCGTGAACACCGGAACACCCAGGCTGATGCCTTCATCATAGGGGCTGCGTCCTCTGTTGTTGGCTCCGTCGGTTGCAATGACGACGGTTCCAAGGTTCCTCCCGGATGTCTCGCGTGCCAGCATTCGAAAGGCGTCTCCGATATCGGTCGCTTCGCCGTCGAATGATCCCGGCCGCTCCACCGAAGAACGCCCGGTCGGAAGCTCGGCCGACTCACCGGAGAAGGAGAACGCCACTATCTCCGCGTCGTGCCCCACTCTGGGAAGAACGATCTCGTTCAGGAGTGCTATCGCCTCGTCTCCCCGCGAAGCCCCGGCTGTGCCGTCTTCGATGGCCATGCTCCTCGAGGAGTCGACGAGAACGGCCACGACCGGACGCTCCGTCACGGTCCTCGTCAGTGACAGGATCGGTTCGGCGAGGGCGAGGGTGAGAACAACTACGGCAGCCACTCTGAGTGTGATGAGAAGACGCTTGAGCGACGGGCTGACGGATGTGGGTGTATGCCGGTAGAGCCACAGCACGGCCGGGATCGCCGGCACCAGGAGTGCCAGGAAGAACCACCCGTGCGGTTGATTCGTAAGCAGTGTCACCGTCCGTCACCTCGTTCGTCGCCCACAGATTCGTCGCCGGCAAGCTCGTCCCCGGCAAGCACGACCGTCTTCCAGCTCTCTCCAGCCTTCTTCACAATGAACTCGACTGCGCTGCCGGGCGCAAGGACCGCATTGACGGGCTCAGCCTCGTGCTGCACGTCGGCCCCGGGCGGAACCATCGCCACGAAGCGAACCTCGAGCCGCGGGAACTCCGCATCCGCCGTCACTCTGTAGACCCCGCCGTCTCCGTCCTCGTTGACCTTGAAGAAGACGTGCATCGAGCCCTTGCCTACTTGCACCGGCGCCGAGACCCACGGAAGCCCCGAAGGAAGTGCGGGGCGAATCGTGATCGTCCCCCCCAGAAGATCCGGGTGAATCCCCAGGTAGTCCTGGTAGAAATTCCTGAGGAACTCGGCCAGACTCCACGCTTGGGAGACCGCCCCCGCCACGTTCTCTCCGCTCTCCGGGGGAACGCCGTTCCTGAGCTCGGGAAGTGTTCCGGCCGCTCCCTCATCGAAGATGAGATCTCTGAGCACACGCGTCTGCGCCCATGCTTCCGAGATGCGGCCCTCCGCCACCAGGGCACTCACAACCGGACCGGTCAGCCACACCCAGACATCCCCGTTGTGATACGCCTCGTCGAAGTGATAGCGATCCGCGTCGAGATGCCGCGGATGGAAATCGGGGTCGGACGGAGCGAGCGAAGTGACGCCGTGGGGCAGCACGCATGTCCGGCTGACGGCATCGAGCACTGACTTGCGCCGATCCCTCGACAGAAGGGATGCACCATCATCTGCCGCTGCTTCATCGCCGCAACGTTCCGCCGCGCCTGCGCCGCTTCGCGGAACTGCGCCAGCCTCGCCGCCCCGCGGGTCCCTGTCCCCCCACGGAACCGTCAGCGCGAACACCTGGTTAGGTCTCGGTCTGCGATCGGGAGTGCCGTCTGCATTGATATGGTCGTACAGCGCACCTGTCTCTTCGTCCCAGAAGAGCTGCCCGAACGACGTTCTGACCTTTTCGGCTGTCTCGCGCCAGCGTATTGACAGGTTCTCGTCGCCCGTGACCTCCGCGATGCGCGCACCGGATTCGAGAGCCGCGTACCAGAGCGCCTGAACGTCCACCGCCCGGTCTCCGCGTGGCGAGAAGGGTCCATTCTCGCCGCACGCGTCCATCCAGGTTTCTGCATCACCGTGTGTGCAAAAACCATGTTCGTCGACCCGGTGGGAAAGCACCCCCTCGATCGCACGTTCCACAACCGGGAGGATCCGCTTCGCGAACTGTCTGTCGCCGGAGTAGAGGAGATACTCGTATGCTTCCCGAATGAACCACCACGTGCCGTCGGCCGTGTTGTAGTGCACCTCCCCCGGCATCGCCAGGTTCGGTATGCGGCCGAACGATCGATCCGTCTCATCTTTGCACTGCATGCCCGCGAACGTCTCGAAAATCTCCTTCGCCGCCGCCAGTTGACCGTGCACCAGGCAAGCTCCAGGAAGCGAGATGAATGTGTCGCGTCCCCAGTAGTTCGGAAACCAGTGAAGGCCGGCGAAAATGCCAAGCCCCATCTGGTTCATCACGAGGGCGTCGAGTGAAGCCGCCGCCCACTGCAGAGCGTGATCGTAGTCGGTGTCGTAGCTGGAGACTGCAACTCGGTCAAGAAGCTCCGCGATTCTCCGCATCTTTACATCGTAGAACCGGAACTCGTCCTCGACCCCCCTGAGCGCCAGCTCTCCGGCCTCATCGAGCGTATCACCCACAGCCGCAGCGAATATCACGCTCGACGTGAGCCCGTCCGGCCCGCCGCAGTCGAACTGGACACGCCCGGGCACGAACGGCATGGCCGATGCCATAGTGCGCCTCGCCGAATCCCGTCCGTAGCTCGTCTCTCTGTAGGCCGCCTCCGGAGCGAACTCGGACGGCCTGTCACAGGCGATCGCGAGCCAGACGGGCCAGTCCTCATCCACCGTGCGTTCCGGGTGATCGAGCCTTCGCACGGCCAGGACGCTGCGCGTGGGATCCCATCGCACGTCGTAGTCCGGTCTCACTTCCTCCCATATGCTCCGGATGTCCACTCTCGGGGAAAACGAATACTGCCCGCTGTAGGCCGTGGAGTAAGTGATGAGGAGAAGGTTTTCGGTGTCGGCCAGAAACACCGTCTCGGTCGTTCTCTCCGCGATGAACTCGCACGTCATACTCTGCGGCAGAACACAGGCGTTCCTCAAGCCCCAGGCCTGGACCGGCATGTCTCCCAGCGAGAGTTCCCAACCCTCCAGGAACTTATGAAGCTCGACGGTGAGACCTCGATAGCTTCTCTCCCGTACATGCCCCGTCTCGCCTGCGAAGTAGGCCTTGCCCTTGTTCGTCAGTATGAACTCACGAGATTCATTGGGACCGTGCACGATCTGCAGTCCGTGACGATAACCCCTTCTGTTGAGCAACTTCCCTGCCATCCTTCCGAAAACGAGAGAGCGCCGGTCTTCTCCCAGCCCGACGCTCTCCACGGAGTCAACATTGTTCACACCCGGCTGGACCATGCTCCGTGCCGATTGCCGCGGGACGAGCGCAACGCGACCGACCGGTCCTGCCCTGGCGGTTGCTCGGCTATTCCACGACGACGAGCGAGTTACTGCCGCCGTACGGGTCGGGAACGCTTTCGGAATTCCCTTCGTCAGCGATCCACAGAGCGCCGCCGTCTATCACGAATTTATACTCATACTGACCGGGCTCGAGTTCGATGACGACCGTCCAGATGCCGTCGCCGTCCTCGTCTGACATCGGCGTCGCGTCGGTGCTCCATCCATTGAACTCGCCGGCCACGTTCACACGACCTGCAGACTGCTGCCTGATGCTGAAGAGAATTCCCTCGTCAAGAAGGACGGGGCCTCGAAGAAGCTTCGCATCCCCCACGGAGGCGGCGCGGGCCATCACGCCTGCCCCACCCTCTCCTCCTGCTTTGGATATCGGCTGCGACAGGAAGGCCGGTGGTTCGTCTCCAAGGATTTCATACACGTTCTTGAGCGTCCCGCGGAATATCTCGTCGAACGCCCCGTCGTTTGCGGAATCCTGATCGGTCCCGTACCACCAGAACCAGTCGCTTCCCTCCGCTGCGTAGATTTCGTCGTATGCGCGGGCCAGGATATCCGTCTCTATAGTGCCGCTTTCTTCCTTCCCGGCCAGATAATCACGGACCATGGCGAGATAGTCCCACGCGTCGTTCTCCTCCCGCTCCCCGATCCAGGTCGAGAAGTCACTGCTGATCCACGAACCGGCCCAGAGCTGCCGGATGGTTGCTGTAGGCGGATGTTCCTCCAGATACTCGGCAACCGTGACGGTGCGCAGCCAATCGGCTTCCGACATCTGTTCATACCACGAATGGAAGAACTCCTTGCCGTCGTGCCGATACCAGTCCCACGCGTTCTCACCATCGAGGATAATCGGAACCACGTAGTCGCGATCGTCACCAGCGAGCTCCTTGTGAATCCCGTGCAG
>JALGZD010000124.1 GCA_025782395.1 bacterium
CACTCCCTCAGTGGAATTCTCGATGCTCTCGGACCGGTTGAGATCGCCGATATCACACAGGAGCTGGAGTCGGATGACGCGGCGGACGTTGTCGGCATGCTGGCGGAAGAGCTTCGTGGAGAAGTCCTCTCGCGACTCGAGGAAGATGACCGGCGCGCTGTCGAAGAGCTTCTGCAGTACACGGATGAGTCGGCCGGCGGCATCATGGCGTCGGAGCTTGTCTTCCTCAAGAGCGAGGCGACGGTAGGAGACGCGATCGAGCTCATCAGAAAGGCCGCCGACGAGGTAGATGAGATTCACAACGTCTATGTGACGGACGGAAGCCGGAAGCTTGTCGGAGTTCTGTCTCTCAGGGATCTGGTTCTGGCGGGAGGCGAAACCCGGCTGTTGCAGATAATGAACAAGGACGTCGTGTCCGTCTCCACGGACATGGACCGGGAAGACGTGGCCCGGGTTTTCAGGAAGTATGATCTTGTCGCGATTCCCGTCGTGGCGCCGGACGGGAAACTTGTGGGCCGGATCACCGTGGACGACATCATCGACGTCATCCACGAGGAGGCTGAGGAGGACATGAGCCTCATGGCCGGTACTCGTGAGGACGAAATGCACGAGGACTCAGCCTTCAGGATCTCGCAGATTCGCCTTCCGTGGCTCATCATAGGCGCAATCGGTGGCCTCGGGTCCGCACTGGTGATGCGCCACTTCAGCCTCTCGCTTGAGAAGGTGCTTGCCCTTGCCTTCTTCGTCCCGGTCATTACAGCGATGGGTGGGAACGTCGGCCTTCAGACTTCAACGATCATCGTACGCAGCATGCACTCCGAGCCGGGTCTCTCCGGAGCGGCGGGGGACCGTCTCTCAAAGGAATGGCGAGTCGCCATGTTGAATGCGGTCATTCTCGGCGTCGGCATGTGTGGGATCGTCGGGCTCTGGCTCGGTGACTGGCATCTTGCTGCCGTCGTCGGTTGCTCGCTCGCTGCGGTGATCCTCGTGGCGGCCACTCTCGGAACGCTCATACCGTTCGCCTTGAGAGGCATGGGAATAGATCCTGCAGTTGCGCAAGGCCCATTTGTAACGACACTCAACGATGTCCTTGGAATCCTCGTCTACCTCGGGATGGCGAGCGCCTTCCTCACGCGAATTCCGTAAGCCCGGAGCGAACGCCCATAATGGCACCGGTCAAGTCCAGAGCCATCGTGCTTCGGAGCTACAAGCTCGGTGAGACCAGCAAGCTTGTGGTGTGCTATACTCGCGATTATGGAAAGGTGCGCCTCGTGGCGAAGGGCGGGCGGAAGGGCGGTGGCCGCTTTGGAGCTGCCCTGGAACCTCTCATGGTCTCCAGGGTGGTTTTCTACCTGAAAGAGGGGCGCGGTCTCTCACTTCTATCGGAAGCCGGGATCGAGAGGGAGTTCCCGTCGATGAGGCGGGACGTGGTCCGTATGGCCTACGGCAGCGCCGTCGTGGAACTTATCGACCGCCTGATCCACGAGCGGGAGAGCGACAGCGGGCTCTTCGACAACGTGGAGCGCTCGCTTGCCGAGATGGATCAGGCGGATGAAGAACAGCTCGACGATGTGCTGTGGCGCTTTGAGCTGAGTCTCGCGGCCGCGCTCGGCTACAGCCCCGAGCTTTCCAGATGCGTCCAGTGCGGCAGCGCCGACGGCCGGGTGGCGGGCTTCAGCTCGAGGCTTGGAGGTCTGGTCTGCGCGCGGTGCGCAGCGTCGGGGCCCGGCACGGCATTGACGACGGTGTCCGTTGCGGAGCTGCTCAGGCTCATCGCCGCCGACGTCCGGTCGGGGTCGGCTTCCGGTGTGGGTGTCCGGTTGACGCGCGCCGAACGTGATGTTGTCACACGAACCCTCCACGAGTTCCTTGAGGAACAGGGAGGGCAACGACTCAGGATTAAATCCATGGACTTCCTGGCACAGATCAGGAGGCTCGAGAGCGGGGGAACAGAGACAGGGCAGGACAATGACTGAAAAGGCAGAAGGGTTACTGTTTCAGGACATCATGTTGCGGCTTCAGGACTACTGGGCCGAGTACGGTTGCGTGATCCTGCAGCCGTACAACTCGGAGGTCGGGGCGGGCACGTTCAATCCCGCCACGTTCCTGAGATGCCTGGGACCCGAGCCATGGAAGGTGGCGTACGTTGAACCGTCCCGGCGGCCCAAGGATGGACGGTATGGGGAGAATCCGATCCGCATGCAGCAGTTCCTGCAGTACCAGGTTCTCCTCAAGCCCGCACCGGACGATGTGTTGGATCTCTACTTCAGAAGTCTCGAAGCGATCGGCATAGAGCGTAAGAAACACGATCTGAGGCTTGTCGAGGACGATTGGGAATCGCCGACGCTCGGGGCTGCCGGGCTTGGTTGGGAAGTCTGGATAGACGGAATGGAGATCACGCAGTTCACCTACTTCCAGCAGGCTGGGGGCATGGAACTGGATGTGGTTTCAGCGGAGATAACCTACGGGCTTGGGAGGATCGCGACGTTTCTTCAGGGAGTCGACAGTTTCTTCGAGCTGGAGTGGGCGCCCGGTGTGTCATTCGGTGAACTCAACCGCCGGCACGAGATCGAGTTCTCGAAGTTCAACTTCGAGGAAGCCGACGTTCCGTTCCACCGGGAGCTCTTCGAACGCTTCGAGTCGGAGGCGCATCGTCTCCTCGACAAGGGCATCCTGACTCCCGGGTACGACTACGTGCTGAAGTGTTCACACGCTTTCAACGTGCTCGACGCTCGTGGCGCCATAAGCGTATCGGAGCGGACGGGCTACATCGCCAGGGTTCGGAAGCTGGCGAGGAAGACGGCCATTCTCTATGTGAAACAGCGCAAGGAGCTCGGTTATCCCCTGCTGTCCGGGGATGAGAGGGCGCGCCTTCTCGGTGACGGAGAACGTGTGGTGGAAGGGGGGGACAGCTGATGGCCAGGGACCTGCTCTTCGAAATCGGTGTTGAGGAAATCCCGGCATCGTACATCCAGCCGGCAATCGATCAGCTCGCGGCGGCTGTTGAGAGGGAGCTTCGCGCAGGACGGCTGGGCTTCGGCGAGCTCCGTACATTTGCGACTCCGAGGCGTCTGGCCATCATCGTGTCTCAGGTGGCCGACGAACAGGAGGATGTGGAGAGAGATGTGGTCGGTCCGCCGGCCCGGGTGGCTTTCGCCGAGGACGGCACGCCGACGAAGGCAGCCACCGGGTTTGCCGAATCGCAAGGTGTAAATGTCGCAGACCTCGATGTGCGCGATACGGGCAAGGGTGATTACGTGCACGTGCACGTGGTTGACCACGGCAGTCCGTCCTTTGAGGTTCTGCCCGAGCTGCTGCGCGCCGCCGCCGATTCGGTAAGCTTTCCCAAGACAATGCGGTGGGGAACAGGCAACCGCTTCGCCCGTCCCGTCAGATGGCTCGTGGCAATGCTGGATGGGGTCACCCTTGATATGGAGTACGCCGGCATTCACGCTCAACCTGAGACGTGGGGTCACAGACACTGGTCGCCAGGTCCACATCCGCTGGCGGGCGCCGGAGATTACCTCGACGTTCTGGAAAAGAACTACGTCATTGCCGACGTCGAGATGAGGCGATCGTTGATCATCGGCGCCGCTGAGAAAGCGGCAGAGGAGTGCGGCGGTCTGCTCGTGAGAAACGATGCTCTCCTGGACGAAGTGACTTTTCTGGTGGAGTACCCGTCGGTTTTTGCCGGACGATTCGATGAGGGGTTTCTTGACCTCCCGCGGGAAGTGATAGTCGTCGCGATGAAGAGTCACCAGCGCTACTTCGCCGTCGAGGCGGAGGACGGAAGTCTCAGGCCCTTCTTCCTGTGCGTTGCGAACGTGCCCAGAGGGCAGCTGGACGGGATACGCGCGGGGAACGAGCGTGTTCTGGTCTCCAGGCTCGACGACGCTGCTTTCTACTGGAAGGAAGACACACGAGGTTCACTGGAAAGCAAAGTGGAAGCGCTCAGAAATGTGACCTGGCTTGAAGGATTGGGGTCGCTCTACGAGAAGACCGATCGCCTCGAACGTCTGGCGCGCGCGATCGGTGAACGGCTGGATTCAAAGGAGACGGACCTGGCCGTGAGAGCCGCTCGCCTGGCGAAAGCCGATCTCGTTACGGAAATGGTTAGAGATGGAAAGGAATTCACGGAGCTCCAGGGCATCATGGGCCGTGAGTACGCGCTCGCCTCCGATGAGCCGGTGGGTGTCGCCACGGCCATCTACGAGCACTATCTGCCGCGCTTTGCCGGCGACCTCTTGCCTTCGACAGAGGCCGGGACCATCTTGAGCATAGCGGACCGACTCGACTCGATAGTCGGCTGCTTCTCAGCGGGGTTCATTCCGTCGGGATCGCAGGATCCCTACGCGCTCAGGCGTCAGGCGATAGGTCTTGTGCGCGTGATTCTGGAAGGGGGTCTGGATCTGCCGCTCGGAGATCTTGTACGGGCGGCTGAAGAAGGATTCGATGTCGCCGCGGGTGATACTGAGCCGGTGTGCGACGCCGTGATCGCCTTCATCCGGCAGCGCGCGCGCGCGGTTTTTATCGAGGAAGGCTTCGCCTACGATCTCGTCGACGCCGTTCTCGAGACCCGCGCGGAGGATCTGGTGGGCGCAAGGAAGAGAATCGTGGCGCTCTCGCACTTCCGGGAGGCCGACGATTTCAAGGGGCTCGTGATCGGATCGCGCAGAGTGGTGAACATCCTCAAGGGCCGGCCCACCGACAAGGTGGATCCCTCCGAGCTGGTGGAGGCGGCGTCGCAGGCGCTTGAAGGGGCGCGCGCCAGAGTGGAAGCAGGCGTTGCGTCCGCAGTGTCGACCGACGACCTCAATGGGGCCGTCCGTGAGCTTCTGAGTTTGAGGCGGCCGATAGATGATTTCTTCGATTCTGTTATGGTGATGACTGAGGATGACAAACTCCGTGGCGTGAGGCTCGCTCTGCTGGGTGGGGTTCGGGATCTCTTCACCGGGATCGCGGACTTCTCGAAAGTCGTTCTGGAGGGGGAGCAGATCAAGGAGTAGGCAGCGATGAAAGCCGGCAAGCGAACGGTGATCACGTATTCCCTGCTGATACCAGCAATGGTTGCCCTCGTGCTCGGCGCGGGGTGCGCCCGCAAGCACGAATCGCCCAAGGTCGTGTTCCTCGGAATCGACGGTATGGAATGGCGGGTGGCTGAGCCTCTGATTGAACAGGGGAGACTTCCCAACATCGCGGCCATCGTGGAGCGAGGTGTAAAGGTGGACCTGCGCTCGATCGGTCCTGAGATGAAGTCCCCGATCATCTGGACAACGATTGCAACCGGCAAAACGCCGCGCAAACACGGGATCGGCGATTTTGTCTCTGATGAGAAACAGCTTTTCAACTCGCTGGGATGGAAGGCCCGGGCTGTATGGGACATCCTGGGCGAGTACGGCCACACCGTCGGAGTGATCAACTGGTGGCTCAGCTGGCCGGCACAGCCCGTCAGCGGCTACATGGTGACCGATAGAATTGCGTACACAGCCGGGGACGGCTATCCCGAGATCCCGGAACTGACCGCTCCACCGGAACTCGCCGAAGAGCTCGCATCACACACACGACCTGTGAGCCGGACTCCCGACAGTGAGATCGCGCCGTTCCTGAATGGAGACACCTGGGATGCGCCCGATGATTGCATGGTGGGAGAGGGAGTCAAGTCGTTTCGGGGGATATATGCGGCCGACCAGACCGTGCTGGGCGTGTCGAAGCACTTGATCGAATCACGGGAGCAGCCTGATTTTCTGGCGATCTACTTCCAGGGGCTGGATGTGACGTGCCATCGTTTCTGGGGAGAATGGGATCCGACGTCCGTGGATCTCCAGATGAGCGACGAGCTGATCGAGACGTTCAGCGATCTGATTCCGCGATACTATGAACGCATCGACGCCGCGATCGGGGAGATCCTGGAGGTGGTCGATGAGAACTCGACAGTCATCATCTGTTCCGATCACGGGTTCCGGGGACCGTTCCGATCTCCGGAGGGGCTCAAGCTCGGGATATGGATGCATCGCGAGATCGGTGTCCTGGCTGCCGCCGGACCCGGGATTGCGCGTTTGTCCAAGCGGATGACGGGGAGCGTCTTCGATATCACGCCGACACTGCTCGCGCTCTACGACATCCCCGTCGGGCGGGATATGGACGGTTTCGTTCTGAGCGAGATACTCGAGGAGGGTTTCATGGCGTCTCGACCTGTCTCCTACGTACCAACGCATGAGAACGGCAGGAGGGTGAGGTCGGATCAGCCCGAGGCCAGTGCCGTGGATGAGGCTATCAAGGAGAAGCTGAGATCGCTGGGTTACATCGAATAGCAGGGTAGCCTGCGCCCGGCAGGAGGACAAGAAGTGATCGGACGATTCGGGACAGTGCGAGCAACGCTTGGCCTTGTGGTAGTCACCGTTCTGCTGTGCCTGGTGATCGGCTGTGGGAGTAGAGGCGAGGTCGTCGAGAGGCGGTTTCTCCTGGTCGGTCTCGACGGTCTTGAGTGGAGTGCCGTGGAACCGCTCCTCGAGGAGGGGAAGCTTCCCAATCTTCAGGCGCTCATGGATCGCGGTGTCTGGTGCAGACTCAGATCGCTCGAACCAAAGCGCAAGTCGCCCGTCATATGGACAACCATGGCAACAGGCAAGCTTCCGGACAAGCACGGCATCAGCGACTACGTCGATCCTACGACGAAGAGACTCTTTACGAGCAACGTCCGCTCCGCGCGGACGTTCTGGGATCTCCTTGGTGAGCGAGGGCTTGCTGTGACCGTGATCGGATGGCTCGTGAGCTGGCCGGCCGAGGAGGTCAACGGGTACATGGTGACGGACTACTTCCGCTACCCGCCGAAGCCCGGTCGAGCGCTTCCGCAGAAGCTGACTTACCCCGACGAGCTTCTCGCCGAGATTGAGCCGCTTCGCGTCGTAGACGAGACCATCGCCGACAGCGAAGTTGAGCGCTTTTTCGATCTCAGGAACGCGATGAGCGGAGAAGAGGCACAGCGTCTGCCCGTGGACGAGATGTTCCGCGAGATGAGGGCCATCAGCGATCTCGAGGGACATATCGAGCAGTTCAAAGACTTCTTCGCCGCGGACCGCACTTTCATGGCGGTCGCACAGCACATGATTCGAGAGCACCGAACCGATGTCTGTGTTGTCTATCTGAGAGGGACCGATTCGGTCAGCCACAAGTTCTGGGCGGCCGGTTGGCCGGACGATGTCGGGGTGGAGGTCGCCGAGACCGACGCGCGCGTCTTTGGAGAGACCGTCGAGCGCTACTATGAGTACGCCGATGAGATGCTGGGCGAGCTTGTCGCTGAGTTCGGGGATAACGCCACGGTCATGGTCTGCTCCGATCACGGCTTTCAGGGTCCGCGTTCTCCAAACGAGAGGGGCGGCATCAAGGATCACGGTCCGCTTGGCGTCTTCGTGCTTGCCGGGGCCGGCATCAGGAGCGTAGGAGAGATAGAAGAGACCAGTGTCCGTGACATCACGCCGACGATCCTCGAGCTTTTCGGGCTCCCGATCGGGGATGACATGGACGGAGTCGTGATGACGGAGGCGTTTGAGGACGACTATCTCATGGCGCATCCGGTTCGGAGGATCGCAACGTACGAGACTACGGAGGAAGAGAAGTGAGAGCTGCACGCATCATTCTCAGTATCGCCGTCATTGCGGGACTCGCCGTCGGTGGGTTCTGCCTGTCTTCTTGTTCGCGTGGGGCGAGTGGACCGATCGATCGCAAGGTCATGATCATCGGTGTCGACGGCCTCGAGTGGGACGTCATGGGGCCGCTGATCGAAACCGGCAGGCTTCCGACTTTCGCGCGCCTCATGGATGAGGGAGCGTGGGGTGAGATACAGTCGCTCGACATTCTGGAATCTCCCGTCATCTGGACGAGCATCGCAACAGGCAAACTGCCCGAGAAGCACGGGATAACAGGATTCGCCAAGGTGATACGCGGGGCCGCCGACGTTGTACCAATGACCTCAAACGTCAGGCGCGTCGAGACCATCTGGGACATGCTCGGCGAACAGGGCTTGAGCGTCGGAGTGATTTCCTGGCTTGCCACCTGGCCGGCCGAACCCGTCAACGGCTACATGATCTCATCGTACTTCAACTACGGATGGAATAGCGATCCCAACGACAAGAACAAACGGATCACCTTTCCCGAGGGTCTTGCCGACGACCTGGCGAAGTATCGTGTTGGGTCGAGTGATATCTCCGACGAACAGCTCCACGAGTTTCTCGCTACGGATGTAGAGCCGGGGAGTGCGCTCGAAGCACGCAGCGAAGCGCTGCGAGTAGCGATAGCGACCGACGAGACAACCAGACGTGTGGCACACTCCCTGGCTGGGAGTTTCCCGACCGATCTCTTCGCCGTCTACTTCAGGGGGGTCGATGGCCCCAGCCACAAGTTCTGGACCGACGCGTTTCCTGAGACCGGACCGCCGATCACTGAGGAAGAGATGGAGACGTTCGGACAGGTCGTTCCCAGGTACTACGAGTACATGGATCGCGTTGTTGGTGAGTTCCTTGAGTACGCCGATGAGAATACGACGGTGATTGTCACGTCGGATCACGGCCACTCGGGTCCCAAGCTCCGGGGCGGGACGTACCAGTGGGGCATTGCAATGCACGATCCATCGGGTTTTGTGATCCTGTGGGGTCGTGACGTTGTTCCCGGACAACTGTCCGATCCGAGTGTGCTGGACATCACTCCAACGATCCTGGCTCTGTATGGACTTCCGGTGGCGGACGACATGGACGGGCGTGTGCTCGCCGAGTCGATGGATCCTGCCTTCCTGAGAGCGCATCCGATCATGTCTGTGGCCACGTATGAGGCAGACGAGCCGGAGCGCGGCTCACAGGACCGCGAGCCCGTGGAATCGCCGGTCGATGATGAGGTGCGCGAACGACTGAGGTCGCTCGGGTACATAGAGTAGGAGCCCTCGATATGACGCAGCATCTCGTCCAGTACCGTTTTCGCACGGCTGCCACATATGTCGCCGTTCTTCTCATCGTCGCAATCGTTCTTGTCATCACCGGTTGTGAGTCCGGTCCATCGGTCGAAGGGCCGCCTGGGCCGATCCTGGTCATAGGCATCGACGGCGCCGATTGGAGCGTCCTGGGGCCGCTGCTCGAGGCCGGCGAGCTTCCGAATCTTGCACGGCTGATAGCGGAAGGCGCGAGTGGTAAGCTGCGTTCGCTCGAACCGCGCAGGATGTCCCCCGTCATCTGGACGACCATCGCGACGGGAAGGTCGCCGGAGGATCACGGCATAGGTGGGCCCCTTGTGGGGAAAGACCAGCAGGGTAGAACCACATATTCGCACTACTCAAGCAACATGTGGCGGTCACCGGCGTTCTGGGACATCTTCGGTCGCAATGAGCTTGATGTTGGCGTCGTCGCTTGGCTCGTTTCATGGCCTCCGTGGGAGGTCAACGGCTTCATGGTATCGCAACATCTCCAGTACCTCTCGGACTTCCATGGAGTCGGTGAGGAGAAGGGTGTAACGTGGCCGCAGGAGCTGGAAGAGGGAATTGCCCCCTTCGTTCGGGGGAAGTCGGCGATAGCATATGAGGAGCTGAGCCGCTTCGTCGACGAGGAGAGCGAGTTGAGCATGGGTGCGCTTCAGGAGCACTACGACACAGCACTCAGAACAGCGCTATCGGGTGACGAGTCGGCGATGGGCGTGGCCGGCTTCCTCTTTGCGAAGCATGTGCCTGCACTGTCGTGCGTCTATGTTCGCGGAGTCGATGAGGTCTCGCATCGGTTCTGGATCTATGAGCACGAGGAGACCAGGCCGCCGTACGATCCTGCGCGTCCTGCAACGGCGCTTCTTGAGAAGCAAGCCGAAGCTCTGGGCGGACTCGTGAGAGAGTACTACAGGTACACGGATGAACACGTGGGCAGATTGCTCAAACTCTTCCCGGACGAGACCACCGTTCTCGTATGTTCTGATCATGGCTTCCGCGGTCCTGGAATCTGGGGAGAGCAGGGGCCGTGGATGGGAGTGGATCAGCACGGCCTGGACGGTGTCCTCATCATGAGGGGACCGGGGATAGAGCGGGGCGCGTCGATCGAGGGCGCAACCGTATACGACATAGCCCCAACGCTTCTAACAGTGGCGGGGTTGCCTGTCGCTGACGACATGCCGGGGCACGCCCTCACGGACGCGTTCACCGATGAGTTCTCCGCGACACACAGCGTTACGAGGATCACCACATACGGCGAAGTTGTTCGCGATGACACGGCTCCGATAGAATCACCTGTGGACGATGAGGTCAGAGAGAGGCTTAGATCGCTGGGGTATATCCAATAGAAACCAGCCGGCAGGGGAGTGACGAAGCATGAACCGTGAAAAGATCCTTGGTCTGCTTGTCATCGTGGTGTTGATCGCGGCGGCCGTGATCATGGTGACAAGAACTCGCGGACCGGAAGATGGAGCCGGATCCGTTGAGGCGCCCGCCACACCGGAGACGGGCACAGTGCAAATGCTCATCATCGGTATTGAGGGTCTGGAGCCGTCCCTCGTCGAGCGTTTCTCCCAGAGAGGGGAGCTGCCCAACCTTACACGGCTTATGCAGGAAGGGGTCTCCGGAGAGTTCCCGGCCTTGGAGAGAGGGGTCGCGCCGGAGATATCCTGGACGTCACTGGCCACCGGGATGAAGCCCGAGAACCAGGGGATCGGCGGACAGGTTCTCTCTCCAAGAGGCGATATGGTGGATGCTCCTCTCATGCCTGCGTCCCGGACTGTGGATGCGATCTGGACACACCTGTCGGCCAGGGAGCTGTCGGTGGGAGTGGTGGGGTGGCCGGGAACGTGGCCCGTGGAGAAGATCGACGGTGTGATCGTGGGGCCGTACGGTCGTCTGGTTCTCGATCGCGCGCACGGGGGGGATGTGAACGATCGCATCTACCCTGCGTCGCAGCAGCAGGTGCTCGACGCTCTCGTGATGGACGAGCGTGAGACGACGCGGAAACACCTGGCCGGGTTTCTGGATCTTGACACACCGATGGGCTTCGAGGCGCTCGTTGGACAGAACTACACGGCTCTCGCGCATGCCTACACGGGCGACAGCTCGAACACGAAGATCGCCGTGCAGATCGTTGCCGATCCGGGAGTGGAGTATCTGCTCGTTCACCTGGAAGGCCTCGACGATGTAAGTCAGCGCTTCTGGCACTACATGGATCCGGAGGCGGTCATTGGCGGAGCCGCTCTGGATGAACGAGCACGCGCCGAGTTCATGGAACTCTCCAGGACGCTTGGGAACACCATCGAGCGCTACTACGGCTTTCTCGACACGATCGTCGGAATACTGACGGAGCTTGTGGCGGAGGACGGTACCATAGCTGTCGTGGCCGACCATGGCTACGCTGGTGTCAGGCTGGATCGCGGGGGAAATCCGCTCGTTGGATTCGATATGCACAGCAGTCAGGGCTTCTGGATCCTGAAGGGTCCCCGCGTTATTGAGAGCGGCCGGACAATCGAGTGTGAGCTCTTCGATTTCGCGCCGACCGTGATGGCGGCCGCAGGAGCAGCGTTTCCCGAAGGCACCGACGGCAGGGTTCTGGAGGAGGTGCTGAGGTGACCCCCGGCCATCGCAGCTCGCGGTCGACGGGCGCGCCGGGCTATCTCCGCGCACTTGCAGGAAGACCGTGGTTCCTCCCGGCTGCTATCTTTCTTGTGGCTCTTTTGCTTCGCGTGATCTACGTCGTTCAGGTGCGGCACACACCGTTCTTCCAGACGTTGGGCCTTGACGCCAAGTTCTACGACGCGTGGGCGCGCCGGATCGCCGCTGGAGCCGGGGAACGCGAAGTCTTCTTCATGTCACCTCTCTATCCGTATTTCCTGGCAGCCATCTACAGGCTCTTTGGGCGCAACCTGCTTCTCGTCCGCCTCATCCAGTCGGGCGTGGGAGCTGCGTCCGCGGTGCTCGTCTACTCGATCGCCCGCCAGGTGTTCGACAGGCGAATAGCGGCCATCGCCGGCTTCACGGCCGCGTGCTATGGCGCGCTCATATTCTATGACGGGGCAGTTCTCCTCGAACCACTTTTGGTATTCCTCAATCTACTCGTCCTGCATCTCCTTCTGCGAGCGGGCGAGTCGGGAGGACGCCGCTACTATCTGACCGCGGGCGCTGTTCTGGGTGTGGCCGCAATAGGAAAGGCGACGGCCCTTCTGTTTGCCCCTGCAGCCGCGGTCTGGATATGGATCTGCGCGCGTGAGCGACGCGGGGCCGATCGAAGACGCGGAGTGATGCTTTTCCTTCTTGGTCTGGCCGTACTGATTGCGCCGGTCACAGTGCGCAACTTCGTGGTGTCGCGTGACTTCGTCGTGATCACATCAAACGGCGGACTGAATTTCTACATAGGCAACAGCGAGATCTCGACGGGCGGGTATGTCAAACCCGAAGGGCTCGACATCGTCGTTGACCCCGACGGGGGGGAGATAGCCGAAGCCGCGCTGGGGCGTGATCTCAAGGCGTCCGAGGTCTCGGCCTACTGGTACGCTGAGGCACGACAGTTCATTTCGACTCACCCGGGCGCGTGGGCGAAGTTGCTGGTGAAGAAGCTGTCGTTCGCTGCCAGTTCATATGAGCTGCCTCAGCTCGAGAACTACGATTTCCAGAAGCGATACTCGACACTTCTTGGACTTCCGCTTCCGGCCTTTGCGCTCGTGGCTCCGCTGGGGCTTGTAGGACTGTTCCTTTCCATCCGAAGGAGAGAATCGCTGCTCCTGACGCTTTTCCTCACAACACAGATTCTGGGCATCGTTGCGTTCTTTGTCGTGGCTCGCTATCGACTGCCGGTAGTGCCCGTCCTGATTGTCGGGGCATCGTACGGTGTGACGGAGCTCTGGCACATGGCGCGCGAGCGGTCCTGGCGAGCGCTTGCTTTCACCGGTATCGCTCTTGCCGTACTGCTGATTCTGGTCAACGGTAACCTCTATCGGGTAGATCGCACCAAGGGCTTCGCGCAACCCCATTTCAGGCTCGGTATTATCTACGGAGAGAGAGGGGAGACAAGTCGCGCGATCCGAGAGTACAGGAGGTCGATAGAATTCAATCGGGACTACCCCAAGAGCCACATGAATCTCGGAGCGTTGCTCTCGGCGGAGGGGCGTCTTGAGGAAGCGCGCGAGCAGTTTCAGCGGGCGATCGCGCTCGAGCCGGGGTACGTGGCTGCCCGCGTCAACCTTGCGATGGTGCTCGCGACCGGGGGTATGGAGGAAGCCGCGCTGGCTCACCTCGACACGGTGCTGGGACAGAATCCTGAGAACGCCATGGCGCTCCGTGAGCGTGGAGTCATTCTCTATCGCATGGGGCGGATGGATGAGAGTGCCGGCTACCTGCGGGCGGCGCTTGCGAGCGATGAAAGGGGAGAGGAATCGGCCGAAGCGCGGTTCTACCTTGCGCTGATAGAGGGAGGGGAGCCACCCGTGGTCTCCGATGCTGCCTGGAGCGCGATGGCGGCGGCGGACTCGCTTCTCCGGCTGGGTCGGGTCGGGGGAGCCGCGAAGGAGCTGGAGCGCGCGTGCGCTCTCGCTCCGGGATCGGGAGAGCCGCTCCGGAGAATGGCCCTTCTCAAACGCGAGATGGGGTTGGGAGAGGAAGCTGTTGAGATGATGCGGGCGGCGCTCGCTCTGGACCCGACCCTTCGACATGGCCATTTCTCATTAGGCGTTCTTCTCAGTGAGATGGGGCGGCACGACGAGGCGATTCGTGAATATGAGTCAGAACTCAGAATGGACTCGGCCTTTGCCCCAGCGCATCTGAATCTGTGCCTGACGTATCACTTCCATCTCGGCAATCGCAATCGGGCCATCCATCACTACGGACGCTACCGCGCTCAGGGTGGAGACGTGGTGGAGGTCATGGAATCCCTCCTGCGCTGATCCTGGAACTCCGCAGTATGTTCGGTCTCTCCGTAGAGATTGTTCGACCGGAATCGTACGGGTCGAAGAAGCATTGACAGAATCTCCAGTTGGTGGTATAATACCACCGAGTCGGGAAATAGGCGGGAGCGCTCTTTTGCTTCTCGACCCAGTCTGCCTGTGTGAGACCGAGTGGTCTTGCGGGCGGGTTGTTGTGCCCACCCGTAGCGGTTGAGTTTGAAGCAGTGCTCATAGACTGGGATTGTGCCGGCTTCAAGTAGGCTACTCTATTTCGCAGCATCACGCCGGCCGAGCGAGAAGCGGGGCATGCGTGGTGTGATAGAGGTATAACAACAGATGAGCTGGGTCACCTTCAGGTTAGAGGGGGGATTAGGCGAATGACAAACACACGCCTGGTAGTGCTGGTAGTTGGCGTGCTTCTGGTGGCGGGACTTGTCGGAGCGAAGGGTTTCGACACAGTCAGACACGAGACAGCAGTGCCGTTGCCGACGGTACCGGCATCTGACAGCGAGTTCCGGGGCGCGCGGCTTGAGACCCTGTGGATCTTCAGCGCGGATTTTGAGGATCTCGCGGGCGACAACGCGGGCTGGACATCGTACGATCTGTCCGGAACTCTCGGCCAGGAGAACTACTGGCACAAGGATAACATCAGGCTGACGCCGGGATCTCACGGCGACAGTACCTGGTGGTGCGGAACATACAACGAGTGCTGGCTCCAGGCACGAGGCTACGGCAACAACTGGACACAGCTGATGTCTCGCGACTTCCCGCTTGCGAGCTGGAGTAACGAGGACGACGACGTGAGCATTGAGTTCGACCAGCGCTTCGCGATGGAGCACGACTACGATTACGGCTACGTCGAGGTCTCGAACGATGCTGGTTCGTCCTGGACAACGCTGTACACCGTGACCAACCCCGGCTTCTCGGGCAAGCCCGGCATGAGCCAGGACTGGGACTCCGCGACCTGGGGGCACCCGAGCATCAGTCTGAACACGTGGGCCGGTGAGGACATCAGACTCCGCTTCCGGTTTGAGTCGGACGGTGCCTACTCGTCTCAGGACGAGTACAACAACGGCCCGCCCAACAACTCGGTGCTGGACGGCGCGTGGCAGCTGGATAACTTCGACGTGACTGTGGAGGGAGCCTCGGTCTGGTCGGACGATGTCGAGGCCGCCGGAGACAATGGCTGGGTTCACGAGGACACGGAGCAGAGCGGAAACACGGGTCTCAGCTTCTACCGTGGTCTCTACGGTACCGATTTCGACACGGGCCGCGGTTTCACATGCGAGAACCGCACCGGCTGGATGATGGGAGCTACCGATCCGTTCAGCCAGGTGATGGTCGACGGTGAGAAGACGTACCTCATCAGCCCGGCGATTGATATCAGTGGTGCTGACAGGCTCGTGGGCCTCTGGGACATGTGGGTCGACATTCCGCTCGTAACCAACAGCAGGTTCGACCTGTGGCTGGCATCGAGCGACATTGAAGCCTGTGTAACAAGTCTCGACGGGTTCAGAGATGAGAACCCCGGAGGTTGGTACGGCGGTCCGTTCTGGGGCGTCTGGACCGACGACTGGGACGCCTTTGCCGGAAACGACTGGTTCGCCATTGAGTGGCAGCTTGAGAACACTGATCCGGCAGCTCCAGGATCACACAAGGCTGGTATCTTCCTCACGCGCCAGAAAGTCGGTATCCCGAGTGGCGATGCAGGCACGTCGTTCACCTACGGCGCTTGGGATCGCTTCAACGACTGGTTTATCGAGCAGATGGCTGATGCACTCCTTGACTCGGCTGAGATCAAGGTCAAGGATGCAGACGACATTGCGACGCTCACGCTCATGGCATCTGAGGATGATGGCGCGACGTGGGAGGCCTACTCGTGTCGGCGTCTCGATCCAGTCGGCAACGACTGGATATGCCCGCCGCCGGTCGGCCAGATGAACGCCGGCAGCGAGATCCACTACTACTTCGAGGCCCTGGACGGCGTCGGCAACATCGCGACGTATCCGGGCTCGGCCCCGAACGGCTACATTGAGTTCTCGATTCTGCCGATCAACGCGACGCCCGAAGTGCCCGGCATCCTGCTTGTTGACAAGCACGGCCGCAGGACTCCGGGTGCCGAGCGCAACTACCGCCACAGCTCCGAGTACTACTTCCGCGAGGCCCTGGGCATCCTCGGCTACGAGTGGGAGACGTACGACGTGGAGGTTCCGTCAGGGACTGCTCAGTCCGAGGGACCGGACTCGGTGGGGTACCACTACTACGACACCATCATCTGGTTCACGGACGAGTTCAATGCTTTCACGTTCTGGGACGTCGACCAGCAGAACATCATCTTCTGGCTGAACCAGGCGGGCGCCGGCGACGAGAGGAACTTCCTTGTCACTGGCAACGACTGGTGCTACGAGCTGATGGACTCCGGGCTCGAGGTTCAGGACTTTGTGACGGTGTGGCTTGGCACAGACTACGTCGCGGACGCGGTAGGCGTGGTGACGGTCGACAGCATCCCGATCCTGCGTGAGGTTGCGGGCGGGAACACCTTCATGGACTACGACGATGGCGCGTGCATCGTGCGTGGCGGCTGTCCGATGCTGAACTACTTCGACGTCATCCAGCCGTACCCCGGTACCCCCGGTACTGAGACGGCGGTCGAGTACGTCAAGACCGACATGACGCCTCTGCCGGCCGGTGTTGCCTACACGCACCAGACGCTTGGGTACCAGACGGTGGCGCTCGGCTTCGGCATGGAGTTCATGATGGACAGCCTCCTGCCGAGCGGCTACTACGAGTCGGGCGTCTACGACAGGGTCAATCTGACGCAGAACATCATGGACTACTTCGGAAAGACCCCGACGGTGAACGAGACGGATGTTCCTGTCGATCATGGGTTCAGGAACATGCTCTCGCATGCTTCCCCGAACCCGTTCAACCCGGTCACGAAGATCGCTTACAGCATCAGAGAGGCCGGACCTGTGACGATCGAGGTCTACAACGTCGCCGGTCGTGTTGTCCGCACGCTGCTCAACAATGAGCTTGATGCGGGCAGTGGCTACGTGATGTGGAACGGTGCCAACGACTCCGGCGAGAAGTGCGCGAGCGGCGTCTACTTCTACCGGATCCAGGCGCCGGGCTTCGTGGCCTCGAACAAGATGGTCATGCTGAAGTAGG
>JALGZD010000119.1 GCA_025782395.1 bacterium
GGGGTCCTTGCCGAGTTCCTTCGCAAGCTCCTCGATCTCCGCCTCGCTGTGCGGGATGAACTCGTGAAGCGGTGGGTCGAGAAGCCGGATGGTCACGGTGAGACCCTTCATCGCGTCGAGGATACCCTCAAAGTCGCTGCGCTGAAACGGCAGGAGCTTGTCGAGCGCTTCCCGCCGCTCGGCCTCGTCGGCCGCCATGATCATGGCGCGTATGTACTTGATGCGGTCTTCGCCGAAGAACATGTGCTCGGTCCGGCAGAGACCGATCCCCTCGGCACCGAAGCTCCGCGCTCTGACCGCATCCTCAGGCGTGTCCGCGTTCGTGCGGACACCCAACTGGCGGAACTCGTCGGCCCACTCCATCAGTGTCGCGAAGTAACCCGAGAGCTCGGGCTCCACGGTTGCCACCTTCCCCAGGATGACTTCACCGGTCGCGCCGTTCAGCGTTATCCAGTCGCCTTCTTCTACGACCTGCCCTCCGACCCTGAACGTCTTGGTCGCGTAGTCGATCTTCAGCTCACCGGCGCCGGCAACGCAGCACTTGCCCATACCACGAGCGACCACGGCGGCGTGCGACGTCATTCCCCCGCGGGCCGTCAGGAAACCCTGCGACGCATCCATGCCCTCGATATCCTCAGGTGATGTCTCCTCGCGCACCAGTACCGTATCGTGCTTCTCCGGGTCAGCATCGCCCGCCCAATCGACGGCGTCCCCGGCCGTGAAAACCACGCGCCCGACAGCAGCACCCGGCGATGCCGGAAGCCCCTTAGTCAGAACTTCGTAGCCGGCGCTGGGATCGATCCGCTTGTGCAGAAGCTGCTCGACCTGCTGAGGATCGACGCGCATCACGGCCGTCTTTCGGTTGATGAGACCATCGGCCTCCATCTCGACGGCGATCCTCACGGCAGCCTCGGCGGTCCGCTTGCCTGTGCGCGTCTGCAGCATCCACAGTTTGCCGCGCTGAATGGTGAACTCGATGTCCTGAGTGTCCGTGTAGTGAAGCTCGAGCCTCTCGCGGATCGCGTCGAGGTCACGATAGATCTCAGGCATGAATTCCTCGAGGGACTCCTCATCACCATCTTTCTTCTGAGCCTGGTTGATAGGGTGCGGAGTCCTCACGCCGGAGACAACGTCTTCACCCTGTGCGTTCGGAAGAAACTCTCCGTAAAAGACCTTCTCACCGGTCGCGGGGTCACGCGTGAACGCAACACCAGTCGCGCTGCTCCCACCCATGTTCCCGAAGACCATTGCCTGAACGTTCACGGCCGTGCCCCAGTCATCGGGGATATCGTTCAGCCTGCGGTAGCTCACCGCGCGGGGGACGTTCCACGACTGAAAGACCGCTCGTATGGAGCCCCACAGCTGCTCGCGCGGATCGTCGGGAAATTCCTTTCCGGAGAGCTCCTTGATCTTCGCCTTGAACTCCAGGGCAAGGTCCTTCATGTCCTCCGCGCTCAGCGCCATGTCGTCCTTGACGTGCCGTTCCGTCTTCTTTGCCTCCAGAAGCCTGTGGAACTCGTCCATCTCAAGCCCCATCACGACGTTTGCATACATCTGGATCAGGCGACGGTAGCTGTCGTAGACGAATCGTTCGTTGCCTGTCTTTGTGATCAGCCCGGCGATGGTCTTCTCGCTGAGCCCCAGATTCAACACCGTGTCCATCATGCCGGGCATCGAGACTCTGGCGCCTGAGCGTACCGAGAACAGAAGGGGATCGTCGCTGTTGCCGAAGCCTCCGCCCATCACCCTCTCAACCTTCTTCACGGCCGCATCGACATGCGCCTCAAGCCCCTCCGGGAACGCACCACCGTTGTCGTAGTAGTGGATGCAGACCTCTGTTGAGATAGTGAATCCGGCCGGCACCGGAATCCCAAGGTTGGTCATCTCCGCAAGGTTGGCTCCCTTACCGCCGAGGATATTCCTCATCGCCCCGCGGCCATCGGCCTTACCTCCGCCGAAAAAGTAGACACGCTTCCGTGGCATTGCTGGCTCCTCTCACTGTCAGAACACGTCTGGCAGCATTCAGCCCCTCAGGACCGATGCTGGAGGTGACGATCTACGTTGGATAGATTTCGAACTTAAGAGGATAGCACTGGAAGGGGTGTTTCGCAACGCGCTTGCTGCATGTGCTCCGTCATGCTGTCTAGTTCCGACGGGTGCTTTCAGCTTCCGCGTCGAGCGCGAACTCTCGTGTGGAATCCGACGCTTCCGCGTCGAGCGCGAACTCCCGTGTGGAATCCGACGCTTCCGCAGACCGGACCGATTCCCTGGTCGCCCTGACCACAAGGGCCTCGCGCCGCGCAGCGCCGGTCCCTCTGAGCGGCACGCCGCTCTCGGCCTGAACCATCCGCCGGTAGCGTGCCTCTCGCCGAATCTGCTCGACGATCATCGCGCGAAGACCCGGTTCTTCGTTCGGTTCTTCGTCACCCACGCGATCCCGGGCGCCCATGAGATAGAGCATCTCCTCCCGAATGTCCCGTTCCGTGGTCCTCATGTTCTTACGACGCTGGGTCAGAAGCACGTTACCGACGACCATCGCCGCGACATAGCTCAGAAGGACGTAGACAACGCCGTGCACGGCTGAGAGACCAAGCATCTGGCCACCGAAGAAGATGGTCACTCCCCAGAGAACTATCACGGCTCTCCGTGGACTCAGACCGAACCGGATCAGACGATGGTGTACGTGAGAGCGGTCCGGAGTCATGATGCCCCTGCCCGACCGCCACCTTCGGAGGATCGAGGTCACGACATCGAAGATCGGTACCCCCATGCACGCAGCAGCCACAAGAAGTGCCGTGCTCGCCGCGTCGCTTCGCGCGCCGACCACGGCTCCTCCCGCAAGAAGGAACCCGAGCGTCATACTCCCCGCATCACCAAGATAGACGTTGCCGCTTCCGAAGTTATGTATGAGAAAGCCGCCCGTCGCGCCGAGCAGCCCTGCGGCCATGAAGAAGAGAGGAGCATTCCCGTTCACGGCTCCGACGGCGAAAAGGCCTAGTGCCGCTATTCCTGCGATGCCTCCCGCCAGACCATCAAGCCCATCGATCAGATTGAGAGCGTTTATGAAAGCTACGAACCAGAAAACCGTCAGCGGGAACCCGATCCAGCCAAGGTCGTGCGTCGGTCCCACCACGAAACGAATATGAGTCATGCCGACACCGCCGGCCACGACGGCAGCAGCTATGATGGTCTGAGCAATCAGCTTCGTCTGTGGCCTGAGGTTGACCCGATCATCGATCATCCCGAGGATGACTATGGCCGACCCTCCCAGGAGCAGGATCCGCACCTTCTGGACAAGCTCAGGTGAAGCTCCGGACAGGAGATACCCAGATGCGACCATGGCGGCGGCGAATGCGACAAAAATAACGATCCCGCCCGTCGTCGGCACGGGGCGCGCCCTGACTCGCCGAGAGCTCGGCAGGTCAGCCAGCCCGAGCTTCAGCCCAAGCTTCGACGCCGGAAGCATCAGCAGCCATGAGAGACCGCCGGCCATTCCTGCTGTGGCAAGTGCGTAGAGAATGCTAGCCAAGTTTTGTATTTTGTCCTTTCAGATTTCTCAGACGAAGTTAAAAAAAGATAGCACACCCGTGTCGACTGTAAAGCGTAAACAGTGCCAAAGACTCGGTGGCTAGGTCTGCAGGGTTAGCGCAATGGGGTTCATTATTCTGAATCGCCCTTGCAGCAGGGAGGATTTCCATCTGTGTCTTCGGAGCCGTGCGTACGCCCGCCACTGTTCACTGGTCGAGCCGAAGACATCACATTCAGTGATATCAGCCAGCAAGGACAGCTGCAAGACCTGTTCCGTATGTTGTGTAATCGTCGCGATTCGCACGCCTCGCCACATCGAGTCCAGATCCGCCCTGCTCCAGAAGCCCAGATCGAACCGATCCAGCACGTATTCGAGGCCTCTGGCGTACCTGTTGAGCAACGTCCGAGTCCCCTGGTCACCATCCAAGGTGGCGAAGTCAGAAAGGGCGAACATCGCCCTGGCGTGCCCTCCGAACGTCATCGATGCGCGTCCGGCAATCGGATACTCCTCGGCGAACACCATGGTCTCGAGTCCACCCTCATGCCCCTCCTCGCCCACCTCGCGAACGAAGCCTCCATCTTCAACGGGTGTCGCGAATCCGATCACGGCGCGCCGTGCGCAGTCGACCGCGCCGTCCACGCCCAGGAGGGTTCCAGCTCGCACGAGCACAGCGATGCATTCAGCGTGGGCCGACCCGGAGAACCATCCATCGCTCAGTTCCCCGCGAAACGCTCGAGGAACATCGGGCATCGGCCATCCAAGGAAGCCTCCCGGCTGCTCCTCATGATTATCAATGAGCCAGTGCGCAATCCTCTCGAAGTCCGCACGCCTCTCCCGGTTTCCATTCTCGAGATAGAGCTCAAGGCAGGCCAGGGCCGACCGCGCCATGAGCCACGGGGAATGAACCACCTGCGCTCGCCCGCTCCCGGTCGGCGGAAGACCCAGAGTGTCGCATGACTCACAGCCGTCTGCGAACGCCGCGTAGGCGAGGTGGTACCCTCTGGGCGATCTCAGATCGACGAATTTGCCCGCGATGGTTCCCGACATCGCGGCGCTCCCTCCAGTTGTTCAGTTTTTCCGAGCCCGCTTGCTCCAGTGCCTCAGCGTTCCCGAGTCCTTGCGCTCCGGCGCGGCCCAATCCGGACTAGCCGGCGTTCACGAACTCGAGGATCGTCGTTGCGACGTGGTCCTTCTCCGCATCGGTCAGAAGGGAGAAAATGGGGATGGAGAGCGTCTCACGTGATGCCTTCTCCGACTCGGGCATGTCTCCCTCTCCGTATCCGAGTGACGCGAAGCACTCCTGAAGATGCAGAGAGAGCGGATAGTAGATCGCGTTCCCGATGCCCTGCTCCTTCAAATGCGCACGGAGTCCGTCGCGGTCGGAGACACGGATGATATACTGATTGTAGATATGACGGTTGCCCTCTTTGCGATGGGGTGTTGTCACCGACGAGCCCGAGAATCGCTCATTGTAGTACTCGGCGTTCGCCGAGCGCCCGTTGCTCCAATCATCCAGGTGCCCGAGCTTGACCATGAGAATGGCCGCCTGAAGCGCGTCGAGCCGACTGTTCATGCCGATCGTCCAGTGGTGGTAGAGCTCTGTCTGCCCGTGCTCCCTCAGGCTTACGAGAAGGTCGGCCTTCTCATCGCTATCCGTGACGATCATGCCGCCGTCGCCGTAGCCACCGAGGTTCTTGCTCGGGAAGAAGCTGAAGCAGCCCATGTGTCCGAGCGATCCCGCCCGACGCCCCTTGTATTCAGCGCCGATGGCCTGCGCGGCGTCCTCGATGACAACCAGATCATGCTTCGCTGCGATCTCCATGATCGGATCCATGTCCGCGCACTGGCCGTAGAGGTGAACGGGCATGACGGCCTTCGTCCGCTCGGTGATCGCAGCCTCGATCTTCTTGGAATCGATATTGTAGGAGAGGGGATCGATATCCACGAAAACAGGCGTTGCGCCGCTTCTCGAGATGGATCCCGCTGTCGCGAAGAAGGTGTACGGTGTCGTGATGACCTCGTCCCCACCACTGATGCCGTACGCCATCAGCGCGAGGAGGAGCGCGTCGGTGCCCGATGCCACGCCGACAGCTCTCTTCGCGCCGCTGTACTCCGCGACAAGTTCCTCGAACCGCGCCACGTTGGGACCGAGCTTGAAGCCCTGCGTCTCCACAACCTCGGCAACGCTCGCATCGATCTCACTCTTGATGGTCTGGTACTGTCGCTT
>JALGZD010000023.1 GCA_025782395.1 bacterium
GAAGGACAAGGCGGCCGCCGAGCTCTCGCCTGAGCTCAAGGACAAGGGCTACGTCTACTACAGCCCGATCGTCGGTATGCGGCAGCACTTCGATCTTCACACCTGTCTCAGGCCGTGCAAGTCCTTTGCCGGCAACCCGCTGAACTTCATCAGGCGTAAGGGCGACGGCTTTGACGAGCCGATGGTCGATGTGGCCATATTCCGTCAGAATACCGAGGGTCTCTACTGTGGTGTAGAGTGGACCGATCCCCCGCCCGTTGTGCGCGACGCCATGAACACACACGTGAAGATGGCGAAGTTCAAGGACGTGCCGGGTGAAGACCTTGCGATCTCTACGCGTATCTTCACAAGGAAGGCTTGCCACAGCATATGCAGGTCGGCATTCGAGTACGCGAAGAAATTCGGCTACAAGTCCGTGACTGTCTGCGAGAAACCCAATGTCATCAGGGAGACGTCGGGGATGATGATGTTCGAACATTCGAGTACGCGAAGAAATTCGGCTACAAGTCCGTGACTGTCTGCGAGAAACCCAATGTCATCAGGGAGACGTCGGGGATGATGATGTTCGAAGCCAGGAAGGTCCAGAAGGACTATCCTGGAATCGAACTCTGGAACACGAACATCGATGCTCAGATGATGTGGTTGACCAAAAATCCGGAGGACTACGGCGTGATCATCTCCGGCAACATGTTCGGCGACATTGTGTCGGACGGCTTCGCCGGCCTCGTCGGTGGTCTGGGATTCGCGTGCAGCGCCAATATCGGTGACGAGGTCGCCGTGTTCGAGCCGACGCACGGGTCGGCGCCGAAGTATCAGGAGCTTGATCCTTCAATTGTCAACCCGATGGCAATGATCCTTTCCGCCTGCATGATGCTCGATCACATCGGCGAAGCGGAGAAGGCGACGAAGATCAGAGACGCGGTCGCAACCGTGATCGCCGAGGGCAAGGTACGGACGTACGACATGTTGAAGCTCACCGGCGGCCCCGACGTCATCAAGAAGGGTGCTGCCACAACGACTGAGATGACGGACGCCATCATCGCCAATCTGTAACCGGAGAAGTGTGGGCGGTTCGGGGACCACTCCGGGTCGCCTGCGGATCCGAGGAGTTCCTATGGGACAGACATTCGCGCAGAAGATCCTTGCTGGTGCCGCGGGGCTTCCGAGCGTAGTGCCGGGGCAGATCGTACCGATACGCCCCGAGCATCTGCTCACGCACGACAACACGGCGGCGATCATCGGCAAGATCAAGGACGATCTCGAGAAGTACGGCGTCGTCCGGAATGATCTCTCGATCATCGTGCTCGATCACGTCACACCCGCGGCTAACGAGAAGACGGCTGCGGGCCACAAGTCAGTGCGTGAGTTCGTGGGTAAGTACGGGATCAAGAACTTCTACGATGTCGGTGTCGGGATCTGCCACCAGGTAGTCGTTGAGAAGGGACACGCGGCTCCAGGAATGATCCTCGTCGGCAGTGACTCGCACACATGCTCGTACGGGGCGGTGAATGCGTTCTCGACCGGTGTCGACCGGACGGAGGCGGCGGCACTCATGCTCGTCGGCGAGACGTGGTTCAAGGTCCCTCCGACGATAAGAATCACGCTCAGGGGAACTCTGAAACCCCCTGTGTCCGCGAAAGATCTGATCCTCACCATCATCGGAGATATCGGCGCCGGCGGAGCAACCTACCAGGCCGTCGAATTCCACGGTGATGTCGCATCGCTCGACATCGAACAGCGCTTCACGGTCGCCAATATGGGCATTGAGATGGGCGCCAAGATCGCGGTCTTCCCGTTCGATGCGGTGACCGAGGATTATCTGACATCTGTCGGAGTCGCGCGGTCGGACTATGAACCGGTGTGGGCCGATCCGGACGCCGAGTACATACGAGAGCTCGACTACGACCTCGGTGCCATCGAGCCCGTCATCGCGATGCCTCACAAGGTGGACAACGTGAAACCGATATCGGAGGTTGAGGGGCGCCGGATCGATCAGGCCTTAATCGGGACATGCACGAACGGTCGCGTCTCCGACTTCCATGCCGCGGCGGCTTTCATTGAAGGGAAGAAGGTCGATCCGGGAGTGAGGCTCCTGCTTCTGCCCGCATCGCGGGCCGTGCTCGAAACCACACTGGCCGACGGGACGATGGAGAAGCTCGTCAGGGCTGGAGGCGTGCTTCTGCCTACCGGGTGTGGGCCGTGCCTCGGTGCGCACCAGGGAGTGCTGGCGCCTGGAGAGTTCTGCCTTTCGACGGCGAACAGGAATTTCAAGGGCCGCATGGGTTGCAAGGACGCAGAGACGGCCCTTGCGAGTCCCGAGACAGTGGCGGCATCGGCCGTCGCGGGCAAAGTGACTGATCCGAGGAAGGTCGCGTAGCGGCTGAGGTGGCGCCGGTCGCTCAGGAGAGACCGGCCGCTGATAGAGGGAAGTGACCCTTGGCTGATGCAGGGAGGTGACCCTTGAGAGTCTGGAAGTACGGTGACGATATCAATACCGACATGCTCTTCCCCGGGAAGTACACCTACACGTGTTCGACGGCAGAGGAGGTGAAGCCTCATCTGCTCGAGGATCTGGATTCGGAGTTCGCCGGGGGAGTGAAGCAGGGTGACATCGTGATGGCAGGCAGGAACTTCGGTTGTGGGAGCTCGAGAGAGCAGCCCGTGCTGGGTTTCAAGGCCGTCGGGATCGCAGCCGTCGTCGCGGAGAGCTTCGCCAGGATCTTCTATCGCGCCGCGATCAATCAGGGCCTCGTGCTTGTTGAGTGTCCCGAGGCGGTGGCGGCATTCAAGGATGGCGACGAAGCGGTTCTGGATATTGAGGGTGGGAAGATAACGATCGGAGGGAAGGTGTTCGAGTTCCCGCCGCTTCCGCCCGAGATCCTGGCCATTCGCGATGCCGGTGGGCTGTTGAACTACGCCAGAGCGAAGCTTGAAGAACGCGCCAACCACGAGATGAGGAGCTAGATAGCAATGGCTGAGACCCAGGAGTCACGGATGGCACTGTCTGAAGACATCAGGGAGCTCTTCCCGGAGCTCGAGCTCATCAAGAACCGTACACTTCGCGAGCAGACGCTCGACGTCTGGACCGAGGCCGCGGAACAGGGCGGCTGGACAGCGAAGGATCTCACCGAGATCCCGTTCACGCTTCTCATCGAGACGGATTTCAGCCTGATCGACCACACGCGAGCGGTGACCAAGACGGCAATCGCCATCGCTACAGTCATGACGGCGGAATACGGCGATACACTTCCCATCAACCGGGATCATCTCATCTCGGGCGGGCTTCTTCACGATGTGGGGAAGTGTCTCGAGTACGAGCGGAAGGGCAAGGGATTCGTGAAGTGCGAGAAGGGCCTGGATCTGAGGCATCCCTTCTCCGGAACAGCTCTGGCCTTTCAGCGTGGGATTCCGAGCGACATCTGTCACATGATCGCCGTGCACGCGGGTGAAGGGAACGGTCACCGTCATACGACGGAGGCGTTCATCATCAACCACTCCGACTTCGTCAACTTCGAGCCCTTGAAGTACAAGGCGCTTAACGGATAGCCAAAGCGGCATCCGACCGCGGGTCACTATATGTCGGAGGTTACTACACCGCGGGTCACTATTGAGAGGGAGTCTGAACTCAGGCTCCCTCTCTGCACGTCCGGCAAGCTTGTACGCTCAGCGAGCTTGTCCGCCAGACGAGCCTGTTTGCACGGCAAGCTTGCTTGAAAGAACCCCCCAGATATGATATAGTTATGAAATATGCGATACAAGTGTGCCATACGTGTCCGTCACAGTGTCACTCTTCTTATTGCTCTCCTTGCAATCACCCTCTCCTCGTGCGGGGACGGCTCTCACCGTCTCCCTGATGATCCGGCCATGCTCCCATACAGCTTCGCGCACGCATCTCCTCCCGACAACGCGCGGTTGACGTTTGCTGCTGCGGATTTCGATGGCGACGGAATCGACGAAGGTGTCTGTTTCTGCAAGAAGGAGAACGGCGACCACTACATAGCCGTATTCCGATTATTTGAAGCGCAGCACGACTGTGTGCAGCAGATCAACCTCTCATTCAAGTCATTCCTGATGGGCCTCACGGACCTTACGGGCGACGGGCTGCCCGAGCTTGTCTGGTGGCAACAGGCCGCCGGCGCGGACGTCACATTCGTGTTTGAGGAGCTTGTTGCCGGTAAGGAGGGAACACTCCGGAGAACCATCGGTACTGTTGTCTGGGACGCGACCGGAAGCACGTCAAGGAGCGGACGCTGGGGTGGGTCGGCAAGCGTCATCGGCGCGTTCGATCTCGATGGGAACGGCACCAAGGAATCGACAGCCGTCGCCGTGGTCACAGGAATACTGCAGAGGCCGCGCGGGATCTGGCTTGTGAACTGGGAGACCGGAGACATCATATGGCAGCTCCCGACGGCTGCCGCGCCGACGGGAACGGCGATAGCGGCAGATGTGAACGGAGACGGGATCGAGGAGATCATCATCGGGACGGAGTCTCCCGGCAATGGTGCTCATGCAGGAGACTGGAACGACTCGCTGGCCTACATCGTCGTGGTCGATCTGGGTGGTGAGGTCGTGTGGTGGAGGGAACTGGCCGGGTTCTCTACAAGGGTCGACCTTGTCATCGATGATCTGGACTGTGACGGAGTAATGGAGATCCTCACTGTCGTTGGCGGAACCGGAGATCAACTCAGGGATGACTATCTCCTCCGCGCCTGGCGAGCGTCAGATGGAGAGCCTCTCGCCTCTATGCCTCTGGGAGGCCCTGCGAACAGCGTGGAGATCCTGGAGACGGATGCCGGCAAGCGGGCCCTTGTGGCACTCGCTGATGGAACGGTGAGACGGTACGCGTTTGCGGAGGGCAGGTTCGTGCAGGATGCGGTCTTCGAGAGCGAAGAGGGGATCGCAGTGGCCCGGCGTGTGGACTTCGGTCTGCCTTCGGGGCGTTCGGGCGTAATGGCGAAGACCGTGCTTGGAACGTTCGTGGCGCTCGATCTGGACCTCCGGCCATTGGCGGTACTCTCGACCGGTGAGAGTATCACCGCCAACCACGACCGCGTTGCTCAAGCGGTATTCCCCTTGAGAGGTGAACCAACGCGCGGCGTGATAGCGCAGACGTCGGACACCCTCTACTTCCTCCATCTCGAGAAGAACCCGCTGCCCCCGTGGGCGAAGCGCCTTCTTGCCTGGCTCAGACCGATAGGCGGTCTCGCTGCCGTCCTCGGCATTGTCGTTCTTGTGCCGTCCTGGCGTCGCCGAACGATTGCAGCGCTCCGACGGCGGTTGATCCCGCGCAAGATCCGAGGAGCCGCCGTGGATGATCTCCTTGTAGAGCTCAAGACGGGCGGCCACGGGAAGCTCACAGCCACTTCCACCTTCCGCCGTGTGCGCGAGCAGCTCACGATGCTCTCCTACTACGATGCGGATCCGCCCGAGGCCTTCAGGGAACGCTTCGCCGAGGCGGTAGGGAATGCGCGGGAGATAGGTGTTTCGACTGTGGAATCGATAGCAGGCGAGGCGGCGAGGTTGGGGCTTGCCCCAGAGCCTGTGGCCCGGGTTGCGGCCTCGCTCAGAGCGGCTCGAAGCGTCATCACCGGACTCTCGATCGAGATCCCGGCGACCGGGGATGCGCTCGCCCTTCAGAGGCGACTGGATGATTCACTCCCGGTTGTGGATGAAGGGCTTGCGGCCGTGAAGCACGCGGCCGAACTCGAACGATCGTCGCAGCTCGGCACTGAACTCGGCCGCGTCCTGTCCTCGAGGCGCACTGAACTCGCATGCCCCGGGCTGACGTTCGCAGGACCCGATGCCGCGAGCTTGGGAGAAGTCAACGTGGTCGGGACTTCACGGGAACTCACGTTCGTCTTCGACAACCTGATAGGGAACGCTCTCAAAGCGGTGGCGGAGCGTGAGACGGCGGCAATCCGGGTCACTGTCACTGTCGCGGACCAGCGGGCGATCGTGACGGTTCAGAACAGCGGAACGGGCGTTCCTCCTGAGATGCAGGACGAGGTCTTCCGTGAGGGTGTCAGTGATCGCGATGGGGGCGGACACGGTCTGGCGCGGAGCAGGGAGCTTCTCGAACAGCGCGGCGGATCGATCAGGCTATTGCAGTCGGCGCCTGGAGAAGGCGCTGTTTTCGAGGTGCGCCTGAGGGTGATCGAGTGAGGACTCCGACCGAAATGCGAGATCGCGGAGTGGCCCAGAATCATCGTGTCAGTCTCCCGTACAGGTTTGTGGAGTACTCGCCGCGAGTACTCGATGTGAAGGCAAGTTGGCTGGCAGACTTCGACGGCGATGGCGCTGACGAGCTCATTACCCTCAAGGAGTCCGGACACGGCGAGTACTACTACTGGGGAGTAAGACGGATCACGCGGGACGCCCAGAGCATCATGAACCAGGAGAACTCATGGGTAGTGACCCGTCCCGGAGGCTTG
>JALGZD010000115.1 GCA_025782395.1 bacterium
CGTCGACGATTCCGGTCAACGCGGCGACGGATCTGACGGTAACGGTGTGGGACAGTGCAGGAGTTGAGCTACCGGACGTTGAGATCACGATCGACGGCTGGGGCATTGACCCGGTGGTAGACGTGACGGATATCAACGGAGCGGCGACGTTCAACATCACGGCTCCTTACGGTGAGGATCTGGTCATCATCGGGAGCGAGCTGAGCCAGAGCTACAACTGCTTCGAGGACGTGATCCCTGTAACGGGTGGCGTGTCCTTCACGAGCGCGGACATCGATGCGTCTGTGGCATCGATCGGTCTCTACGGCGCTCTGGCTCCGTTCTATGAGGGCACGATCACAGGTACGAGCTCTGAGAGCGGGTTCGATCTCTACGCGGTGGGCTGCGGGCTCGACGTCTCCGGTAACTCTGGCGGGTCGACGGCGCTCGATCTCCTTGGCACGCCGACGTCTACGGGGACGGTGCACTGCGCACTGGCGAAGAGCGGGTACGGCATCTACCTTGAGGACGTCACGGTGCAGGTGGTCTACGGCCAGCTTGCGGGCGAGGTTTACGAGGCACCTGCGCGGGCACCGATCGAGGGCGCCATTATCAAGGGCTACGCCTCTGGTGCCGACACGACGGGTGCGACGCCCGTCTTCACGGCGATCTCGGGCGTGGGCGGCGTGTACGCGGTCGAGGGCGATCTTGAGGTGAACCACTATGATGTCTACGTACTGAAGTTCGGCTACATCACACTCTTCGAGGACGTGTTCGTCCAGTACGGTGCGAACGACGTCGATTTCTACATGGAGTTCGCACCATCGGGCGTTGTGTCCGGCACGGTGACGGAGGCAGGTACGGGCACGCCTCTTGATGCGACGGTGAAGTTCTACCGTTCGGACACGATGGAGCTGTACGTGGAGACGACGACGGATCCGGTGACGGGTCAGTACTCGCAGTCAGTTCCTTACTTCAATTACACGATGAACGTCCGTGCGTACCACCACATCCCTGCGAGTCTGGGGATCACGGTGGATGGGCCGACAGAGACGTTCGACTTCCAGCTCGAGGAGACTCTGGCGAACATTCTGCTTATAGACGATGAGGACGCGAAGCGCGAGCTTGTGAAGTACGACAAGTCGGGCTCAGTGATCGACATTGCAGCAGGCGGAGACAGGACCAGGTCGGCGTTTGAGATCGAGGCTGACCTTGTGGCCCTCGGGTATGACGTGACGGTGGAGACTTCGACTGCGAGCGATCCTCTGACGTGGATGAACTACGACTTCATCATCTCGTCGAGCGGAGACGACACATCTCCGGTCGCTGACGCTGGTTACCGCGCGGATCTTGAGAGCTACGTCGCCGCCGGCGGCAAGCTTCTGATCGAGGGCGGTGAGGTGGTGTACGATGCGGCAGGCTACCCGGGCTACCCGACGTTTGCAGCGAACGTGCTGCACACGACCGACTGGGAGCACGACTCGAGCGGCAGTATCACGGTTTACGATGCGTCGCACCCGCTGACGACGTTCCCGAACACGATCGGAACGATCAGCGTGAGCTACTCGGGCTACGGGGATCAGGACTCTCAGGTCCCGAGTGCCGACGCGGACATCGTGTGCAGCTGGTCGAACTACCCGACGCTGTCGAGTGTTCAGGTGTACGACGACACACCGGATCCATCGAGCGGGCAGATAGTGCTCTACAGCTTCAACTATGCGGCGGCGGCAGCGTCCGGCCGGAAGGAAAACATCCTTGTGACGGTGAGTCCCGGTGGTGCTTCGGCGTACACGAACAAGGACGGAGAGTACAGCATTTCTAAGATGTACACGGGCACGTACACGGTGACGGCGACCAAGACTGACTGGTCGACGGGTACCGTTGAGGGCGTTGTCGTCACTGATGGCCAGACGACGACGGGCGTCGACATGGTGCTGACGCCGACGGAGACTTACGAGTACTGTGAGAACCCGTCACAGTCGATCCCTGACAGCAGTCCCGCGGGCGTCTACGACTACCTGACGTT
>JALGZD010000210.1 GCA_025782395.1 bacterium
ACGAGGCAGATCGGCAGTTCGTACGCTCATTAGGACGGCCTACTCCGAAGGGATATCCATCGACACGTCCATTGAAGCTAAGGTCAGGTCGCTTGAGGAAGGACGCAGCATCTTCATGTTCCTCTCTGCTCTCTTGTTCTGGTCTGTGATTGGGTTCGGTGCCCTCCTGCTGTTCGTCGGCATCTGGTTCGAGAGCACACGCAAAGTGAGATCGGTTGGTGTGTTGCTCGGGCTTGGAGCTTCGAGGGGTTGGCTGATCTCAGCGTTTGCCACACAGACGTTTACCCTGATTCTCTTGGTGCTGTGCCTGTACTCCATCGGCGACGCGTTCGGTGTGTGGAGGAAACTGGTGGTCTTCTCATCCTCAGGATCGCAGGATATCCTCGACTACTCGCGATGGTCCGTTGAGTGGCGCGTCTTCGTTATAGGACTCCTCTTTGGCGTAACAGGGCTCATTGCGGCGCTGAGGTGGAGGCTCTATGGGCACGAACCCCACGATCTCATTGGGACTCGTTGAGGAGGAAACTGTGTCCAGTAGGCCGAGGTTGTACTTGCAGGTTCTGACTCTCGCGTGCGTGCTGGTGATGGGCTGCGCGGAGAAGTACATCAGCCCGGTGCCCGAACCCGCACGTTCTCATTGCTCATATGACAGTATCGATCCTCTCGGGCCAAGATGGTACAGGCAGCGGATTTCTGGGGGGGAAGATGGGGGCCGCATCTTCGGCGTGGGATCATCTCGGCAGGTAACCGTCAAGGGAGCTTGGAAAGGTGCGTGGCTTGCGGCAAGAGGTGAACTTGCCGAGCGCGTGGAAACGCACATCAAGTCAATGACGGAGATCTACCTGAGTGAGGCGAACGGGGGCGGAGCATCAGACTACCAGAAGGCCATCTTGGCCACGTCTGAGGTGGCTTTGAAGAACTGTATTCCAGTGCGGGACACGATGTACGCGCGTTGTGCAGATGAGCACGAGGTATTCATTGTGGTGGCTGTTGATGAAGATCTGGTCTGGAGCGAACTCGAGCGCCACGTTGAGTCACTCGATCGCGCTTCCGTCTTGGCCGAGAAGATAAGGGGAATCCGACAAGCGGCCGAGGCGGCGCGACTGAGGCTTCCGTGATCCGGTTGCTGTCCTGACATGGCAGCCTTGGCCCAGCGTTCCTCAGTAACTGGCTTGCCTGGACATTCTCCATACGGAGTCACGGGATGGTACATGAGCCCCTTACAGCGGCCCGGTCTGCGCGACAGAAGTACAAAGCGCGCGCGGTTCTGGGTTTCCTACTTGTCTTCCACGTTGCGATGTCCGGTTGTGGAATCGAGTTCCACACGAAGGGCAACCTTCTCGAGAGGTCCATTGTCCCCGATCTCGAGCGCCAGCGCGGTGTGCGCTACGACATCGCCCTGAGCAGTCGACCCACCGTGTCGGATCCCGAGGTCGTCTTCCATGTTCGGGAAACTTCTCTCTATGAGTCCATAGAGACGGCGACATACGAGAGGCGCACACGCAAGCCAGACGCCGCCTGGCTGCTCACTGCCTGGGTTCTCATCGCAGCAGGGATCGTAGGCCCCGCCAAGCCAGAAGGGGAAGACGCGAGTGAGGAGCAGATTGACGAAGATGCCTACCGTAGATTCTGCTACGGGGCTGGCGGCGTAGCCATGCTGTTGGCCCACACTGCCATGGCTCGAACCAGTCTGAACGGCACGATGGAGAAAAGGGACAGAAGTGGAGGAGCAGTCCTCCCAAGTGGCAAATCGCGCCCTGCCAAAGGGATAGTCGCGCTCGTCACAGCCAACGGGGAGCGATCATCTCGAGGCTCGACCGTGGTCAGAACTGATTCGGAGGGGATGCTTCGAGTTGATCTTCTGGACGACGTCGTTCTGGGGGAGAGATATGACCCCGGTTCATTCGTAGAAGTCCAAGTCGTTCTGGAGGACAAGACTCGTCACGAGGAGCGGATTCCCGCAGGGGATTTCCTCGAACCATACGTAGAGGTGATAGGTCGGGATATTGCGCTGTATTCCCGGGAACCTCGGATGGGCGGCGTGGCGGCGGCACGTGGTCGGTTGGGTGACTTGCATCCCTTGATCTCCGTGACCGAGACCGCGTTCCGAGTCCAGTCAAGTCGATCGCAGCTCTGGATTCGTCAGCAGGACGCGAAGCTCTTCTACGCAGCGGCCGATCAACTTGCCGAGAAGCATCCCCCAGTTATCGCTGTCCAGGGACAAGTAGTCGAGGCGGGGGCGGGGCCCGTCGACGGCGTGCTACAGCCCCACGAGGATATCAGGCTACGGATTGTTGTGCGCAATAGCGGTCCGACACGGGCGAGGGCCGCACGCGCCACCATGACTGCTACTCCTCCCGGAATCGTGGTATCACCCGCTGTCCTTGAGTTAGGCGATATCAGTCCCGGCGGTGAGGTTGACGGAGAGTGCCGCCTGACCGTGCCGGAGGGGTTGACGCAGAGCTGTGCGCAGATCACGGTGTCAGTCGAGGATTCCGAGGGGAATCAGGCCGCGCCGGGCATCTTCGCGGCCGAAATCGGGAGCGTGACTCGGCCGCAACTCGTGATCAGGGGGACATCGCTTGAAGAAGACACGCGGCGAGGGAAATCCGACGGGGACGGAGTGATTGAAGCAGGAGAGACAGCAGAACTGACCATCATACTCGTGAACTCGGGTGCTGGTCCAGCGTATGGAGTGGAGATGCGGGTTCGGTCCAGTGCAGCAGTGCGTGTGGAGTCGGTCGTTTCCTCTTGGGGCGTATTGGAGCCGGGAGAGATGTGTGTTGCGATGCTTTCCCTTACAACTCCAAGCGGCTCATCCCGTGAGAACATTGAGCTGGTTGTCGAAGCGACAGACTCAAGAGGGTTTGGCGGAACCCTTCTACTGTTGCCTCTGTCGATCTCGACCGCGGCTGCCAGTCCCCCCGATGATCCTCCCGTCCGAAACGAGGTGTGGGATCGGCCGCTGGCGAGTGATGAGTACCAATGATTGGATTGTCCACGCTTGTTCACCGGCACCTCAAGGCATCACGGTACAACTACTCGACGAGGTTGGCCTCCGGCGATCTCCTGTTGTTCAACGGCGCAACGCGAGCTGTAGCTGCATTCAGAGGGACCGACGCCGACGTCGCTGCAGGTCTCCTTCAACGGTGTGTGGCATCACCTCCGGCGAGTAGGCGAGCTACTCTGATTGCACGGTACCTCGCCAAGAACGGCTTTCTACTTCGTTGCGATGCGGACGAAATCGAAGCGCTTCGTGTGCGGTGCCGGACAGGCAGCGCCGATGCCGGAGATGTGCATCTGATCTTACTTCCCACGCTGGACTGCAACGCCCGGTGCTGCTACTGCTATGAGGATCGTCGCGCGACTGCGATGTCTCGCGATGTCATCGAGCGGGTGAGCCGCTGGGGCGAACTCGCCCTGCCGGGTCGGCGTGCGCTGACTCTCTCTTGGTTCGGTGGCGAGCCACTTCTTGAACTCGCCACTGTTGTCGAGCTATCGGGTTTCTTCCGGGATCTGTGCAGAGCGCTCGGACTTGGGTTCCGCAACATGATGACAACCAATGGGTATCTTCTGACCCAAGAGGTCGCGGGCGAGCTCGGAGATGTAGGCGTGTCCCACTTCAACATCACCATCGATGGCTGCCGCGATTGGCACGACCGATTCCGCCCGCACGAGAAGGGCGGGGGAACGTACGATCGTGCCGTGGAGGGTGCGTGCTCTGTGCTTAGCCATATCCCAGAGGCTCATGTCACCATCCGCGTCAACTACACCGATGAGAGTCTGGATGCAGCCGGCGGTTTTCTGTTTGATCTCCCTGCAAATGCGCGCTCGCGGGTCTCGGTGTACTTCCGCGAGGTTTTCGGACAGCAGGGACACAGAGTCAGTGCTCGTGTCAAGACAACGCGTGAAGCGATGTTGTACAGAGCAGTCGTGGAATGCGGGGTCGCTGTGGATCTCGAGAGCATGCTATTGGGGCCAAAGGCGACGCATTGCTACGCTGATCGAAAAGCCGCAATGGTCGTGAGTCCGACGGGTGATGTGTTCAAGTGCGCGTTGGGGAAGTTCTCGCCACGCGATCGCCTCGGCCGCATTGACGGTAACGGTCGCGTTCAGTGGGATCGGGTCGCGATTGAGAAGTGGAATGCCCCAGATCCGTTTGATGATCCCGAGTGCCTCTTGTGCGTGCACCTGCCTCTGTGCATGGGAGGATGCAGGGCAAGGAGGGCGAGTGGCAGGGAGAAGGGTGGTTGCACACAGCCCTTCGAGCATATCGACATGCTCCTGGAGCAGATCTTCGAGCGGGAGGACTCATCAGCGTAACGTGTGCACTCGTATGGTTGCCGTTCAATGAGGTGTCGATTCCTCCGCTGGGCGTCGCCAGACTCGCGGGGCACCTGAAGTCATGCGGTCAATCAGCGCACGTGCTCGATCTTAATGAGAGTTTCTACCGAGAGGTTCTGTCCCACATGGGGACAGAACCGGTGGCGGCGGGCGCAGTGAGAGCTAAGTGGGTCTTCGACCAGTGCCTACAGCGGGCGGCGGCAGAACTTGCGTTCCCAGATTCATCGTTCTCGCATGGCCCCGAGCGATGGCGTGGGTTGCCCCTGGCCGAGCTTCTGGGCAATGTTCTAAGAGGGGGGGCTGGAGTAGTTGCCAACTGCGATGTCGCCGGCATCTCTGTCACCAGTTCCAGCTACCTGGCTGCCATTGCCTTCTCCGCGCTGCTGAAGCAACTGAGAGATGAGATCCTCATAGTGTGGGGAGGGCCTGCGGTCAATTTCGATCACAGTTTTCGGGAGCTAAGTCGTCTGAATCTCCCTGATGTGTTTGTTCATGGGCCGGGCGAAGTGCCGCTCGAGCTCATCGTCGAAGGGGTTTCGAAGGGTAAGATGCCGGGTCCCGACATCTGGGCCGGGAGACACGATGTCGCCTGGCGAAGCAGGGGTCGACTCGTGATCCACAGAGCGAGACACAGCAAGGAGCATGCCGCAGAGGCACCACCGGACTACTCTGGATTCTCCCTAGGTGAGTACCGCAATCTGACTCTTCCGGTTCAAACCGCCGCCGGGTGTCCCTGGGCGCGATGCACGTTCTGCTCGGAGTCGTCCTACTACGTACCCCGCAGCGTCAGATCTGTGACCGACGAGGTTGCCCGATTGAAGCTCGAGTACGGTATCTCGTCATTCTACTTCGTGGACAGCTGCCTCAACGCCAATGTCAATCGCCTGAAGAGTCTGTGCTCATTGCTGCGGGGAGTCGGGGCCATACGATGGACTTGCATGGTTCGCACGAAGGGGTTGTCTCTCGATCTCCTCTCAGCGATGAAGAGCGCTGGCTGCCGCAGCATATTCGTGGGACTCGAGTCTCTTAGTGACGAGGTTCTGTTGGCAATGGACAAGGGGTGTGGGAAGCTGGACCACCTTCGAGCCTTCAGGCTAGCGCAGGAGGTTGGGCTACACGTTGAGGCGAACTTCCTGATGGGGTACCCTGCCGAGACGGCTGGAACGCTGCAGGAGACAATCGTTACGTTCGGGCGATACGGGCACCTCTGGAAGGGGTGTCGTTTCTGGCTGTCCCCTCTGGCCGTGTACCCCGGCAGCAAGCTTCACAGCAATCCGTCGCGATATCGCATTAGAGTTCTGGAGTCAGGCGATGAGAACAGCTGGCTTCCCGATGACGTGCGTTCGAAGGTGCCCGCTTGGGGATACGCTTGGTCGCTTGTTGAATCTAGTGGGGAGGACTACGATATTCGAAGGTTGAGCAAGGAACTGAGTCAGTTGCTCGTACGTCACCATGATGGGAACGGCGGTTCTCATCACCGTCAAGCTGAGCGGATTGGCCGAGTGGTCGTACAGCGCACGGGGAGTGGGCTTGCGCGAACGACACGACTGACTCAGGTGCAGCACCGAATACTGGAGGCCTGTGACGATGTGCGTCCGCTCACCAGGCTTGGTCGCGAGATGGGGCTTTCGAGAGGCGTTCTGGGTCTTGCTGTCTCACAGTTGGAGCAGCTAGGTTGGCTGGCTACCTCCAGCAACCGGGTTGTCACGACCTTGCCCACGCGAGACGTCATACGGTACTGAGCGCGCGCAGCAGACGGCACGCCACAAATTTCCACCCCAGAGGAGGAGACCCACATTGGCCTTGCTGAGAAGTGCTATCGCGGTAGTCCTAGTAGTGATTGGGCTCGCCGCTCTAGTTTCTGGAGCGCTCTTTGGGTTCGTGTACGAACGCCCAAGGTACGAAGTCGCGTTTCCAGAGACGCAGCAGATGAGCGAGAGGTTCTTGAGCAGTGAGGGAGTGGCGAGCAGCAGCGAGCAGATGATTGTGCTCCAACAGGCCATGCTGTCAGCGCAGCGAGAGGCCGCTGCCGCCATCGTCGAATCGACTCGCTCATCACAGCTCCTTCTTGTGAGGACACTCGCTGGCGTACTCACACTTCTTGGGATTTCCCTGTTCTGTTTCTTGGCTGCCTCGCGCTTGCGGGTTCGCAAGGTATCTCTCGACCGCGATACGCTCGCCCAACTTGAGATGATGTTGTGGGAGAGTTGGGTCGCCGATGTCGGTGGTTGCGCGTCCGAGGGCGATGACGAATTCACAGTGAGGAGAGCCGCCTATCCAGTCCATCTCTGCAGCTGTTCTTCCGGCGGCGGGCCCGTGAGCCTGTGCGAGTGCGAGAGCGATGCGGTGCCCGTGCACCTGTGCGGCTGCGACAGAGAATCAGACTAGTCACTCTGCCCGATTGGGAGCGCCAATGAGCAAGCACCCTCTTGTGTGTTGGATTGCCGGCTGCCGCAGGACCACCATTGGTTTCTTGGCCGGGCTCCTCGTGTGCGCGGGGCTCCTGTCTTCCGCGTGCACATCTGTCTCGCATCATCACAAACCCATGTTGAGACCGCCAGATGTGAAGCGCTACGATCCTTGCCAGGGAGGCGTCTCCGGCAAGGAAGAGGCCCAGTGGTGGATTGTGTTCGCCGATCGCGACGGGGTCCCCGTATTCTTGGATTCCGAGGCAAGAAGGGCCGCAAGCGGAGAGACGCTCAGCTTCCTCGATCGCTTCTTCGTAGTTGGTGAGGATGCGACCCATGGCACGTTGTACCTTGTTCGCTCTCATTCGGCGCCCTACGACGATAATGTTGTTGTGGACGACGTCGTGGGTTGGGTCAAGGCTCATCATCTCCTTCTCTGCAACGAATCATCCGAGGAAACGTCGGGTGGAGCGCAGGTAAGATCCAAGCTCTTCATCGTCCCGTCCAGAGCTGTGTCGGTCGGCAAGTCAGTTGTGCGCACAGGACCCTCGGACGATGCTCTGGCTGTTGCCCGCATTGGGTCACGAGGGACGTCCCCGGAGTTTTTTCATGTCTACAAGACCGATGATTGCGGAGGGCAGCCGACTTGGTGCCTTGTGGGGAGTGGTCGGCGCTTCCGTCGCGACAAGCCCCGTGATGTGATTCTCGGATGGGTGCCGATGCGACAGGTGGTACTCTGGAGCTCCCGCCTCGGGTACGAGCCCTATCCCCACCGACGCTCGCCGGCGAGAATATTCAGAACTGAGACGGAACTCCGGGATGCCCAATCCGGTGGTGGAGCGATTCCTGTTTTTCAGGTCGAAGGGGCAGTCCGTGCCTGGGGCAGTGACGTGTTTCGGCCAGTTTCCCTCACCCTGTCTCCTGACGATAGCGTGGATCTGGTTTGTCTCTTGGGGCCGGAAGCGCAGAGTGGACTGGACCTGCCGCTGGTTGGCTACCTGTCTCCCTATGATGATAACGGGTTCTTGGTGTGGCGACGAGCTATCCTAGTTTCGCTCCCCGAGATTCTTGAAGTAATCAATCTACTGCAGGATGTCATGTATCAGCCGGCGTCTGACGATTGGCTCCACGGCTTTCCCCTGCTCACGCAGGACCTGACGATTCACCCGACGTTCATTCATGACCACGCGCGACTTGCCGGTCTGATGTCTGTCCTTCATTTTCCCGAGGTTGCGGAGCTTCTGGGGATGAGTGCCGCCGGACTCTCGGCACTGGGTAGAAGCGAAATGGACGAGATGGTTGAGGCCGCAGAGAAGGCGCTGGACGATCTGGAATCATACAGGCAAGACAGTACGATGTGGTTCAGTGTGCATGACGAGGCGTACGCGTGGATACCGCTTGACTAGACTGTCCCGGCAAGATGACCAGCAGTGCTCCTTCCACAACTGCTCTGGCCGGGCACTGCCTCGGGGAGTTCCGGATGGCATCAAGACCGAAACTCACCCAGTCCAGCCGCGTGGGATTGTGTGCGCAGCAGCAGTCATGGCTCTGACAGACTGATGGTTGACGAACGGCGCCGACGAACGCGTCTGCCTGGAGCATCCCAGGCAGAGTAACAGCAAGCAGCTTGGGTTGTGGCGATTCGTGAACTCAGTTATCCAAGCATGCAGCATGGCGACTATGGGAGAGGACTATGTTCCGCACAGCTCGCACCGCCGCGATTGTCACAGTGATCGTCGCGGTAGCGTTCTTGGCGTTCAACGAGGCATCACCAGTCATCGGCGTTCCTGTGGCAATGGCACAGGCTTCGGTAGGCGCACAGCCGCCGGATTGGTTTGAGCAGTCTTATGTTGATCCGCAGATGATTATCGGTTCGGCAAGCAGCACTTACGGGAGGCAGGCAGCACTGATTCTGGCCTTGGCGGACGCAGTCGGGAAGTTCGAACAGCACCTGTCCACCCATAGTGTGTACTTCGGAGATCATGATTACGAGATCGGAACGAAGGCAGTCACTGGTCCTTTCTGGTTTGGAGAAGCCTCAATTACGTCGCTCCTTACCTACTACGACCACTCCAGCTCCGGGAGTCTGGAGTCGTCTAGGTCTTGCTTCGAGCAGATGGTCAAAGCACGCTTGGACAGGCAACCGTTCTCCTGTGAGATACGGATTTACTCGCGCGAGCTCCAGTTGGGCGATTTGACCACATCCGTGACCGACCTCATGGAGGAGAGCACAGGTCTTGGATCCGGCGACCTGGTGTCAGAACTACTGTCCAACGGTATCAAGATCATCGATGAAGAGTCAAAACGAGTTCGCGACACGCAGACGTGCTTCGTGAGGTGCGGATTCGATTCATCACTCATCTCCAGAGTCCGAAGAGACGAGTCTAAGGCGGACTCCCTCAGGGCGTCCGACACGTCCGAGGTCTTCGAGAAGCTCGAGCGTGAGGTTGAGAAGCTAAGACTCAAGGAGGGGCAGGGCGAATGAGACACTCTGGCGGGCGGCCGGCCTTGCGTAGGTCGCCAACGCCAGTACCAGCTAGCCTTATCGCGCACGCTCAGGAGGGCGCCGATGGATTGGGGAGATCTGCCGAAAACGGTTCGTGACAAACTCGAGGAGTCCATCCGAGAAGCGGCCTACGACTCCGTCGGAGAAGCGCTGATACGGGAGATGCTTGAGGGGATAGCTCAGTACACTGAAGACGTGCCGCGCTTCCTCCGGTACGCGAATGCGCAGTTCAGTCATATCGGAGCACTCGTGGACGCCATGGACTCTGAGGGGATTTTGAAACCAGAGAACTGGTAGGAGTTGCAGCGAGTGATCGAGCTGGCGTACCTGAGAGAGGGAGCGGTCGCGATTATGTCGAGGGCATGTGCGGTAGTCTTGTTGTCATGCGTATTGTCTCTTGCCGGATGCGCTGGTGGTTCTCCGGACAGCCAGGGCTGCGCCGACTTCGAGGCTTCCGCGCCGAGCGGAATCGTGCATCGCGGAGGCGACCTATGCGTCTGGGGTAGAGGATCTGGGACGATTGCAGATGTGGCGCGGGAAATGGCCCAGGGCAGAGCGAGGAGGGAACTCAGCACCGAAATCACGGCGCGGGCCAGAGCTCTGTCCGATATGTACGTGCTGGAGCTATCGTCTGCGCTGGGCGACTCCAGCAAACAGGAACTCGAGAGACTACTGCACGACGTGGTTGAGGGAGTACCTTTTCCTGGCTCCTATCCTGCTCAGACGGAGTTCTGGGAAGAGGGAAACCAGCAGACCTTCGGTGCGTGTGTACTAGTCTGCATTTCTGTTGCTGATGCTGACAGGTCCGCCTTCGAGTCCTTGGATGACCGCTTCTTGGAGTTGCTGGGCGTGATTGCGCCGGAGACGGGAGACTTCTCGCTGGAAGGACTGAGGGCGGCCGCCAGGCGAAAGCCGGCGTCAGTTGGGGCTGGCATCGACCGTTGATGGCCACAGCATACCCATCGATTGCGCCAAGGGGGACATTCACTCGGCTCCCGTCAGCCGCTACTTCACCTCACATAGGTCCGGTCTGTGAAACGCAAGTACGATCAGCGCGTCATCCTTCTGGATCTCCTTGAACTCGCGGTCCACCTCACGCTTCCCGTCCTTGCGTGGGTTCAGGATGATCTTCTTACCCCTGCGTATGCCTAGGAGAATCGCTGGGTTGCTATCGTTGCGCGTGTCGATGAGGATTCTTGACGCTTCCTCGAAGCTCTTGCCTATCACAGTCGAAGGCATCAACCCACCTTCTACAATGTAGATCTCGTTGGTGTTTTCCGAGTACTTGAGCAGATTCTCGTAGACCTTCGAGAGCTCCGCGTGCAACGCGCACTGGGCGACTACGCCCAGACCGTAGTCTGCCGCGCAGACAACCTCGTTCACTCCAGCCTCTTCGAGGTGTTCCATCTTGCGGTGATTCAGCGCCTCGGCCACGATGTGAGGGTTCTGGGTCTTCTCCTTCTTGCACAGCCTTGAGATCGCGAGAGCAACGAGCGTCGATTTCGCATCGGCGTCTGGGGACTCCTCGTCGGCCAGTATCACGACGCTCTTGGCGAGGTGCACCCTTGCGGCCCTAAGGGTGTTGCCCAGCGTTGCATCTCCCCGGACGAAGAACACGCGTTCATAGGCGGGGTCCTCGCGTAGCAGCTCCTCGTTCAGTTCTGCATCTGCAACTACAACGATCTCCGTGCTGGGCTCCGCAAGTGCAGAATGAAGCTCCTTGATGACTCCATCTCCTCTGCTGTTCCAGTTGCAGATGGCGATGTGCTCAGCGACATCTCTCGGCATCTTGATCTCCATGGTCTTCATGAATACTGTGGCGAAGCGTCCGGCAACGGTGCCAAACAGGCCAATGCTCGCGAGCAAGACGAGGATTGAGAACGCCCTGCCACCCAACGTCAGAGGCTCCTTGTCCTCCAGGCCGCTCAACACATGTACTGTGGCCGACCAGAGCGCCTCGTGAAAGGAATCGAAGTTTCCGTTCCCGCCGCTATGCCCCTCGAAGGCCCACATGCCAGTCGCCCCGACTATGAAGAAGCAGGCGAACACAAGCCCAAGACGAAGGTAGATGTTCCTTCGCACGAGGCGAGACAGGCGGCTTGTTCGTCCAAGCGCGGACATCACGATTCCTCCACGTCATCAATTCGATGGAAGGATGCTAACCGAAGCGCCAAGCTAAGTCAAGCAAGACGCCCTTTCAGGTGGAAACTGGACGACCGTTGCGGTAGAATGGGAATACGCTGGCGCTTTCGTTGGTCTCACAATCCGTGGGTTCCCTTGTTGAGTCGACACTGCCCCCGGGAGGTCGCTCGGGCGTCTTCTGTGCGCGCCCTCTGCGTTGAGTCGCTGTGCAGCAGGGCGGAAGTTACCGCACCACCACTTTCGGTGATAGCGCACGCAACTCGACACCCTCACTGCGCGATTCTCATTCGGCTGCTGTCAACGGAGCTACCAGATGACTAGTCAATCCGCTTCAGCCATCGCTTCGCGTTTGGAGGAGTCTCGCAGGCTTCTTCTTGACCTATCCCTCCGCAATCGTCTCATCAACTTCCGGCCGACCAAGCGCGGTCATATGGCGATAGTCGACGAGTCATCCCGAGAGATCTTCCGGATGCTCGTGTGTGAGGGGAAGGCAATGCAGTTCGCCGGGGTGCGAGAGGAAGAGATTCCCCCGGAGGAGCGCGAGGATGATTGGGATGACGAGTGGCGGGAGCTTGAACCGGTCGTCCAGATGGTCCAGCCTGAAGTAGATATTCTCGACGACAAGCTGAATACGCGCGTGCGCGAGGACAGGCTTCACCTCCGACTGCTTCACATGTTCACGCATGCCCGGACTGCCATGGAAGAGCAGGGTGTCAACATCCTGTTCTTGGCTTTGGGGATGCTGCACTGGTACGAAAGCGAGAGCTCTGACGAGGAGAGACTGGCACCTCTCATTCTCGTACCGGCGGCCTTGGAGCGCTACCGAGGTACGAGATTCCGGGTTCGCTTCTCAGACGAGGAGCTGGGTACCAACCTTTCCCTTCAGGCCAAGCTCAAGCAGGACTTCGGACTGCAGCTCCCTGACTTGCCCGACGATGAGGAAGTCGATGTCGAATCCTACCTGCGCGATATCGCCCATGTCGTCAGTGCAAAGTCCAGATGGCGCGTTGAACCTGACGAGATACAGCTCGGTTTCTTCTCGTACGCGAAGTACATGATGTACAAGGATCTTGATCCATCCTCCTGGACCGAGATGCTCGGTGCCAAAGAGGAATCAGTGGTCAGTCAAGTCCTCGGCGACGGATTCGAGCAGTTCGATTCCGATGTGGGCCCGGACGACCTGCTTGACCTGTACCGACCCGTCGAGTCGGTGCACGAGGTGATGGATGCCGATTCATCCCAGGCCATGGTCCTCATGGACGCTCGCAATGGGCGAAGCATGGTTGTTGAAGGCCCTCCGGGGACAGGGAAGTCACAGACCATCACCAACGTCATCGCGGAGGCCGTCGCAGACGGAAAGACGGTTCTCTTTGTTGCCGAGAAAATGGCCGCCCTCGAGGTTGTGAAGCGCAAGATGGACAGTGTTGACTTGGGCAGTCTCTGTCTTGAGTTGCACAGCTACAAGGCGAGGAAGCGTGAGGTGCTCGAAGATCTCAGCAGTGCATCCGAGCTTGGTCGTCCACGTCTGGATGGTGTTGAGCTAAGGCTCAACGAACTTGAGGACAAACGAGCACGACTGAACAACTACATAATCGCACTGCACAATCACGTGGGGAACAGTGGCGTGACCCCCTACCGAGCCATTGGTGAGCTCATCCGTCTTCGCAGCGCCCGCGAGAAGCTCCCCAAATCGAACTTCAGCGAATTGAAGGAACTCGATGAGGCAGGTTTCTCTCGCCTGAGGTCGGATGTGGCTGGCCTGCAGGCCAAGATAGGCTCAATAGGGGTCCCAAGTCGACATCCGTTCTTTGACTGTCGTCCTGAGGATCTGCTGCCGAATGATCTCTACGACCTTGGAGATCACCTGCGGAGCGCGAGCGACGCGCTCTCCGTGGTCGAGTCCTCCGCGGAGTCGCTCTCCTCCGCTCTGTCGCTGCCAGGGCCGGAGACGGTTGGCGATGTCTTAGCGTACGCGGAGGTAGCTCGACATCTGGCCACATCGCCAGATGGTGAAGAGCAGCTGGGGCTTCTTGCGAGCGAGTGGCGAGAGGGTGCAGAGTGGATTGGTGAGGATCTGAAGGCTGGCCGGCGGATCTCCGCACTGAAACAGCAATTCGGCTCGGTCTTGAGGGAGGAAGCGTGGGGCCAGCCCGTAGCTGAGAAACTAGATGCGGGCAAGCGATACGGAACGAAATCGTGGCGTTTCCTCGTCCCGAAGTACACACGCCTAGGTGGTTTCATCAAGGGTATGTGCCGCACGACACCACCAGCCGGGAAGGACGAGCGACTCGCCTTGCTCTCGGCTGTTGAGGAGTACCAGCAGCATGCACGTCTTCTGGATGATGGGCAAGAGAGACTAGCCACGCTCTTCGGCACACTCTGGAGGGGCGAGGAGTCGAACTGGGACGCACTCGAGGTTCTCGCCAAATGGGCACAAGAGCTGCGCGTGTTGGCGGGACGTGTCAAAGGCGGCGAGCAGCTGTTGGAGGTCGCACAGGGGGGAGTCGACACTGACTCGCTCACGACGTCGGCAAGTAGCGCGGAGGAGAGTGTATCTGTCTTCAGACCTCGATGGGAGCCTGTGGATGAGACGCTTCACCCGCAGCTCATCGAGTCTCAGGACGATCAGGCGGTGGATTCGCTCCCTCTCGATCGACTCCGGACTAAGCTCTCTGCGTGGGTGGATGACCCGGAAGGAGCCATCGAGATCTGCGTGTACAACCGCCTTCGCGACCATCTTCTTCGAGCCGGTCTTGTGAGTCTTTGCGAGGTCGCCGACACCTGGGATGACGGGGGGCGTTGGTTGGCCGAGGTTCTCGAATACACTTGGTATGATGGTCATTACAGAATCGCGCTGAAAGAACGTGACGCGTTGCGGCGCTTCGACCGTCCGAGCCACGAGCGAATGGCGGAGGAGTTCCGCGAGCTCGACCGCGCGGTCCTGCGTCTCAATCGAGCGCGCGTGGCCGAGGTTCACTGGCACGGACTGCCATCTGGAGCTTCGATGGGTGCACTCGGGATCCTTCGAAACGAGTTTAGCAAGAAGCGCCGACACCTGCCCATAAGGCAGCTCATGGAGAAGTGCTGGCGTCCCATCCAGAGAATCAAGCCAGTGTTCATGATGAGTCCTCTCTCCGTCGCGAAGTACATCCCTCCGGATGGTCCGACATTCGACATGGTGATCTTCGATGAGGCTAGCCAGGTGCGTCCCGCAGATGCGTTCGGTGCTCTGCTGCGTGGGAAGCAGGCATTGGTGATTGGGGATCGCCAGCAGATGCCACCGACCAGCTTCTTCCAGCAGATGGTGGAGGGCGGTGAAGAGGGCGATGACAGCATCCCGGTCGGCGATATGGAGAGCGTGCTGACTCTATTCCGTGCAAGGGGCGCGCTCGTCAGATCACTGCTGTGGCACTACCGCAGCAAGCATGACTCGCTGATCGCGGTGTCCAACCGCGAGTTTTACAGTGACCGGCTGCAGGTGTTCCCGAGTCCCAGAGAAGCTGGGCCAGATGAGGGACTCGAGTTCGTCTATCGACCCGAGACTGTCTACGGGAGTGGCGGGTCGTCCACAAACCCAGATGAGGCACTGCTCGTCGCCGAAGCCATCCTTGAGCATGCCAGACGACATCCGGATCTCACCGTTGGGGCGGTTGCGTTCAGCCAGAAGCAGCAGGAGTCCATCCTGCGTCGTCTGGAGCGGCTGCGGGTGAAGTATCCTGAGCTGATAGCATTCGATGCGATGCACGAACACGAGCCTCTTTTCGTGAAGAACCTCGAGAATGTGCAGGGCGATGAGCGCGACGTGATTCTCATTAGCATCGGCTACGGCAAGAACGAGAATGGGATTCTGCACCATAGCTTCGGTCCCGTGAACATCGACGGTGGCGAGCGACGTTTGAACGTGCTCATCAGTCGAGCAAGGCAGCGCTGCGTCGTGTTCGCCAACTTCACTGCCGACGACGTGGATCTCAGAAGGTCCGGTGCGAGAGGAGTTCAGGTACTCAAGACCTACTTGGGGTATGCACAGAAGAAATTCTTCGACGACCGTGGACCGGGCGGAGGGACGCCGGCCAATCCTTTCGAGGAGGCCATCAGGGATGCGCTGGTGCGCGAAGGCTATGACGTGGCTTGCCAGGTAGGGAGCGCTGGCTACTTCCTCGACCTTGCTGTGGTCGATCCCGAACACCTAGGTTCATACGTCCTGGGAATCGAGTGCGATGGCGCGACATATCACAGCGCGCGCTCCGCTCGCGATAGAGATAGACTGCGGCAGGAAGTGCTTGAGTCGCGAGGTTGGCGGATCCACCGAATTTGGAGCTCCGACTGGTTCGCCAGACCCAGCAAGTGTCTGCGGGAGACCATTGAGGTGATTGAGCAGCAGATGCGTGGCGGGAACCCAGGACCTACTCCGGCATCGTCTGCGAGCAGTGCCCCTGCGGCGATAGATCGGGATGACTCCGATGCTTCTTCCGCTGATTCGTCTGATGACGCACCCGAGTTCGAGTCCTACACGGAGACTCAGGGGCTCTTCATCTGGGGTGGCAAGGACTTCCACAATCACAGCAAGCAGACAATAGCGGAGGCAGCGCTCAGAGTAGTAGGTACTGAGGGGCCTGTTCACGTGAACGAGATCATCAGGGCGCTGCGCGAGGCTGCGGGACTGAAGCGTGCTGGGAGTCGCATCAATGAAGCGGTTGGACGAGCGCTTGGGATGCTGTGTCAGAACAAGCAGATAGAGCGGCGGGATGGGATCTTCTATGATCTGCCCGACCGCGAGCAGGTTCCTGTCCGGAGCAGATCGAATCTCCCGAATGCAAGGAAGAAACTCGAGTACGTTTCCGATGCGGAGCTTCGTCAGGCGCTGATGACTGTTGCCTCTGGGACCTTCGGTGTGGATCCTGATCAGCTCGCTTGGCACACTCTCAGGCGAATGGGATTCCAGCGCGTCACAGAGGACATGAAAGACAGAACACTTGGGCTGATTGAGATGCTGGTGACGTCCGGAGCACTGAGACGGGAGAACGGAGAGCTCATTGCTTCATGACTCCCGAGCGGGCTTTGTTGTGGCCAACTGGAGTTGCCCCGGTTGTACGGACACCATGCTACTATGGTAGCGAAGGGGGTCCG
>JALGZD010000178.1 GCA_025782395.1 bacterium
AATGCCGCGCTCGTTGTAGGCATACTGCCACTCGTTGCCAACCGGGTCGGTCAGGTTTTGCAGCCTCCCGATGCTGGTGTACGCCATAGCCCAGTCCTTGCCGTTCTGGTCGCGGATATTTGTCAGCAGGTCGAGTTCGTTGCGGGTGTAGGTGGCAGTGCCGATGTCAGGTCTCGTAACGCCGGTTAAGAATCCCCGCCCGTCAAACGTGTAATTCGTCTTCCTGCCAAGAGCGTCCTCCGCTTCGGTAATCCGGCTCATGCTGTCCCGCGTGAAGTTGATGCTGTGACCAAGCGGATTGGTGATGCCCGTGAGGTAGCCCAGTCTGTCGCGGGCGAGTGTGGTTGTGTGACCAAGCGGAGTTGTGGTAGCGTTGAGGAGTCCCTCGTAATCGTAACTCATGCCCCACACGTTCCCGCCCGGATCCGTGATCCGGTTCAGCCACCCGCGAGCATCGTATCCAAGCTGGTGGGTGTTCCCGGCAGGATCGGTAGCGGACGCCAGCCGGTTCATGCTGTCATAAGCATACTGCGTGGTCTTGTCCCTGCGGTTTGTCCGCCCGGTCACCAGGTCCATCAGGTTACAGGCATACCGCGCCCTATTGCCTGCCGGGTCGGTGGCATTGACAAGGTTGCCGTTGGCGTCATAAGTGTAATTGTAGGTCATGCCGCGCTCGTCTGTGATGCCAGTTACGCGGTCGTTCAAATCGTAATCAATCTCTGCAAACGTGCCGTCAGGGTGCGTGAGTCGGTCCAGCCTCTTGTATCCGTCGTAGCCGTATGTGGTGACGCCCGTGTCCGAGTCGGTGCTTGAGGCAAGGGTTGCGTCCGTCGCGTTGTAGGTGAAGTCGGTAACGCCGCCTGCCGGATTGGTCACTTTCGTTACCTGCCCGCAGTCGTTGTACTCGTACTGCCACGTCATGCCTGCGCGGTCAAGGTAGGTGAGCAGGTTGCCGTTGGCATCATAAGTGAAGGTCTCGTTCGTGCCGTCGGGGTAGCCGACGCGGACGAGATTGTAGAACGTGAAATTGAACTCTTCGCCGTTATCGGGGTTCACAAACGTCTGGTTCTGCTCCGCGTAGGTGAAGTTCATCGTGTCGCGCTTGTTGTTGGTGATGGAAGCAACCCTCCCGGTCTGCTGGTGATAGCTGATGTTGGTGGTGTCGCCAAAGCGGTCGGTGACTGAAGTTAGCTGGTTGCGCTCGTTCTTGGTGAAGTTCATCGCGTTGCCTGTAGCGTCGGTAAGGCTCTTTGGCGGGCTGTGGGAACTGTTGTGCTCGTACACCTCACCGCTTCCATCAGGATTGGCAACCGTTGTTCGATATGCATTTCTATTGTAGCTCAGCAGGGTAGAGTTTCCGTAAGCATCGGTCTGGTTGTCCACACGAATGCCGTAATACCATTCGCCACTTAAGTTCACCGAGCGTTCTATAAAATGGTTCTCGTAGTGATAATTCCCTTCCGCATATTCCACTCGGGCAATGTTGTCCAGGAAGTCGCGAACCGCCTGATAGTGGAAGGTGCGGACATGCCCCATCGCATCGGTGATGTTCCGAAGCGTCTCCTGATCGCCGTTGTCCGCGGCAGATGCGTCGTAGCCGAAGACAATCCCCCTTCCGGTCTGGTCAGAAACCCGGTCTATTACGGTGTCGCTTCCAACGGTTGTGTAGGTGAAGTTCAGTTCCCTGAAATCCGCTCCCTGACAGGATCCATCATATAGAAGTAGTTTGCAGTCTCTTTCATCACATACCTGATGGGCTGACCATTATCAAGATACCAGCCTTCGTTCAGAACCCAGCCACCTTCGCCATCAGGTACAAAACTCACCACGTCGCCATTTTCCAGCCGGACATCATTGGGATGTCCCCAGAAGGCGCCTCTGACCCTTGGACTCCACCAGAAAAGATTACCATCCTTCCCGACGGGACCGCCCCTTTCCGGAAAACTTTCCTGTGCCCACCAGTTGTAGATGTTTCTGCTGTAATGGAATGTGAAATCAAGGTCCATCGGACCTCCGAGGCTAAGAAGTGGAACGGAGAAGGAATACGCGCCATTGGCAGCAGAGATTGGGTCTTTCACCTCGATCGAATTTCCCTGTGTTATGGTCTTCCCGGAACTCCCCCCTTCATACACGAAGTCGCCTGCCCCGGCGGGTGCGGCGAGGGAGAAGATCAGCAAAACTGCTGCTGATATGCAGAAGATGAACTTCGTCGCAGGTGCGGCACGCATCCGCTCTGTTCGTTTAATTTTCATCGTGCGCCCTCCTGTAGATCACGGGAGCGGCTGTGGGCAGAAGGACGCGGCACACGGATGCAAAGACGAAAAGCGTACTGTGAGGGGCAGTCCGGTTCATGGTTGCTTGTGTTGTTCCTGCCTACTTATAACAGTTAAGTCCCCCGACCGAATCGCTCTTATCTCATCTCCAAAGTCAGGTTCCGACACCGATTCGCATCTCCACAGATTCGACCGTCCAGTCCTTCACAAGATCCCCGGCTGCCGCGGCATCGGCAATCGATATCTCCTTTGCACGAACCTCTTCTGCGATGAAGCTCTCCATGCCCTGCAAGAGGCCTGCGATCCGTCCGTCCGACAGCTCGACCGCGACCCGGATCCAGTCATTCACCTCGAGATCGAGTTCCTTTCGCATATCCTGAATGCGGCGGATCACCTCTGCCGCGTACCCTTCTGCCTCGATCTCCGGCGTT
>JALGZD010000184.1 GCA_025782395.1 bacterium
CATGTCCACGCCCCACCGGTTTTCGGACCGTATAGCGCTCAATCGACGATGGAAGGGCAAAACCTCAACTTTACCATAACGGCCACGGACGTGGATGGTACGACGCCGGCCATGCTGGCTTATAACCGGCCGGCCAATTCAACATATACCGACAATGGCGACGGGACGGGAACATTCGATTTCAATCCGGATTACACCCAGGCCGGAGTATACACGGTTCGTTTTCTGGCCTCTGACGGCCCGCGCGTGGATACGGCAGATGTGGAAATAACGGTGTGGGAAGCCGGTGAGGCACCGGTAATAATACCGATTGGGCCACAAACGATCACTGAGGGAGAAAACCTGAACGTCGTGGTAACGGCCACCGATGTGGATGGCACGACACCTGCTTTGACGGCCGAAGATGTGCCGCCGAACGCGACATTTGTCGACAATGCCGACGGCACCGGCACGTTCGATTTCAATCCAAGCTTCACGCAGGCAGGTAGTTATCAGGTCCGCTTCATCGCATCTGACGGGTTCTTGGCTGACACTGAAATAGTGGACATTCAGGTGTTGGAGTTCGGTAACCAGGCGCCGGTGCTGGCTCCGATCGGTGCCAAAGAAGTTATCGAGGGCAACACCCTGAACTTCTCCTGTTCGGCCACCGACCCGGATGGAAATCCGATTACACTTGTTGTCGAAGATCTCCCGACAAACGCGATATTTACCGATTATGGCGACGGCTCGGGGTTGTTCCACTTCACACCTGATTACACACAGGCCGGCGGATATCCCGTCCGGGTCATCGCCTCCGACGGCGCACTGGCCGATACCGAAATGGTGGCGATCACGGTCAACGAGGCCGGTAACCAGTTCCCGGCATTCCTTGACGATCCTCCGGACGAACAACTGGTTGCCGGCTACACATTTATGTTGCGCGTTGAGGCGGAGGACCCCGAGGATGATCCGCTGACGCTGACGGCGATCGACGTGCCGACAAACGCGGCGTTTGTTGATTCCGGCAACGGTATTGGCGGGTTTGAGTTTACGCCGGAAATGGCTCAGGGTGGTTCCGATTTTCTGGTGCGGTTTGTTGTCTCCGACGGCGATTTAGCCGATACGGTGGAGGCGACATATTCGATTCTCCCCTACGTAATCGGGGATTGTAATGTCGATGGTTCGATCGATCCGCTGGACGTAACCGTTTTGATGAACTACATCTATCGCTCCGGTCCGGAACCGGAGCCGGCGCTGGCGGTAGGGGATGTGACATGCGACGGTTCAGTAGATCCAACCGACTTACAAACGCTGGTTGATTATGTCTTTCGCCAAGGTGTACCTCTGCCCGTGACGTGCCCGTAGATACTTTATTGGCACACAGCTAGTTATAGAGAAACCCCCAGGCCAACCGCTTGGGGGTTTCTCCTTTTTCGGCCTACTCCGCCCGACGGGGCAAATGGGCAAGTAAGGTCATTTACTCCAGAAGGTTACTTTGGCGCTGTCGCCCGGAAAAATTTGATTTTTACCCTTGACAAAACCCCGGTCGGCTCCTATGTTTGTAGTGGGTTATGGGTAGAGCGGCACGAGGTGGTCCCGCTCATACAGTACGGGTTATGTGTTTTGGTCCTACCGCAATATTGCCTATCTCGGGCGCGTGAGTACATAGTAAGGCAAGATCGACAATATGGTGAAGCGATAACGAAAGAGGAAGGAAAGGGAGGAAACGCCGTATAAAAAAACTAAAGAAGTGCAGCATCAAAAAACGAGAAATGATTAACTGAGAACGTTTATCCAAAGGAGAACAGGATGGCAAGGAAGATTTCGGCCGTTTTACTGCTCACCTTGTTTGTGTTTTCCCTGTTCGCTGCTGCGGCCTTCGCTGCCTCAGAAAAACCGGCAGAGAAGGTCAAATTCAAGCATCATTTCCCCACGACTATGACTCTTGAGGAATTGCAGCAGTACGAACAGCACGTTGATGATGGTTCGAATTTCGCCGCCGAGGCGGAAGAGGATAAAAGCTTTGTTACCGGCAATACCATGATGTCTCCGGCTGATATCAAGAATTACCCCATTCCGCCGAATGCAATCTATTCCGGCGAAACCACTTACGATTATCAGTGGAATGGCGGTTCCCACCG
>JALGZD010000068.1 GCA_025782395.1 bacterium
CACAAACAAAGAGTTGATAGAAGCAGCACTTGCGCCGGATAAAACATCGACCGATGCAGAACGGGTTGAATTGTTCGAGACGTTTGCTGAAGAGACTTTGCCGTCTGGTAAAGTGGACGAAGCGATTGAACGATACGAAGGAGATATATCTGGCGTGCCCGAAAACGTGTTCGGTCGTACACCCACGAGAAATGCGTGGAGTTTGCCTCTTGATGAGACAAAAGAAGAACGTGACAAACGCAGGCGTGCAGAAACATTAATGGTGGCAGGTCTTCCCGGCGGTGTGGTAATAGCGAGATCGCTTGAGCAGTTCAGGAAAGAGGGGGTATTTGCTCCTGCGCCATCCACAGAACTCGAAAAAGAACGTGAAGGGATGCTTGAAAAGGTGGCTGCGCCGTTCCTAATCGGCGAACATTTTTCTGGAAATGTTATCTATGCATTGCGAAAGAAACTCGGGATGGGAGGAATTGATTGGATAGAACGAAAAGAAGCAGGCGAAAGATTTAAAGAAATCTCTCCGTCGCACGCGCTTGGCGTGTCTACTCCAGAAACCAAGTTGTTCACATCTCGCGGACTTTATTCGCTTGCGCTTGATATTGGACTTGACCTGACTTCTTATATAGGAGTTGGGTTGATTGGTAAGATTGGAAAAGTGCCAAAAGCACAGAGGCAGAAAAAGTAATCGGCGAAGTTGGCATAGAGTACATGCAAAAAAAAGTCGCCGGAGGGGCAGACCCAAAAACAGCACAACGTATGGTGATAGAGGCAATAGAACGGGGGAGAACTGATTATCTCGCTGCAAGAAAATATGTCGAACCGTCCTTGCATATATTCGGTCAGAAACTGGTTTATACAAGTCCCTACTTGCGAATGATGAAGAAGGCGTGGGATGTATTGCCTTATGCCGATAAGCGAGCGAAGGGAGTTGATGTTCTAAAAACCGCATTCGTGCCATATCATAAAATCATCCGGGATGTTGGGGATGCCGCCAAGAAACCATTCCAACGGTTCTATCGGCGGACGGCGGCAGACACAGCAACCGCCGGGAAGCATATCGAGAAACTGTTCGTCGATACCCCGGAATCTGCCAAAGAAGAAATTGTGTTGGCACTTGAAAAGGGCATTGAACCGACGTCACCAGAAGCAAAGGAAGCAGTAATAGAAATCCGAAAACTTTATGACGAAGCATTTGAACAGCAGGTTTCTCTTGGAATGATCAAACCAGAGCAATACCAAGAACTTTACATGCATCATGCAGCCACAGAAGAGGGACGTGATTGGCTTAAAAAACAACTTGGTAGTGAGTACGAGCGCGGATTAGATATTGCTGCATATCGGAAGAAACTTGGTTCCGCAGAATCACGGATGATGGAGGGGAGTGTATATGAAGTAAACAAGCGGATGTTCGAGGCATACGGCATCAAAGAGTTTTTTGTAGAAGATCCTTACCTTGCTACACAGATGTTCGCAGTTCAGCATGTTAAAGCCACACAATCACATATATTACATCGTGATGTGATGGAAGATTATGGGCGTGCGATAGAAGATGTTGCACCTGCCACAGGGCGATCAACAGCAAAGCATGATCCAGCGGACGTTAAACATCGGTTAGCAGAGTTCGATGCGAAAACACAAGAATTGGTAGATGAGAACGCTCGCAAAATTACAGAGTTTGATGAAGCAACTCATAAAATAACCGAAAAGCGAGATGCAGATGTATTGGAGTTCGACACAAAAACCGAACATCTGCGCGACAAATTCAAGACAAGTGAAATCGTCCGAACGCAGTCTATATCTGACAAAGCAAAAAAACTGGCAGCAGAATCCCGCATCCCGCTTGCTGATATATCATCTGTCAAACAATCGAGACTCGAAGAATTCGACAAAGCAACTAAAATTATTAGCGATGAAAAACATGTGAAATATCTCGCCGAAGCAGAAGGCAGACTTGTAAAAGCACAACAAGCATGGGACGCAAAGAAACTTGTTTCTAAATCTGATATTGCAACCGCCGAAACCAAGATGTTCGTTGCAAAAGGGAAAGCAGATGAGTTGAGCGAGTTGCAAAGAACGTTTGAACTGTATCATCCAGTATCATTCGGAGAGGTTCGTCATCCGCCAACCGTTGCAGAAGCTACGAGAGGACTTTCGGAAGCACAAGTTGCTAAATAT
>JALGZD010000111.1 GCA_025782395.1 bacterium
TGCGAAGCTTGCCGTGAAAGATGAATACACCTTCGACTTTCTTGAAATGGGCGAAGAGCATTCCGAACGCGAGCTGGAACGCGCCCTCATCGCACGGATTGAGGACTTTCTTCGTGCTATGGGTGGGTTGTTTGCGTTTGTCGGCAGCCAGTTCCGTCTTGCCGTGGACGATAAGGAGTACTTCATCGATCTACTGCTCTACCATCGCCACCTCAAATGCCTTGTCGCCATCGAACTCAAGATTGGCGAGTTTCAACCGGAGTTCATGGGCAAGATGCAGTTCTATCTGACCGCATTGGACAGACAGGTGCGCGAGGAGGGTGAAAACCCCTCTATCGGTATCATCCTTTGTAAGGAGAAGAACCGCACGGTTGTTGAATATGCCCTGCACGATACCCGCAAGCCCATCGGCGTGGCGACTTATCGGATCGTGAAACACCTGCCCGAAGAACTCAAGGGGCAGCTGCCGTCACCGGATGAGATCGCCAAATTGCTGGAGGGCGTGGAATGAACGATCTCCGATCACGGGGGGATATCCGTGTGGAACTGGAAGACCTCAACGCCGAGGTGGCAACGCTGGCGGCGACCATCAAGAAAAACTTGGAGGAGTTGGGGGTATGAGCCACGGTCAAGAAACGATGCCAGGCTGGCGGTCAGCAATTCTGCAAGATCTCGTCTTCTTCCAGCGTGGATACGATATCACAAAGGCTGAACAGAAGCCGGGCGACATTCCGGTGGTGTCCTCCTCAGGTATCAATAGCTATCACTCAGAATTCAAGGTTGATGGCCCTGGCGTCGTGATAGGTCGCAAAGGTTCGCTTGGGACAGTGCACTATGTAGATGGGGCATATTGGCCGCACGACACGACGCTGTGGAGTAAGGACCTCAAGGGCAATCACGCGCGATTTGTCTACTACTTCCTGCATACACTGGGACTCGATCGTTACGACGTTGGGAATGCAAATCCCACTCTGAACCGAAACCATATTCACGGGCTCGACATTACGATACCTGATTACTGGATTCAGGTGAGAATCGCCTCTATCCTCTCCGCCTATGATGATCTGATCGAGAACAACCGGCGGCGGATTCAGTTGCTGGAGCAGGCGGCGCGGCTGCTCTACAGGGAGTGGTTCGTCCACCTCCGCTTCCCCGGTCACGAACACGTAACCATCACCGACGGCGTACCCGAGGGGTGGGAGAAGAAAGTGGTCGCTGATGTTTGCGAGACTGTCGGCGGTGGCACACCTTCGACGAAAGTGTCGGAGTATTGGGCAGGCGATATCACATGGGTTACCCCCTCAGATATCACCAAGAACGACTGTCTGGTCCTCATTGATTCAGGGCGGAAGATCACCGAGAAAGGACTTCGCAAATCGTCGGCGAAGATGGTCCCTGCCGAGACCATTCTAATGACGAGCCGCGCATCCGTTGGCTTCTTCGCGCTAGTGGATCGTGAGGTATGCACGAACCAGGGGTTCATCAACATCATTCCTCACGAAGACGAGCTGCGGATGTATCTCCTCTTCAATCTCATGAGTCGGGTGAACGAGATTCGGAGTAATGCGAAGGGAACAACGTATCCCGAGATAAGCAAGGGACGATTTCGCGGAATGGGCGTTGTTGTTCCTTCGAAGGTCCTCGTCCGTGAGTTTGCGGGGCTTGCGAGCGATGTCATTCAGCAGGTGCGCTGTCTGAAACGATCAGCGTTGCAGCTGGGAACAGCCCGCGACCTCCTCCTGCCGCGTCTGATGACCGGGGAGGTGGTGGTATGACGGAATTGTCTGCGTGGTTCAAGGATCGACCGCTCTGGGTGCAGGATGCGGCCCGACGCCTAGTTCAGCAAGGCGATATTGCAGCGACTGATCTTGATGAGCTGGTGTCACTCTGCAAACAGGAAGTCGCAGGCAATCTGGGATCGGGCGACGGCGCAAGTCCTGAGCCGATTCCCGACGATGCATTTGAGTCGGTTCATGGTCAAGGACCGTTGCGCTTGAGAGCGATCAGGAACGTTGTCGGTATCAACGCACTGGCTCCGCGCAAAGCACTGGAATTCGGATCTCAATCGCTCGCCATCATCTATGGAGCAACAGGTGCAGGCAAATCCGGCTATATGCGGCTCTTGAAGCATATCTGTGGAGCAAGAGCGCCGGGCAGGCTCCTTGGAGATGTGTTTGCAGCGCTGGCACAACACCAAGGATGCAGAATTGACTATACACGCGATGGCCAAGACCATGAATTGGAGTGGACTCCAGCCAAGGGCGTCGCAGGCGACCTCGAAGATGTGGCCATATACGACACGGACTGTGGCCATGTCTATGTGGACAAGGAACATGCGGTGAGTTATGAGCCGCCGTTGCTCGGGCTGTTTCGACAGCTCGTGGATGTCTGCGGCCAAGTTGACGAGGCGCTGAGGAAGGAAATCGAGTTGAATGTCTCCACGCTCCCGAAGATACCTGACGACTATGTCGGCACCGATGCTGCGGTCTGGTTCGGGAAGGTCGACGATAGCACTTCAGCCAAGGATGTCGCCTCCCACTGTGCGTGGACGAATGATGATACCGAGGCGTTGAACACACTGACTCAGCGCCTCTCCGAAGCCGATCCGCAAGCGAGAGCAAGTAGCCTGCGTGCGGCCAAGGGGCATCTTGTGCAACTCAGCATGCGGCTAGCAGAGGCCAAGACACAGCTGACCGATGCGGCATTCGAGGAATTCCTGAAGGCTAGGGAAGAAGCCGTAGCCAAGAGACGCGCGGCTACCGAGGACGCCGGCCAAGTATTTGCCAATGCGCCATTGGATGGAATTGCGTCGGAGAGCTGGCGCCTGCTTTGGGAGCAGGCGCGGCGCTTTTCGGAAGATGAGGCCTACACGGCGACCCCGTTTCCAAATATCGACACAGAGGCTCATTGCGTACTATGCCAGCAACTCCTCGCAGACAGCGCCAGAGAACGGCTGCGGTCGTTTGAGGACTTTGTCAAGGGAAGCCTGGAGCGGGAGGCCTCGGAGGCAGAGCAGGCGGTTAGAACAACCTCCGAAGAACTGAAGGACTTGCCTAGTGATGAACAGCTCGAATCGATACTTGATCTGGCGGGTGTGACAGCAAAGGCACTCCGCAAAGGCGTTGGTGACTACTATCTGATGTTGAGAGTCCGTCGAGACCAATTCGGGTCCGAAGACGATTTGGCAAAACTGCCGGCAGTGCCAAGTAATGGAGTACTTGACGATTTGGTTCTGCTGGAGAACACCCTAGAGAAACAGGCGTCGGTCTATGAGCGAGACGCGCGGACCACCGATCGAGCAACACCCCTGAAACAGATGCACGAATTGAAAGCAAGGAAGTGGCTGTCCGAGCAACGTGTGTCTATACAGAGTGAGACTAGGCGGCTAGAGAGTGTTGCTCTCCTCTCGAAGGCAAGACAGCTCACGCACACGAGAGCGCTTACGGACAAGGCTTCGAGCCTGTCCGTGGAACTCGTGACGGAGGCGTTCAAGAAGCGCTTTGAGGATGAACTCGGCTTGCTCGGCGCAATGGCACTTAGAGTCGGAATCGAGAAGGTGAAGGCCTCCAAGGGACAGGTGTGGCACAAACTGACGCTGCGTGGCGCGAGCACCGTAGCACACACCCGGGATGTCCTGAGTGAAGGGGAGTTCCGAATCGTATCGATCGCAGCGTTCTTGGCGGATGTGGCGACGGAAGACTCCGGTGCACCTTTCGTACTTGACGATCCCATTTCTTCTCTTGATCAATACTACGAGGAACGGGTTGCTGAACGGCTTGTGAAACTGGCGCAATCCCGTCAAATAATCGTGTTCACCCACAGGCTTTCTCTCTTGTCGTCGCTTGAAAACGCAGGTAGGAAACATGGAGTTGACAGTCAGGTTGTTTCTCTACAGCGGCAATCATGGGGTACTGGTGATCCAAGTGGTCCACCGCTTCCGACCCAGAAGCCGAAGAAAGCATTGAACACGCTGTTGAATGAGCGGGTTGCAGCGGCAAAGAAGGTCTACGAAGAAACCGGTGGGCCTGAATACACGGTGCTTGCAACAGCTTTGTGCTGCGACATCAGAATCACTATCGAGCGGCTGATCGAGAACGATCTGCTAGCCGATGTAGTGCGGCGGTTCCGCAGGCCGATCAATACCGTGGGCAAACTTCACAACGTCGCGAAGGTCACCTTCAAGGACTGTGAGTTCATTGACACAATGATGACGAAGTATTCGGCGTACGAGCATGCGCAGCCGGAAGAGGCGCCCATAGAACTCCCGAGACCAGATGAGTTGGAGCAAGACCTGAAGGAACTCAGAGCGTGGTTGGACGAGTTCTCGAACCGTGAGGTGCCAGCAAGATGAGCAGAGAGTACACCGAAGACACCCTGGTTCAGCAGACCACAGCCGAGTATCTAGAGCAGCAGCTCGGCTGGGAATCGGTCTATGCCTACAACAACGAGGATTTCGGACCGGACAGCCTGCTGGGCCGTGCCTCCGACCACGAAGTAGTGCTAACGCGCATCTTGCGGGAGAAGCTGGTCGAGCTCAACCCGGATTTGCCAGACGAGGCCTATGACAACGCTGTGCGGCAGATCACCGCCACCGTTGCCTCGCAGACCATCGTAGCCACGAACCGCGAGAAGCATGACTTGGTGCGTGACGGTGTGCAGGTTACTTCCCGCAATGATCAAGGCGAGCGCGTGCGGCAGCGGCTGCGGGTGTTCGACTTTGCCGAGCCTGCCAACAATCACTTCCTCTGCGTGCGAGAGCTGTGGGTGCACGGCGATCTCTACCGCAAGCGGCCGGACATTGTGGGTTTCGTCAATGGGCTGCCGCTCCTGTTCATCGAGTGCAAGAACATCCACAAGAACCTCAAGACTGCTTTCGAGAAAAACTTCTCCGACTACAAGGACACCGTCCCACACCTCTTCCATCACAACGCCATCGTGATGTTCGGAAACGGGGCGAAGGCGAAGATCGGCTCGATCACCAGCAAGTGGGAGCACTTCCACGAGTGGAAGCGCTTGGCCGAAGGGGAGTCGGGTGTGGTGGACATGGAGACGTTGCTCAGGGGCGTGTGCGACAAACGGAACTTCATGGATCTAGTCGAGAACTTCATCCTCTTCGACGAGTCCTCCGGGGAACCGAAGAAGGTCCTCGCCCGCAACCACCAGTTTCTCGGGACTAACCGGGCCATCGAAGCGGTGCGCGAGCGTAAGGAGCGACACGGCAAGCTGGGTGTCTTCTGGCACACTCAGGGGGCGGGTAAGAGCTACTCCATGGTGTTCTTCACCCGCAAGGTGCACCGGAAGCTTGGTGGCAACTTCACCTTCCTTGTGCTGACCGACCGCGCGGATTTGGACACGCAGATCTACAAGACCTTTGCCGGCTGTGGCATGGTGGATAACGATCGCGACCCATGCCGCGCCTTCAGCGGTGAGCACCTGAGCCGGCTTCTGGCGCAACACAAATCATATATCTTCTCGCTCATCCAGAAGTTCAATCAGGACGTGGACCCCGACGAGGGCTACACGCAGCGCGACGACATCATTGTCATCACCGACGAGGCCCACCGCACGCAGTACGGCACCTTGGCGCTCAACATGCGCAACGCCCTGCCGAATGCCAGCTACATCGGTTTCACTGGCACGCCGCTGTTCAAGGATGACGAGATCACGCGACGGGTTTTTGGCCAGTATGTTTCGACTTACGACTTCCAGCGGGCGGTAGAGGACAAGGCCACGGTGCCGCTCTACTACGATGCCCGCGGCGACAAGCTTGGCGTTGCCATCGGCGACCTTAACGAGCGCATCGCTGCGAAACTGGAGGAGTTGGAGAGCGACGACATCGATGTCCAGCAGCGACTGGAGCGGGAGCTCAAGCGCGACTACCACATCATCACCGCTGGAAAGCGCCTTGACCAGGTGGCGCGGGACTTTGTGCAGCACTACTCAACGGCGTGGGAAAGCGGCAAGGTGATGCTGGTCTGCGTCGACAAGGTCACCTGCGTGCGGATGTACAACCGGATTGTGAAGTACTGGGATGAGCGCGTCCGAGAGATCGAGGCCGAGTTGGCAGGGACACCGGGCGAGCAAGAGGAGATCTGCCTTCAGCGCCAGATCGATTGGATGCGGGAGACCCGGGTGGCGGTGGTGGTAAGTGAGGAACAAGGCGAAGTGGAGAAGTTCCGTAAATGGGATTTAGATATCATTCCACACCGTCGGCTCATCAAGGAAGGCATCGACCTGCCCAAATCGATGCGCTGCAAGCCCCAGTTCCGCAACATGCAGCGCATGGAGCTGGACGAGGCGTTCAAGGAAGAGGGGCACCCCTTCCGCATTGCTATCGTCTGTGCCATGTGGTTGACAGGCTTCGACGTTCCGAGCCTATCCACGATCTATCTCGACAAGCCACTCAAGGCGCACACCCTCATGCAGGCCATCGCCCGCGCCAACCGGGTGCACGAGGGCAAGAACAACGGCCTGATTGTTGATTACTGCGGCATTCTCAAGCATCTGCGCAAGGCGCTGGCGACCTTCGCCGGCACGCTAGCCGGTGGAGAGGGTGGCGAGATCGATCCGGCCAAGCCTGAAGAAGAGCTGCTGGCCGATCTGGCCGGGACCATCGCCTTCGTGCAGGCGTTTCTCGACGAACGGAATGTGTCACTGCATCACGTGATCCACAAGACCAGCTTCGAGCGCAACGCCGCCATCATGGCGTGCAAGGAAGCGGCCAACGAGAATGATGAGACCCGCAAGCGTTTCGAGGTGATGTGCCGCGAGGTGTTCAAGAAGTTCAAGGCGTGCATCAACGTCAAGGGTGTGAACGCACACCGGGCTGACCGCGATGCGATCAACATTGTCTACAAGAGCCTCCAGCAGGACCGCGAGCAGGCGGATGTCACAGATATCATCCAACAGCTGCACCGCATCGTCGACGAAGCGGTCTATACGATAGGTGACGGAGGGGCTGTAGGGCCGGAGCTATACGATATCAGCCGCATTGACTTCGACCGGCTGAAGCGGGAATTCGAGCGTAGCCCGAGAAAGAATACCACGGTCCAGAATCTCAGGGAGGCCGTCGAGCAGCGGTTGCAGCGGTTGCTCCAACAGAACCCCCTGCGCACCGATTTCCAACAGCACTATGAGGAGATCGTGGCTGAATACAACCGAGAGAAGGACCGCGTGACCATTGAGCAGACCTTCGAAGCGCTGCTCAAGCTTGTTCAGGAACTGGATGAGGAAGAAAGCCGGGCGGTCCGGGAGGGCCTGGATGAAGAATCTCTGGCCATCTTCGACTTGCTGAAAAAGGGTGAGCTGGGTCGATCGGATGTCAAACGAGTCAAGAAAGTGGCAGCGGACCTCCTCCAGGCCCTTAAGAACGAGAAGCTCAGAGTTTACGGCTGGCGGGACAAGGAGGCGACGCGGGATGCCGTGCGCGCGGCAATCCTCAACTTCCTCTACAGCGATGAGACGGGTCTGCCGGTGGCTTTCTACACAGAGCAAGAAGTGAAGCAGCGAACCGACGATGTCTACCGCCATGTCTATCGCGCGTATCCGGAAATACCGTCGCCGTACTATCCTCCATCAGCGGAGTAAGCTACGGCACCACTCCGTGAGGCTTGCCGTGAGTGAGAGAACCCCGCTGACAATGACCGCTATCATTCTGGGCATCATCTCCCTTATCGCCATACTCTTCGGCTTCGCCACGCTCTCTGACATCGGGCACGGTGAGGACGATCTGGCACTCGAATGGAACGTCGTCCGAGTCATGTGGTTAGCTGGCGTGCCCGTGCACACCCATGCGGCTCAGTGGGGCGTCGCCCTCGCAGGGCGAGTGGACCTGACGATCGACGGTGTCGAGCACACATACACGACAGGCGACCACTACTTCATTCCAGCCGGTGTCGAACACTCTGCCCGCATCCACGCGGGCTACGCCGCGATGGAGTTCTACGACGAACCCGCGCGGTGGAGTGTGAGGAAGACCTGAATCAGAAGCCCCCAGCCACAGCCACCACCATGCGTCGATGTGACTGCCCGATCTTGAGACCACCCGCCCCTCACGCACGCCGCTCGAGGCCGCTTATACAGAACTTCTCGGGACTTCGGTCCCCAGGGCCAAAGTCCGGCACAGAGAGCGTTCCCTGATCCGTCGCGCAATCATTGTTGCACCCAGTGCGGGAACATGTTATACTATCCCATAGTGGTAACAACGAGAGAACAGCCCCCCACGCTCCTGCCCCCGCTTTGAAAGGTGTGCATGGAAGTACTCGGCGTAGGGAAACTGGCTGCGTTCACAAGAAAGCATGTGCAAGCAGAGACACGAGTATTGGCATGGCTGAGAGAGGCTGAAGCATCAGAGTGGCGTTCCCCCACGGAGATCATCGAGCGCTACAAACGCGCGAGTGTGATTCGCAATGGGAGGATCATCTTCCGTCTTGGAGGGAACAGGTACCGGCTGGTCGTGGATGTATCATTCAGACAGCAGGAAGTACATGTCGTGTGGATCGGGACGCACTCTGAATACGATCATCGCCAGTTCTAGGGGGAGAGTATGCTCAAGGTGTTGAAGACCGAGGAAGAGTACGAGGTGGCCCTTGAGAGGGCCGGGCTGCTTGTCGCGCTCGATCCCGAAGATGAGACCGTCGAGGCAGACGAGCTTGAGCTGCTCACACTCGTCATCAAGACATACGAGGATGAGCACTTCCCAATGAGGAGGCCGACGGCGATCGAAGCGATCCAGTTCCGCATGGAGCAGCAGGAGTTGACGCAGCGGGATCTCGTGCCGTTCCTGGGGAGTCGCAGTAGGGTTTCCGAGGTACTCCGCGGCAAGAGAGCGCTGACACTCAAGATGATCCGGGCGCTTCATCGAGGTCTCGGAATCCCTGCAGACATCCTGCTGCAGGAGGCGGGAGCGAGGCTGCCTGAGGATGTCGAGGGTGTCGAGTGGGCGAAGTTCCCGGTCAAGGAGATGGTCAAGAGGACATGGCTCAAGTTCGGCGGATCGTCGCGTGACGTGAAGGACCATGCGGAGGAGCTCATGCGCGGGTTCTTCTCTGGTCCCGGAGCGTGTGGACTTGATCACGTTCTCTTCAGGAGTCATGTTCGTCAGGCCTCCGCCATGGACAACCAAGCGCTGGCCGCTTGGTGCTCACAGGTCATGCGGTTGGCGGCGATGCGGGAACTCGACATGCCCTACGCGAGTGGGGTGATCACCAGCGGGTTCCTGCGTGATCTGGTCAAGCTCAGCTACCTCAGCGATGGTCCGGTGCTCGCGAAGGAGTTCCTTGAGAAGAGCGGGATTCACCTGGTACTTCTGCATCACCTTCCCAAGACGCACCTCGACGGTGCGGCGATGCTCCAGGAAGACGGGACACCCGTCGTGGCGCTCACATTGCGGCACGACCGGCTCGATAGTTTCTGGTTCTCGCTTCTTCACGAACTCGCGCACGTGGCCCTGCACCTCAGTGACGGGGAGTCGCCGTGGTTCTTCGATGATCTCGATGTTGATGGAGACGCTCTGGAGTCACAGGCGGACGAGATGGCTGCGAAGGCACTGATTCCGGAGGATGAATGGAAGCGGGCGGCGGTGCACAGGAAGAGCTCGCCTGCGGCGGTGAAGGTGTTCGCGGAGCGGCTGCGGATCAGCCCTGCCATCGTCGCCGGGCGCATCCGTCACGAGCGCAGGAACTACCGCATCCTTTCGAGACTCGTCGGCCACGGGAAGGTGCGAGAGCTCTTCCCGGGCCTTGATGCTGGCGTGGCGTAGGCGTCAAGGCGCTCGACGGATGCTATGATGACTCCTGCCGAAGGTGGACCAGCTTGGCGAACCCGAACACAGGAGCCCGACGACACATGACTGTCTGGTTCACACGTGCCGGCAGCTCTCCGCAATTCTGGGTTGGGCTGCACCGGGCTCGTCTTGCCGGGCGCACTACCATCCCCTCAGTCCGACTCGATGAAGGCTGACTTGAACTCTGCCGAAGGCTCGATGTCATGGTAGCAGTAAACGATGACTCCCGAAGGGTCAACGACGCCGAATCCGCGATCGCCCCACGGGTGGTCTTCAAGAGGGATGAGTGGCTTCAGGCCCTCTCCGATCAAGCGTGTGTGCACGGCATCGGCGTCCGCGACGTGCAGGTTGAGCGTGACTCCACCCTTGAACTCGGGCGCATCGTCGCGCGGCTCCATGAGACTCACCTCTGGCTCCGCGTCCGCTCCCGAGAGACGGAGGACGACGTACCAGCCGCAGTCGAATATCGCCTTGGCATCGAAGTGCTTCTCGTAGAATCGGCGCGTTTCCAGGAGATGGGATGTCGTGAACGTAGCGCTGACAGTGCGGATATCCATGCCAATCCCTCCGTTTTGGGGTTGAACTCTGACACCATAACCTGTCATACATCAAGACTATCAGGTTAGCTGACAGAGTGTCTTGAAGATTCCGGCCAGTCTGGTGGCACAGCGATCCTACGGTAGAGGAGACACGGAGTACCTGGATGACAATCGCACCTGCGTGCTCCACGTGGCACTTGAGCCGGAGAAGACCTACGCCATCTGGATCAACGTGGATCAGTTCCAGTCGTTCCAGGACCCTGAGGGACATCCGGCCGTCCCGTACCTGCTGGTCTTCAGAACGGGGCCGGGGGAGTAGTTGCCGAGTACGACTGCGTTTCCAAGAGACGCCTTGCACAGACCCCCACTGCGCCCCATCCCCAAGACAGGGAACTTACAAATCTTATTGCAACTTACAGAGTGGGGGAGTACGTTTCATAACATGCTACTACTAGTGTACTTATAGTAACGTACGGCTGCTTACTGGTGCGGAAGCACAGCCCTGTGGCTTCCGCACGCGGGCAGGACGACATGCGATCAGCAGACAACCCATACAGTCCAAGGCCGTGGCCAAGGAACCCGGCATCTCCGTGGAGCAGGCAGCGCCGGTGCGGAATGGGATCATCAAGAAAGGCCTCGCATACAGCCCGAGCCGTGGGCTGGTTGCCTTCACGGTTCCGAAGTTCGATGAGTACTTGAGGCGGGTGGAGTTGCCACAGGAGTAGGAGATGTGGACATGCGGCCGACGAGCCTGTCTGTCACGCCGGCTGCAAGCGCGGATGTTAGGCGGACCCAATGAGTGGTTCGGTTTACTACGGACTAGCTGCCGACCTGGTACTCGCAGCTCACACGTCGTTCGTCGTCTTCGTGATCCTCGGGCTTGTACTCATACTGGTCGGAGGCGTTCGAGGTTGGTCTTGGGTCAAGCACCCATGGTTTCGCCTTGTTCATTTGCTGGTAATCGGTGTCGTTGCTGCTCAAGCGTGGCGAGCGGCGATCTGTCCCCTGACAGCCCTTGAGATGGCGCTCAGGTCCCAAGCCGGAGATGCGGTCTACACTGGCAGCTTCATCGCTCACTGGCTGGCGACCCTTCTTTACTATGATGTCCCGCTATGGGTCTTTGCGATCTGCTACACGGCATTCGGTTTGCTGGTAGTGGCGAGTTGGGTCATCGTTCGCCCGAGGCCCTTTGCCCGATGCAGCCTGGAGGTGGTCGTGGATACAGAGAAGCCGCAAGGCGGTGAGGCGGTGAGAAGCGAGTCCTCAAGAGCTGTTCGACCGGCTGTCTGACTGGCGCATGCCGCCGGGTCTATCTGTCAGAGAGTGGGGCAGTACACAAGGCAGAGACAGATCGAAGGAGCAGCCCAAATGAGAACAGAACAGGACATTGATCTTTACTTGGATGCGGTGATCACGGAGGGATTGTATCCAAGCAGAGGCAAGCTCCGATTTGAAATGGACAGGCTTCTTGGGGGAATCGACTTCAAGAACAGGAGGGTTCTTGATATCGGAGGAGGCTTCGGTCTGTATAGCTTCTATGCAGCCTGTAGGGGTGCTGGAAAAGTAGTATGCCTTGAGCCTGAAGCTGACGGAAGTTCCTCCGGGGCAACTGATAAGTTCCACAGACTGGAGAGGCTTCTCGGATACGACAATGTCGAACTCAGGCCGGTAGCACTTCAAGCACTGGAACTCGAAGGTGAGACATTTGATGTCATACTACTTCACCACTCCATAAACCATCTGGATGAAACAGCATGTATCAACTTGTTGGAGGAATCCAAATCCAGAGCTGTTTACGAAGAGATATGCTCGACGATCTATTCCCTATCAAACAGAGCTGCGAAGCTGATTGTCTGTGATTGCTCAAGATACAACTTCTTTGCCCTGCTCGGAATCCGCAATCCCTTTGCACCTACAATTGAATGGCACAAGCATCAAGCGCCGGAAGTATGGGCGAGCTTGTTGGGTGAGGCGGGCTTCGTGAATCCTGGAATAAGATGGTCATCGTTCGGCGAGCTGCGCAATTGGGGAAGAGTCCTCATTGGTAATAGGATGATGGCATATCTCCTCACAAGTCATTTCTGTCTCACTATGGATGCACCCTAGAAGTCGAGGTTTGTGTCTGACAGGGGCTGCACCGGCCGTTACTTCGTGCTATCCTGCAACCGTGCGCTCGGTTGCCCACCCAGGAGCGCGGGAGCCCGCGCATCGGCCCCCTTGAACAGCGGACGCAATCACACCACCGGGAGCCCTCTGAAGGAGGAACCCATGTTCCGGAATGCCCACACCTCGCTTTGCACAGTCGCCGTATTGGCTGTGCTTTTTGTCGCGGCGCTCGTAGCTGGAGCTGTCGCCGACGACCCCGGCAACAGCAACCACACCGGCAACGATGTATCGCTCGAGACGAAGATCGCTTCAGCCACCGTATACAGTCACCAGGCGCAGATCGTGAGGCGCGGCACCGTCAGCCTGGCCGCCGGGTCGAGCCGCATACTCTGCAGCGATCTCCCGGAGGGCTTCGTCGAGACCTCCCTCATCGTTGAGGGAAGAGGAAGCGCGGAGGCCCAGATCGTCGGGATCGACTTCGAGCGGAGAGAAGACGACTACAGGGGTACGCCCAGATACAAGGAGCTGAGTGAGGAGCTTGAGACCCTTCACGCGGAGCGGGCGGATCTGATCATCCAGCGGGACGCCATCAAGCGTCGCGAGGCCATGACGCGCTCGGTCAGCGACCTGTCAGTCTCGAAGGGGAGGGAACAGCTCGCAGCGGGAACGTTCTCCATGCAGGAATGGCGAGAGCTCCTGGCATTCATCGAGGAAGAGACGCTCGCGGGTGAACTCCGCCTTCAGGAGATCAGGGAGAAGTCCGACGAGATCGAGAAGCGCATGCGGTGGATCGACGGCGAGATGCGGAAGATGCGCGGCAACGCGACCGGAGGCAAGGACCTTATCGTCGACTGCGAAGTAGCATCCGCCGGAGATCTCACGTTCGAGATCACATACATCGTGGGGGGCGCGTCGTGGCATCCCGAGTACACGGTGCGGTACATCGAGGAGTTCGACGAGGTCGAGCTCACCTACGCGGCCCGCATCTCACAGAGCACGGGCGAGGACTGGAACGGGGTCGACGTGCTGCTGTCGACAGCGAGTCCGCACGTAGGTGCTGCTCCCCCGACGCTCTTCCCGCACTTCCTCGGCGCAGTGCGCGGCGCCATCACCGGAAGAGTGACCGATGCCACGACCGGCGCGCCGCTCGGGTTCGCGAACATCATGGTTGTGGGAACGCCGTACGGGGGCACGACGAACAGAGACGGCCACTACGAGATCAGAGGTGTTGAAAGCGGCAAGTACACCATCCAGGCCGGCTACATGGGCTACGAGCCGACGCGGCGTGTCAATATCCGGGTCATCGCCGGCGCCACGAAGCGTGTCGACATGGCGCTCCAACCCGCCCGGATCAGCGCCGGGGAGACAGCGACGCGGCGAGGTATGGACAGCGAGGATATGAGAATTCGGCCGATCAACACCGTCGCGGAGGCTATCGCTACGCAGCCGGGCGTTGTCCTTCACGAAGGGGAGATCCACGTCCGCGGCGGAAGGTCGTCGGAGGTCAAGATGTACGTCGATGCACCTGCCATATCGTACGCCGAGATGACGGTCGCAGGCTCCGAGTTCGCCGCAAACCTCGTCATCGCGAAGCCGGTCGAACTCGAGACCGGGGCGGAGCCGAAACGGGTACTCGTCGTGCAGAGGCGGATCCCGGGGACGTTCGTGCGGGAGGCGATCCCGCGGTACTCCGACCACGTCTTTGTGAGAGGGACACTCGTCAATCCACTGGACGTCCCGATCCTTGCCGGGCCCGCTGAGGTCTACGTCGAGTCGGCGCCTGCCCAGGAAGGACCACCGGTCACGAACTTCGTCGGGAAGGACTCAATCCAAGACGTTGCCCCGGGCGAGGAGTTCACGATGTATCTCGGGGTCGACCAGAGCCTCAAGGTCGAGCAGGAGATCGCGAGAGAGGTGCTGACGCGCGCCGGCAGCAGAAAGACCAAGATCAGGTACACGGTGAGCATCATGTCCGAGAGCTTCCGCAAGCTTCCGGCTGAGCTCTGGGTGCTCGACCGCGTGCCGGTCTCTATGATCAAGGACGTAGCAGTCAGAGATATCGAGATCCTGCCCGAGCCGGATGAACACGACGAGGAAGGGCTTCTGACGTGGAAGCTCACGCTTGATGCGGGCGAGCGGGCCGAGATCGTGACCGAGTACACGGTCGAGTTCCCCTCGGCGTTCACGCCGCGCGGCATCAATCTGGAGTAGGCAAAGAGAGCACATCGCACATACTGTGACAGTATCCGGGTCAGCCCGGCGGGCCGGCCCGCGACCAGCTCGAGCGCGCCGTTGCGGCCGGTAATCGCTCAGCAGCCTCTTCGAAGGAGCTGCCCCATGAGCAAGCCAACGACCTTTATCGCCGCCGCGCTCATCGCGGGAGCGCTTCTTGCCGGCCCCGCAGCAAACGCCCAGGATGTCCTCACCCCCGACGAGCATGACCTGCTCAGGGTCTGTGAGGGAGTTGTGCAGCTCTTCGATCGCGAGGCTGACGCCATCTGGCCCGGGTACTCGCTCGCGGAGCAGCCGTTCCTCGTCTACGTGCCCGACCGGTGGGCGCTTCTGTTCAATCCCGCAGGCCCCGTCGACGGCTTCGGATCGCCGCCGGACGAGTGGCCGACTCTCTCTGCGGAGTACGTGTATCACGAGGGGCGCTTCGAGGATCTCGTCGGCCAGCTCGTGTTCAACCTGGCCGTCGGTGATACGCTGGTGAACGCGGTCGGTTTCCCGGCTGAGTTCCCCGAGAAGATTGCGGACCCGGATGTGGAGGCGTTCTCGTTCATCGTGCACGAGGCCTTCCACCAGTATCAGCACGCATCGTTCGGGGAGATACCGTGGGCCCGCGAGGAGAAGTACCCGATATCCGATCTCGAGAATGCCGCCTTGGCCTGGCTCGAGATGCGCGTCCTCGAAGATGCACTCGAGGCCGCCGTTGCCGACGAGTCCGAACGGTGTCTGGAGAGCGCGCGGGAGTTCGTGGCGGTTCGGCTTCACCGGTGGGAGCGAGGCACTCCGTTCATCCGTGAGTTCGAGCAGGGGAAAGAGCTCCTGGAGGGAACGGCTAAGTACGTGGAGCTCAGGTCAGTCGAGCGCGTGTCGGGTCTGGACTACATCTCATCCATCGATGGGGCAATGAGTCCGTTGGCCGGCCTGTTCCCTGGCCTCCCGATGTCCGAACTTCTCCTCAGAGAGCTCCGGGAGCGCAGAGGCGAGAACTGCCTGCAGCCGGCCGACATCCCGCGGAACAGGATCTATGCCGTGGGGGGCGCCGAGGGCTATCTTCTGGACCACTTCGGGGTCGAATGGAAGGGGCTCGCGCAGGAGGCCGGCCCGGAGTTCTTGTATGTAGGGCTCCTTCAAACCCGCCTCGGAGTGGACGAGCGCGCCCTCGGGGAACTCGTCGAGCGGGCCGAGAACACGTACGACTATGACGCAGTCCTCGCCGCCACGAGGCGGGCGGCGGAGGAGTATGAGCTGGGGTTCGCGCGCGAGCTTGCGGCGTTTGAGTCCCAGGGCGGAGTGCGTCTCGAACTCGTCATGCCCAGTTGGAATCTCTCCCGTTCCCGCATGAGCAGAGCGAAGAAGTGGCTTGTCGACGGCGGTCGTTCGGATCTGCGCAGCAACTTCGATGTCTATACTCTGAGGGGAGACGGGTGGACATTCGAACTGCACCACGCTGCGCTGCTCGAGCTCAACGACTGGGTCGCGCGCAGGAAAGAAGTCGTCGTTTACGATGCGGCCATCGACTCGGCGGTCATCGATGGGGAACGGGTGTCGCCACTCGTCCCAGGCGCTACGGAGTTCCGGTCTCTCGAGATGACCGGCGAGCGCTTCGTGCTTGAGGCGGCGAAGCCGGGAGAGCTGGTCGTCATGGAGGGGACTGTCCGGGTGTTTCTTGACAGGGATTCAGAGTAGGCAAAGAGGACACATCGGTTACTCTGTGGTACCATCCGGGTCGGCCCATTTGGCCGGCCCGGTACGGTTTTCACCCGCGAACGCACGCAGCGTGAGGGACGGAGCATTGAACAACAAGCGGCTCAACACATCGAAGCTCTGCATCACCGACGTCGGCAGCACGACGACGAAGGCCATCCTGTTCCGCCGTGGTGATGACGGCAAGTGGGATTACGTCCGGCGCGAGGCGGCGACGACGGTCGAACGGCCCCACGAGGATGTGTCGATCGGCGTCCTGCAGGCGCTCCGGGCGCTTGAGGAGGCGACGGGCGAGACGCTGCTCGAAAACGGGTCTCCGGCTGTGCCGTATCTCTCGACGTCGAGCGCGGGCGGCGGTCTCGCGATGGTCGTGACCGGTCTCATCAAGGAACTCACCGCGGAGACCGCGGAGCGGGTCGCACTCGGCGCGGGCGCCATCGTCCTCGACATCATCTGTATGAACGACGGGCGCACAGCGTATCGTCAGATCGAAGACCTCAAGCGTCTCCGCCCGGACATGGTGCTCCTCGCGGGCGGCTACGACGGTGAAGCGATCACAGCACCCGTCTTCCTCGCCGAGCTCCTCGTCGAGTCCGATCTCCACCCGAAGCTCAATCCGGACGCGAAGCTCCCCGTGGTCTTCGGCGGCAACGTCAACGCGCGCCCTTACGTTGAACGCACGCTCGGCGACGCTTTTCTCTTCCGACCTGTTCCGAATGTGCGACCCGCAGAAAACCGGGAGGAAACAGGCCCTGCGCGGGCGGCCATCAACGAGATCTTCATGGACCATGTGATGTCGATGGCCCCCGGCTATGAGAAGCTCAAGCCGTGGGTGGCAGCACCCATCCAGCCAACGCCGGCGGCGTTCGGCGACATCATGGCACTTGCGTCGGTGGAGCTCGACGGGACTGTCCTCGCCATTGACGTCGGAGGTGCGACGACCGACGTGTTCACGGCGTGCCGCGGTGAGGTCGTCCGCACGGTGAGCGCGAACATCGGGATGAGCTACAGCGTGCTCAACGTCGCACGCCTTGCGGGTCCGCGCGCCATCATGGAGCTCCTCTCCATGGACATGACCGAGCGTGAGCTCTGGAACCGCATCGGGAACAAGTACGCGCAGCCGACCAGCCTGCCGACGACGCGCGAAGCGGCGATGGTCGAGTGGGCAACAGCGACCGTCGCGATCAGGGAGGCGGTTAACGAGCACCTCAGCGTGCTGCGCAGGATGCCTGAGCGCGAGCGCCCGGGCGGGCTGGATTACGACCTCATCATCGGGAGCGGCGGCATTCTGTCGCACTCACCGCGTGAGGCGGCCGCAAGGATGTTGATCGATGCGCTCCATCCCGACGATGGAGTCAGGCTCGCCGTCGACCGCGCGTTCATGTTTCCGCACCTGGGAGTCCTCGCAGAGGTGGATGAGGCACTGGCGAAGGAGCTTTTCTTCGATCTCGCGCTCGTTGAGCTTGGGACGGTGGGGGAGCACAAGGCGGCGGCGACAGGAGATGGTCGACCGGCTTCGGACACGGGTGGTAGGACGGGTACGGTGGAGGCAGCGGTCGCGGCTATCGGTTCTGCAGCAGAGCAGGGAGGCGCGCCACCGACCAGAACCAAACTCGGGGCCGCGACACGCGTTCGCCATGGGCGGATCAACGCCGTGCGGGAGCTTGCGACAAACGGAGACGTACTCGTGAACACCGGCGACACGGTCACATCGGACACCGTCGTCGCACACGCCAGCCGCGAGTTTCTGCGGCCATTCTTCTTGACTGTGGCCCGTGCGATGCAGGTCGACGCGGAGGCGATTGACAGCGTGCTCGTCAAGAGCATCGGCGATGAGGTCGCGAGGGGCGAGGTCATCGCGAAGCAGCGCTTCCGCCTTGGTTGCCCTTCGACCTTCCGCTCGCCAGTCGACGGCATGATCGAGCGCATCCTCCCCGACGGAACGCTCGTCGTGCGCGAGCGCGCCGAGGACGCGAAGATCCTGACAACCGTGGAGGTGGCGAAGAATCTTGGCTTGCATCCGAGCCGGCTAAAGCCGTATCTTAAGGTCTCGGTCGGCGACGAGGTCGAGCGCGGTCAGTGGCTCGCCGCGATGATGACCGGCGGGACCCACAGCGGCTCTGAGTCACCGGTCCGCGGGAAGGTGGTGAGGATAGACCTGCACTTCGGGATGGTCATGATCGAACCGCTCCTCGAGGAACTCCAGGTGCTGGCGTGGCTGCCGGGCGTCGTGGAGTCGGTGACCGCGCGCGGATGTACGGTTGTGAGCGAGGGAACGGAGATCGACGGGGTCTGGGGAAGTGGAGAAGCGGTGCTGGGCCCGCTCGTCTTCCCGTCAAGGGAGACCGGAGGCGCCGGCCAAATGCTGTGGGACCCCGCGGCGCTCGCGCCTGACTCTGTCGCGGTCATTGACCATGCGGACGCCGCCGTGCTCGAGGCATGCCGGGAAGCAAGAGTCGCCGGGCTCATCGCCGGTGGCGTCGACCTCGAAGATGTGCTCGAACCGAGACTCGGGTTCACGCTCGTCGTGACCGGCGAGTTCGGGTCAAGCGCGCTCGCGGAGGACGTCCGAGCCGCGCTCACGACGCACGACGGTCGCGTGGCACTCCTCGACGGAACGACCCAGCTCCGCGTGGGCGTCCAGCGACCGAGGATCATACTGTCATCATGAAAAGCTCTTGCGCTGGCCCGGTTTTCTCTGTGTCCGCGCCGTGAAGAACGGTGCCAAATAAGGAGAGGAATGATGAGAATGCGCCATGTGTTCGCAATATCCGCCCTGCTGCTGCTCACCGCCATCATCGCCGGCTGCTCCGGTGGAGAGAACGGAGCGGAGACGCAGACCGCCGCTGGCACGGAGATGCCGTCCGGCACGGGTCACGGTGATGTTCTCGCCGCCTACCCGGCAGACACACTGGACGATCTCGTGAGTGCCGAGCTTCTTTCCGTGGATGCGGCGAGCGCCGACGGACACGGCTCGCTTATGGTCATCCTCGATGACGCCGCCACGATCCCGCTGTATGAAACGGGGGACCTCGACGTCGAGAACGCGTTTCTCGGCTATCACGCGAAGCTGAGAACCAAAGGGCTCGAAGGCGAAGCCACCCTTGAGATGTGGTGCGTCTTCGACGAGGTGGGCGAGTTCTTCGCGCGCGGGTTGGACAACCCGGTCTCTGGAACGACCGACTGGGTTGACGCCGTGACGCTCTTCCGTCTCGAAGTGGGCCAGAACCCGGACAATGTGAAGCTGAATCTGGTCGTCACCGGCCCCGGCACGGTCTGGATCGACGACATCAGACTGACGAAAGCACCGCTCGCTGATTGACGCACCCCGCTGTGAGTCACCCTCAGTGAGGGGTTCGTCTGCCCCTTATCCATTGTGATTCCCGTCCCGTGACGCTATCCTAGGAATCCTATGGAAGAACGGGAGACACTCGAGCGCGAGCTCAAGATGGACATCACAAAGGGCAACGTGCTCAAGAACGTGCTCTACATGGGCATCCCCTCGATGATCGGTTTCGGGGCGATGACCATCTACAGCCTCACCGACATCTACTGGGTCGGGAAACTCGGGACGGCGCCCGTTGCCGCCATCACGCTCTTCGCTGCAATGGCATGGATCCTCGGCTCGACGAACCAGATCATCGGCACGGGGTCGGTCGCTCTCATCTCGCGCCGCTTCGGTGAGAAACGCTTCGAGGCCACGCGCGACGTCGTCCGGCAGACGTTGCTTCTCAAGTTCACGATCGCCGCCCTGATGGGCGCGCTTGGATTTGCAATCGCGCCCGCCGTTCTCCGCTTCATGACCGACGACGCCGGCACGCGAGAGCTGGCAGTGCGCTACGGAAATATCTACTTCGTCGGCCTCCCGTTCATGTTCTCGTCCTACACCATCTACACCGCCCTGCGCGGCGTCGGCGATGCCCCGAAGGCGATGTACATCATGCTGATGTCGACCGTTCTCAACATCGGCCTCGACCCACTCTTCATATTCGGTCTCGACATGGGGATGGCAGGAGCAGCACTCGCCACTGCGATCTCTGCAACGTGCGCCGTCTTCGTTGGCATCTGGGTCCTCTCCTCCGGCCGATCGAATCTGAGAGTTCCGATCTGGCGGCGCTTCCAACCGCGGATCAGCGTGATGCTCGAGATCCTGAGAATCGGACTGCCGGCCGGTCTGAACGGGCTCCTCAGAAGCCTTGCCCACTGGTACGTGGCGACACTGGTTGCGACCTTCGGCACAGTAGTGATAGCCGCCTACGGTCTGAGTCTCCGGATAATGGAACTCGGCATCCTCTTCGCCGTGGGGCTCGAACTCGGTATGGGTGCGGTCGTCGGCCAGAATCTCGGCGCGAACCAGAAGGACCGGGCACACGAGGCAGTCGTCAAGGCGACGCTTCTCGTCCTTGTGCTGACGGGCGTTCTCGGTCTCATGGAGATCGGTTTCTCGAAAGAGATCCTTGGCCTCTTCAGTAGTGATCAGGCTGTCGTGGCGACCGGTATCCCGCTCATCAGGCTCATGGCCATCGCGCAGGTGATGATCGCGATGCACATAGTCATGTCGTCGGCCTTCTTCGGCTCGGGCAACACGTGGCCCCCGACCGTCATTGCGGCCATCATCGAGTGGGGCGTCCAGATCCCTCTCGTTCTCGGCGCGATACACCTTCTGCACACGGACCAGACCGGAGTCTGGTGGTCGATGTTCATCGCCGCATGCGTGGAGGTTCTGTTGACGTTCATCTGGTTCCGGCGAGGATATTGGAAACACCAGAAAGTGTAGTTCCTGAACAGGCAGCGGCTGGAGGGACCCAAGGAGATGGAATCAGATGGAGTTCGGATTCCCGATACGTGGTGATGCGGAGTTCGACGTTGTCGGCTTCGGTCTCAACGCTGTCGACCACCTCTGCGTCATGCCGGAGCAGCCGGAGTACGGAGCCAAGCTCCCGATAGACACTTTCAAGCTCGCGCCCGGAGGACAGGCGGCGAGCGCAATGGTCCAGTGCTCAAGATTGGGTCTCCGAGCGAAGTACGTGGGGAAGGTCGGAGGAGATGAGATCGGCAGGTTTTCGCTCTTGAGCATCGAGTCGGCGGGCGTGGACATCTCGGATGCGACCGTCGTCGACGGAGTGACGAACCAGCTCGCGATGATAGTCATAGACGGGCGAACGGGCGAGCGGACCATCCTGTGGCACAGGCCGGATGAGATTGCCACAGTCCCATCGGAGATAACTCCTGAGAAGGTGTGCGTCGGCAGTGTGCTCCTCTTGGATGGGCACGACGCGCCGGCGGCCGCCAGGGCCGCAGAGCTCGCCCGCGAGCGCGGTGTCCTCGTCGTACTCGACGCCGAGACGATAAAGGAAGGAACCGCCGAGCTTGTCGCCAACACAGACCTCCTCGTCGCATCGTCGAGATTCCCCGGCCTCTTCACGGGGCAGGAGAACCCGGCGCCGGCTCTGTCGCTCATCGCTGAAGCGGGTCCCTCATTCGTTGCGATGACGCTGGGGGAGAAGGGTGCCGTGGCGCTCGCTCCGGATGGCAACCTTGTCGTATCACCGGGATTCGAGGTAGATGTCATAGATACGACGGGCGCGGGGGACATCTTCCACGGCGCATTCATCTACGGTCTTCTTCAGAACTGGTCGGTCGAACGGACTCTCACCTTCTCGAACGCGGCCGCGGCTTTGAACTGCACGGAACTGGGAGCACGCGGCGGGATAGCGGGTCGGGACGGGATTGAGGCTCTGATCAAGCGCGACGGGCGGCTCTGATCGACATACCGCGAGCAGCCCAGCTTGGAACGAGCGAGTCCAACCGCTGCACGCAGAACTTCGACACTGAAGGGGCAGGGAATTGCGCACTGTTGACCTCATCATCTTTGATCTCGACGGCACCCTCTACTCTTCAAGAGCGACGACCGTGGGCGCGCTCGAATGCGCGGTCCGCGATATCAACGAGCGACACGGTCTGAGCATCCCGCAACCGACAGAGGCGAAGATCATGGGCGGCGTCGGCAATACGCGCGAGGACTACGTCCACGGCGTGCTGCCGACTGTTCCCGACGAGCACGTGGACGAGACGGCCGACCTCATCTGGCATTGGGAGCACGAGCTCATCGCGGGAGGCAAGGGTTCTCTCTTTCCCGGGATCCTGGGTGGTCTCGATGCTATAAAGGCGAGCGGCTATGAACTTGCGGTCGCGACGAACGCCGGGACCTCCTACATGAACTTCGTGCTGGACTACTTCGACATCAGGAAGTATTTCTCTGAGACAAGGTGCGCGGGCGAGCACGGCGCCGGCGACAAGGGAGATCTCATTGCCGGCATCATCCAGAGGCTTGGCATCCTGCCGTGGCGGGCTGTCATGGTCGGTGACCGGAGCTCCGACATCCACGCTGCTCAGAAGGCAGGAGTCTGGTCCGTCGGATGCACGTGGGGGTTCGCATCGAGCACGGAGCTGGATGGAGCCGACCAGATCGCCGGGAGCTTCCCGGAGCTTCTGGAACTACTTAAGGAATGGCCGGGCAGAGATGCGATGGCTGCACGACATATCGATGGTTCTTCCCAGGACCGGTGAGCCCGAGAGACGCGATGTCGCCGGGATCGACACCATAGTCCTGCACTGCACAGCCATGCCCGGCTGGAATGTCTGGGAGACGGCGCGCTATCACACAGGGCCCAATCACATTTCCCCGGACGGGTGCCCTTCAATCGCCTACGCGTACTTTGTGGAGCCCGACGGCCTGCTCTACCGCTGTCTACCACATGAGATACGCTCGTGGCACGTCGGGCCGTGGAACGACCGCTCGATAGGTGTCTGCATGGCGTACGAGGCGCGCGATGAACCGCCGCCGCGCGAACAGTTGGAAGCGGCCGTCGACATCTGTGCCGATCTCGCGCAGAAGCTGGGTCTCTCCGCCGAGCGCGTCATGGGGCACAGGGAACTCGAGGGAACCGGCTTCGTCATCGAGAACGGTGAGCGCGTTCAGCGCAAGGAGTGTCCGGGGTCTGCGGTCGACATGGATGAGATCCGACGCTCCGTCGCGGCTGTGATTGAGCGACCCGGCGGGCCGGGAGTGATGGAGGCATGATGCGACGCTTGAGATCCGTTCTGGTCCCGGTACTGATGCTGGTGGTGGCGCTTGTCCTATGTCCGTCCGCGGTCCGCGCTGCGGATTCCCTTCAGAGCCTCTCCTGGATCATAGACTCGTTCCTCGCCAGGCCGCATATGCGTGGGGCGGAACTCTCCATTATTGTCGAGTCACTGGAACCCGGTGCGGTGGACGGCGCTACGCTCCCGCAGCAGGGGGCAACGGGGCCTGCTGCGCAGGAGGCGGCAGAAGGCCTGGTACTCTACGAGCGCCGAGCCGACCGACCGATGATTCCCGCGTCGAACATGAAGGTAGTGACGGCCGCCGCCACGCTCTCGCTTCTGGGCCCTGACTACAGGTTCGAGACCAGCTTCTCTACGGACAGCGGCGCGATCTCCCCGGTTCTCGACGGCAACCTCTATGTCAGAGGCAACGGCGATCCGACGCTGGTCTCGGAGGAGTTCTGGAAGATAGCGGATGAGTTCCGCACAAGGGGCATCGAGCGGATCGCAGGCGACATCGTCCTCGATGTGTCGTACTTCGACGGTCTGACGACGGTGCCCGAAGCTGCCGGAGATGGTGATCGTGCTTACCACGCGAGAACGAGCGCGCTCTCCGCGAACTTCAACACGGTTCGCGTGCACGTCCACCCCGGCGCAAAGAGGGGAGAGGCTGCCCGGGTTGAGTTCTCGCCCGAGACCGGATTCGTTGACGTGGTCAACGAGGCCACGACCTGTTCCGCGAGCCGCAGCCAGACAATTCAGGTGAGGCGCCGCTTCGAGGACGGTCGGAACGTAGTTCACGTCTCCGGGCGGATACCCGTGGGTCACTGCGGGAAGGTCTTCTACAGGAACATCGACGACCCCGCGGGATCGTTCGGTGCGACGCTTGCCGGCTTTCTGAAAGGGGCCGGGACAGCGCTTGACGGAAGCATCGTCGAGGGTGTCCAACCGGATGGCGCGCGTGAGCTGTTCGTTCATCGCTCGAAGCCGCTTTCGCTCATCGTCCGGGATCTCAACAAGTTCAGCAACAACTTCACCGCCGAGCAGCTCTTGAAGACACTCGGTGCTATGAACGGTGATGGCGGTTGGAACCCTGGCGGCGGGAGCCTTGGCGACGGAAGCCTCGGGAAGTCGCGCGAGACTCCGGATCAAGGGCCTGGGGCCCCCGGTACGACGGCTTCCGGAACAGCCGTTCTCATGACTTACCTCAGGAGCCTCGGTGTCGACACAACTGATCTCAGGATTGCTGACGGTTCGGGCCTGTCGCGCGAGAGCAGGCTGACCGTACGTTCCCTTGCCCGCGTCATCCGGGAGATGTACGCTGACTTCGGGGTGTGGGCTTCGGAGGGTTGAGCGGGGCGATCAGGGCGAAGACCGGACTGCTGGATGGCGTGACCACAATCTCCGGTGTCATGGAGACTGCCGCAGGGGAGAGGGTCCTCTTCTCCATCATCGTGAACGGCTGGTCGTGCGAGGCGTGGCAGATCCACGACATGGAGCACGCGATCCTACTTCACATCTACCAGAGCTGAGGCTGCGGCCGGGTGAGAACATGACGATCGCGAACAGGCGCGGCCGCGCGGGCTGATCACAGATCACAGGTGAGGTGCCGGACGTGACAGAGGAGCGAACCTCCAGATTCACAGCCAAGGACTTCCGCGCCACAGCGCGGACCCTCATCCTGTGGGTCGTGGCGAACTCGCTCGCCGGCGCGCTCATCGGTGTGGCGATCGCTCTCTTTGCCGACCGCCCTGGTACCCTCGAGAGCTTCGTTCCTCTCAGCATCCTCTTTGCCAACGCCGTCGGCTTCGCGGCCGGACTCACCGCTCGCTTCATCCTCCCTCGCTACAGTGTGCTGCCGGTCTATGTAAGGATCCCGCTGGCCATCATCACGCTTTTTGCCGGCGGCGCGTTCGGATCGGTTCTCGTCATCTTCCGGAACCCCGTATTTGTTCTCTATGAAGGTCGCCTGACGCTCCTGCTCGTGTTGGTCGACAGCGTCATCGCGGTCATCGTCGGTTTCATCATCTACAACTACGAGCGGATGAGACAGGAGATAGAACGAAGCTACAGGGAGCTTGCCGGGAATCGCGTCCGGGAGGAGAGACTGCGGGAACTGGCCACGCGTTCCGAGCTCAAGGCCCTCAAGGCGCAGATCAACCCGCACTTTCTCTTCAATGCGCTGAACTCCATCTCCGCACTGGTGACCGTAGATCCGGAGGCCGCCCGGCGCACGCTGGAGCGCCTCGCGAGCGTTTTCAGGAAGACGCTCCTGGCGTCGGAAGAGAGCAGTGTGCCGCTCAAACGGGAACTGGAACTCATTGACGCTTACCTCGACATCGAGCGGGCCCGCTTCGGAGACCGGATGCGTGTGGAGCGCTCGATAGCACCGGATGTCGGGGAAGTGGAGATCCCACCGCTCATTCTGCAACCGATAGTGGAGAACGCCGTGCGCCACGGGATATCACCGAGCGTCGGGGGAGGAACGGTGAGCATTGACGCGAGTCTCACTGGCGGCTTCCTGATCGTCACAGTGCGAGACGACGGCGTGGGCGTTGCGGCCGACGACTTGCACGACACGATGTCGGCCGGCTATGGTCTCCGTAGTGTGCGCGACCGGCTGAACACGCGTTATGGCTCCGGCGACTGGATCACGATCAAGAGCGAGCCCGACCGCGGGATGACCGTTCGACTCACCATTCCCATCGACGCGGCCGAGGGGGAGCCCGGATCGGGAGAGGGAGACCGATGACCGACACGATCAGGGTCCTTGTGGTCGACGATGAGGAACTGGCGCGTGAGCGCGTGAAGGTTCTCCTCGCGGAGTGCGACGGGTGCGAGTGTGTGGGCGAGGCGAAGAACGGCCTCGTGGCCGTGGAGAAAATCAAGGAACTTGCCCCGGATCTTGTCATCCTCGACATACAGATGCCCGGCATGAGCGGTTTTGAGGTGATCGAGGCCCTTGACGAAACTCCGCTCATCATCTTCGCAACCGCGTATGATGAGTACGCCATCAAGGCCTTTGAGGTGAACTCGATCGACTACCTTCTCAAGCCGATCGAGAAGGAGAGATTCGCGGAGGCGCTGGAGCGCGCGCGTGAGCTTCTCGATGGGGGAGCGGGCTTCAGCGAACAGATCGAGCGTCTTGCCGGACTCGTTCGCCAGGGTGGCGTCAGCCGGCTGCCTGTTACGAAGGGCAAGAGAATCGTGCTCCTGGATCTGGATCGAATCGTGTGGATCGAGGCGTCCGACGAACTGGTCTTCGTGCACACAAAGAACGAGCGTTATCTCATCAACATGACGATGGCTGAGCTCGAACGAAAGCTGGACGCGAGCGTGTTCTTCCGGACTCACCGATCGAGCATCGTCAGCCTGAACCACGTGGTCGAGATCGTCCCGTGGTTCGGCGGGAAGTACCAGGTCGTCATGGATGACGCCGACCGTACGGAGGTCGTGCTCTCCCGTGCGCGGGCAAAGAGCTTGCGCGAGATCCTGCCCTGGTAGGCAGGATGGCGCGGCGCGTCCTGCTCCCGCCGGCTCCGGTCGCCCCATGCACTGTGGCGCGCAGCAGGGCCGCATCTCCACCCCTCCGACACTCCAGCTCATCTGCCAGAACCGTCGTTTCACGGGCGCATCCGTCACTTGACGGACATTGTCTTCATACAAAGCCGTTTGACTCGTAATATTGCACCGTGGGAGACACACGGGAGCAAAGCAGCCGACCCGGCTGGGGGTTCTGCTGAAGACTCCCAAGAGATCGCAGAAGACACGGTTCAAATCGAGCCGACAACGGGGGGAAGAAAATGAACACGGAACGGAACATCATAGCGAGCGTCGTGATTCTGGTGATTACGCTCGTGATGGGGCTCGCAGCTCCTGCCGCGGCCGACGGTGTGGCTCTGGGGAAAGCCGCGGGGGCAGCCGCCAGCGGAGCGGCATCGGACGCGGCATCGGCGATCCAGACAATCGATCATTCGGTCACTGCCTCGTCAGGAACAAGCATCTCGATCGCCAACACGATGCGGATCGAGCAGACGGGTAGCTTCACCATTCCCGAGGATGAGACGTACGCCTACGACGTCTACATGTGGACCCAGAGCTTCAATGTCAAGGGGACACTCGATGGCGACGCCTGCGTCTGGGCGCAGTGGCTGACAATTGACGGTACGCTGACCCAGGATCTGAACGCGTTCGCTCAGGATGTCACCATCAACGGCATCGTCGGTGATGACGTCCGTATCTTCGCCCAGAACGTCTACATCCACGGCACGATAGAGGGCGATGCTATGATCGCAGCCGCCAATCTCATCGTCTATGAAGATGCTGTTATCGAGGGCAGCCTTCTCGTCGGAGCCGGTCAAGTGACGTACCGCGGGACCGTCAAGGGCGACGCGAGAATTGCCACAGGCTCGCTCACAATGGCCGGCCGGATCGACGGCAACGCCGAGCTTTTCACGGACGGAGGCATCACGCTTCTGGATGGAGCGCATGTCGGTGGGGATCTCATCTACCAGGCACCGACGCAGATCGAGTTCGGGAGCGGGGTCGCCACCGGAACGATCACCTTCAAGAAGCAGGACAGTAAGGATGAGGTCTCTGCGGCTGTTGATTTCGCCGGGCGCTTCAAGTCTATCCTCCATGTTTTCGGGCTGATCGCTGCGATTGCCGCTGGTAGCATCATCGTTGCCTTGACGAGTGATCACGCCAGGAAGACGGCAAACATTGTCAGGAAGAAGCCGCTCAAGAGCGTGGGAATCGGGTTCATCGCCTTCATCTGCATGCCGATCATCATCATTCTCTCGATCGTCTTCATCATCACGATTCCGTTCGGTTTCGTACTGACGCTGGCCTATCTCATCGCTCTCTACATCGCCAAGTTCTACGTGGCCATCTGGCTCGGCAATGCGATCCTCAGGCGGGGTGATGCGATCATGACGAAGTCACCTATTCCTCCAATGCTGCTGGGTCTCCTCGGTCTCTACATCATCACCGCGATACCCGTCATCGGCACGCTGTCCGGTGTTATCATCATCTTCTTCGGTCTCGGGGCGCTCCTGCAGCGCAAGGAGACCGGTCTGGCAACCGCGTTTGAGCCGACACCAGTAGCTAACGACATAGGACTTCCGAGTGCCTTCCCCGGAACGGGGACGGAGGGATAACCGATGAGTCGAGGTACACGCGGGAGCTCACCTCAAGCGCTTTCCCGGAGGCTTACTCTCAAGACGATCCTTCTCTGGGTGCTTGCAGCGAGCGCTGCGGGGCTGGCGGTCGGAGTGACGATTCAAACGTTCTCCGGGAGTGAAGGTGGCGTTGCACGATCGTTCATTCCAATGAGCATGATCTTTGCCAACGTTGCGGTCTTCGCAGCGGTGCTTACAGTGCGTTACGTGCTTCCGAAGATGAGTGGATTCCCGGTCTACGTTCGCTTCCCGCTCGCAGTTATCACGCTGATTGCGGCCGGGGTGTTCGGGAGCGGTATGGCCATCCTTATCAACCCGCTGGTCGTTCTCTACCAGATGCGGAACGCTCTCATGATCGTGACCGTCAACGGAGTGGTCGCGCTCGTGATCGGAGTCATCACGTACAACTATGAGCTCCTGAGGGAGCAGATTGAGACGGTCGTCGCTGAGCGAAGCAAGCTGGAGCAGGAGATGAACATCGCACGGACGATCCAGACGCAGCTCTTGCCCAAGTGCTTCCCCGAACTGTCCGGCTGGGACATATACGGATTCAGTGTTCCCGCAAAGCATGTGGGTGGCGACTGCTTCGATGTCATCGACATAGGTGACGGGAAGCTCGCCGTCACGATCGGCGACGTGGCAGGGAAGGGAACTCCCGCCGCGATCCTCATGGCGAACATTCAGGCGGCGGTCCGGGCTCTGGCGGAAAGCGGAGTAGAGCCGCAGCAGCTCATGGGACACGTTAATCGGATCGCCCACAGCTACACGAGGGACAGTGAGTTCATCACTTTCTTCTACTGTGTGCTGGATACGAGAACGGGAGAGATCCGTTACGTCAACGCAGGGCACAATCTGCCTTGCGTTCTCCGCTCAAATGGAGAGAAAGAGTTCCTCGATAAGGGCGGACTGATTGTCGGGGTCATGCCGAACGTTGAGTATGAGGATGCCGTTGTTGCGCTGGATCCCGGCGACAGCATCGTTCTTTTCACCGATGGTGTGACGGAGGCGCTGAATCCACTCGAGGAGATGTTCGGGGACGAACGGCTAGAGGATCTTCTGGTCGAGCATCGTGATCTCGGCGCTCGTGGCATCGAGGAACGCGTCTACACAGAACTCAAGGATTTCGTAGCTGGGGCTGCGCAGGCAGACGACATCACGATGGTCGTGGTGAAGTGCTGCGCGGAGGCGACAGTCCCGGCGTTCTACGAAGAGAACTCGGACTCCCCCCGAGAAGCCGATGGTGGGCTCTCTGCCGCGCGAGGTGTTTCCTCAGGGAACCACCTTAGAGAGCCCACCGAGGCTGCCGTCCCTGTGAGAAAGAGAGACGTTCTTGTGGCGGCCACCGGAATCGCGCCAGCAGGTAGTCCTCGAGAAGGGCCGGCGCTTTCGGCCACGTTTCCCGGCAGTGGAGATTCCTGAACGTATTTCACCAGCGTGGCAGACGGCTCCAGAAAACCGAGGTCTGCCCCTTGAGCTCTTTGCCATCCTGTCCTAGTATGAGAACAGGTGTCGGTATGCGCTGGGAGCAGCGAGATGAGCAGGGAGAAGATGTACCTTCTCGTAGTCGTGGCCATCGTGATCTTGCTCGCCGGAGGATCGCAGTACGCACCGGCGCAGACGCCGACAGCGATCGAAGCGACAGCGCTGCAGCAGCTCGATACCATCCTTACCCTGGACGCCCTGAGCGCCACGCTCTGGCCGGACTGGGAGATCTCCTCCTCAACGTTCGCGCTCCTGTCCGGCAGCAGTGCCTGCTACGTCCTGAATCACCCGGCGCCACCCTCCGGCCTCACGCGCGTGCGGACGGGGCCTGCCGTGGGCGCACCCATCTATCATGCCTCTACAGAAGCGAAACCTGTCTCTCCGGCGAGCGGCTATGTCGGTGAGACGCGAACAGCGTTTGTCCATGCGTCTCCGCAGCCGGAAGGTCTCCTTCCTGCCGCATTCCGCACGGCTTTCGCTGCTCACCAGACGGTACACTGCCCCGAGATGAACGAGCCGCTCGACTTCGGCGCCGGATTTGCCGTCTCTCCTCGAAACCTGGCGCTCGTCGATATCGAATGCGAGCTTCTCGCCGCGGCGATGGCTGCACCTGCCGATTCCCTCGATGCCATCGTTCGGGACTTCGTCAGTGTGAGAGGATTCAGGCGCGTCGGCATGACGGGGCGCTTCGTAGACTACGAACGACACCGTGAGCACATCGACGGCACAGCGGCTTACATAGGCATCATGTGCAGAGACGCGGCGCCACGGTTCCTCAACGACAGGACGCGGCCTCTGCTCGCTGGAGCACTTGGAGTGCCCGGGTGCGAGCAAGACCTGTTCAAGTCGGCATGTGACATGGATTGGTATAAGGGAAAACAGCTCCTGTGCACAGGTGCTGCCATCTGTCTCCTGCTGGATCGGATCGAGCCTGACTGGAAGACAGATGTTTCCGAGCGCTGTATCGATCCCTATGCGGTCCTCTGGAGTCACTTCTCGGGTGGCTCGGCTGACGTCACACGGATTCTCGAACGACACGGATTTGCACGTCGAGAAGAGGCGGCGGCGGCGTTCATCGATCGAACCAAGTCAGAACCCGAGAAGCTCTTTGAGCGGATCACTCTGTGCGGAGAGTCGCTCTTCATTATCAATACCGAACAGCTCGTAAGCACGACCGTCTCGTACGATCGCAGGAACATCGCAGAGGTTGACAGGCATCGGACTGTCCACAAGCGGGTTCTCAAGATTGAGTACTCCGGGGGGTCCCACGTCTATGTCTCGGGTCGCCCCGTTGCCGTGGTTCTCGGACAGGACGAATTCGATTTTCGACAGCTCATATTCGAAGCTCCGGACGAGTACGAGATCACGGTGAGAGGGGAACCGTTCACCCCGCTGTACGGCATCAACCACTTGAACGGAGCGCTCTCCGTCAAGGCTCTGGGCCTGGACATTGAGGTTCAGGATGCGGTCATAGTAGTCGGAGATAACCGGATCTCGTTCCTGCTGCACCGCTAGATGGACGAGGGCGCCTGCCTGATCCTGTCCCGGCTGGACTGAACGAGAAAGGCAGGCCGCTTCTGCGACCTGCCTTCTCTTTGGGACTCATTTCCCCGGGGGATTGAGTCTGTCCTCTGAACTTGCCGGAGACTATTCCTCCGTCCTGTAGGAGTTCTTTATGGTCGTCCATGTCGCGCGCTGGACCGGCGACGGACCCTGGCACTCGAGCGTCGTGTAGATGCTCAGATTGCCGGGGAAACTGAAGTCGCAGAGATCCTGCCAACCGGAACCCCAGTCGTTCCACGTAACACACGGAACGCATGGGCCCTCGTCAGTGACGAGAGCAGGCATCTCGTCACAGGCATCGAGGAAACTGATGTCGGCGAAGAACGGCTCATCAAGCACGGGGCAGTCCACAGGAAGCGGGATAGTGATCGCCCACAGTCCGGCCGGACTGAACGGTCCCACCACAATCGGGTCGGACGCAGCGATCAGGGCGCCCGGCATCGGGCAGTCCGGTACAGTCCAGTCGACCTCTTCGACATCGACCGAGAGTGTCAGCTCGCACGCGTTCTCTTCGGCCCAGTACAGGTAGATGGTCACGCCGATCGGCTTCCATCCGCCGGTGCACTCCGGGCACTCGGACGGGTCGCAGTAGGTCTTGTACGATTCATTTCCCAGCAGCCACCCGTCGATGGTCCAGTAGTAGCTGTTATTGCACGCCTCACACAAATCCCCCGGGGTGCGGTCGACGAGGGAGAAGATGTTGAGCCTGTTTGTGGTGATGTAGTCGGCGTCCAGCGACGCCTCGCGGGCGGCGAGGGGCGACGCAAGAATGAAGAGCGCGAAGAGCACAATGATCGCTCGCGTGTACATGAATTCCTCCTTGTGACGTCGGGCGCATCGCCCGGCAGGTTCGTGAACAATATTCACATGACGCATTTCGCGTCGTTCGTGGTTGATTTTGGTTCATTCCGGTGCTATCTGTGTCATCTCACCGGCAATTGATGCATAGAGCGTTCCTCACAGGCAGGGTCGAACCAGCAGTGGCGAGCTTGTCAAGGATTTGGAGGCGGTGTACGTGGCAGAGAGCGTGAAATCAGCAGTGCTCAGGAAGGGAGGAGACAAGCGGCTCCGCTCCGGGCATCTATGGGTTTTCAGTAACGAAATAGAGAGCATCGAAGGGACTGTCACCCCTGGTGACACCGTCCATGTCCTTGATAGTGCCGGGCATGTGCTCGGCACAGGCTACATGAATCCCAACTCTCTCATTGCTGTGCGGCTGCTCGCGAGGTCGAGGGTCGAGATCACCCCCTCGTTCCTGAAGCGCCGTCTCAAACATGCACTCGCATTCCGCGAGAAGATCCGGCCCGGTGAGACGACGTACAGGGCCGTCTACAGCGAGTCGGATCTCCTGTCCGGACTGATCGTTGATCGCTACGATTCAACCCTCGCGGTCCAGTCGCTGACCGCGGGAATCGAGAGCCGCCTCGACGTTATCATAGAGCTTCTCGATGAGCTGCTGAAACCCGAGACGATCGTCATCAGAAACGATGCGCGCATCCGGGCACTCGAAGGGCTGCCACTCGAGAAGAGAGTGGTGAAGGGCAACGCGGACGATCCGGTCGAGGTAGATCAGGACGGAACCAGGCTCCTGGTCGATGTCCTCAACGGCCAGAAGACCGGCCTCTTTCTCGACCAGAGGGAGAACGTGCGAGTCGCGGCCCGGCTTGCCGTCGGGCGTGACGTGCTCGATTGCTGCTGCTACACGGGCGCGTGGTCGCTGGCCGCAGCGGCACGAGGCGCTGCCGGCGTCACCGGATTCGACTCCTCTGCTCCAGCCCTGGATCTTGCCGGCAGGAACGCAACTCTGAACGGGCTCGCGGACAAGGTGGAGTTCGTCCGGGGAGACATGTTCAAGAGCCTCGCAAAGCTGAGCCGCTCCAAGCGCAGGTTCGGGCTTGTCTTCCTCGATCCTCCGGCGCTCGCGAAGAACAGGAAGCGTATCAGAGAGGCTCTTCACGCCTACCGCTCGCTCAACCGGCTCGCGATGTCCACACTGTCTCCGGGCGGCTTTCTTGTGACATCCACATGCTCCCATCTTGTGGCGCGGGAGGCCTTTCTCAATACGCTCGTAGCCGCCGCCCGGGAAGCCGGCAGACATGCCCGGGTCGTGGAGGTCCGGGGTCAGAGTCGTGACCACCCGGTCGTCCTTGGTCATCCTGAGACCGAGTATCTCACCTGTGTGGTTCTGGAAATGCTCTGATGAACACACCTGGTTACGTGCTCGCGGCGAGGAGCGGTGAACTTGAGCGGAAGCTCGATCGCGCCCGCGAGATGCTGGCGGCGTGCCGTCTCTGTCCCCGTCGCTGTGGCGTCGACCGCACGGCCGGCGAGCTGGGGTACTGCCAAGCCGCCGGGACGGTGGCCGCCGCTGGTGCCGGGACTGCCGAGCCCGGAGCGCTGGCCGCCACCGTATACAGCCACGTAGCCCATCCGGGAGAAGAACCGCCCCTGTCTGGAACGCGGGGATCCGGCACCATCTTCTTCAGTCACTGCACGATGTCGTGCATCTACTGCCAGAACCATCGGTTCAGCCAGGAGGGCGCCGGCACGGATACGACTGTGGAGGAGCTGGCTGGGATGATGATCTCGCTCGCCGGATCCGGATGCCACAACATCAATCTCGTCTCGCCGACTCACTACACAGCCGTGATACTGGAAGCTCTTGGGATCGCAGCGGGGGAGGGAGTCGGCATCCCGCTTGTCTGGAACACATCGAGCTACGAGTCGATCGAGGTGCTGGCGCTTCTCGATGGCGTAGTAGATGTCTATCTGGCCGATATCCGCTACTCCGATCCCGAAGCAGCCGCTGAGTACTCTGATGCTCCCGACTATGTCGAAGTCAGTCGGGCAGCGCTCAAGGAGATGCACAGACAGGTTGGAGTGCTTGAACTCGATTCCAGGGGGATTGCCGAACGCGGTCTCATTGTACGGCATCTCGTGATGCCGAATGATATATCCGGTACCGGTGAAGCACTCCGGTTTATTGCGGAGGAGTTGGGCACCGATACGCACCTGAGCCTCATGGCTCAGTACTACCCGGCCTATCGGGCAGGCGCCTGCCCTCTCCTGGCGCGCCGCATCACGTCGAGCGAGTGGGCCAGAGCGCTTGAGTCGCACGATGAGGCAGGCCTCACAAACGGGTGGATACAGGACCACTTCGAGGACATCCCTCCGATAGCCGGGAGCAGGCTGAGACCGGACGGATCGTGAGGAGCTCATGAGCGGGTTGACATCATTGGTACTTCCGGTACATACTACCGGAGAAGGAGTCCGAGCACGCAGACCCGGCGGATGGGCGGCGCGCATCGGAGACAAGGCATGAAGCGAAGTGAACTGAAGACGAAGACGGTGGCGGAGCTCAAAGCGGAGGCCCGTTCCCTCGGGCTTGTGGGCTACTCGAAGTTGCGGAGAGACGCTCTGGTCGACCTCCTTGTAGGTTCCACCGTGCCTCCGAGAAAGCGGAAGCCGGCCCGTGGGGGCAAGGCGCCCGATCGGACCCGCGCGGCGGCCGGGAAGTCCCGCAAGGCTGAAACTAAGGCGACCTCGAAACGCGCGAAGCCGCTCGCACGGGGAAAGCGTGCGACAGCGCGAGGCAAAGTGCGGGTTCGGAAGGCCGGCGCGACTGCTGCGGAGAAGGTTCTCTCCCCGCGGACCCGGCGGGCTTTCTCGCTCAGACGGACAAACGGGGCGCAGCAGAGAATCACCGCCGCCAAGTACTATATCGGTGTGGAAGAGACGCCCGAGCTTGATGAGTCGTTTGTCTTTCCACAGGGTTACGGTGAGGATTTCATCTCGCTGATGATCCGCGATCCATACTGGCTCTATGCGTACTGGGAACTTACTGAGGAGCGTGGGCGAGAGCTGAGGGACATTCTCACCGAAGACGAGTTCGCAACGAGCAGGCTCGTGCTGAGGGTCTACGACCTCACAGGAACAGACATGAGCGCGCCCAACGAGCACTACGACATAGACGTCTCTCCGGAGTCACGGAACTGGTACGTCAACGTGCTGCGGGTGGAGCGCGATTACTCAGTGGATATCGGCGTTATTGCTCCGGACGGTTCGTTCATTCTCGTCGCTCGGTCAAGTAGAGTGTCGCTTCCGCCGATCGGGCCGTCGCCCGTGATCGATGAAGAGTGGGTCACGGTGGACGCGCTGGGACACATCTATCGGCAGGCCGAGGCGCCTCCGGATTCCGAGTCGAGCTGGTGGGGGCACGGCGGCGGGAAGAAGTGACTATGTTCCGCTTTCGGCCGGGTCTCCCGCACAGTGAGTCGGTACGGAACTTCGGATCCCCAGACAACCTGAAGGGAAAAGCATGGAGAAGGGCTACCTCAGCCTCGTCCTGCACGCGCATCTGCCGTATGTGAGGCACCCCGAGTACAAGAGCTTCCTCGAGGAGTACTGGCTTTTCGAGGCGATCACCGAGACGTACATCCCGATCATCCGGGCATTCCAGCGTCTCACGGATGACGGCGTCAATTTCCGGATGACGATCTCCATGAGTCCGCCCCTTGTGGCGATGCTGCAGGATCCGCTGCTGCAGGAGCGCTACCTCAAGCACATCACCGGTCTCGTCAAACTGACCGAGAAAGAAATGGATCGAACGAAGGGCGATCCGGTGCTTCTCCGTCTCGCGGAGATGTACCACGAGCTTTTCTCGGACTGCAAGCGCATCTACGCAGACGAGTACGGTCTTGATGTTGTCCGCGCGTTCCGGACGTTCAGGGACGCCGGCAAGATCGACATCACGACGAGCGGCGCCACTCACGGATTCCTGCCGCTCATGTCGGAGTATCCAGCCTCGGTCCGGGCGCAGATCCGGATCGCCGCCGAGAGCCACGAACGTGCCCTGGGACGCCGCCCGGATGGGATATGGCTTCCCGAGTGCGGCTACTTTCCCGGCGTGGACGAGTACCTCGTCGAGGAGGGCATTCGCTATACGTTTGTGGACTCCCACGGTGTGCTTCACGCAGATCCCAGGCCCAAGTACGGGACCTACGCGCCCGTTGTCACGTCGGCGGGCGTGGCCGTCTTCGGCCGCGACATCGAATCGTCGAAGCAGGTCTGGAGTGCTGAGGAAGGCTATCCGGGCGACGTCGTCTACAGGGATTTTTACCGCGACTACACGTACGAGCTGGACTACGATTACGTGAAGCCGTATCTCGGCCCCGATGGGTTCCGCAAAATGCTCGGTCTCAAGTACCATCGCATTACCGGAAAGGAGACCGCGCTGGGTGACAAGGAATTCTATGACCCGGACGTCGCACACGCCCGCGCGATCGAGCACGCCGGGAATTTCATGTTCAACAGGGAACGGCAGTTCGAGCATCTGAATTCCATCCTCGCAAGGAAGCCGTTCGTCGTGGCTCCGTACGACGCCGAACTGTTCGGACACTGGTGGTTCGAGGGGCCGATCTGGCTTGAGGCTCTTCTGAGAAAGCTGGACGAGGTCGAGGGCCCGGTGCGAACCGCGACTCCGATGGATTTCCTCAGTTCGGGTGCGCCGATGCAGACCGCGGATCCTCATCTTTCAAGCTGGGGCTACCGTGGCTACTGTGAGGTCTGGCTGAACTCGAGCAACGACTACATCTATCCTCATCTTCACAACGCGTCGGAGAGAATGACGGAACTGGCCAAGACCTACCCGCACGCTGAGGGGCTGAGGCTCCGGGCTCTCAATCAGGCGGCGCGGGAGTTGCTGCTCGCGCAGTCGAGCGACTGGGCATTCATCATGAAGACCGGCACCATGGCCGAGTACGCACACAAGAGGACGCGGGACCATATCTCGCGGTTCACGAGGCTCCACAAGGACCTGAAGACCAGCACGATAGATGAGAAGTGGTTATCGGAAATCGAGTGGCGGGACAGGATATTCCCGCAGATCGACTACATGGTCTACGCTGAGGATCAGCCTCCCGAACGCTCCGCAGGATAGCATCTTCCGGAGTCAATCCCAGCGTCATGGGCGACGTTCACCTGCGGTCTATCGAGAAGGCCAACAGACGTCGCTACGGAGCAAAGATGGCCGGCGACAGGCTCCCCATCGCAATACTATGGCACCAGCACCAGCCTTTCTACCGCGCAAGGTGGGACGGGGATCCACGCGGATCGTACGTTCTCCCCTGGGTTCGCCTGCACGCCGTCAGGGACTACTACTCGATGGCGGCTCTCGTCGGTGAGTTCCCCAATGTTCACGTCACGATCAATCTGGTTCCCTCGCTGATCCTCCAGCTTGAGGACTACGTCGAAAACGGTGCTACTGATCTCTTTCAGGAGCTCTCGCTCAGACCGGTAGACAAGCTCTCCGGAGCGGAGCGCGACTTCATCGTCTCCCGCTTCTTCGACGCGAGCTGGGAGAACGAGATAACCGTCCACCCCGGCTACGCCCGACTTCTCAATATGCGGCGGGCGGGCAGGCATTTCACAGATCAGGACATCACCGATCTCAGAATGTGGTTCAACCTTGCGTGGTTCACTGCGGACACGCAGCGCGGTCCCATCGATCTTCCGGACGGCTCGACGGTAGACGTGAGTGATTTTGTGAAGAAAGAAAGCGCCTTCACACTCGACGATATCGTCGCTGTATTCGGCGAGCAACAGAAGCTGATGCGAAACGTCGTTCCGATTCACAGAAACCTGATGGAGGCCGGACAGATAGAGGTCTCGATGACTCCGTTCTACCATCCAATCCTTCCTCTTGTAGCCGATACTGATCTGGCCACGATAGACGCCGGGGGTGCAGTGTTGCCCCGGCGCTTCTCGCGGCCCGAGGACGCTCGTGCCCAGATAGAGAAAGCGATCGCCTTCTATGAGGAACGCTTCGGGCGACCGCCGAGGGGCATGTGGCCGTCTGAGGGTTCCGTGGGACAGCACGTGGCGCACCTCTTCGCTGATGCGGGGCTCACGTGGATAGCGACCGATCAGGGCGTGCTCGCGCGCTCCGGCAAGTGGGGTTACGACACGGTCGACCCCGAGGTTCTCACCCGCGCGTATCGCATCGGTGAGAAAAGGAAGAGTGTCACCGCCTTCTTCCGCCACACGCAGTTCTCCGATGACATCGGATTCTCGCTCCAGGGGTATGCGGACTACGATCGCGCGGCCGACGATTATCTGACGTGGATCAAGGACGGATACGCGCGCAGCATCGCCGATCCGGGTGGACACATCCTCTCGATCATCCTGGACGGCGAGAACGCCTGGGGGTCGTACCGCAATCGCGGAACGGCGTTCCTGCGGGGGCTCTACAGGAGGCTCGCGGACGATCCGGAACTGGTCTCGGTAACGTTCTCCGAATTCATCGACGGGAACGAGTCGCGCGGCATACGTCCACATCCGCCGGAGTCACAGGAGCTCATCTCTCCGCTCTTCTGTGCGAGCTGGATCGATGAGATGGGCTCCGCTCCAGGCAACGATCTCAATATCTGGATAGGCTCTCCACAGGAGAACCGTGCCTGGGAGCTTCTCGGAAGAGTGCGCGATCACCTTGAGGAATCGGGCGCTACACCGGAGAGTAACCCTGACGCCTACGAATCCATTTACCGCGCGGAGGGCAGCGACTGGTTCTGGTGGTTCGGCGATGACTTCGTCCAGCCGTCGGGCGGTGAGCTGGTCTTCGACTACCTGTTCCGCGAACACCTGAAGGATGTCTACCGTCAACTGGGTGAGGAACCTCCTTCTGAGCTTGATTCACCGATCGCTCGCGACATCGTGGTCTGGACTCCGACCGACCCCCCGGCCTCCGTGGGGTCGGAGCAGGTCTTGAGGATAATGGTCGATCGCCCCGGGAAGATCCGTTGGACCGGGGATGGCTGGGCAACCTCCGCCGGGGCTCTGCTCATCCCGGCCGGGGACGTAATGTCGAACCGGATCGGGTACGTCGCGACCATCGGGCCGTTTGGTGGTGACTGCTCGACGATCGAGTTCCGCTTCGACGAAGAGGGAGCCGGAGGACAGGACGGCGGGACTGTCCACCGCGTCTCGGTTGAGGACTAAGTGCGAACCGCTCTCAAGGCGCTTCTCATCATCATTGCGATCCTCGTCGTTTTCACTGTCGTCGCTACGATGACGCCGGTGGGCTGGTCAGTGGCTCGCTCGTTCATCGAACAGGCCGTTGTGAGTGGCAATGGTCTCGATCTGACCATCGGATCTCTCCGCGGGAACCTCTTCAATCACGCCACCCTGAAAGATGTCACGCTGACCGATCCCGAGATCGGTGTCATCCTCTCACTCGACGAGCTTGCTCTTGAGTACAGCCTTCCCGCTCTTCTGGGGAGTCGAATCCTGGCGCCCGACATCAGAATAGCGGATGCCCGCGTTCTCGTGGAGATGGGGGAGGACGGTCGCCCGGGCGGGTGGTCGAGGTTTGTCGGGGGCGAAGTGCGCGAGGGCGAGACCGGCTTGGGCTGGGGGATCTGTGCGCACGTCGCAGCCTCCAACCTGTCGGGCAGGGTTATTTCCGAGGCAGAAGGGTACGACGTCGATCTCCGCGGTATCGATATCGACGCCAGGGTTGATATCGACGCCCGCGCCACGGCCGATGCACAAGTGTACGAATGCTTCGATGTGGCACTCGCCGGCAGCGCGAACGTGGTGTTCCCCACAATGCTTTCCCCGGTTGAGGCGTTCCTCTCGTGCGTGGTATCGGGCGACAGGTCGAGCGCGACGGCGGAGATTGCGCTTGAGTCTTCCGCAATCGCGATCGAGGCGCGCGGCGGTGTGCGTGCCTGCGATGGATCGTTCGACGCGGTTGACGTGGAGTCATCCGCCGACCTTGAGGCGCTCGCTGCCGTCTTTGGATGGGGGGACATGAGTGGGGAAGCTCGTGTCACCGGCAGCATAGAGGGCCCGTTCAAATCTCCCGTGTGGGAAGGCAAACTGGTCTCCGGTGGAGCCGTTGCTGGAGGAGTGGAGATAGGGCGACTGGATTCGTCGTTTAGGGGCGAAGGTCGTTCTATCGAGCTGGAGAAGGTTCTGGCTTCAGCTCTCGGGGGAGAGATCGAAGCAACGGCGGTCCTGACGATGCGGGATCAGTCCTCCGGCGGACTCTGGATGGATGCGCGCGTCGAGGCGACCGGAATAGACCTGAGCAGTGTCGGTAAACTCCTCGCCTCTCAGACAATGGAGGGGACCGCCTGCGTAGACGCACGTCTGTCCATGAACCCCGGGGATCTTGCGTCCATCTCCGGCAGTTTCGACGGGACGGTCATCGGATTGGGGATGGCTGACAACGATTTCGGAGATGTCGATCTGTCCGGTGCGGCCTGCGATGGTGAATTCACTCTGTGGGGTAGCTGCTGCGATGCTCAGCTCACGGCCGCCGGGGATCTCTCTGCCGGTGGTGTCTCCTCTGCGGACCTGACCATCGAGGTCCCGGATCTCGCTTCGATGGCTACCGGATTCGGGATCAGCGATGTCATGGGGGCGGCGAGTGCGGTAGTTCGCCTGGACGGACTGAACGATACGCTTCGCTACACCGGCAGCATCGATCTGCGTGGGATTGAGACGCCGAGCTTCGTTGTCGGAGACGGGCTGACCGTGTTCTCGGGCGGTCGTACTCGCGCTGAGGCCGGGTTCAGTGCACTCGACGGCACGCTCGTGGGTGACGCATCTGTCGAGTTCGGGGAGGGGTATCGTGTCACGTGCAGATTCGACTCGACGTCGCTCGCGGCGGACATCATCGCCGGCTCCGTGGGACTGCTCGATGTGTCGGCTCAGGTAACCGGAGGCGTTGTCATTACTGGGAATCTCGCTGTGACCGGCGATGACGGTGCCGGCGATGACGGTGCCGGGGCCGGCGGTGCCGGAGATGACGGTGTCGGATATGACGCCCGCGCCGATGGCGGCACTGCTCGGCGGGCTGCATACGTCGTCGACGGCAACGTTGAGGCGCTCAGGCTCTCTGTGTCCGGGGAGAGCATCGAACTTGCGCACCCCATGAGATTCGTGGCTCGCCCCGACTCCCTCTTCATCACGGAGACGCAATTCGCCGGTGATTTCGGCCGCGTCTCATTGGGAGGCGTGTTCGATACCAAAGGAGAAAGCTCGCTCAGTGCCGGGCTCGACAGCCTGAACATCGCAGCTGCTCTGCGGCTTGCTCCGGAAGGAGCTCTGTTGCCCGACGCTCGTGGTCTTGCCACCGGCCGGGTTGTGATCGAAGGCCGCGCTGACGACCTCCACGCGGCCGCGGATCTCCGGATGGAAGATCTGATAGTAGAGGGACTTGCGCTTGGCTCTGTTGAGCTGGATGCGGAAACCGATTCTCACGATCTACTGTTTGACGTGGAAGCGAGAAGCCCGTTCGGGGGCAAGATAACGGCAAACGGAAGCTTCCCGTGCGTCACCGGCCCGGGCGGTCCTGTCGAACTCGATCCATCGCGTGAGTTTGCAGCTACGGCTGTCTGTTCGAGCTACGCACTGGAGGGCGGTGTCGCGTTTATCCCAGCGCTTCGGGGACGGAAGAAATTGCGAGTCGACGGATCCATGCTTCTCGTTGGGCGAGCCGATTCCGTGTCGAGTTTCAACGGCGCGGGCAGGTTCGATGAGCTGTCCGCGACACTCGATGTGATCACGTTCTCTCTCGTCGATACGTTCGAATTCACCGTCGCGGACGGAGATCTCGATCTTCACGACCTCGACGTGGAGATCACGAGAATGAGGGCTCTTGGGGAAGAGGCAGGAGGAAGGATCGATGTGTCCGGAGGCATCGGGAGCAATGGTCAGATCAGACTCGCGGCGCGTACCTTTGGGCTCAAGATCGGGCACGTTGCGAGAGCCTTCCTGCCGGGCATGCACTCACCCGTGCTCGGCGATCTTGATCTCATCACTTTGATCACGGGCAGTATCGGCGACCCCAATGTGGAGTTTGCGTGGGAGCTCTCCGACCCCCTGATCTTCGGTTTCGGATTCGACGGATTCGGAGGGAATGCCTCGCTCACTCGTGACTGTGCCCATGTCGGACGAGCCGAGCTCACGGCAGGCGATGAGACGATCGCCCTCGGCGGAAACGTCCCGCTTGGGCGTAGAGATGCGCGGTTGAGGGATGGGGGTGTGCGACTGAAGAATGGGGGTGTGCAACTCAGGAATGGGGACGTGCAACTCAGGAATGGGGATGTGCAGCCTGGGGGTGAGGGCGTGCCGTCCGGATTGGACGTGTGGATCGCTGCCGACGGCTTTGATCTGAATGCAATCGACCCGCTGCCCGGTGAGATGAGGAGACTTAGGGGAGACCTGGGTGTGGACGTGCGGTTGACAGGCACGGTCGAGTCACCGCTTCTTGCCGGTTCGCTGGTGGTGTCGGAGTGCGAGGTCAACGGCTACGGTCTCAAGCGTCCGCTGCACGACATCGAGCTCAGGCTGGCCGCAGCCGATGGAATGACTGTTCTCGAACGCGCCTTCATCGGGCTCGGAGATGGGTCGGTCACAGGTACGGGTTTCATCGCAACCGGTGTCTCAGATGTCCCGCATTTCATGATCGACCTCGGCATATCCGGCGCTGAGATCGACATCGATAAGACCATGAAGGGCAGGTTCGGCGGCAACCTGAGATGGGTTGGGACAACACAGGTCTCTACACTATCGGGGAATGTCGAGGTGGAGAAGATGGAAGTGACGCGGCAAGTGGAGTTTTCCCGACTCGTCGCGAGAAAGCCCCGGCGCGTGAGCATGGCATCGGCGGACGATCCGCGCAGATCAGTGCATCTCGACGTAGACCTTGCAATCTCGGACCCCATGCGGGTTCGGAGCGATCAGGTTCACACGGAACTCACCGGAGGCCTCCATGTGGGAGGAAGCGTGCTTGCTCCCATGCTGTCGGGAGGCGTCTCGGCTCCCGGAGGGACGTTCCGCTACCTGAGAAACACGTTCTCCATTGAGAGGCTGGATCTGGTCTACTCGGACCCACGTCGGCGCGACCCCTACCTGGGTCTGACCGGTAGCACGACAGTGAAGAGCCGCTCGGGTGTCTCATACGAGGTCACGGTGTCGTTCGATGGCTTTCTCTCGGGGACGATGCCGGCGCTTACAAGCTCACCGTCGCTCAGCGAGCCGGACATCATGGCCCTCCTGACGATGGGCGACACCATCGGTGTCATGGCGGGCGGCGGATCCACGGGCGATTCGGCGTCGGACAGCTTCAGCTCGCTCGCAAGGTCGGCTTTCGTCGGCAGTCTCTTCGGCATAGCGGAGAGCACCGTGGAGAGATGGCTTCATCTCGATACTGTGGCCGTTGACAGGGAGGCGCTCGATGAGGGCGATCTGGCTGGGGCGGGGCTCACGCTCGGGAAGCGCTTCGGAGGCGATTTTCGCATCGACTATACCACCGAACTGGGTCAATTTGCCGGACAGTCGGTCTCAGCCACGTTCAGACTCAGCGACTCGATGTCGCTGGTGACCAGAGCAAGCCAGGAAGGGAATCATGCGGTCGGTCTCAAGTTCCATCTCAGGTTCCAGTAGAGGCTTGCATTTGCGGAGGAGCCGCGACTGTGTCCAGGTCTTCCTGGCCGCGGTCGTGATCGTCGCACTCGTATCCGATGCGACGTCGCTCTGCAGAGGAAGCAGCCTGAGGAAGTTCGAAAGGGAGCGCGCGCTGCGAGATGGGCCGATCGTTGAAGATGTGCGCTTCATCGGCGTGGAAGCGTTCGATGAGAGCACCCTGCTTGAATACATGGCGATCCATCCGAGTGGTTTTATGGAGCAAGTGAGATTCGACCCCGGCGTCCTCGAACAGGATCTCGTGAACCTGGCTCTTTTCTACAACACCAGGGGGTATCTGGAGGCGGATCTCTGGGTAGAGGACACTGCTCTATCGGCCGAATCGACGAGGATAACCATTCTGATCAGCGTGCACGAAGGCGATGGCTGGATCATCAGTGATGTTACTCTGCACGGGAACGTCGACATAGCAGAGGACTACCTTCGCTCGCTTCTTGCCGTGACAGAAGCGACTCCGCTTCTCTCGAACGGTCTTGCGCGCGACCGGCGCGCGATCCTGAATCATTACGCGCGGCTGTCATATCTCGATGCGCACGTCGAGCAGACCGTGACACGGGACGACGTCGCGCGAACAGCGAGCGTCAGCTATGACATCGTGGAGGGAGAGCGCGTACGCATCTCCGGCATCAGGATTCACGGCGACGACAAGACCCGGAAGTTCGTGATCGAACGGGAGCTTACGTTCGAGGAGGGCGAGTACTTCGACGTGGACAAGATCGGCGAGAGCCAGGCGAAGCTCTACAGGACAGGGCTCTTCAACTCGGTCTGGATGGAGCCGGCGAGAGAAGAGACCGGGACGAGCGAGAGGGGACTCGATATCCGGGTCAATGAACGCCGGAGCGTGTCTCTCGACCTATCAGTCGGGTACGCAACGATAGACGGCCCGGAAGCAACGGCATTACTTGTCAACCGGAACGTGCAGGGACAGGCAACGCGCCTCGAGTTCCACGGATACTTGAGCCGCCTCCAGCGCGCCGCCGGAGCCTCGGCCGGGGATCCGTGGTTCCTGGGTCTTCCCGTTGCCGGTGAGCTCTCGATCGACTACCTCTGGAGTGACGAAGAGGCATACATTGCCGAGATGGAGAGAGCCGCTTTCTTCCTGACCAGGAAGATCGGATCGGCGCTTACTCTCAGGAGCGGATACGAATTCCAACGGAACATGGTGTTTGAGGCCACCGATGAGGACAGCGATCTGGGAACCAACTACACGACCGACCTGCTCGTCGCCGCCACGCACGATACTCGGGACGATGTCCTTGACCCCGAGCGTGGCATGCTCACCGGCGTCGAGTTCGGACTTGCCAGCTCGCTCCTGGGCGGCACGAACGATTTCACTAGAACCGAGTTTATCTGGCGAGGCTACAAGAAGGTCTGGAGACACAGAATAGTCGCTTTGGCCGGCCACGTCGGGTGGATCCGCCCGCAGGAAAATGACGATGTGCCCGTCAACGAGCGCTTCTTCGCCGGCGGCGACGGTTCAGTCCGCGGATTCGACCGGAACTCCCTGGGACCTGCGGGCGAGGACGGCGAGGCGACAGGTGGGCTCGGGCTGCTCGAACTCCGCGCCGAGGCTCGTTTCCCGCTGTTCAGGCGGCTCAGAATGGTGGCCATTCTCGATGCCGGCCAGGTGTTCGACGATTTCCGGGCGATCAGGCCATCGGATCTCGCCATCGGAGCAGGTGGCGGTCTCAGGTATCACGCGGGACTCTGGATAGTACGTCTGGATGTCGTGGCGCCGGTGACCGAGCCGGGACCGACCAGGTTCTACTTCGGAATAGGGCAGGCCTTCTAGCATCGTAGCCACAAAGGATGCTCTCGCTCCAGAGCTGCGGGGGACATGGTCTGAGCTTGGACGCAGTCCCAGTTTTCGGTTGCCAACCAGGCCTCTGAAACCTACTATATAGGTTCGTATTGGACGCCGGTGATGTGGCAACGTGCTTTCATACAGGTTCTATGGTCTGACAAGGAGTGTGTTCGATGGGAACGAAGGAACTGCTGTACGGACAAGACGCGCGATACGCGATTCTCAAGGGCGTCGAGCAGCTGAGCAAAGCGGTCAAGGTCACACTGGGCCCGAAGGGGCGGAACGTGGTGCTCGATCGGAAGTGGGGCGGTCCGAGGATCACGAAGGACGGAGTGACCGTCGCGAAGGAGATCGAGCTCGACGATCGTTTCGAGAACATGGGCGCCCAGATGGTAAAAGAGGTTGCCTCGAAGACGAGCGACGTGGCTGGAGACGGAACGACGACTGCCACCGTGCTTGCTGAGGCCATCTACTGCGAGGGACTCAAGAGCGTGACGGCCGGCGCCAACCCGATGTACATCAAGCGCGGTATTGAGAAGGCAACTGATGCGGTTGTGGGAGAGCTCGACAAGATGTCCCGCAAGGTACGCGATCGCAGCGAGATCCTGAACATCGCGCGCATCTCTGCCAACAACGACCCGGAGATAGGCAAACTGATCGCCGACGCCATCGACAAGGTCGGCCGCGACGGGACGATCACCATCGAAGAAGCCAAGAGCATCGAGACCACGCTCGACGTCGTCGAGGGCATGCAGTTCGACCGCGGCTACATCTCGCCGTACTTCGTGACCGATGCGCAGACGATGGAGACGGTCTTCGAGAATCCGTATATCCTGATTTTCGAGGACAAGCTTACGAACATGAAGGACCTCGTTCCGCTCCTGGAGAAAGTCGCGCAGTCCGGGAAGCCGCTGGTCCTCATCGCTGAGAATATCGAGGGCGAGGCCCTTGCCACGCTCGTCGTGAACAAGCTGCGCGGTGTGCTGGCCGCTGTGGCCGTGAAGGCCCCTGGTTATGGGGATCGCAGAAAGGCCATGCTGGGCGACATTGCTGCTCTCACAGCGGGAACCTTCATTGCCAAGGATCTGGGTCTGAAACTGGAGAATCTGCAGCTCTCGGACCTCGGAACGGCCAGGAAAGTAATCGTTACGAAGGACGATACGACCATCGTCGAGGGGCTCGGGAAGAAGGCCGACATCAAGGCGCGGATCGCGCAGATCAAGCGAGAGATCGATGAGTCAACTTCGGACTACGACAAAGAGAAACTGCAGGAGCGTATGGCGAGATTCGCCAGCGGAGTCGCCGTCTTGAAGATCGGCGCTTCGACGGAGCTCGAGATGAAGGAGAAGAAAGCGCGCGTTGACGATGCACTGCACGCGACTCGGGCGGCGGCGGAAGAGGGGATCGTTGCGGGTGGTGGTGTTGCTCTCATTCGCTCGCTCGTGGCTCTCGACAAGCTCAAGGTGGGAGGTCCAGACGAGCAACTGGGCGTAGACATCATCCGCAAGGCGCTTGAGTCTCCGATGCGACAGATTGCCAAGAACGCAGGCTATGAAGGGTCTCTCGTCGTCCAGCGGGTCAAGGATGGGAAGAAGAACGACGGCTTCGATGCGGAGACAGGCGAGTATGTCGACATGTTCAAGGTCGGCGTCATCGATCCCAAGAAAGTCGTTCGCACGGCACTCCAGAACGCTGCGAGCATCGCGGCGCTGCTCCTTACGACGGAGTCGCTCGTGAGCGAGATACCTGAGGAGGAGCCTGCGATGCCGGCTGGTGGCATGGGCGGCATGGGTGGCATGGGTGGCATGATGTAGCACCCGGGGGCTCTTGCTCCGGATGACAACCGAATAGCGGACCAAAGGCTGCGAAGGAGAGGAGTAGACCGGAGGGCGCCCGAGAGAGAGGGACTCCATGGCTGGGAGAGTCCCGGGTAGCGCCGGTCGAAAGTCGCTCTGGAGCCGCCGGGTTGAACGGACCCCGGCGCGACCGTGCGTCGCGCATCGCGAGTCACTTCGAGGTGACGGAAAGTCCTGGTAGACCCGGACGGGTGGGCCCGTCACAGCCTCAATTGAGAGCCGGACCGTCCCGAAGCAAATGGACGGCGTGGGCCTCGCACGATGAGGGGCCCAACGGTGCAGGACGATTTCTGTCGACCGGCACGCCGGAACCTCGGGATGGTACCGCGGGAGGATTGCATGAGGTCCTCTCGTTCCTGGGATGGAACGAGAGGACCTTTGTTATGCGCCGGTCATGCGGCATGGCATCTACACAGAAGAGCGAGAGGACGGACAATGAAGCTTCCCAAGCGATACGATCCCAAGACCGCTGAACCGAAGTGGCAGCAATTCTGGGACGAGAAGGGGCTCTTTCGTTTCGACCGGTTCCCCGATCGACCGATCTACAGTATAGATACACCGCCCCCGACAGTCTCCGGGAGGATCCACATCGGCCATGTCTTCAGCTACGTTCAGACTGAGGTGATCGCGCGCTTCTGGAGGATGAGGGGCTTCAACGTCTACTACCCGTTCGGGTACGACGACAACGGTCTACCGAGCGAACGACTGGTCGAGAAGGAGAAGGGCGTCAAGGCAACCGACGTCGGACGGGAGAAGTTCGTTCAGATGTGCCTCGAACTCACGAAGGAGTACGAGAAGGAGTTCAGCACGTTCTGGAAGAGCGTGGGGCTGTCGGTCGATTGGAGCCAGGACTACTCGACCATCGATCCGAAATCGCAGCGCATTTCGCAGCGGTCGTTCATCGATCTCTATCGAAAGGGCCGTGCCTACACGCGTGAGGCGCCGACCCTCTGGTGCCCCGAGTGCCACACAGCCATCGCACAGGCGGAGATCGAGGACGCTGAACGCGACACCGTCTTCTATGACGTGGTCTTCAAGCTCGGTGATCGCGATCTCACCATCTCAACGACGAGGCCTGAACTGCTTCCCGCGTGCGTAGCCATGTTTGCGCACCCTCGTGATGAGCGCTATGCCGAGCTCGTCGGGAAGAAGGCCACCGTTCCCATTTTCGGTCACGAGGTGCCGATCCTGACGGACGAGAGGGCGGATCCTGAGAAGGGGACCGGTCTCGTGATGTGCTGTACGTTCGGCGATACGACCGACATCGCGTGGTGGCAGGAGCACGGACTCGAGACGCGGATCGTCATCGACGACGGCGGCCACATGAATGAGCTGGCACCGGGCTATGAGGGTCTCTACATCAAGAAGGCTCGCAAGAGGATCGTCGAAGATCTTGAGCAAGCTGGCCTCCTGAAAGACCAGCAGTCGATAAGCCATGCCGTCAACACCCACGAACGCTGCGGAACCGAGATAGAGTTCTCCGTGGCGCACCAGTGGTTCATACGCGTGCTTGATATCAAGGATGAGATCATCGCGGCCGGGGCGAAGGTTGCATGGCGCCCCGACTACATGGAAGTGCGTTTCCGGAACTGGGTCGAGAACCTCAAGTGGGACTGGTGCATATCGCGACAGCGCTACTACGGGGTTCCGTTTCCCGTCTGGACGTGCTCGAACTGTGGTGAGGTCATCTTGGCCGATGAGTCGCAGCTTCCGGTCGACCCGACAGTCACCGACCCGCCCGTCGACGTGTGTCCGAAGTGTGGAGAAAGCGAGTTTGAGCCTGAGCGCGACATCATGGATACATGGATGACGTCGTCGTGCACGCCGTTCCTGAATGTCCGGTGGCGCGAGGAGGATTCGAGACTCGAGCGCTTTGTGAAGAGCGAGAACGGGACGGAGTACCTCATGGACATGCGGCCTCAGGCGCACGACATCATCCGCACGTGGGCGTTCTATACGGTCGTAAAGAGCGTGCTCAACGAGGAGAAGATCCCGTGGCGCACGGCCATGATCTCGGGTCACGTGCTGCATCCCGACAGGGCGAAGATATCGAAATCGAAGAACAGGGGCAGCCACTCGCCGACAGCCGTCATAGAAGAACGCTCAGCCGATGCGACTCGCTACTGGGCCTGTTCGAGCCGGCTCGGCACCGATACCGTCTTCTCGTATGACCTCTTCGACGCTGGAAAGCGCTTCGTCGTGAAGCTATGGAATGCCTCCAAGTTCGCCATCATGCGACTCGAGGATTTCGACGCGGATGCGCCGCGAGAGCTGGGCGTTCCCGACAGATGGCTTCTCGCTCGATTCGCCGCGGCCGCCGATCGCGCGACGCGTAGCTTTGAAATCGGTGATTACAACGGAGCACTCGATGCGGTAGAGCGTTTCTTCTGGCACGATCTTTGTGACAATTTCATCGAGATCGCGAAGAAACGGCTCTACGGAGATGAGGGCTACGACGATGCGGCCAGGCGCGGGGCGCAGTATGCTCTGTATCATGCGCTTCTCGGCGTTCTCAAGATGGTGGCGCCCGTCATGCCGCACATCACCGAAGAGATCTACTCGCTTTTCTTTGTGGAAGAAGAGGGTGTGGAGTCGATCCACATTGCGGCGTGGCCGGAACCTCCTCAGGAATGGCGTGATCAGGCTGCGCTCGAGTCGGGTGAGCTTGCTCTGGCCATCATCGAGGGAATGAGGAAGATCAAGTCGACGAGCAAGGTGTCTGTGGCGACGCCCGTCGGTATTCTCAGAATCGCCGCGAGTCAGGAGCTGTGGGAGAAGATCAAGCAGTTGACCGGCGAGCTTAGGGACGTCTCGAACGCGGACGCAGTCGAGCACGTGCTCTGGAACGGCGCCGCCGAATCGCCGCCGGGAGACGGTTTCGTAGGCACGGACGAGGCCGGTATCATGATCTCCGCAGAGCTCAAGGAGGTGCAGTCCTAGATGCTGCCCGTGCGGCCGAACATTCTGGTGATCGAAACGGGTCTTCTCGGCGAGCTCTTTGTCGTGACTCCGGCACTGAGAGCGATTCGGCGGGCGTACCCGGAGGGGCGCGTAACAGCACTGGTAAGCCCAGGATCGGCGGCTATCCTCAAGGGTAATCCGGGCGTGCAACGCATGTTACCCTTGAGCAGGGAAGAGCGGCGGGGGATGGGGGCCTTGCGTGTGGCGTCGTGGATTCGCGCTCAGCACTTCGACGCTGCATTCGTATTCCACACGTCATTCCGAAGCGCCCTCACGGTGGCCATGAGCCGCGTACGGATCCGCGCCGGCCTTTCGTGCGAGGGGCGCAGGCCTCTTTTGACGCACGCAGTTCCGAGGGATAGAGACGCCTACGAGGTGGATGAACATCTTCGGGTTGTTGGACTGCTCGGCATTGAGCCGGACGGGAGAGAACTGGATCTGTTCCTGACGGAAGAGGAGCGGTGCGAGGCGGAAGAGCTTCTCTCTCGCGCGGGCGTGGAAGGAGTGCTTGTCGGTCTCCACCCGGGCGCAAGCCGCGATATCCGTCGCTGGCCCGCCGAGCGGTTCGCAGAACTGGGGCTCCGAGTGGTGAGTGAGCTCAAGGCAACGCCCGTTTTCTTCTTCGGGCCGGGAGAGCAGGATCTCGCTGAACTGATTGTGAAGGCCCACAAGGCCAACGGGTCCGCAGATCCGCTTGTCATCTTCCCCAGGAGCGTCCGCGCATTGGGTGCTCTGTTTCAGCGAATGGGTGCCGTCGTTACGAACAACACCGGCCCGATGCATGTCGCAGCGGCCGTCCGCATACCGGGAGTATTCATCCACGGTCCGACTCCCGTGACGCGGTGGCATCCGCCGGGAGACATGTACGTGAGTGTACACTCTCAAAATATCGCCTGCCGTCCGTGCGACGCGTCTCATTGTAAAATGAAGAGCCTCCTCTGCATGGAGGCTGTAACGACTGATGAAGTGTTCAAGGGATTGACGAGCGTACTGGGCGGGCAGACACGATGACGGATCGCTCCGATCGCCGGATGTCTATTCTGCACCTGATAGAGGCTCCTCAATGGACGGGCGCCATGTCGCAGACGCTGGAACTCGTTCTGGGGCTCAGGAAGCGGGGTCACCGGGTGGCTCTCGCGTGCACGCCCGGCAGCATTCTCGAGCAGCGCGCGCGAGATGCCGGAGTGGATGTCGTTGGCATGGAGATGCGCTCCGAACTCAACCCGGCTACCATAGCCAGACTCGTCTGGATGGTATGGACGCGCCGCGTCGACATCATTCACGCTCACCGAGCCCATGCTCACTCCCTCGGGTTGCTCGCGTCCGCGCTTACGGGGCGACCGTTCCTGGTCTCACGTCGAGTCTCCTTTAAGCCGAAGCAAAACTGGGGAAGTCGCGTCAAGTATACGAACCGGCGCGTCACGCGGATCACGGCGGTCTCGCAGGCCGTGAAGAAGACTCTCGTGGATTTCGGGGTTCGCCCTGAGACTGTTGAGGTTATCTACAGCGGATCGGATCCGACACGCTATGGCCCCGATTCCGACGGCACGCGCATCCGCCGGGAGTTCGGGATAGCTCCGGATGTCCCTCTTGTCGGCAAGGTCGCCAACTTCTACCACGGCTGGAAGGGGCACGACACGTTCCTTGATGCGGCACGGAAGGTGATGGTTGATGTTCCTGACACCCGCTTTCTCCTGGTCGGGCACAGGACCGATGGAGAGAAAATGCGCGAGCTGATCTCACGCTTCGGTCTGTCTGACAGAGTGATAGCAGCCGGTTATCGAACCGACGTGCCTGATATTCTCGCGGCGCTCGATGTGTCGGTGAACTGTCCGAGAGCAGGAGAGGGGTTGTCCGGCGCCGTGCGCGAGTCGCTCGCCGTTGGAAGGCCCGTCGTGGCAACGGACGTAGGCGGCAATCGCGAACTCGTCAGGGACGGGGAGACTGGTCTTCTCGTACCGCCGGAGGACGCGACTGCGCTTGCCGAGGCCGTCGTGCGCCTTCTTTGGGACGGAGATCTTGCCGCGGGACTTGCGGCGAACGGCGCCCGCTTCGTCAGGGAGAATCTGACGATCGATCGCATGGTTGAGACGACGGAACGACTCTACAGAGACGTGCTTGCAGAGGCGATGAGCCGATGAGTGCGCGCGTCATGAAGAAGAACCTGTTTCTGACGGGCGCGCCGGGGATCGGGAAAACGACTATCATCCAAGCCGCTGTGGGAGAGCTCGAGATCGATGTGGGCGGGTTCTACACGTCGGAAGTCAGACGTGACGGCAAGCGCATCGGGTTCGACATCGTCGACATGCGTGGGGGAAGCGGAATCCTGGCGCGGGTAGATCTCAAGAGTCCGTACAGAGTCGGGAAATACGGTGTGAACCGGGCGGACCTTGAGAGAGTGGGCGTCCGCGCCCTTGAGCGCGGCCTCGCCGGGTCGCGCCTGATCGTCATGGACGAGATAGGGCGAATGGAACTCTGTTCCGAGAGCTTTCAGGAGGCCGCCGTTCATGCTCTCGACTCCGGGATTCCCGTTCTTGGCACGATTCAGGACCGAAGCAATGCGTTCCTCGATGCTGTGCGCGCGAGAGATGACGTAGAGGTTGTTCGCCTCACCCGAGGAAACCGGAACACGGTCCGCCTGGTGGTGGCCGACAGGCTCAAGGCAATCATTGGAGGTGGCAGCTGATTGGGTTCGGGTCCTCGGAGGTGGCAGCTGATTGGGCTTCAGTCCTCAGGTAGTCTTGCTGAATCGTGTGGGCGGCCAGGTGCCCGCCCTGATGCCTCCAGCGAGTATGAGAAGCACGGATGCAGCGGCAAGCGGAACTATGAGAAGAAGGATCGTGCGAAGAACTGATTCCGGCCCATAGGCGCCGATCCTGAAGAGAACCCAGAAGAGTGCGGCGAGTGTCTGGAGTCCCAGAACCACCCCGGAGGCGGTGAGCCAGCGAGTCCCGAGGATTCCAGCGCCGACGGCGATCATCACGAAGATGATCTTCGCAATCGTGATGGGCAGCGGCGTACTCTGGAGGCTGAGCGTTATCCCCAGCCAGAGAACGGCGAAGAGCGGTGCGGCGACAGTTGCAATCACCGTCATTGTCTTCCATTTCGTCGTCCCGTGGTACTCTTTGTTGGGCAAAGCGTTTTCGCTGGGCAAAGCATTCCCCCTGTCGGCACCCTTCTCACGCAGAGACTACTTCCGCGGGGAGCGATGGCGCAAGAGGATTCAATGGGAAGGGAACGATGAAACTGAGATCACTTTGGTACATCACGATTCTGGCTGTCATACTTGTTCTGGCCGCAGGTCTTCCGTCACTTGCGCACGGGAGATCCGCCATGGTCACCTTCAAGGTCCATACCCCGGAGTACACTCCAGAGGACGCGCGAGTCTACATCTCCGGCAATCTCATCTCTCTGGGGCCGTGGGACCCGGGCAAGGTGGAGCTCGGCAGGGTCGGCGACCAGATCTATGCCATAACCCTTCTGCTTCCCCTTGGGACCGAGTTCAAGTTCAAGTTCACACGAGGCAGCTGGGGAACGGTGGAAAAAGGGGTGAGTTTCGAGGAGATCGCGGATCGTGAGTACGAGGTCGTGGGCGACGAGTCTGTTCCGATAACCGTGGAGAACTGGCGTGATTTCTCGCCGAGCCCGGAGACGCACAGCGTCACTGGAGATGTCGACCTCCTGCTCGATTTCGCGGCGACGAAACTCGGCAACACGAGACCGATTGTGATACTGCTTCCCCCGGGTTACCACGATGACGATGAGCAGAGGTATCCGGTTCTGTATATGCACGATGGCCAGAATCTCTTCGATGCCGGGTCGGCCTTCATCGGGGTGGAGTGGAACGTCGACGAGACGACGACTCGCATGATAGAAGAGGGCCAGGTTGCTCCCCTTATCATCGTCGGCATCTACAACACCGGCGATCGCGTCTATGAGTACACGCCGACCGTGGATCCGGTCAGAGGCGGGGGTGGCGCCCGACTCTACGCCGATTTCATCATCAATGATCTCAAACCGTACATTGACTCCGAGTACAGAACGCTCACGGACGCGGCGCACACCGGCGTGATGGGGTCGTCGCTCGGAGGAATCGCATCACTCTACCTCGGCTGGACGCACCCGGAGATCTTCACGCGCATCGGAGCCATGTCGCCCTCATACTGGTGGGCGGACAGCCAGATCGTGCGGATGATCGAGGGGCTGCCGCCTCCCGAGGGGCTCAGGATCTGGATGGACATGGGGACGGCCGAGGATCGCACCGACAAGAACGACGATGGTATCAGTGACGTCATCGAGGTTCACCGGGCCGTGAGAGACACGCTTGTCGGATACGGCTTCAAACTTGGACGAGATCTCAAGTATGTTGAGGACGAAGACGCTCCCCACAATGAGCGCGCTTGGTCGGCCAGGTTCCCGAGAGCACTGAGATACCTCTTCCCTGCGGGACGACGCTAGGGCGGGACTGCGGGAGATCACATTCCCTGCGGGACGACGCTAAGCCGGGACTGCGGGAGATCACACGGAGAGAGCATGACAGACATTGTCCTCGTGAGGCACGGTGAGACCGAGTTCAACAGGGAGGACATCTTCCGCGGCCGCTTCAATGTGGAGCTGAATGATCGGGGCCGCGAGCAGGCGGAGGCGCTGGCGAAAGCGCTCAAGTCGCCGCCGATCACGGCCGTGTATACGAGCCCGCTTGCGAGGGCGGTTGCCACGGCATGTGCGATCGCCCGGGAGCACGGGCTGGAACCGATCGTCGACGAGGCGTTCAACAACATAGACCTCGGTGAATGGCAGGGCGTGAAGAAGACACAGGTCCGCGATGAGCAGGCGGACGAGTGGAGACTCTGGACGACCGAGCCCGAGCATCTCAGGATACCAGGAGGTGAGACGCTCGCCGAGATCCGCGAGCGCGCCTACCCGCGCCTGCTGGACCTTGCGGCCGGGCACGACGGTGAGCGGATCGTCGTCGTTACTCACCGGTCGGTCTCGCGCGTCCTGGCGGGGGCCGTACTCGGTATGACGGAGGGGTATTTCTGGAAGTTCTACATGGACAACGCCGGCTATTCGCTTCTCCAATACAACGGAAGCGGTTTCGTGATAGTCCAATGGAACGAGATCTGCCATCTCAAGGAAAGGGTCATTGAGCGCTACTAGCGGAAGAGCATTCTATTGAGCGCTACTAGTGGAAGAACATTCGAGGAGGGTGTGCTGTGAAGACCGATCGCGGAGTGGAGGCCCACAACACGTGTTTCGTTGGGACACCGACGCTGTCGGTGCTGTTGGCCCTTTCGTTCACGGTCGTGACGGTGTGTGCGCAGGAGCCGATCATGAACGCCAGACAGCCCGTACCCTCGCCGGATGGGAGTGCGATAGCCTTTTCTTATGTGGGCGATCTATGGCGTGTTTCCTCAGATGGGGGAAGGGCACAGTGCCTGACCGTCCACGAAGCCTACGATGACGTTCCACGATGGTCACCGGACGGAACCGCACTCGCTTTCAGCTCGGACAGGATGGGGAATGGCGATGTCTACGTCATGGATGCTTGGGGAGGTGTTCCCAGGAAGCTCACCTGCCACGATGCGTGGGACAGGGTTCAGTGCTGGGTCCCGGGTGGTAGTTCCATCTTCTTCACGTCTGCGCGGGACACAACGGAGAGCGAGCTCTACGAGATCTCCATCGACGGCGGCATGCCGCGGAGAATCATCGCCGACGATGCTTACAACGCTTCGGTCTCACCGGATGGTTGCTGGATAGCATTCGTCCGCGGACATACTCCGTGGTGGCGCAAGCACTATAAGGGAAGCGCCTCGCGCGACATCTGGCTTCGCGCTTATGATGGCGGTCCCAGCTACCACATCGTGTCCTACGCCGGCGACGACGACAGACCGATGTGGGGGAGCGACGGCAAAACGCTCTTCTTCATGTCTGAGCGGGACGATGCGGTGATGAATATCTGGAAGCTGATCCTCGATCTGCCGGACGACGATGGAGAGCCACGAGTCGCCGGACCTGCATCGCAGGTGACGTTCCACGATCACGACGGCGTGCAGGCAGCAGGCATCTCGGACGATGGGACCCTGATCGTCTACGAGTGGGACGCGGGGGTCTGGAAGCTTGCGACCAGTGGTGGGGAACCGGAGCTCGTGGAGATCTTCGCGCCGACCGATATCAGATGGAATGAGGATCTCAGGCTGACCCTGTCGAGCGGTGTCACGAAGTATGCGCTGAGTCCGGATGAATCCCAACTGGCTCTCGTTGTGCGGGGCGAGGTCTTCGTCTGTCCTTTCGATGATGGCGATACAGGGACCGCAATGCGGATCACCGAGACGGCGGCACGCGAGCGGGAACTGGCCTGGATGCCCGATGGTGAAACGCTTCTCTTTACATCTGATCGGAGTGGGAACTACGACATCTTCGCTGTACGGTCGACGGACGAAGAAGAGGAGCTGCTTTCGAAGTCGCTCAGACGTGAGACCGTGCGATTGACCGATTCCCCGGAGGATGATGAGAGGCCGATGGTCTCGCCGGACGGAAGGACGATCGCGTACCTGCACGGCGATGATTACCTCTGGGCAATGGAGCCCGACGGGTCCGATCGAAGAGAACTTCTTCCGGACGCCGAGATTCTCCACGCCGACTGGTCGCCCGACAGCAAATGGATCGCGCTCTCGCGCACAACGCTGGCACACAGGGAGGACATCTTTGTTCTGCCGGTCGGCGGCGGAGATGTGCACAACATCACTGAGCACCCTAACGACGATTTCCAACCGCAGTGGACGGACGACGGGAAGCGTCTCTGCTTCGCCTCGCGGACGGACAACGGCCAGTACACGCTGAAGTACATCTGGCTCACGCGAGGTGACTACTGGATGACGGATGAGGAACGAGAGGACGCCGAAGCCGGAGATGAATCCGATGGAGACGACGAAGCCGGAGATGAAGACGATGCTGTCGTCGTGGAGATAGATTTCGACGGCATCAACGAGCGCACCGTTACGATCATGAACATGCGTGGGGGGTACGATTTCTATTCGGCGACGCCGGATGGGCACCACTTCGCATTCCGCTCGGGGACGTTGGGGAGTGACGACCTCTGGATAATCGATTGGGAGGGCAACAGGCTTCACCAGGTCTCTGAGGGAGGAGCAGGTCCGGATGAGATCACGTGGGATTCGGATGGAACTACCTGCTACTACATCAGCCACGGCAGGCTGAAAAGCGTGTCGATATCTTCCGATGATGGAAGCATCAGCGGGCGGGGGCAAGTCGGTTTCTCCGTCAGAACGACTGTGAACATCCCGGATGAGCGCCATCAGATGTTCAACGAGGCGTGGCGACTCCTGTGGAACGGTTTCTACGACCCGGAGTTCCACGGTGTGGACTGGGAGGCGATGAGGGAAAGGTACGAGCCGTGGGCAATCGCTGCGTACACCGAAGAGGAGTTCCGTGCGGTCGTGAGAGAGATGATCGGTGAGCTTTCGGCATCGCATCTGGGTATCTACAAGTGGGGTGGTGGGGGCATCGGCACCGGCAGGCTCGGGATCCGGCATATCGAGGACTGGGACGGACCGGGAGTGAAGGTGAGAGACGTCATTCCTGACAGCCCGGCCGACCGGGCCGGCGTTGAGCCCGGCGACTGCATTCTCTCCATCGATGACCGGACGATCGAGCCCGGCGACAACTGGGTACGCCTCCTTCAGGACACGGCCGGCACCAGGATCATGATAGAAGTCGCAGACAACCCTGAGGGCAGGAAGGCACGTGAGCTTAAGATCCGCCCGGTCAACGGCGGGACGATGCAAAACCTGATCTACGAGGAGTGGGTGAGGGAGAACCGAAGGACGGTGGAGGAGAACTCAGGTGGCCGGGTCGGGTACCTGCACATAGCAGGGATGGGAGTCGGCAACCTCTTCGAGTTCGAGGAAGACCTGTTTGCCCAGGGTTCAGGCAAGGACGCGCTCGTCATAGACATCCGCGGGAACGGTGGCGGGTCGGTCCATGATCAGATCCTGAGGTTCCTGGACAGACGCCCGTACGGATACACGACGAGCAGGACGAGACCCCCGACCAGGAGCCCGCTCGAGCTGTGGGGGAAACCGCTCGTTCTCGTGATAGACGAGACGTGCTACAGCGATGCGGAGATCTTCCCGATGGGATGGAAGGCTCTGGGTCTCGGTCCGGTAGTAGGCGTTCCCACGTTTGGAGCCGTCATCGGAACGAACGACGTGAGGCTTATCGATGGAACGATGTTCCGTGTTCCCGGCTCGGGCTGGTTCGATCTGGACGACCGCAATCTCGAGAACTGGGGCATCGAGCCCGATATCTTCGTAGAGTCACCCCCGGAGGAAGCCAGTCGTGGCCACGACGCGCAGCTCGAGAAGGCTGTCGAGGTTGTACTTGAGGCGATCTGGGGCAAGTAGGCGAACGCTGCAGTCAGGGCTTATACAGAGCCCCCAGGCGCCACATACTGATTTGCGTTGATCGAGCTACTTGGATTCCCACGTGCGGGAGGCGAGAATGAGAATCTCACTTGTCATACTGTCGCTTCTGCTGCTTCTTTGCGGGGCCACGGTGACCCATGCGGGTCTTCTGAGTATCGGCGTCGGCGTGTACGGAGGGATGAGTATGCCCGTCGAGATGGATGCGAAGATGGGCTCGATCGTCGGGGCGAGGGTAAAGGTGCTTCCTGCGATTCCCCTCGTTGGCGTAGAGGGGTACTACGCGTCCGTCAACCAGAAGTCGCCCCGCAATCTGTGGGACGAGCAGGATCTTGATGTCGTCTTCGAGGGTGACACATACACGACTTTCGGTGCGAACCTGCTGATTGGTGGACTGAGCGGGCCGGGTCTCAGGACGTTTGGTATCGCAGGGATCAACTTCGTGGAGTTTGATGATCACGGTACCAAGGAGCTCAAGTACGGTGGCGAGCTGGGCTTCGGTGTGGAGATCGTGCCGCCCTTCATCGATCTCGGAATCGAGGGGCGGGCCTCGGCGATGATCCTTGGTTGGGAGGAGGGCCCTGACAGGAAGCTCACCACAGTGACAGTAGGGGTCAACTACTACTTCTAGGCCGAGGCGGATGAGCGCCCGATTTGGATCATGGTGAAGCCCCCGCCGGGTGACGGGGGCTTCGCTACGTCAACGGTGTTCGATTCGACGGCGCTACTTCAGAAGCGTCATCTTCCGTGTCGCCTTCTCCCCGCCGTAGGAAAGCTCCAGGAAGTAAATGCCGCTTGCTGCCGGGAATCCATCCGTTTCACGCCCGTCCCAAGTCACCGCATGACTACCCGGATCCTGGACCAGGTCTACGAGCGTGGTCACGAGTCGGCCGTCAATGGTGTAGATGTTGAGAGTGGTCCTCGCCTTCCCGGTTTCGACCGGATTCAACACATAGCTGATCGTAGTCAAGGGATTGAACGGGTTAGGCGCAATTCCGGTGATCAAGAACGCCCGTCCGCCGGGGATGATGTCGCTGTCACCAACACCAGTGCCTTCAGGCCAGTTGGCGAACGAGCCAGTGATTGCCAGCGCAAACGGCTGCGGGGCGTGCGGTACCGTGGCCCCCGACACAGTAATCGTGTATGTGCCCGTGGCCGGGCTGTTGAGCCGGACGACCTCCTCGACGTTGCGCGAGTCAGCCGCGCCGCCGGTTGTGGACTGCCCGCCGCTGAAGACGTTGCCGGAATACGTGCCGCTTGGTCCCGTGACCGTCAGGTTAAGGTTGTTCTGGATGGCGACGCCGGCACCGCTTGACGCGGGGTAGTCGCTCCAGACGAGGACGATTTCAAGCGGAACCGAGGACGAATCGACCTCGAACTGGAATTCATCAGTTCCACCCTGGCTCACACCCGGCGTGACGTCATGGACAATGAGCTCCCGGGCATCCCCGTCAAAAAAGAGCACGTCGTCCAGAAGGATCCGTCCCCAGCCTTCGTTGTAGTTCGGGATGTCGGCCGAGGCCATGTCCGCGGCGGAGTTCATGAGGCAAGTCTTGACGAGCGCTGCGCTCGGATTCAGGCCGTCGTCAGTCACCTCTTCGCCGCTTGGGTACCATCCCTCCTCGAAGTACTGGCGAGTGAGTGCGGCGCATCCTGCTACGGCCGGCGTCGCCATCGAGGTTCCCTGGAACGGAGATGCCACGATCGCGCAGGTCTGTGCCGGTGGGTTGCCCGGGTGGTTATTGGCCGAGTTCACATAAGTGTCGTTTGCCTCGCCGCCCGGTGCGCACAGGGTTGGCTTGTAGCGGTTGTCGAACGACGGTCCCCTGCTGGAGTATCCAGCCATCGTGTTCTGATTGAACGGTCTCCGCGTCGCTCCCACTGTGACGCAGTTCTTTGCCGTGCCCGGGAATCCAACGGTGCCGGAGCCGGGTCCGGCGTTGCCTGCAGCGAAAAGAAAGAGGAAGTCCTTGTTGTTCCAGGTGAAGCTGTCGACATTCTGCGCGTACGAGTCGTAGCTGTTCTCAGAGCCGCCCCAGGAGTTCGAGTGGATCCGGGCTCCGGCGTTGTACGCGTTCTGATACGCCGAGGTGCAGTTGTCGGGAACGGCGATAGTACCCACGGTACAGGCCCACTCGTCATCGGCGCCGACGTCCTGCATCATAAGCTTCGCCTTGTAGGCGACTCCGTTGTAGTCGTAGTTACCTGGGTTGACGTACGACTGGTCACCGGCAAGTGTGCCGCATACGTGTGTTCCGTGGCCTGTGTCGCAACCGTCGTATGCCACACCGCCGCCATAGGTGGTGTAGTTGTAGACCTTGCGGTTCGTCGGCCCGGGCGGATTACCGCTGTCACGGAACCAGCACGAGTTGTAGTCTAGCCCGGAGTCCATGACGCAGACGAGCTGGTCCTCTCCGTGAATCCCCTTGTCCCAGATCGGAGTCTGAGCGGAGACGTTCGACTGGACGCACCAGACCCCGCGATCGTTCATGAAGAGAAACTCGGGCTTCTCCTCGATCCACCAGACGTCAGCAAGCCTCGCAATGGAGTTCACCAGAGTGGGGGAGGCGTGAACGACGATGAGTTTCTCGATCCCGTTGTCCGATGAACTGAGGATCTCTCCGCCGAGCGCCGCGATAGCCGATGAAGTAGCCTCGATGTCGTCGAAGACGCGAACCATCAGTGTCAGGAACGAATCAGCGGCTCGATCAGGGGACTGGAACTCGTGGGTTCCGATCGTCGGACTCATCTTGTATGCGGGGTGGAATGGACCGGTCCAGGTGACCTCGTCCAGATCCGCGAAACGGGCGCGCGCATCTGTCGTTGCGCGCACGACATACGTATTGTCGGGGATGTAGGCGATCAACTCTCCGCCGGCTGCAATGACTGCGTCCTTACGGACGTCGGTCGGCGGCCCGGAGAGTTGGACAAGGTAGTATCCGGCCTCGCTCGCCTCAGGCTTCTCTGCGCGAAGCCACGAGACAATCTCAGGCTCGCCTTCCGCTGGGTCGAAGCTGTGTGTGACAAGGTGGATCGTGTCGCCCGCCACAGCGGGCAGTGCCGCGCAAGTTACCAGCAGAACAGACACCAAGAGCACGGTCGCAACGAGAGTTCTTGACACTATGGACCTCCTCTTGCCGAACGGCGAAGTATCACCGTCGTGGTTGGCGGTCGTATCTTCCTCGAGGGGTAGGGTAACTTGAGTGAGCACCCGGTAACCGAGATCTCCTGCTGCTCGACATAGCGGCAAGGCGAGTCCCATACGGCACACGGATAGCACACGTCGATGATCTTAGCAGAGAAGTGGGGGTGTTGTCAAGAACCGGCGCCATCGCTAGAACTCGAGCGCCCTCAGCGCGCCTCTGCTGTAGGAGATGTCGAGCGCTATGACTACCCCACGCCGTTCCTCCCCGAGGTCGCCGACGATCTCCTCGAGTCCTTCAACGAACTGTTCGACAGCGCCTTTGTCGATCGCCAGAAGGAAGACGTGGCCGAACTCCTGACCCTCGGAGAAGACGCGCGCGAAATCCGCGAAGAGCGGAACCTTCGTGAGGAAACCCTCCACATTGCGGGCGTCGAGTACGGTCGCACTCGTCGCGCCGACCTCCGTGAAGTATTCCACGACGGGATCGAAATAGTTGGAATCGATGAGTTCGAATATCAGAAGCTGGTTCTCTCCTGTCGATGTCGCCTTGGTTGCCGCGCCTTCCATCTTCTCGATTCGGTCGTAGATATCCCAAGCAACGTTCGCCGTGACGAGCGTCTCGATGAACGATGGATCGCTGAGGAGTCTGGCGACTTTGGCGAGGATCCTGAGATAGTCCTGCGACTGATCCGGTGGCGCAACCATGGCGACCACGAACTTCACAGGCAATCCATCAACCGAGTCGTACTGAATCCCTCGTTTCGCAACTCCGATGGCGCCACAGATCCGCCGAAGTCCCGCTATCTTCCCATGCGGAATGCCGACCTCTTTCCCCACGCCCGTCGTCGCCGTCCTCTCCCGCTCGTTCAGAGCCTTCAGAACCGTCGATTCATCGATCTCCGCGAGAGCCGGGTTCTTCTTGAGGAGAGACACCATCTCTCCGAAGAGCTCCTCCTTGGTCCTGGCCTTGAGGGTGGAGTTGATGCTCTCGATAACCACTGCTTCCAGCAGTTTCATCTGATGACCTCCCTGCTTGCCCTGTCCCGCGTACTTCTGGTCGATCCCGAAGCTTCAAGCGCGAACTTCGTCATCGGTGGTCCCAGGACTTCATTGACGAGGATCGATGCGAGTACGATGTTGACCATGATCCCCATGTAGGGCAGATGCGCAAACGCCGCCGTATCCTGCAGCACGAGAATAAGTCCTATTGCGACTCCGGCCTGCGGCAGGAGGGCGAGGCCGAGGTACTTCCGTGTGGCGGGGGAATCCTGCGCCACGACGGCGCCGGCGAAGGCGCCTCCGTACTTTCCGATCGCTCTTGCAATGAGGTAGACGATTCCCAGGACACCGGTCGTCATGAGTACCCTGATGTCGAGCTCGGTTCCCGCCAGAGCGAAGAACGCAGCATAGATAGGTGGAGCGAGCGGTTCGAGAATGCGCATGATCCTCGAGTTCTTGGGGGAGAGGTTTATGAGAAGGAACCCGACCATCATGTTCGCGATCAGGGGAGAGATGTGAAGCGAGATCGCGATCCCACTCGTGAGGAGTACGAAGCCGAGCACGATGACAATAATCTCATTGCTTCTCTTTCTGGTGAAGACCAGACGATGGACCACGTACCCCATCACTGTGCCAAGCGCAACGGAGAACAGTATCTCCCTCAACGGGTGGAGCAGCATGGCGATGGGGCCGGCGTTGTTCGTTCCTACCATTGCTGCTGCGAAGGCCATCACGAAACCGAAGAGAGTAATGGCGAAGGCGTCGTCGAGGGCGACCACTCCAAACAAGGTCGACACGAGCGGGCCACGCGCTCTGAGCTCGCTCGCGATCGCCACGGTCGCGGCCGGGGCCGTAGCCGAGGCTATCGCGCCCAGAAGAAGCGCCATCGGGAGCGGGGCGCCAAAGATGTACAGGGCGGCGGCGACAGTGCCGAACGTGATCAGAAGCTGGAAGATGGTGATGATGAGTATGTTCCTGCCGGTCTTTCGCAGCTTGGAGAGCCGGAACTCCGATCCGATCGTGATGGCGATGAGTCCCAGAGCGATGTGTGGAATTGGGGCAAGGGACTCGACGACGTGATCAGGAACGACATTGAGGATCGATGGGCCGAGAACGAGCCCGGCAACTATATAGCCGGAGATCGTCGGCAGCTTGAATCGTGATGCAAGCTTGCCGCCCGCGGACCCCGCGAGGAGGAGCGCGCCGACACCGAAAATGAGATTGCCGTGCAGGAGGTTTCTGAGGTCGATGAGTGCTTGCATAACGACTGACATTGGGTCTCCCGGTGCGTGTCGCCAATCCTGAATCCATTATCATAGCATCTATGGCCCACCATCGCCAGAAGACCCGTTCTGTGGCTGGTCTACTGCAATGACAAACTCCCGTGGATGTGCTATAATAAGACAGTTGAGTTTGTTCAAGCCCATCGTGGGTGGAAAGAGCTGGCCCGAGGATCCCACGGACCGGCAGGTGGGTTATGACGCATTTGATAGGTGGGTGATACTGCACTCGAACAGTGGAGGTGTACCGTGCGGAAGTCGTTATTCGCGCTGTTCCTCGTGCTGCTGCTCCCCGCGTCCTTCGTGTCCGCGGAGACAATTGTTCTTGGCAGCGGTGTTGAGGCAATCACGGCTCGCGTAGTCGAGTCGGACATCACGAGAACGGTTATTGACTACGAGCTCTCGAGCATCATCAAGGATGCCATCGATATCGATGGAGAGACCTACTACTCTATCGCGCTCGGCGAGGAGAGCAGGACGAAGGACCTCGGTTTCCCTGCGATTCCGAATGTCTGCCGGAGTATCATCATTCCCGACGATGCCGAGATGGCCGTCCGCGTGATCTCCTCACATTACATGGAGTTCGCGGACGTGCCGGTTGCTCCATCGAAGGGAATCATCACTCGTGACGTGGACCCGGCGAGTGTGCCCTATGTGTTCGACAAGTTCTACGATGCCGACGGATGGTATCCGTCCGAGCTCGTGATGCTCCGCGATCCGTACGTCATGCGTGACTTCAGAGGTACCGTGGTCGAGCTCAATCCGATCCAGTACAACCCCTCGACCCAGACACTGCGTATCTACGACTCGGTTGTCATCGAGGTCGCGGACGTCGGCCCTGCGAAGAAGAACCCGCTGACGCTCAGGCCCGCAGGCATGGACAGGGAGTTCCGCAACATCTACGCGCGCCACTTCCTGAACTTCGCCGACGCGCCGCTCGATCGCTACCCGGCGGTCGATGACGGTGGCAATATGCTGGTCATCTGCTACGACGATGCCGGCTTCCTTGCGGAGATGCAGTCTCTCGTCGAGTGGAAGAACCAGATGGGCGTTCCCTGTGAGATGGTCACCGTGACCGACGCGGGAGGCACGGCGGCTGCCATCGACAGCTACATCGAGAGCTACTACAACACGAATGGCCTCACGTATGTGCTCCTGGTCGGGGACGCGGCGCAGTGCCCATCGCTCACGGTGGACAATCTCTCCGATCCGAGCTACTCGCTCATCTCAGTCGGGGACAGCTACGGAGACCTCTTCGTGGGGCGCTTCTCTGCTGAGAACAGCGACCAGGTGGCTACCCAGGTGTTCAGGACGATCGAGTACGAGAAGAGGCCACAGGCCGGTGCAGAGTGGTACCACAAGGGTATGGGTGTCGCGTCCAACCAGGGACCGGGCGACGACAACGAATACGACAACGAACACGAGGATTACATTCGGGACGATCTCCTCGCCTTCACCTACACAGAAGTGGATCAGATCTACGACCCTAGCGCAACCGCAACCATGGTGACGACGGCTCTCGAGGACGGCCGGAGCATCATCAACTACACGGGCCACGGCTCGACGACGAGCTGGGGATCGAGCGGTTTCTCGAACAGTCACATCGACGCACTGACGAATGACAACATGCTTGCGTTCGGGGTGAGCGTCGCCTGCTATAACGGCCAGTTCGGCAGTACCACATGCTTCGCGGAGGCGTGGCTCAGAGCGACCAATAACTCTAACGGGGAACCTACCGGCGCGATCGGATTCTACGCTTCGACCATCGGCCAGTCCTGGTCTCCACCTATGGACGCCCAGGATGAAGTGGTGGATCTCCTGGTCGGGACCTCCGCCGAAGGGATTCGCCGGACCTACGGCGGAATCTGCTTCAACGGCTGCGGTCACATGATCGACGAGTACGGAACGGATGGCGAGGAGGAGTTCTACCACTGGACCATATTCGGCGATCCGTCGCTTCGCGTGCGCACGGACACGCCGGCTGCGCTCGCTGTGAACCATCTGCCGGTGATCTACCCGAGCATGACCACGTGGGATGTGGAGGTCCTTGCAGGCGGTAGTCCGGTCGATGAGGCGCTCTGCTGCCTCTACTACGATGGCACGATCTACGGCTCAGGTCTGACCGACGCGACAGGCAACGTCACTATGGACATCACCACGATGGTGCCCGTCGGTGAGGTGCTTACACTCACGGTGACCGGCTTCAACACCGAGACCTACACGGCTAGTGTTCAGGCCATCGTTCCGGTGACGTACACGATCGTTGCGTCGACGATTCCGGTCAACGCGGCGACGGATCTGACGGTAACGGTGTGGGACAGTGCAGGAGTTGAGCTACCGGACGTTGAGATCACGATCGACGGCTGGGGCATTGACCCGG
>JALGZD010000076.1 GCA_025782395.1 bacterium
GAACTCTATGAAGCCATCCCGGTCCCGGATGGTTGGATGGATGACTACACGCAGGGCAAGGCAGAAGCGGAGCCGTTTCTCATGACCGCTGTTGAACGAGGAGTGATTCCCCCGATCAGCGCGTGATCGGGGGAACCCTCTACCGCCTCTCCTCTCCGAACAGATCGAGTAGCTCGCGGACCATCTGTTCGGCCTGTGGTGTCTGCAGATAGTAGAACGGAAAACCGCAGTAGCAGACATTGCCGTGATCATCGCCCGAGAGATAGAGCAGCGCGCACGGCTCACCCTCGTAGTTCGAGTTGAGAAACGAGTCGATCGTAAGGAACTCCTGCGCTGTTCCCTGGAAAGAAGAGACCTTCTCCACGCCCGGCACGCCGCATCTGGTGTAGTCCGCGTGCACGGAGGTGTAGAGCCACCACTTCCCCGGCTCGGGCCACCCCCCCGGACCAACGCTGTCGATATACACAGGCTCGAATCCACCTCCCCCAGCCGGAAGCGCGCCGTAGAAGCAGTAGCCGTACTCCCAGGGAGCGTTCTTGTTGGCGCGGTGGCCGCTGTTGTCGGCGTCGCCGGCGCGCAGGATGTCGCGCACGAAGACCGCACCGAGCGTTGTGTCCGCTGCCGAAATGCTGACCGGATAGTCCTCATCGAGAACCTGACCGAGGACCTCGAACCCGCAGAGTACCAGGTTGCCGCCTACTCGAACGTACGCAGACAGCGGGTCATAGAGAGGCGCACACACGCCGAAGAGATCTCCAAGCACGGTGTTGTCCCAATCAGCATACCAGACCACGGTCGACGCACCTGCGAGAGCATCGACGTCAGGCGGTTGCGGCACACCACTCACCATGTGGGCTGACGGTTCCCATTCGTACCGTTCCCCGTACGGAGCGACAAAGAGATCGTAGAACTCCGTCCGGTCGGCGTCTGTTCCCCAGTGGGGAAATTCCTCGTGCACGTCATAGTCATCGACGATCAGGATGTAGTCGTCCAGACCGGCCTCGACCGCGGTGAAGCGTATCCTCCCTCGTATCAGACCCCCGTGCACATCCTGTACGCACACATAGAGTGAGTGCGTTCCCGGCTCGGGAAGGATCTCGAAGTGGGTGTCGGATATCGACCACGCGGGCCAGCTCGATGTGTCATCGTACGCATGGCGGTATCCGGCCAGGTCGACGTCGGAGCTCCAGTCGAATGAGAGAGCCTCTCCGGCCAGGATCTGTATCGGCATGTAGGGCGAATAGCTCTCCTCCCAATCCATGCCGCGGAAGATCATTGTGCGGAAGACGTTGGATCGGATCGTGAGATCTCCGGTCGGTCCGGCACAGCAGCTGAATTCCAGAGCCGCCGGTGTTTGATCCGACGCCCACTGATCGTCGTAGGCCCAGACCTCGAACCGGTGTGTTCCTGAGAGAGGGCCGAAGCTGGCGGCGGTCTCGTCGGCTCCCAAGCTGTCCTCCGATGCCACCACGACCCAGTCGAAGCTGATTCGCTCGAAAAGCACGTACCCGTAGCCCATGATCTCGCCATCGCTGTCGGAGCCAAGCCACTCGATATCGACGAAGCTGCCCGTTATTCCTGCCGGTCCACCTGTGATCTGGGTCTCCGGGAGAACGTTGAAAGCCGAGAACGAGACCGTGGCCGGAGTCGGGTCAGCCTCCCCATCATTGTCGACCGCCTTCACGGAGAAGGTGTGATATCCGTACGTGTGGAGAGAGTCGACGGTGTCGACCTGGGCCGAGACGTAGAACGTGCTTTCCGTGCACACCGTGCTGATCCAGTCGAGATCGTCCCACATCACCACGTAGTGGGTGACCTCGCCGTCTGGGTCCCAGCCAAACCAGTTCATGCGGACCTGGTAGCTCACGGTGTCGCCCACATCAGGCGACGAGCTCAGGACCGTCTCCGGTGGAATATTGGGCTCTATCCCCCCCGTGTCCTTCTTGCCGCAACCGATAAGAACCGAGACGGCAAGAATCACGAACAGCAGGAGGGCGGCCAAGTATCGTCTATCCCTGACTATGACATGCTCCTTGTTCGCAGGCGCCGATCATCTGTACAGCGCCTTCACAACACCCCACGACACGCCGGCAACAGGCGTGCTGTTCAGACATCCTTCGGGCGGCTCCATCCCCACACCGACGGTGCCCCCTGTCTGGAGATCTCCATAGAGGTACCAGGTAACATCTTGACCGTAGCAATTGACCATGGAGTGGCCCGCCGACACGTGCGCGGCAGGCGTGATAGTGCCGGGCCCGCCGAGGTAGAGATACTCCACCGAGGCGATGGGAATGAGGCCAAACTGGCTCGGTGTGGCGCACTCTCCAGGGGGTGTACTCAGAGTCCAGCCGGAGTCCTCGATGTCACCGGACTCCGATCCGTACAGCCAGCTCGTCTGTCCGAGCTTGATTCCCTCGAACGTGCGATCGAAGCGGAGAGAGATCTCCGAGATCCCATCTTCGGTGAACAGTCCGAGGTCCCCGAGGTACACGGTCACAGTGAACGTCTCGTTCTCGAGCGGCCAGATGCAGTTCGCGCCGCCACCGACGTCGAAGTGCAGATAGTCCGTCGCGGGCGCCGGATTCGAGAAGGCGACTCCGGAGACACACACGACTATGAGAACAATCGCTACGTGGCGCATTCTGATCCTCCTCTCGCATGGCTCGCCGGCCTGGTTCAGGCACAACTCCACCACCACTCACCGATAGAGTCCCTTCACCGCAGACCAAGACGTCGACTCTACGGGAGCTTCGTGTTCCGGCAGACGGATCGTTGCGTGATCCGGCGCTGTGACCGACAGGTAGTCGACCCAGATCGTATCACCGGGATACCGGTATGTCCGGACCTCGATCACAAGCCCACTGTGGTCGTTCTCGACAGTCCAGGTCCAACAGACCTCGTCCCAGCCCTCACCGGCGCCGTGGTCGTCGTTCCCGCCCGCGGTCCCATCGTAGCCCCACGTATCCCACGGATCGTCGTTCCAGTGCGCCCGCAGACGACAGGACGGTGAAGTCCCTGGGGTTGTATCATAGCGCCAGATACACGCATCCACTGAGTCCCCGTTCTGGAGACCCACGATCCACGCGACATAGACCATGGTGGCGCCGGTCTGTGAGTTGTCCATCAGCTGGAGAACCTGGGCGGCGTCGATGGGGCCACCCGGCCCTCCAACAACAGCCTCGGCGATGACCGGTGGGGTTCCACTCCCGTACATGCCCAGCACGGTGTGGCTGCCTTCCCAGCTTTCGGTCACAGTGTGCGCCCAGGCCGACGCAGCTATCAGGAGGAGAATCAGCGTCGCGACGCTCGACAGCAACCGGGACCTGTGGCCAAGGGAAATCATGGTCATACTCCCTTCAATCTCCTCCTTACGAAACCGCCGGGGCACGACCCGGGGCACGCGCTACTGAAGCAGCACGGCCTTTCGCCCGCCTACGAACACACCCGAGTCGCCGCAGATCTCGAGCCGGATGAAGTAGACGCCGCTCGCCGCGCTAGAACCCGCATCTGACTTGCCGTTCCAGACAACCTCGTGCTCTCCGGCAGGAAGCTCTGCATCGACCAGGGTTCTGACCACCCGGCCTGATACATCGTAGATCCGCACGTCAGTGCGCCCTCCAACCCCGAGGCAGAATCGAATCATCGTCGTGGGATTGAACGGGTTCGGAGACGGTGGAGCGAGCCAGCTGCGGCCCACGACATCATCGGGAACACCGGTGCCGGTGGTGTCAGGCTCCTTGCCGAAGAACTCTACCATGATCTGGTTCATGAAGTTGACTCGGTGCTCGAGCCCGGAGTTCGGTGAGGGAATGGGGTCGAAAACGTCGCGTCTCATAAGCTCGAAGCCGAACCCGAGGTTGACGGTCCGATACTCGAGCGTGGGGTGGTAGTAGGCGACCGCCGCCGGCAACTCGAATACCTCCGGAACGAAATACGCGGCAATGGAGGATGCTCCCGGTATGCCCGTGTACGGCCCGATGACATCATAGTCGTTCGGATCCTCCTCAACCAGCGAGCAGTCAGACCAGCTAGGGTAGTCCCAATGGTCGAGACCGATGACGTCGCCGTACCCTCCGGCCACTGTGTCGCCCAGGAACTCCGTAGCCATCCAGGTCAGGAGGAAGCTCAGAGTATCGGATGCCACCGACGCATTGAAGTCGTTTCCGGAGATCATCAGATTTCGCGCCCTATCGGGCCCGGACTCACTCAGCCACATGATGAACGAGTAGATCTCGGTTTGAGAGGCGACATTTGTCTCAAGATCGCTCGTGAACCAGACCTGTGTGTCATAGTACTTCATCCCCGACGTATCCGGTCCCTGACCATACACCAACGACCCCGGCACCCGCACGTTGAACACGTCGTATTCGAAGCCCAGGATGTCAAGCGCTTCTCTATAGTAGTACTCGCTGGTGTGACCGTAGGTCCCGTCGTCGCCGAGTACGGCGGCGCCGTGCTTGTCAACAAGGAGTATGCCCGGATCCTCCGTGGACCCGTGAACCGGCAGCACCGAAAACTCGAAGCACTCGTCAGGGGCTCCGCTCGGATAGCAGCTCACGTTGCCGACACCGTCGGTCGCCTTGAAGTAGTACCGGATCTTGGCTCGAGGATGGATCTGGCCGAGAGGAGGCGGAGCCTCCCACCACGAACTCCATGGGCCCTCCCGCTCCATCTCATATGTCTCCCAGGCCGCACCATCCGACGCAAGGAGAAACGCACTGCCCACGCCATCCGGGTGACTGATCCTGATGCGTGCCGTCTGGGCCTCTGCCGTGCTCAGGTCGAACGTGTCGTAGAATCGACATAGAAGAGGGTACTCCCACGTCATGGGTGGGCCATCGCTCTCCCACCACGACGCAACAGGCGGGATGAACCCTGCATTCAGCCGGAGGAGCGCACTCTCCGACTGTCCTACCGGCGCCGGCTGGCCGGCTGCGGCGTACACGGTGTGCAAGCCACTCCCGTACCACGTTTCGGTGCACACTCCGGCGCCGCCCGCCACATCCGCGCGCACCTCACAATCCGACGCGCACACATCCAACAACCCGGCGCCGGTGAGGAGCAGAGCCGGCAGCATGACACCTGCCATGAATGCTCGTACTCTATCTAGTTTACACATCGTCAGACCTCCATTGCAGCGATCTCGCTCCAGTCGTGCACATACAGACTAGCGTAGCGGGGCACTCACGTCGTGGACTTCCCCCCCCAGCCCGGAACCGGGCGTGCTGCGGTTCTTGATGATGCGAACCCGGAACTCGTTCCAATCGCGGTCGGGGGCCACATCGTCATCGTCATCGGCCCTGGTGACTCTGATGAGGCCGTTCGTCATTCCCCACCACTCGCATCC
>JALGZD010000091.1 GCA_025782395.1 bacterium
GACGATGGAGGAGCGCAAGCGGGTGGTGCGGGCGTTCGTGGAGGGCCTGACGATCGACGGCCTGTCCGGGAGTGGGGAAGTCCGGATGAAGAAACTCCCAGCGCCGGAGTTGCCCAGCACTGGGAGTTCTTTCGATATGGTAGCGGGGACAGGATTTGAACCTGCGACCTTTGGGTTATGAGCCCAACGAGCTACCGGACTGCTCCACCCCGCATCATGTTCAACGCCTACATATATAGCACGGCGGTACCTGGCGGTCAAGGCGATTCGCACACCTTTCAGCACTGGGAGGGCCTTGATGACCGGCGCGCTGTCCCCGTGGGCGCCCTATGACTCCGTTTCCAGTGCCTCCACGAGTTCCTTCTCGATATCCTCCGGCTCGCCGAGCATGCCTGTTGCGCGGAAGAGCATGCGGGACTTCTCTCTATCGATCCAGAGGCTCACTCTGTAGCTCGGCCAGTAGGTCCTGATGCAGAGTCCAAGCATGAAGAGCGTAACGGCGATGTACAGAGGCGTCACGCCCGGGTCGTGTCGGTAGGAAAGGACGCTGGCCTCGTACGGGTTCTCGAGCATCAGCGTAACGCCTTCGATCTCGAGCGCCTCGCCGGCCGAGAGGTCACCGAGCTCGATCGGCTCTTCCGGCACGGCGACCGCATCGGCAGCAGGCTCGGCGGTCGGGTGGTCCCCTTCGTCACCTGTATCCGCGATCACGTCGTCGGTCTCAGCCGCGGCGGCATCCTCGACCTCAGGTGTCTCAGCCGCCGGCTGCCACTTGAGCGGAACGTGCGGCACGACCGGAACGGGCTCGTGGTATTTCTGGAAGAGGGTCCCGACATACAGCGCACCGGGGAAGAACATCCCACCCACGGATTCGAGCGAGAACGGCACGTACGACTCTGCGGTGATACGTTCGATCTCCTCGCCGTCGCTCAGAACAACGACATCGTATTGCTGCTCGTATGCCATCTGGTAGAACGTGAGCCCCGAGATACGGAGAGGCCGGTTCACCTCCACGATCAGCGACCTCGGTGCTGCTGTGGCGGGTCCGCCTCCCTCACGTGCAGTGAGATGGCTCAGCCAGTCCTTGGGGTAGTATCTCTCATCATGGAGTTCCCACTCGGTAACGAACTCATCGAGGGTGATTTCGACGTAGTGGTTCTCCCAGCCCAGGGTGTCACGTCGTGCTGCGGCGAATGGATGCAGGCTTCCTATGCTCCAGTCGGCAAGTCTGTTGCTGAACTTGAAGAGGCCCGTCTCGGTGCTGAGTGTCGCTACGGTCTGGGGCTCGCCCGGCCAGAGCGTTACATCACCCTCGAAGGAAAGGACGGCAGAAAGCATGAAACCGACGATGGCGATCGCCAGCGCCAGGTGGTAGAGCATACTCACTCCCTCCGGCCACGGCCCACGCCGCGCGGTGATCGCGTTTCCTGTGTCCGAGAGAATTCTGTACCGCTTCGCGGCGAGGACTTTCCGAGCATGCTCGATGCCACCGGAGTCCCCTCCTGTGCCTCCCGCCAGATCGACGGTCCCGGCGTTACTCGGGATCCGCGTGGGCGACCCCGCGCCCCTGCGCCCCGACAGCCTGACGATGCTGCCGACAACGAGGTTAAGGAAGAGCAGCAGCCCCAGAATCAGGAAGTACTTGGTGTGGAAGAGGTTCAGGAGCCCCAGCTTCGAGAAGGCGAGGTACTTCGCCTCGCCCCACGATTCAATGTAGGTCTCTGCTCCGTATCCCTGGGGGAAGATCGAGCCGACCACCATTGTGATTCCCATCACGATGAGAAGCCAGACCGCGAGGCGCAGCCGCGACAGCTCACGGAACAACCAGCGCCAGGGCGTGCCCCAGGCCGAACGTGTCTTTCCCTTCTGTCCAGTCATGAGGTCTCCCTGCTATCCGTAGACGTGAAGGCTCGGGATGCCGAAGAGCCTGGCGAGCCACGAGACGCCGATGAAAGTAGTTATCATACAAAGGAACGCCACAATCATGATAATCGAGGACGGAGCACCCTTCCACTTGGGTCGCACTCTCGCGTGAAGATAGAGAGCGAACGCGAACCAGGTGATAAGAGACCAGGTTTCTTTGGGATCCCACTGCCAGTAGACGCCCCACGCCTCGTTTGCCCAGGCCGCGCCGGACAGGATGCCGAACGTCAGCATCGGGAAGCCGAAGAGCACAAGCTGGTGGACGGAGCGGTGGAATTTCGACAGGGTCTCTCTTGTGATTCCGTAGTCGCGCGTCGAGCCCATCTTCCACATCAGGATCTGCAGCAGATAGGATATCTCGACCGCGAATGCGACGACGAAGATCGCGTACGATGCGAATGCAATCGCGACGTGCCACGGGAACCAGGTACTCTGCAGCGCAGGGTAGAGCGGCTTGATCGCCGGGTTCTGCCCAAACAGCGCGTAGGCGACTGCGCCGCCTGCGACCAGAGCGACGAACAAACCCGGAAGACGGACTTTCCTGTGCCATTCAGTTATGAGGTAGGCGAGAACGGCCGTCCAGGCGAAGAACGAGAGGCTCTCATAGAGCGTCTGGAATGGGGGCCGGCCTCCTAGTACGACGCCCCGAAGGACTATCACCACGGTCTGGCAGACCGCGGCCGCCACGAGGGCCGTTGTGGCCCCTCCTCGCACGACGCGGATCTTCGGAAACACGAGGTGCAGAATGTAGAACAACACTGCCGCCACGTAGAACCACAGTGAGGCCCACAGGAAGCTGTGCTGGACCGCGAGCCGCGCGACGTCTGCCTGTACCAGAATCTCAGGATCCACGATGCCTCCATTCAGCGCAGGACGACTACCTTCTTCTGATCGCTCACACGACCGTCCGAGAGCACCACAAAATAGACGCCGGACGCCACGCGCGCCCCCGCGTCATCCTTCACGTTCCATGTCTCTTCGTGTTCACCAGGTCCCCCGGTCCATAGTCTCCGGACCAGTCTTCCCGTGGTGCTGTAGATGCTGATCTGCCCCGCTCGTCTCTCGGCCATCGAGAAGCTCAGACGGAGTTCCGACGAGCACGGCTGTGGCCACGCGGAGTGAAGCGCGAGTGCTCCGAGCGGCCCGTCGTTCGGGATCCCCGTTCCCGAAGTCACTGATGCCGGGGTGGTTTCGACTACCAGTGCCCCGTCGCTGAATGAGAAGTAGTACTCGTGATCGCCCGGTTCAAGGCCTATCTCCAGCTCGAATGCGACGCCCGCCGCATAGTCCCGATCGGGTCCGGGGCAATCCATGACGTGGGCGTCTCCATCGATCACGATATCTCTCACCGTCGCGAGGTGGCCGTCGGTATCGGTGTACGTGATCTCGAAGCGTATCAGTGTATCCGGGAACACTCCGGCCACCGGTTCAGCAAATGGGTCCGTGAGCCCCGGAGCAGTGTTCGCTCCCGGTGACAGCCCATCGGAACGCTGGTAGAAAGCGTATGTGTTCGTTTGATCGTTCGTCCATCTGGCTCCAGTGATGATCGATGTTGCCGTGCCGGCGCCCGCGCCATAGTAGCCGCTCGGGTTGTCCGGGCCGAAGTCCGGGTGCGCAACCAGGTCGGCAATGCTGCACCGCATGTGCAGCTCACCGCCGACGATGTCCGCTTCGATATCACCGACGCGCACGAAGCTCGTGTCGCGACCGTCGATGGCGAAGAGCCCGGTTGAGACCAGGAGAGGAACATCGGCGTAGACCATGGCGAGCGCAATGCTGTCGGTTTGAGCGTCCGGGTTTCCGACCAGGGCCGAGTAGATGTACCAGGGGCCGAAGAACCCGCCCGATGTGGGCCAACTCCCCGTGGCGTTCGAGAGAGATGCATAGATGTAATCGTCCGAGTATCCGAACCGCGCGCCCGTGAGATCGAGGGCGTGCGTGTTGATGTTGACGGCATCTCCGGCCGGCTCATCAGCGGGGTCGACCATGAGGTTCACAGGCGGAGGAAAGACGTCGGCGTAGTTCTTCGGCGCGGTGAACGTCGCTGCGGAATCACTCGCGACCAGAAAATAGTAGAGAAGCTCTCCATCCGGCATCGGGTAGGTTGCCTCCCACGTGTCGGGGCTACCAGTGACGGCATCGAGCAGAGTATCCGTCCACGTTGCCTGAGCGTCGGTAGAGAAGAACACCGACGCATCGCCCGCTGTCACGGGCGGTAGATCGTCCATGATGTCGGCGTTGATGATGACATCGGAAAGCGGAACCGGAGCACTGGTCGCGATGTCATCGATGAGTGGGGGAGTGGCATCGCGTGTCAGTGTCATTGCCGGGAGCGCAAATGCAACGGCCAGAACAGCTACAGCAACAAGCGCATACGGGGTCGCCGATTTCAAAGGGGACTCCTGTTGTCGGGCAGGCGCACTGTACGTGCCCGCGCTGGTTTCTTCCCGTGGCCGCCGGTGGGCCTGAGGTCCTTCACTCTCCGTCGGTCGCCTCTTCGCTGAGCCTGTATACTATTTCTCCATCCTTGATCATGCCACACTTCTCTCTGGCGACCTTCTCAATGGTCCAGGGGTCGTTCTCAAGATTGTCCCGGCGCTGGATCGTCGCTGCCCTTACCTCCTCGAGAACGTTGATCTCATCCTCGAGATCGGATCGCATGCTTCTGAGTCCGAGTATAGCGAAGAAACCCGTATCTCCCATGACGGCAGCTACGACGAACCAGAGAGCGATCGCCCACGCGAGGAGACCAAGCACCTTTGCGGACGTCCCGCTCCCGTAGTCAGTGATGACCCTGCGCAGGAACCGAGGAGCTTTCTTTGCCCCGGCCGCAGGCCGCGCCGGCTTCTTGCGTCTGTTTACCCCGGAGGGATTGGGCACGCCGGGCCCCCTCACGTGTTCCGTTCAGCTACCGTCCAGCTTTCGAGCGTGTTCCGCCGGACAACCATCCGGCCGTCGCGCATCTGTGTGCACCGGTTCTCGCCGCGCCGCTAGTTGCGGCCGTAGACAGCCTTGCCCGGGAACTGAGCCGTGTCGCCCAGTTCCTCCTCGATGCGCAGAAGCTGGTTGTATTTGCAGAGGCGGTCGGTTCTCGATGCGGAGCCGGTCTTTATCTGTCCGGCGTTCACGGCGACGGCGAAGTCGGCGATTATCGTGTCCTCTGTCTCGCCCGAGCGGTGCGAGATGACGCTCGTGAAGCTGTTCCTGTGCGCGATCTCCACCGTGTCGAGCGTCTCGGAGATGGTGCCTATCTGATTGAGCTTGATGAGAATCGAGTTGGCAGTGCCTTCCTCGATCCCACGCGCGAGCCGCTCAGGGTTCGTGACGAAGATATCATCACCGACTATCTGAATTCTGTCGCCCAGGCGCTCGGTCATCTTCGCCCAGCCCTCCCAGTCGTCTTCGCCGAGCCCATCCTCGATCGAGACGATCGGATACTTGCCGATGAGCTTCTCGTAGAACTCGATCATCTCATCGCTCGATTTTGTGACGCCCTCGGCCGCGAGGACGTACTTCCCGTCCTTCATGAACTCGCTGGCCGCAGCGTCGAGCGCGATGAAGACGTCGTCGCCCGGCGCGTACCCGGCGTTTCCGATGGCCTCAACGATGACTTCGATCGCCTCTTCATTCGATCCGAGGTTGGGTGCGAAGCCTCCCTCGTCGCCGACGGAGACCGAGAGGCCCTTGTTCTTCAGAACCGACTTCAGTGCATGAAAGACCTCGGTACCGGATCGCATCGCCTCGCTGAAGCTGGCGGCGCCGGCCGGAACGATCATGAACTCCTGGATGTCTACGTTGTTGTCCGCGTGCTTGCCGCCGTTAAGAACATTCATCATCGGGACGGGGAGGAGACACGCGCTGATGCCGCCGATGTGGCGATAGAGGGGTATCTCGAGGGCATTGGCCGCCGCCCTGGCGCAGGCCATCGAGACGCCGAGGATGGCGTTGGCGCCCAGAGTTGCTTTGTTCTCCGTCCCGTCGAGAGCGAGAAGGATCTCGTCGATCGCGATCTGCTCATCGGCATCGAACCCCTCGATCTCCGGGGCGATGATCTCGTTGATATTCTGTACTGCTTTGAGGACGCCCTTGCCCAGATAGCGGCTCTTGTCGCCGTCCCTGAGTTCGACGGCCTCGTGTGTGCCGGTCGAGGCGCCGGAGGGGACAGCCGCTCTTCCCATCACGCCGGATTCGAGCCACACGTCGACTTCCACCGTAGGGTTGCCTCGGGAGTCGAGGATTTCGCGTGCGAATACATCGGTGATTGTGGTCATCATCACTCCAGTCGGTGGGTTTTTCGTCTGTGAGCCGGCAAGTATGTTGGTATCCGGTCCGGACGCCCGGGCGTTCCGAAATCATATTGACCCCTTGTCCCGAGTGTCAAGTGGAAACGGCCATCCGGCGTAGTCTTAGTGCCCGTGTGCTGTGGTTCTCGGACGGTTGATGGAGGGTCAGGAATTGTCTTGACACGCTCGGTTGAGGGGTGGTAGCATAACCGCGCTGGAAAGTTAGACCGAGTTGTGACAATAGACAAGGCGCCCCGGGCTCGCCGCCCATCCCCAGGGAGGAATCTCCGAGCCCGGGCTCGCCCCGCAGGCGCCCCCCTACCGTTTCTGAGAGGATGCCGCAAGATGGAGCAGGAAGGCCTTCAGAGAGAGCCGGTTGACCAGAGGTCACCGGAGCTCGATGTCACTGTGATAGAGCAGGAAGGTCAGATCAAAGCGCTGTCCAACCCGGAGAGGGTTCGTATTCTCACGCTGTTGATCGAACGCCCCGGCACGGCCAAACAGGTCGCCGACTGGATCGGCGGAACGCGTGGCCGCGTCCACTACCACGTGAAGGAACTGGAGAAAGCCGGGCTCGTCCGGATAGTGGCGAAGGTCGAGAAGCGCGGTGTCATAGAGAAATACTATCGGGCGGTTGCGCGGAACTTCTATGTTGCCCGTGGCATTGGTGAGCACGCAGGACTCACAGGCGACGTCCGACGGATGATTTCCGAGAGCATGCTCGACTGGAGACGGAAGCAGATCCTTGAGGTTGACCAGGACGAGATCGCAATCAAGGTCGCACGCGACTGCCTCCAGATTGAAGTCGACGATGTCGTTCTGATCAAAGGCGAGTTCATACACCGTGACATCATGGAGCCTCTGAGTCGGGCGTTCGAGTCGCTCGGGGCGCACTGTCTCGTGACGTTCGCCGACTGCTCGGACAACAGGTTTATCCTGAAGTGGAAGAGCGAACTCGCGGCCGTCATTGTGATCGAGGAGCCGGTCCGCTACCCCGGGGAAGAGAGCGGAACGATCGACCAGCAACTGCACGGCTCGAAGCGTCTCGAGTTCATGAAGGAGCTCGTTTCCAGCGGGATGGAGTATCTGTATGCGGGTGTCCCGGGATACCCGCTCGAGAACCCTGTCTGTCGCGGGCTCCTCGATGCGGGGAAGCGTATTATCTACATGGGATATCCCACACCCCAGAAGGCTGAGGTCATGGGTCTGGATTACAGGCATCTCCACGATGCCTGGTGGACCGCGCTCGACGTCGACTACCGGGCGCTTGCGGAGCGCTGCCGGGTATTGGGGGAACTGCTCGGTGGGAGTCGCGAAGTCAGAATCACGTCGCCGGGGGGCGGCGATCTCACGTTCCTGGTCGAGCGGCGGGAGATATTCCTCGACGACGGCATCATCTCCGACTGGGAGGTGGAGCGCGGGCGTGGCTGGGGGCACCTTCCTGCCGGGAAGGTCATCGTCGCTCCCGTCGCAGGGACTGCGAACGGGACAATGCACTCGGAGATGACCGACTACTTCGGCGTCGCGATTCGCGACATCCGGATTGAGTTCAGAGATGGCGAGATCGTCTCGGCGACGGCAGGAGAGAACGAGGAGCTCCTCGATCTGGTTCTGTCGGAGAGCAGTGGCGACAGTGGAAAAGTTGGTGGCTTTGAGATTGGAGCGAATCCGGAGATCCGGAACCCGGTCGGCTACACTGTCTGGGACAGCAAGTCGTACGGTGACGCGGCGCTCTGGATCGGAGACAACAGACTGATCGGCGGCGAGAACGAGGCCACGCTGTCGTGGGGCTTCATGATCGTGCGACCGACGGTCTATCTGGACGGAAGGAAGATACTGGAGGAACGCGAGTTCGATATCTGACGTAAGTACCGGCGCCTAACGCCTGAATCGACCGGTACGGGCGCTGATGCCCGAAGAGACCGATTCGGGCGCTGACGCCCGAAGAGACCGATTCGGGTAGATGCCCGGGGCGCCGGGTGCGGGAGTCCGGCGCCCCACATTGCCTGGCCTAGAGGACAACGGCGGGGTCAACCTGCCGGCAATGCCCCTCAGGAGGAGTGCATCATGCGGACACCGTCATCAATGGTGGGGGCCGTTGCCCTCGCTCTTCTCATCGCCCTTGTTGTCTCACTCCCAGCGCATGCAGCCGGCATCACCTCAGATGGCATCATCTCTCCACACACCTCCGGTCACGCGGTCGCCGCTCTTCACGCTGTTCCAAGCGAGCGAGCATCCGCTGCCCGAACCGAGACACTCTGGATCTTCGATGCTGATTTCGAGGATGTGGTGAGTCCCGACAACCTCGGATGGACGTCTACGGATGTATCCGGAACACCTGGCCGCGATAACCACTGGCACAAGGACACGATCCGGATCAACGGATTCGAGCACCTCGGCGACAGCACGTGGTGGTGCGGAAAGTATGATCCGTGCTGGGTGCAGCCGAGAGGATACGGGAACAACTGGGAGGAGCACCTCTCGAGGGACTTCCCTCTCTCTCTGTGGAGCGAGCCGGGAGATGTCGTGACCTTTGAGTGGGACCAGCGGTTCGCGATTGAGCAGGACTACGACTACGCGTACGTCGATGTGTCTGACGACGGCGGCAACTCGTGGAGCACCGTCGCGACCTACAGCAACCCGGGATTCGCCGGCACGCCCGGGTATAGTCAGGACTGGGACTCCGCAACGTACGGCCACCCCATTCTCGACCTGCACGAGTATGCCGGGGCGGACGTGAGAATAAGATTCCGATTTGAGTCGGATTGTTGCTACTCGTCAGCGGACACGCCGAACAACCCGCCATCGAACCCGGTGCTGGACGGCGCCTGGCAGCTGGACAACTTCGAGTGGAAGGTGGATTACGCCACCGTCTGGGCTGACGACTGCGAGGCCGCCGGCGACAACGGATGGTCGCACGATGACGTACCGCCGACGGGGCAGGTTGGCGTGACGTTCCGCAGGTCGCTCGAGACTGTGACCGGGGAACCGAAGTGGATGATGGTGGCATACGACGAAGCGACCGGGGTGATGCTGGACGGCGAGGCCGCTCAGCTCCTGAGTCCGCCGATCGACATCTTCGGTGCGAACAACCTCGTTGCCGAGTGGTTCGGGTGGATGGACCTTCCCGAGTGTTCCAACGACCGTGTGTTGCTGAACCCCGGGAGTGGGGGGATCGTCGAGTGCATTGACCCGTGGCAGTGGTGGGACTGGCCCGTTTGGGGGCCGTACTACGGGGGTCCACAGTACATCGCGGTGAGCGACGAGTGGATGGCCTACGCCGGGGAAGACTGGCTCTTGGTGGGTATAGATCTCAGGAACTACTCCCCTGAGGAGTATCCCGGTTGCCACGGCAAGGGATTCATGCTCGACCGCCTGCGCATCGGGATTCCGCTTGAGACGTCCGTATGGGATGATGACATCGTGGCGACCGCGCTTCGTTCTCCGCACCCGAACCCCTTCAACCCCACAGCGACAATCGAGTACAGCATCGCGTCCTCCGGTCACGTGGCACTCCGCGTCTTCAGTGCATCCGGCCGTGTCGTGCGGACGCTGGTCGATGACGATATCGACGCCGGCGAATACAAGGCGATCTGGAATGGACTGACCGACTCCGGCGACCGCGCCGCGAGTGGGGTCTACTTCGTCCGAATGAGTTCCGATGGCAGGAATGGCTGCTACAAGGAGGTGCGAAAGCTCGTGTTACTGAAGTAAGGGCAGGCCGCGGCGGGAGACTGCACGCGGAAACGGCCCGATAGCTGTAGCACAGGCAGCATTCCTGACTTACGATAGGGGGGACGATGTGTCCCCCCTATCGTTTCTTGGCACGAGAGGAGCATGCGGTGAACGACGAGCGACCTGCATCCCACGTCTTCTGGGAACGCTGCATGCGAGAGACCATCGCAGGCGGCATCCCCGAGAAGTGGGGGGAATCGATCTTTGATCGAGGCAATGAGCTCGCGCTCGAATTCCTGGACCTGCTGCCCGATGGGGGAGAAGTGCTGGACTTCGGATGCGGGATCGGCCGGAACGCACTCGAGCTCGCGAGACGCGGGTACCGCACTTCCATCTGCGACGTGGTCGATGAGGGTGTCCGCTACTGTGAAGCAAACGCGCGCGACGAGGGGCTTGGGAATCTCTCCAGCGTGGAATTCGATGGAAGCCGGATAGGACTGGGCGACGCCTGCATGGACGGAGTGCTCGCATGGAGCTGCCTCGACCACGTGACGCTCCCGCACTCCGAGGAACTGGCGACAGAGCTGGGGCGGATTGCGCGTCCGGGGGCTCTACTGCTCGTGGCGTTCGATGAGGACAAGAGTGACGACCCGGACTCCGAGAGCCGCATTCTGGAGGACGGCACACACCAGTACATCGGGGGCAAGCGCGAGGGGATGCTCTTCCGCCCGTACACAAACGAGGAGATACGCAGCCTCTTCGCGGACGACTGGGAGATCGTGCGATTCGTGGGAAAGGACCCGCTGGTCCCGAGGCGTGTGCTGTTCAGGCGATCGGGGTAACTGTTTCCCCGAATCCAATCCAGCCGCGCGGCATCAGAACTGCAGAACGATGAGGCAATGGACGTGGGAGCCTGATCAGCATCGATCCGCACCTCACCGTGAGACAGGTAGGACTGAGATACGACTTTCCGGAGGACAGATGCCGATCTTCGAGTACATGTGCGACAGCTGCGGGGCGGTCTTCGAGGAGCTCGAGTCCGTCACCAACCGGGACAAGCCTCACGAGTGTCCGGTTTGCGGAAAGAAGAAGGGGCGAAGGATCGTTTCCACGTTCGCGACGTCAAGTGGCAGCCGGGCTGCATCGTGCGGGAGCGGGGGATTCACCTGAGGCTAGCTTGAGGCGTCCGGTTCGGGCGGCCTGCTGCTGCCGTATGAGAAGCAAGTGTGCGAAACGCCCGGGGCATCGTGCCCGGGGCGTTTCTGGTGTGCGCCGGGCATGGTGTGCAGCTCCAGAGACAGCGCGGGTAATCTCTACAGGCGCGTGGTATACTAATAACGCCTTCCGCGGCCGTCGATCGCGGCGGTCGCCGACCGCGTTTTCGCACCCCCGAAAGGAGGTCGCCATGCGACACAGCTATCGGTTCCTTCTCTACCTCGCAGTGATCCTACTCCTATCTGCTCCCGCTTCAATCTGCCAGGCCAATCCCGGGTACTACGGTGTCTTCTGGTATGACGACAACTCGGACGGCCCCGGTGACTGGACCCACGAGGATCTGACCGCGAGTGTAGAGTTAGAGTTTCACATCGATACCTATCTCGCCTTCGATGACCCACTCCACGAGACGGACTACTCGTGGTGGTGCGGCACCTTCGACTATGACGCCGACGGTGGCTACGGGAACGGTTGGAATCAGCTGCTGAACCTGCCGCCGATCGTGGTCACCCAGACCACGGTAGAGAATATTTCTTGGGGCGCCATCAAGGCGCTCTACCGCGACTCGGAGAGAAGAGAGTCGCCAGGCAAGGAGAGAAGCGGAAGGCCTGCCGCATATCCCGTGCTCACGTTCGCCTACAGGTACGATTCTGAGCCCGGGTACGACTACACCTACGTTCAGGCGGAGAGCCTCGGTGTGTTCGTCAACCTCAATAACGGCTACGACGGATCGAGCAACGGGTGGCAGGATTATGGCGCCTACGGGTTCGAGCTCATGGAGTACGATGATCCGCTCATGCTGCGTTTCCGATTTGTCTCGGACGGGGCGTGGTCGGATGAGGATGGGGACTACAACTCAGTCGGTGGGGCCTTCCACGTCGACAACATCAAGGTCTACGACTTCTACGATGGAACCATCTACTTCTCTGATGATGTTCAGAATGGAAGCCTTTGTTCGCCTGGCGTGCCGGACGCCGCCGGTGACTACTGGCATCTCGTGGACGACGTCTGCTCGTCGAACGTAATACCCTCGTGGTGGTGTGGCGATGACGCGGATACGAGCCTCATTCCCCCCAATCTTGCGAACGCCCTCTACACGCCGGGCATCGACATCAGCGGGGCATGGACCTGCACGGTCCGCTTCGCGCTTCATGCCGAGGTTCCGACAGTCGACAACGACTACTGGACGGACTGGGTAATCGTTGATGGCATCGCGTACCAGACTGGTGCATGGTGGGGTGACTTCGCTGGTTGCGCCGGCTTCGGTTCACCCGGTCTGAACGGTACTGACATCAGTGGGCTTCTGCCTGCAAGTGAGGCCAAGGTCATGTGGATCTTCCATACGACCGACAACGGCTGTGGTCCCGGGGCTGCGGGGGGCGCCGGCATCAACATAGACGATACATGGCTGGAGGGCTACTACACGCTGGGGGAGCCGGGACGAGCCGAACTCGAGGCCCTTGCTGATCGGAATCGGAGAGTCGCGGCGGCGAAGAGGAGCCTCAATCGTCGGCGTGTCTCAGAGCTCTCTCCGTACAGGAGGTTCTAGCGCAGCTGTGGATCGCTGCGGCCTACGACCGGGCTCGCGCTTATCCCGAAAGGAGGTTGCCAATGCACCGCAGCTATCGGATTCTCCTTGGTCTCGTAGCGCTTCTACTTGCGTTGGCGCCGTCCTCGCACTGCGGCGCCGAGCCGGGATCGTACCAGATAGTCTGGTACGACGATATGGAGGGCGATGTCAGCGGCTGGAGCCACTATGATCAGAGTACCTGGCTCCAAGCCAGCTTCCATCCGGACACCTACCTTGCCTTCGATGATCCGCTCTACGAGACCGACTATTCGTGGTGGGTCGGCCTGCTCGACCCGTCCCTCAGCGGCGGCGACGGTTACGGGAACGGCTGGTATCAGTGGCTGAGGCTTCCTCCGGTTGATCTCACCCAGACTGTCGTGCAGAACATGTCGTGGGGCGCCATCAAGACGCTCTACCGCGAATCAGCGACCCCGGAGTCCCAGGGAAAATCGAGAGACGAAAGACCCACCGCTTACCCAGTACTGACGTTCGCGTACCGCTACGACTCCGAGCCTGACTACGACTGCACATACCTTCAGGCGCAGAGCGAAGGCGACTACGTCAACCTCAACAACGGATACAGCGGATCGAGTGGGGGCTGGCACGATCTTGGATTGTACGGCTATCTGGTGGGTGAGTACGACAATCCGCTTGTCGCCCGATTCCTGTTCACCTCGGATTCGGGGTGGTCTGACGAAGACGGTCTCTACGATTCGGACGGAGGCGCCTTTCACGTCGACAACATCAAGGTGTTCGATTTCATCGGCGGAGGCGTCTACTTTTATGATGACGTCCAGGACGGGGGTCTTTGCACACCGGGCGGTCTGGGACTACCAGGCGACCACTGGCACGTGGTGGAACGTGCCTGCCCCGCCTTCAGCGATCCTCGCTGCTGGTGGTGCGGAGATGATGCCGACACAAGTCTGGTCCCGCCGAATCTGATGGATATGCTCTGCTCGCCGGCGATCGACGTCGGCTACGCTGATGGGGCGTGCACGCTTTACATGGCGGTTCACGCAGAGGTGCCGACCGACGACAACGACTACTGGACGCACTCCGTTCGGTTCGACGAGGGGATGTGGTACCAGATAGGAGCTTGGTGGGGTGACTTCGGGCAGTGCGATGGCTGGGGGGCCGCAGGTCTGAACGGCCACAGTCTCGATTCCTACCCGGGCTTCAGCACCTTCCAGATGGCAACCACCTTCTATACGACGGATGATGGCTGTGGCCCCGGCACAGCAGGAGGGGCAGGTGTCTTTCTCGACGATGTCTGGTTGTGCGCCACGATCACGTCTCGCGATGATGACAGGGTGCAGTGCCCGAACCCTGCTGCAGAGGAACGCCTCCGGGCGTTTCGGGCACTGCGGCATACGAGTTCCTCGATCCCCGAGTCGCCGTACGCGAAATTCTAGCGCGGCTCCGGATCTGTTGCATGTGGGTCAGGCGGCTCAGGTGCTGACGGCGGGGCAGGCCGCTCAAGCGGGGATTCGTGCGCCCCCGGATGCTGTAGCCCGCCGCGGACAACGTGATCGCCCATGATTTTCGCCTTCGGGTCGACCCACGTCGTGCCCCCATCCTCGATGAGATCTCCCTTGATGACGCCGTACACTTTGAGATCACCGCCGCGGTTCTGCACGTCGCCCGCTACAGCTCCGCGGATCGTTGTCTCTCCACTCTCGATCAGAAGGTCGCCGCTGATAGCCCCGTCCACTGTGAGAGTCCCGGTCAGCTGAGTGGCATCTCCGGCGAGAGCTCCACGGAGTATGGTCTCTCCGCTCTCCATGATCAGGTCACCCGAGCAGGCGCCGTTGAGCCTGAGCCTGCCGCCCTCGATTACTGCGATGTCTCCGACACACGATCCATTCATCGCCTGGTCGGTGTCGACAACCATGCCTCCGCTTATCATTCCGCTATGTGCGTGTTTCATTCTGTCGACTCCCGCTTCTGTCCGTTTAACCAGGGTGATCTCCTGAGCGCGCTTGCGACCCCGGAGGCACTGACATTCCCGGCTACTCCAGAGTGATGGTGACGTGCTCGCCGTCCTCCTTGTCGTGCACTTCCATGATCGTTCCGTCGAAATCAGGGTTCTGCGCCATCTTCAGAATCTTCTCGATGTCGATGTCGAGATTGTCATCGAGCACTTCCTTGATCCCGTCCATGGACTCGTGCAACGCGTCACTGACGGTTGCCTCGACCCGGGCACCGAACTCATCACCCACATCCAAACCGTCCATTGCGGCGTCGAATTTCTTCATCCCTGCGCGGAAGTCCCGCCGCGCACGCGCCTTGGCAGCGCGAGCCTTCGCCTTGGCCTCTCTGAGTCTCGTGTGGACTTCTCTGCGATGGCCGTTCGAGACGCGGAAGCCTGACATGTGGGGCGCGAACTTGAACCCGAACCTGAGAAGAGCGAGGGGGATCTTGACGTCCACCTTCTTCTCGCCGTTCTCGTCGACTTTGATGTGCAGCCACTTGCGTCTGGTCTGCCGCTCGTTTGGCTTCGACTCGGCCCTGTCGAGTGCAGCTATGAGTCTGTTCGCCTCGTCGGCGGTGATCTTCCCGTTCTCGAGAAGCTTCAGTATTCTCAGAGTCTCTTCTTTCATCCCTTCCGTCTCCTTCTCTGAGGTCTGTGTCGTGATCCGGGTCAGCGGGACCGCGTGCGTGGCAACCGAGCGAGCTGCCGGGTGGCGATCCTTGGGTCGGGCGGATTTGTGGCGCTGTGTCTGTGAGCCACGTAGTGGAGCAACGTTCGGCCACAAGTCCGGGGTAGGGCAGACGGCGGCGCTAATCGGCCGCGTCATCCAGTTTCCGTACGAACTCGTCCGCATCGATCTCTCCTCGTTCGAGCCTTGCCAGGAGCTCCTCTCTGAACTCCGGATCCACATCCGGCTCGGGTGTGAAGCCCAGTTTCCTGACGATCTCATCGAGCCTGCTTCGAACCGTGGGGTAGGAGATGCCGAACTCGCGCTCCAGCTCCTTGAGGTTGCCGCGCGACTTGAGAAAGATCTTCACTATCTGAAGCTGCTCCCCGGTCAGGACCGCGAAGGCGCACGTCTCGAACCTCCCACGGATCGTGAGTTCGCAGGAGGGGCACTCCAGCTCGCGAATGACGAGTTCCCCGCTGCAGACGGGGCAGGCTTCTGGTGACCGATGAATCATATTCACCTCCTGGGGGCTCCTGGACATTGACAATGTGAAGGCCGATATGAGTAATCTTAAACCCCCGACTCAGTAATGTCAAGGTGTTTCTCCATGTTTGTGAAGGCACGGATGTGGAATGTTGGGTGGTGCTAGGCTGGGCGAGAGCTTCCCGTCTTGCCTGCTTCCCAAGGACGCCAGAGGTCGGTCCAGCCGCGTTGGTCCGGGGGCGGCGGGGCGGACCCCGGGTCGTACCTTGAGAGAAGGGAGCGGTGGCCGGTGGTGAGGAGGACGGCGGTCAAGGCACCGGCAATGGCCAACAGGCCGATTCCGGTCATGGCGCAGATCACGGTGACCGAGATGTTCTGGACGGTGATGCCGACGGTAAAGGCGGGGTTGTGGAGCGTCAAAACGGCTGATTTTCTGAAGAGCGAACGGACGCTTCTTTCTCCGCTGATCAGGAGGGGGAAAAGGTGAGCGTGGATGAGAACCCAGAAGGCGGTGGCCCACACGATGAGGCCTGCGAACAGCATCCCCGGAATCGACGCGTGCCCACCAAGGTGGCTGTAGAAGTCGACGTTGATCCAGAGGATGACGGCAATCGCCGCGTCGACGAGGCCGATCAACGACGCGGGTTTGAAGAAGAGGCGGAAGCCTCCAATGAGGTCGCGAAGGGATGGATCCTCGCGGCGAGCGATCTTGGCCGTGAGGTGAAAGAGCCCGGCAGTGGCCGCAGGTGCGGTGACAATCGGGAGTGAGAGGAGGATCCACAGGAGGTTGGCGAGGATCAGGAGGCCGATATGATCGTAGCTCAGCCAGAAGAACTGTCTGAACGCCGGGCGGAGGAGGTCGGCGGCCGTGGGCGCAGCCGAACGGTCACGATTACTGATGGGCGGCTCAGTGAGCATTGGAGCGTTCCTCTTGCGGTATCGACGGGCTCCTCCGGACAGGCATTGATGACCATCGGGTCGATGGTAGCCGCGCGCAGAGGGTTCTGCAAGGGCGGAGGCGGGGCGCCGCTGGGGGGGCGGGGGTCTGGCGCTTGTCTCAGGCATGCTTCATGCATTCATCCTTGCGATGAGACGGTGTATGATCGCATGAGCAGCTATATATTGGAGAGACTCCGGAAAGTGGATTAGCCGTGTGCCCGTAGGTGGATCCGGGGGCCGGCACTTTGCTCGCCGCAGGATGATTCACGAGGAGGAATACGATGAGACTCGGGATGCGATTCCGGTTGAGCGCGACGTTTCTTGCAGCGTGTGTGCTGACAGCCACGGTGGGAACTGTGGTGGGGACTTCGGCACTTGCTGCGGGGCACGGTGGCGCTGACTACGTGCTCTTGGTGGACTGCACGGGAACGATGCAGTACGCAGACAGAGGGACGGCGACGCTTGATGCCCTTGAGAGCTTCGTGACATCGCTCAACGAGGGGGATCGCGTCACGGTCTACGGGTACGGTGAGGAGCCGTTCCCGGCTCTGGCGGACTACCCGGTGACGATCGGCTCGGCTGCTACGGGGAAGGCGATAGCCGAGGCGCTCCGGCTGCCGTTCACGGCCAACCGCACCGACATCACACGCGGGCTCGAGCTCGCATGGCAGGAGCGGGCGGAGGTATTCTCTCGCGCCCTCTCCGGCGGGCGTGCAGCACCTGGCGGGAGCGCGTATGCCATTCTCCTGACCGACGGCAAGCTCGTTCCTATGTACGACGACTACGCGCAGTATAGTGAGATCTACCACGAGAGCAGAGCGCGGCTCCGTCAGCTCGGAAGGTTGTTCGCTGACGCCGGGATTCCCATTTACTCGGTGGGTCTCGGTAGGGCTGAGAAGGTCGACGGCGAGCTTCTGACCCAGGTGTGCGAGTCGAGCGGAGGCGTGTACCGTCACGCCGTGAGCAGCGATGATCTCATAGGCGTGTTCGCGAGTCTGATGGACGATGTGATCGCCCCGCCCTCTGCCGTGATCGCAGTCGGGAGTACGACGTCCGGTTCGGAGGGCATAGCCTCCGCTGTCACCACTGACACCGGGAAGAACGATGAGATGGGTGAGGAAGAGGGGTGCGTTGGCGTCGTCATGGAGACGGCGTCCGCATCGACGCCCGGACGAACGAGCAACAGGAAGAGTGAATTGTCCCAGTTGTTCGGCCACCTCGGTCCTCAGGCCTACCATGCGATCATCGGAGTGCTGGGCGTCATGATGGGATTTGTCGCGATCGGCATCCACAAGAGACAGTCCTGGACGAACGCCTTCACGAAGCCGCTCCTTCAGAAGGAGATCCGGGTCAAGGGGTACCTCCGTCGGATCCTTCCGGATGGAGTTATGGCGGCTCACAGTAACATCCCGATTGAGAATCCCGGGCTTCCGATGCTTGAGGTGGGCATGGGGACGGACTACGCCTCGGAGCTCCACGAGACTCTCATCGAGTTGGACGGAACAACCGACGGCTCACCGCCTCTGCTGAAGGTCGTGAAGGGGTCCGTTCGGGTGAGCGGGGAGCTCGTTGAGAACGTGAGAGCACTGGTCGATGGTGATATCATCGAGTGTGAGGGAAAGGCGTACAAATATCTGAGGGGACAGCGTCGGTAGGCACGCTCGTCCCGAAACAACACTGCGTCGAAGTCCCCAGCTAGTCCACGAACTGTCCGGTGACCGCCCTGAACTGCACCATGTCGGTCAGGCTGCCTCCACCTATGTCAAGCATCCGCCAGAGCCCGAGTTTGATCGAGACCTCTTCCATGATGAGATCCATGATGTCCTTGGGAGTCCTGTAGAGAACCAGGGTCGCATCCGCCGGGGTAGTCCCGATGGACTCGCATGCATAGGCAACGGCGTCGGTCAGCCCACCGAGCTCGTCGATGAGCTTGAGTTCGAGCGCCTGGTTGCCGGTGTAGACGCGCCCCTCCGCCACCTTGCGAAGTTCATCCTTGTCGATCCCGCGTCCATCGACGATCCGGTCGAGGAACTCCTCATACATCCACTGGATATAGTCGTTGGCAACCTCGTTCTCGTCATCTGTGAACCTGCGTGTCGAAGACCAGGCGTCGGCAAACTCGCTGCTCTTGAAAGTCTCGTGTGTAGCGTCGATTTTCCCGTAGAGCCCTGCAAGCGACGCCTTCATCATGACGACACCGATACTGCCCGTGATCGTGAGGGGGTCGGCGAAGATCCTCTCTGCCGCACACGCGATGTAGTAGCCGCCGGAGCCTGCGAGATCGCCCATCGAGACGATGAACGGCTTTTTCTCTGCGAGCTTCTTTGTCTCGGCCCAGATGATGTCCGACGCGAGCGCGCTTCCGCCACCGCTGTCGACGCGTAGCACGACCGCTTTGATCGAGTCGTCATTGCGCGCTCGGCGGAGCTGCTTCACCAGCGTCTCCGAGCCTATCGACTCGCGGCCCCAGATCGGATCATTGCCGCTCTTACCGACACCGATTCCGCCGTACGCTCCGATGATCACGACCTTAGGCCCGTAGCTCCAGTCGTAGGTTTTCTTCGTCCAACCCGAGACGTCGACGGTCGATATCTCCTCCGGCTCATCCGGCAGATCACCACCGGCGAGTTCCAGTGCGGTCGCCTTTGCATCGGCGTAGAAGCCGAGGACGTCGATGAGGCCCGCGGTGAGCGCGTCCGGCGGAGTGTACGGGCGCCCGTCGGCGAGTGCCTCCATCTCATCGTAGGTCATGTCGCGCCCGCCGGCCATCGCGGTCACCGTCTCCCGAAAGTTGTCGTCGATCATCGACTGGACTTCCTCGCGCTGGACATCGGTCAGAGGTCCCGCACCTATCGAGTGGAAGGTGCTCTTGTACTTCCCGGCCGAGATGTAGTCCCATTCAACGCCGAGTTTCTCGGTGGTTCCGGTGTAGCGCATGATGTTGACGTACTGCCCGAGTCCGTCGATGCCTGCGATCCTCGGCATGACTATGACGTCGGCCGCAGAGGCCAGGTAGTACTCCGGCGTCCCGGCGCCGTACTCGAGGAATGCCACAAAGCGTGTACCATGTTTCTCGCCGGCCGAGACGATTGCGTCCCGGAGCTCCTGGACGAGTGCGCTCGGTCCGCCCATGAACCCTGAGCCGAGCGGTTTGATATTGAGAAGAACACACTCGACCGAGGAGTCTTCCGCGGCTCTCCGTATGTCGCGTATCAACCGCTGGACTCCTCCGCGCGGCTTGCCTAAGAGGCTCCAGCGCGACCCGTAGTCGTTGAGCGGCCCGGAGATCTCGATCTCGGCCAGCTGTTCTCCCGGCTTGAGAATCGTGCGCAGTCGCTGAGTCGAATTCCCGAACTCGACCGTGTAGATGCTCTCGGATGTGCCCTTGTGGCTTCTCGTCGAGGCGCCGCCGCCGAAGTGGGTCGTGTTGAACCAAAGACCGAAGCTGGTCTCCTGCTCCCGCTCGTCGCCGGATGTGAACGACTGGACAGAACCCCTCAGCACGACACCGTCTATGATCTCGGCCTCCAGTCCTCCGGTGTAGACGGTGTCCTCGATATCCTGTTTGTCGGCAACACTTGCGTCGGCCATGAGAGTCAGGCGGTTGCCTATCGGGCGGACGGCCAGCCCTGCCGTGTACGTGATGGGAGCCGCGATCTCGCCGAAGATCCTGGGTTCGGAGAGATTGGTGACCGTGCCGCCCAGGGAGAGGAAATCGGCGGGACGATACATGATGCCGACATCCCAGGTACCCGTCTTGAGCGCGTCTCCAAAGTGGGGGCGGAACCAGCGGTAGTCGAATCCGATCGCGAGTTTGCGGAACTCGCCGAGTGCCATCCCGACGACGAATGTGTCGAAGGCATCATCGCCTGGAAGGAAGACCGAACCGTCTTTCCCGGCGGTCGCCTCCCACATCTGGCTACGCGAATATCCGAAGCCTACGCCCGGTCCCTTCAGAGCGAGTCTGCAGTCGGAGAATTGCTCGCCGACCATCGTGTACGACGAGTAGCATCCGGACTCGTTGTACATGCCAAGCCCCGCAGGGTTTACGAAGATGGCCGTAGCATCATCGTTCAGGGCGACCGAACTCGCGCCCCTCAACCAGTTGTCCGACAGTAGCGTCGCCGACGCCGTGACAGAGAACAGAACAACAAACAATACAACCAGCAGAAAACGCATCGCTGCCTCCGTGAATCGTCGCCGCGCATGGCCTTGAGTTGAATGCGGGTTGCCGCGTGCGCTGTGTCTTTCCCCAGTCGTACGCGCTTCCGCCCTAGAAGACCGTTTCCAGACGGAGGATGACCCTGATGTCGGCGTCCTCAGTCGTGGTCGGTCTTGCCACATCTATTCTCATATCGCCGGCGCCGGGCGCGTCCAGCCTGACACCGATGCCGACGTCGTAATTCATTTCATCGGAACTGTACTCGACAGGCGCCGTGCCGAACCAGGCGCGGCCGGCATCGGCGAAGTAGATGATCTCGAGATCCTCGATCATATGAACGCCGTACTCCACGGATGCGAAGAACAGGTGTTTCCCCTCGAACTCATTGTAGTCGTAACCTCTCAGGTTCCCCATGCCGCCGAGATGAAAGAGCTTGTGCGAGGGGAAGTCGGTTCCGTTTGCGAGTCCCCAGGACACTCTCAGGTTCAGAGTCTGGGTGGGAGAGAGCCGCAAGTAGCGGTGAGTCTCAAGGAACGTCTTCCGGTAGTCGTAGTCCCCGCCGGTCATGCCGCCGGCGTACTCGGCAAGAAGCACTGCTTTCCAGCCGGTGTTCTCGATCGGATCGTGGTTGTCGTACATGATCGTGCCCGTGAAGTTCTTGAGCACGCCTTCATACTCCTCCCGGCCGTCGAGAACGCCGCGTTCCAGAGGTGGGTTATCCGACCAGTCGGCGTCCGAGCGGAAGGCGCTCCAGACATGCTGCCTGGTTTCGAGCGAGGAGAGCTCGTCGTTCGCATACTCCACGCGGATCGATTTCCCGGGAGCGAACTCGTGTTCGGCGAAGATCGTGAAGCCTTCGCGCTGGAAGTAGTTGCGGAACTCCTGACGGAAAAAGAAGGCCAGGAGGTTGTTTTCAATAGTGGTGATCATTTCCATATCTTCGCGGCTCCAGGCCGACCGGTCGTAGAACGATACACCCAGTGAGAACGAGTCGGAAGAAAAGAGCGGCTGCTCGACCGAGATGAAATAGTAATTGTCTGCTCTGGCAGACGGCCAGCCTCGACTCGCCACCAGCCGTGGGTGCATGCTCGCACGGCGTTCGTACTCTATTCCCATGTAAGAGAGCAGGCCGTCCACCCGGTTGTAGTAGACATCGACTTTCGGCTGGAACCCCTCACCGTCGTTCAATTCAAGGAACTCCGACGCGGTCGCCGATATGAAGGCGCCGTCGTCGCTGGATTCCTCTCCCGCAGCAGGTGGAGGCGCGGTGAAAGCAAGCAGGGCTGCTATCAATGGGATTACTGTGAAACGTAGCATGACGCATCCTCTTGAGGGCACGGTCGTAGACAGCCGATTCAGGAAACCAGACAGCGCATCATCGATGAGCGGATGACGCGTTCTGTCAATGAGACAACACCCGTACGGCGGAGGTTTCACTAGTTGCGAGTTACGATAGTATCAGTGAAGGCGTCGTTGCTGCAACGACGAACGTAGAGGGACTCGATCTCCGGAAACGTAAGGAAAACGTCGCCCGCAAGACGCTGAGTCAACGCTGCCAGTCGACTCTCTTCCTCCATGTCTACCTCTCCCGTGAAAAGATACTCCATGTAGAGGTTCGGTCCGTCGCCGGCGAGGCCGAGGATGCGCTGAGGGCTCAGGAGGGGACTGGAGCCTGTTTCCTCCTCGAAGGCCTTGAGGCGCGTCCGTAGTCGCTGATCGAACTCAAGATCGACGACCCGACGCGAGAGGCCCGTGAGACAGATTCTGTTGAGGCTGAGCGCGTTGCAGAGCGCGCGCGGTCCCCGCTCCCACACATTCCCCCCGGCCGTGTGGTAGAAGGCCTCGTAGTCGTCGTTCATTCCCAGCAGATAGGCCGGGACGCTGTCCGAGACGTATGGAGTAATCCTCATCTCACCCTCCCAGTCGGGAGGCATCAGCCAGATCCGGTAGAAGGAATAGTAGTGGAATCCGTCGGGGTGGTAGAAGCGGGTTGAGGTGTCCTCGACCATGACATAGATGCCGTCGGCCGGCCCGGACCAGCCGATCGGAACCCTGGCTGTGTCGACTTCGACCACGCGCCACATCGCAGGGATGATGTCCTCGACCTGCGCAATGAGGCTCTGGAGACCCGTTGCCGCAGGCGCGGTCGCTCCCGCCGCGGTCGCGGCGAGCAGAACAACCGCCAGTATCGTCACTTCGAGTTTTCTCATTCGATGTCCGGAAGCACACACAATTGTCCGCAGCCCGCCGCAATGTCGCTTCCATGGCTTATCCTCCGGACGACCGTGGGACACTGCTGCTTGAGGCGCGCGGCGAAATCCGCGAACGACTCATCATCGGGGGACGCGTACGCTGCACCCTCAATCTCATTGTAGCAGATGAGGTTGATCCTGGCCAACAGGTCTCGCGCGATCCCACCCAGGATAGTGGCCATCTCCGGCGAATCGTTGACGCCCTTCAACAGGACGTACTCGATCGTTACCAGTCTCCCGACGGTCGTGGTGAAGTACTTGAGGGCGTCCAGCAGCTCGTCCAGGGGATAGCGCTCGGCAATCGGCATGAGATGCGCACGGAGCTCCTGGGTAGGGGCATTGAGTGAGACCGCAAGATTGATCTGGAGGCCCTCGCCGGCAAGCTGTCTGATGCCCGGCACGATTCCGACCGTCGAGACCGTCATCCGGCGCGCTCCGATCGCGAGTCCCCACGGCGCATTGGCGATCCGAATCGCCTTCATTAGAGAACGGTAGTTGTCGAGCGGCTCGCCCATTCCCATGAAGACCAGATTGTTGAGTCTGACAGGCGCCAGGCGCCGCCGCAGCTGGAGTATCTGCTCGACTATCTCGCCGGGAGAGAGGTTGCGCTTGAATCCCATCGCGCCGGTTGCGCAGAAGCGACACCCAAAGCGACAACCTACCTGGGTCGAGATACAGCCGGTATGCCGTTCGTCGTCGGTCAGAATGACCGTCTCGATCCGCGCACCATCCGGGTACTCAAGCAGGAGCTTCTCGGTGTCGTCGATGGCCGACCGCTCGGCGCGCACGACCTTGGAGCGCGCCATGGTTACCTTGGAGTCGAGAGCCGCCTTCAACTCCCTTGAGAGGTTCTTCATCTCAGAGAGGTCCTGGACGCCCTTGGCGAAGAGCCATCCAGCCATCTGGTCGGCGCGGTAGCGCGGCTGACCCAGTTCGGCGACCAACTCTTCGAGCTCCGACAGGAGCATACCCTTCAGGTCGGGAACACGGTTTTTCACTACCTCATCCTTGTGATCGTGTCTCACGGCGCGGTGCACACGTGTCTCTGAAGTCCTCCCGCGCGGGTATCCAGACTCACCTCTATCATACACCCCGATGTGTGTTTCTGGATATATCCCGATGTGTGTTTGTGGAAGCTGTGGCCGGTCTGCGGCGCGCCGGGCGCGAAAGGCGTCTCGGGGAGACACCGGAACCGGCGGTGGGCCTTGACTGCCGGCGTGCTGGATGTTAGCTCTTGTCCATGACACGACTTGCCGACATCATATGCGAGCTGGGAGACGCGACGAGGTTGCGTGTCCTTTTCGCAATCCTCGATGCGCGGAAGAACGTCTCGCAGATCGTTGCCGAGCTGAAGCTCACGCAGCCGCAGGTTTCCTACCATCTCAGAAAGCTGAAGGATGCCGGGCTCGCCGTCGAAGAGAAAGACGGGCGCTGGGTCTGGTACCAGGTGAACTGGGTGACATCGGATGCGCGTGTGCGGGAGCTGCTGGATCTCCTGGCGAGATGGTCGGGGGAGGCGCACGAAGTGGGGCCCGTCGTCGCGCGCGAGCATCCTGTCGTCGGACGCGAGCATCCTGAGGAGGCTGTGCGTCCTTCCGTCGAGCGTCCTCTGAGGACGGAGCGGGACGAGCTGGACGATTTTCTGCTCTGAATGGTGTGGCAGGTCGGCTGCGGGATTTGTATTCCTGAATTGGTCTCGCCAAACACGGGATTTCAGTTGACAGTACGGCCTCCCAAGCGCTAGAATTCAAGTGGATTCGTGAGATCTGTACTGGATTCCCCCCATGTAGCGTCAACCCGCCGCCGGCGGGGCACGCCGACGCATACCCTACGGCGACGAGAAATGCTGTAGCAGGACAAGACCACTCCTCAGAAACCACAGGGAGGTAACCTATGCACATGAAATGGGTGTTCACCCTGCTTGTGGTCCTCGCGCTGGGTTCGCTACTCGTTGCGGGAGCCGCGAACTCAGCGATTCGGACGGAAGGTCCGTCCGGCAGCTCTCAGGTGCACAGTTCGATCACGTACAGGGATGGTGATGGGGAACTTGGTGGTGACGATGATCGTTGGGGCAACGCGACGCCAGGCGAACCGGAGGAGATTCCGGATCCGGAGACTCCGGGTGAGGCCGGCGACGCGGGAGACGATGCTGACGGACAGACTGAGAAGCAGTTCGTTGCTCTGAACGAGCTGTGGAGCATGCGGATGCGGATGATTCTGAGCTGGATGTTCAGGATCCTCTGAGTGTTCTGATGTTCATCCGAATCCCCTGACCTCAGCGCGGGGACAGGACCATGAGCGACAAGAGAAACGACAATGCGCCGGAACGCGAGATGTTGAAAGCGTTCAAGGAAGCGCTCGAATCGCAGAGCGGCAGAGACGCCGCAGTCGCGGCCGTGCGCCTGGGCGATGTCTATCTCGAGTCCGACAGTTACACTGACGCGCTGAGCTATTTTGAACGGACCGAGGCCGGTGAGCTTCGCGAGAAGCTCACCGACGCCGAGGCTGCTGGTCTCCTGGTGAGCATCGCGAAGTGCTACCTCGGTCTCGGCAGCTACGATGATGCCAGGCGCTACTGCGCGAAGCTGGACGATCTCGATCTCGGAGAAGATGATGATGGATCAGCGTGGGCCGAAGCGAACGTCGTGCTCGCCCGCGTTGAGATCGAGAGCGGTCGTTACGATGACGCGCTGCGTGCGGCCCGGAAGGGCTACGAGATTCTGAGAACGAGGCCTGACAGCCCGCTTCTGGCGGAGGCAGGCAAGGTTCTTGGCATCGCGAACGCCGAACTGGGCGACATCAAAGCGGCCCGCGACTACTTCACCGACTACCTGGTGACGCAGAAACGTCTTGGTAATGAGGCTGGACTCGCTTCCGCCTACAACAACCTCGGCGTCCTGGCCAAGCGGTCGGGTGACTTCCACGGGGCGCTTGAGTACATCGAAAGCGCTCTCACTATCGACCGGAAGCTCGGTCACACGATGGCAATCGCCGATCGTCTCACCAACCTCGGTATCATCCTCTACAAGCTTTCCCGCTGGAGCGAGGCGGAAGAGAAGCTCAACGAAGCGCGCAAGCTCTATGGGCGGATCGGCGCGACTCGTGGCCTCGTGGCCGCAGAGTCAGCGCTGGGCAACATCTTCCGCGTGCGGCGCGAGTGGGGTGAGGCACAGAAGCTTTTCCAGAACGCTCTCTCCGCAAGCCAGGAGAAGGGGTACCTGAGGGCCGAAGCTCTGGCTCTGGAGTTCATCGGCCACCTGGAGATGGACCGTGGTGAGCACGAGAAGGCGCTGAGGAGACTGAATCGAGCGCTCGGATGTGCGTACAGGCTTTCGTCGAACAGCGATGTTGTCGGTGAGGTCCTGAGGCGGCGCGCCGAGGTCTACATGGAACTCGGGCGGCTCGACGAGGCCGAGCGTGATTGCTCCGACGGCATCAAGCTCACGCGCGAGATCAACGATAGCCTCGAAGAGGGCGCGACCCTCCGCGTGCTGGCCAGCGTCTGCTACGCCAAGGGTGAGCGGACGGCTGCCGAGGTCCTCATCCACAGGGCCGAAGAGATACTGCGTCGCATTGGGGAATCGTTCGAGCTGGCAAGGGCAGCGCTCGCGGATGGCATCGGTCTCAGGGAATCGTGGACCGGGGACGAACCGCCGATCGACCTTATCGAGGCCAGACTGTCGTCCGCGGCCGCGATTTTTGCACGCATCGGCCTCCCGAACTGGGTGGCGCGATGTGAGTTCGAACGCGGGAAGGCGCTCAAGGTGAGTGGACTGCCCGATCGCGCACGAAGATGGTTGGAGAGCGCAAGACTCAGGTTCGAGGCGGCACACGACAGCCACGGTCTCGCCGAGATCGACGCCGCACTCGTGGAACTGGATGTGGTTCTGGCAGACGCGGGAATCGCGCGCCGGGGCCGATACGCACTGATTGCTGAAGGCTACAGATTCCTTGAGACGGCCGAACCGAGCCCCGACGATCTCCATGGCTTCGCCGGAGAGCTGGCGGGCGCTCTGTCCGTCGACCGACTGGTCCTCTTTCAGGTCGTCGACGGAGGGACGCCGTCTGTGGCGACGTCTGTCGACAGGACGGGGAGAGGTGTCTCGGACGTGTGCCGCTTCGTGCGCACGACCGTTTCGAAGCGGGGGCACTCGCGTCCTCTCGTTGTCAGCAATGGGCACTCCAACGGCGCTTTCACTCCACCGGAAGTGGGCGCGCTCGTGCTGATACCGGCGGAAGTCGGTCTCGACCGCGAACGAGTCTACCTTGTGTACGCAGACCGCTCCCGGACCGACAGATCCGTTGCTTTCACGCAGAGCGACGTGGAGTTTGTCGATGCGGCCGGCCGGATCCTGGGCCTCACGCACTCTCGCGTCGGTGGGGCCATCGGGGGGCGCTCGACCGGGGAGGAGGCCGACAAGCTCCGCGACTCCGCGGAAACGATCGGGATTATCACCCGAAGCCCCGAGATGATCCAGATACTCGCGACTGTCGAGCAGCTGAAGAACAGCCGCGTGCCGGTTCTCATACGTGGTGAATCAGGCGTGGGCAAGGAACTGATCGCGAAGGCCATCCACTCCGGCAGCAGGACGGCGGCCGGGAGGTTCGTGGCTCTGAATTCCGGCGCCATCGCTCCGAATCTCCAGGAGAGCGAGCTCTTCGGCCACGTCCGGGGTGCCTTCACGGATGCCGACCGCGATCGTGAGGGTCTAATCGAAGCTGCGGTCGATGGAACACTCTTCCTCGATGAGATAGGGGAGATGAGCCGGGAGCTTCAGGTGAAGCTCCTGAGGTTCCTCCAGAACGGGGAATTCCGGCGGGTAGGAGAAAGCGTTGCGAGGACCAGCAACGCCCGCGTCATCTCTGCTACGAACAAGGACCTTCGGAAAGAGGTCGAGAACGGTGGATTCAGGCGGGATCTCTTCTACAGGCTCTGCACCATTACAATTGAAGTCCCTCCACTCAGGGAGCGCCCGGAGGACATCCCGGCTCTGACGGATCACTTCCTTGAGCACTACGCGAAGCGCGAGGGAAAGACGATCCCAGGGTTCAGCCGGGAAGTGAAAGAGCTCTTTCTCAGGTACGGATGGCGGGGGAACAACGTGCGGGAGCTGGAGAACGAGGTCCGTCGCGGTGTCGCCCTGACCAGGAGCGGCGAGACCGTCGGCATCGACAAGATGAGTCCGGAACTCAGGACTCGTGTCGATGTGGGACCCGGTACCGAGTTCGATGAGAGTTGTCCCCGGTCGCTCAAGGATGAGGTCAGCATGCTGGAGCGAAGCAGGATCCTTGAGGCGCTGGATCGCACGGGATGGAATAAGCAGCAGGCAGCTCAGATCCTGGGCGTGTCACGTACCGGCCTGCATGCGAAAATGAAGAAGTATGGAATCGGGTAGCGGCGCTGTGGGCGGGACGGCGCGAGCCTCCCGTTGAAGCGGCAGCAACGTCATGACGACGCTCTCAGACCGGGCCGGAAGCGGCCCGTTTTTCATTGCCCCTTCACACTACCCAGCCGGCGGCATCAGCGCCGGCGGCTTCTCGGCAGGCGCCCGCGCGTCTCCAGCAGGCTCTCGTGTACCGTCGAATCTTTGACAGGGCGTCACAAACGTGACACTCGCGTAACCACTGTTCTAGAGCGAAGTTACCACCAGATTTCTCCAGATTGACCGTGTCGCGTCAAGAACCTGCCACCGTTCGCTAATCTGAGCATCCGTCATCTAAATTGCGAGTCGCGTAACTTGCGGTCAGTGAGTGTGTTAGGGGCACTGCGCCGGTGCGCGATTGGAGAGCCGATCGGCACAAATTGGCACAATGTCTGCCCTTAAGGAGGTTAGAACTTTGACAAAAAAGAATTGGAAGGGGGTGTGGCCTTGAGTGAAATTATCAGGGGGGCGAGTCCGGTCGCTCTATGGCCCTCGCCCCCTTCCAGAAAAGACAGGCTCTCCGGATTCATCAGGAGATGATGTGAAACAGAGGGAATGGCCATGCCGAGCGCGGCGAGAGTTAAGATAATAATGGTGATCCTGCTCATCGGAATAGCCTCGCCGTTCCTCGGCTGAATATGAACAGCTATCGAATCTCCTGGCACCTGGTGGTAGCTGCAGAGAATAGAGAAGAAAGGCTGGCGACAGCAAGGAGTGACACCGACGAAGCAACACCAACTGCTCTCCACCCGGATTCCATCCGAACGGCGACCTTGGTCAGAAGCATCCTCCTCCCAGGATGGGATCCAGCCCACGAGGCCGGCAGGCGCGAACGATCTTCCACAATCCGCCTGCCGGCTGTTCTACGCTCGGGAGCCATAGTGCAATGTAGTGTGTAATCCAAGTAGACAGCTGCGACAGAGCGGCGTGGTCATGAGGCCACGCCGTTTATGTGTTGTGCCCGTTTGCGCTGCCTGCGATGGAGTTGACGCATGCTCCACACGAATTGGTCGGTAACTTGCTTCTACCAGGCTTCCCCGGGAGCGCGGCCGGTCTGTGGTCAGCGGCGACGCCGGCTCCGAATCGCGGATTTCAGTCCCCTGTCCTCAACGCCTGATCGTCGGATCTTCCCCAACGGGTCATTCCAGTCGGATCTTCCCCAACGGGTCATTCCAGTCGGATCTTCCCCAATGGGTCATTCCAACAGTGCGATCATCCAGCACGCAAAGCCGATTCGACATGCGAGAGGAGCTGCGCGATGTCGCGGCCGGCTTCGAGTCGTCCGTCAGTCGGCTTCGGTCGAACGGCACGATGAAGGGCGCGATGTCCGACAGGGGCATCAGACCGACCAACATCGCCGTCGCGCTTCCATTCCTTCTGATCGAAGGCATCCGGTTCGAAGGCGACCGGGATGCGGCGAGAGCGATGTCTCTGGGGAACGCATTCGCTACGGCGCATTTCCTCTCCCAGGATGAGCTTCTGGACGGCACAAGGGACGCCGGTCCGAGGGCGCTTGGGTTCTGCGACAGGTGTCTGTCCGAGTTCGTTCGCCTGTACGCCGAACTCGTCCCCCGGGAGAGCGAGTTCTGGCAGCACTACGACCGCTTCATGGACGAGTACTTCGCCAGCCTCGAGTGGGAGCTGTCCGTTCACGACGAAGATGGAGGTGTCAGGGCTGTCGGGGATGATGAGCTCGACGGGACGCTTCTCCTTCTGGGAAGGAAGATGTCGCCACTCAAGGTCACGGCCGCTGCGGTAGCCGCGCTTGGGGGGCGGCCGGATCTGCTTCCAGCTATGGAGCGGCTGATCGAGGAGTACCATGCCGGCTACCAGCTGGCTGATGACCTGGTCGATCTTCACGAGGATCTGGCAGCAGGCCGTCCGTCGGCAACTGTGTGGATGCTCCTTCGGTGGAGCGGCCGCACGGAGCTTCCAGAAAGGCTCTCGGCGAGAGGTCTTCTCAGGATGGCGGTCGAGTCAGGCGCACTGCAGAGAGTCACCGGGACAATGGAGTCATGCTACGCGCAGGCGCTCAGCACGGCTGATGATCTTCCTTGTCCAGAGCTCGCTGAGTTTATGAGCACTGTGCTTCGCAACGCGGTCCTCGGCAACACCCGAATGACGCGCCGCCTCTCACTTGAGGCGCTTGCCGCCGGGAGCAGTCCGGCAAGTGGGGGAGACCAGGACGGCCGGGAACCACACGATTCAATCGAGCCCGCGATCCTTGCGGCGCGCGAGCTGCATACGTTCAGCGTGGACGGAAAAGAGCTCGCGTTCGATCCCGCGTCCGGTTTCTTCTTTGAAGCAGACACCGTCGCGGCAGATACCATCAGGTGGCTCAGGAGAAGCGCGCCCGCGACCGACCGAGCGGTCCTCGAGCTCAATCACGGCGCCACCTCAGTTCGAACCGCCATCTCCGAAGTAGCAGGACTGACGCCGGGCAGGAAGCCCTGTCGAGACGGGACGCGGGCCGGGGAGATCGAGATCTCCATCAAGTCGTTGGCGCTCAACGTGAGCAGCGCCTGCAACCTCTCGTGTACCTACTGTTACCTCGGAGCAATGTCAGGTTCTCAGACGGGCGCCGGACGTCGTAGAGAGAACGCGGCAGGTGAGACCATGGCGGAAGATGTCGCTTTCAGGGCCATTGATCTCCTGATACGCGAGTCGTTCGGAGAGCCGGAGATATCGATGGTCTTCTTCGGCGGAGAGCCACTTCTCGCGACGGACATGCTCCGTCCAGTCGTTCGCTACGCGAGAGAGCGCGCCACCGAGGTGGGGCGGAAGATCCGCTTCCACATGACAACGAACGGAACACTGCTTACGCCCGGCACCGCCAGACTTCTTGCCGAGCTCGGCATTGACGTCATGGTCAGCATGGACGGCTGCGAAGAGGATCACGACGCCAACCGGCGCTTCCGCAACGGCAAGGGATCGTACGCGCATATCGTCCGCAATCTGATGGAGCTGCCTCCCGGTTTCGGCGTGGGGGTCCGGGCGACCGTGACGGAGTCGTCGCGACCTCTGACCGAGCTTGTGGCGCATCTTGCAGGGCTCGGTTTTTCCACCGTGCACCTGGCTCCGGTGAGCGGTACAAGTATGAGCAGAGAGTTCGCGGAGCGGCTCTGTTCTGAATTCGAAGCGCTTGCTATAACGGAACGTGACGCACTTCTGAGAGGTTCGCGCCCGTCGGTGAGCAGTTTCACCGAGCCGATGGCGCTCCTGGCGCGGGGGTCTCGCCGCGATTCTCCGTGTGGTGCCGGGGCGCGCTATCTCTCCGTTGCGACGGACGGGACACTCTACCTCTGCCACAGATTCGCAGGTGACGATCGCTTCGCCGTCGGACACGTGGCAGCCGGCATCGACCGTGGGGCGATCACGTCGCTGCTCAAGAGGCTGCGAGCAGCATCGTCCGCTTGTCTGGATTGCTGGGCACGTGACCTGTGCGGGGGGCCGTGCCATCATGATCTTGAGACGATGCCGGGAGAATCGGTGGGGCATGATGCGGTGCGATGCTCCGTCAGGAGGAGGATCATCGAGCTTTCGATGTGGTTGTACGCGGAGCTGCCCGAGGAGCAGAGGAATCGCCTGCGGACGAGCGCGAAGTAAGACTGACAGCGAGGCAAGGGTGCGGGATTGTCCGCGGGTGGAAGCGGGCGGAGAGGCAAGGGTGCGCGACCGTCCGCAGGTGGAAGCGGGCGGAGAGGCAAGGGTGTGGGACCGTCCGCGGGTGGAAGCGGGCGGCGAAGCGGATGTGCGGGAGAGGGGGTGATGGGGTTGAAGCACATGAAGCTGGCGAACGGCATCAGAGGGGCGGCCGAAGTCGCGGCGCAGTCGGAGGTGAGTGACCTGTGTTTCGTCGACTACTCGCAGTGTCCTTCGTCGGATCTCTGCTGGATTGTGGATGCCGGGTGCGGATGCGAGCAGCATGACAACTGCTTTGTTGATACGGGGTAGGTGTGGTGGGCAGTCGCGTACGGGAAGGAGATCAAGGAATGAATCATCTCAGGCTGGCGAACAGCGGTTCGGATTCGTCCGGCGCAGCACCGGATTCGCTCCTGTGCTACATTTTCGTTGACTGGGGAGACTGCGGTTCTGTCGACCAGTGTGGGTTTGACTTCGGCAGCTGCGGCGGGAGAGACGTCTGTCTCGTCGACTACTAGGAGGAAGAGATGAGAGCCGTGGGTGGGTGTTCTGCGGGGGGCGTAGAGAGGCGATCGACGTGGGTCATCACCGTCGCTGCAATCCTGTGCGCTGGGGCACTCACCGCGGCGCAGGTTGATGCCGGCGTGGGTGCATCCTCCGCCGCAGCGGGGCTTGGTGGCGTGGAGGTTCGCTCAATAGGGAGCGTTGCTGATTCGACGGTTGCCGGCACAGTAAGGATAGATGAATTGTGGGTGACAAGCCTTGACGTTTCGGGGGCGAACATCGCCGACGCGCTTCTTGCGGATCTCGACGGAGATGGAGTCCGCGAGATCCTCGTGACAATGGGAAGGGGGAGGGAACTCACGACGGTGGTCGCTCTCGAGCCGGAATCCGGCACTGAACTCTGGCGTGTCGTCTACACGAGTGCGGCCAGCGCGCTCACGTCCGATCTCTTCGCGTCCCCGGGAGAGGAGGTCATGACGTGCTTCGGGCACAGGGTCCTGGTTCAGAGCGGCGCAAGGGGCAAGACCCTCGCCGAGCGCGAGCTTCCAGGGAAGGGTCGTGGCATCGGCGTTGTGCGAACGACATCCGGAGAACTGCTCATCGTTCTGACTGTCCGCGGCGACGAGAGCGACGACCTCGTGGCTTTGGAACTTCCCGGACTGGTCGAGCGCTGGAGAAGAACGGCTCGACACGACGGCAGCGTGTTTGGGGACGGGTTGTCGAAACTCATATGCGCCGACGTCGACGGGGACGGCGCGTCGGAAATCCTGGTTGTGGAGAACGCAAACATCCTCAGATGTGTGTCATCGGCCGGCGAGGATCTCTGGAGCTCGGAGCTGGGAAAGAAGAGTCGCATGCATCCCGAGGGTGTCGCCAGTAATCTGCCCGTTGTCGCAGACCTGACGGGCGATGGATACAACGAGGTCGCCATCGGTTGCTTCGCCGGCGCACTTATTACCCTCGATGGGGAGACCGGTGATGAATTGGTTCGCATGCGGTTCGGCAACGAATACCACAGGGAAGTGATCGCAAAGAGACAACTGCCGCGTTTCATCAGGAACATGATCGCTGGAACGGGGGAACCGATAGGCGAAATGGCGTCCGTCGACGTGGATGGCTCAAGCGGCAGTGAACTCGTCTTTGGCTGCAGTGACGGCCTGTTGTACGCGGTGGCGCCCAAGTGGGAGAAGCGTGTCTGGGAACTCGACCTCGGGGGTGATGTCTACGATGCGCCGGTGCCCGTCGAACTGGCGCACGTTGGATTGGACGGAGGCGTCGTACCGTGTCTCGTGGCATGGCATGAGCGACGCGTCGCAGTGCTGGCGCGCGGGACAGGCGAAGAGATTGTCGCTCTTCCTGATGATGTGGGGGCGTCTTGTGTGCTCGTATGCGATGTGAACGGCGACGGCAAGGACGACCTCATCGTTGTCAGCGCGAGCACTCAGAACGTCAGGGCGCTGGAGTTTCGCACGGTGGTGGACGAGGGGAAACGATGAGGAGCGCAGGATTCGTCGAATCGGCAGAGAGGAAGCGATGAAGATCGTGGAGTTCTCCGATGTCGGAAAGCAATTCCGGCGTCGCGGCCAGCGGCTGGATGCACTGAGAGACCTCAGCTTCACGGCGGCGCCGGGCGAAGCGATCGCTCTCGTCGGTCCAAACGGAGCCGGGAAGAGCACGGCGCTCCGTATCGCAGCCGGCCTCCTGATACCATCGGGCGGCCGCGCCGTTGTCTGCGGCTTTGACGTGAGGCATGCGGCGACGCACGTTCGACGCCGTGTAGGGGTCTCGCTCGGTGCCGAACGCTCGTTCTACGTAAGGCTGACGGCAAAGATGAACCTTGCGTTCTTCGGGCGTCTCGCCGGGCTTCGGGGCAGGGAGTTGTCTTCGGCCGTGGACTGCGTGGCGGACGAACTGGATCTCGGACCGTGGCTGAATATGCGCGCTGGGCGACTGTCCAGGGGGACGGGCGCGCGGCTGGCCGTGGCGAGAGCTTTCCTCGGGGCCCCGTCGCTTCTTCTTCTCGATGAGCCGTTTGCCTCTCTGGACATTACCGGGCGCGCTCTCGTGTGTTGCGCGATCGAGCGGAGGCTCCGCGACGGGTGCGCTCTCGTGATGGCGACTCACAGAATGGAGGAATCGCGCTTCTGCGAACAGATCGTCGAGTTGCCGTCACCCGTGTCCGATCCCATCTCGTCGTCCGGGATGTCGGGGCAGCGACGGTCCGCCCAGCCGTCAACGGGGCACGCGTGATGTCACGGGACGTCATCAACCTCCTCTGGGCGTTTGTCGTGAGGAGTGCCGCAACGTACGCAAGCTACCGGTCTAAACTGTTCCTGGGATTTGCATCACTTCTCCTGTCCGCTATCACGTTCCTGTTTGTGGGAAGGGCCGTAGAACTGGCGGGGTCCGGTTTCGAGGACGAAGTGGGGATGACCTACACGGCCTTCGCACTCATCGGCGTGATTGTGCACGGTGTTGCTGCTTCCGGGTTGCATGCTTTCCGCAAGACCGTCAGGCGGGAACAATTACAGGGCACGTTCGAGCAACTCGTGTCGAGCGGCAGGCCCGTCATATTGCTCGTGCTCCTTGCGGGGCTGTCGGAGATCATCATCGCGCAGGGCGTGGCGCTCGGACTGGCAGTGGTTGTTGTAGGCCTCCTGGGTGTGACGATTCCGGTTACGCTCACGGCGCTGGCGGCAGTGGCCCTCTATTCTCTGACGATGTGTGGGATCGGGTTCATCTCGGCCGGGCTTACGATGGTTTTCAAGGAGGGAGAGCCGGTGTCGTGGGCGTTCGGAGCACTCTCGGGGTTGCTGGGCGGTGTCTACTTCCCGCTCTCGCTCCTCCCGGTCTGGTTGCGGAGAGTGGCGTGGATGCTTCCGACATCGCACGTTCTTGCGGTGGTCCGCGCCGGATTCCGCGGGCCGGCTCACGATGTCGACGCCGCCACTCACCTCATCTTTCTCCTCATTGCGGCGGCTGTCTCAGTGGTAGTGGGTATCGTTGTCCTCAGGCGTGGTTGCGATCACGCCAGGGTCACCGGGACGCTCCGAGAGTACTGATACACTCTCTCGCTTGAGCGGCACCGGCTGTCCGCGCCTCGCGCTCGCCGCGATTGTTCTTGCTCTCCTCAGCTTTCGTGGTGTCTAATCAGATACAGCCTTGCCACACTCTGCGACGGCGGCATGTCCGCCGTCGTGAGCGGTGTGTGAACGAACCGAGAGACCATCCGCCGGGAGTCCGGCTGCTTGAAAAGGTTCCGAGACACATACATCCCCATCACATCGATCATCGTCGCCATCTTCATTGTCGCGGCTGTGGTCGTGTTTACGTCGATGCGCGACATTGATAGAGGGCGGCGACATGTGGCGGACGGCCTGGAGCGCAAGGCCGGCGCCATGCTCATGTTTCTGAGTACCGATCTCAGGACCGAACTCGTCTCGCCACGATGGCAACTGTCGCGTCTTGAGTTCTTCCTCTCCGAGGCTGCCAACCGCGGCCAGGCTGAGTACCTGGCCCTTCTCGATTTCGATGGAACCGTCGTCGCGCACAGCGATACCACGATGGTCGGCGCGCCTCACATCGGCTGGTTGCCGGGGGAAGGCGAGCCCGATGCGCCGCCCATCCGCAGGCGGCGCGTTACCATCGACGGGCACGCCCTCCAGCAGTACGTGACGGCCTTCGATATACATCCAGCAATACTCTGCGAGAGGCCGCCACGAAGGTTCGGTCACAGGATGAGGCCACGCTGCGACGTGGAGGCCGTCGCCGAACGCCTGTCCGAGCTTCTGGAAAGGCCGATCAACGTATCGCATCCAATACGCCTCTACGGTGTCGTGGCGCTCGACCCCACGGAGATAGAGAGGACGTTCCTTCTCTCCCGCAATCGCACTATCCTCCTCGGCGTGATCCTGATTATCGTCGGCGGAGCTGCCATCTACTTCCTCTTTGTGATGTCCGCATACCGATCGACGCAGACGACGCTTGCGAACATGCGCACGTATACGGACAACGTCATCGAGAGCATGGCGAACGGGCTGATATCCGTCGACGCCGACAGTCGCGTTGTGACCGTCAACTCCCGGGCGCGTACCCTGTTCGGATTGGGTGACGCGAAGGTCGCCGGCCGAGGCCTTGTCGATGTAGCCGGTCTCGAGCCGGGCCCCGAGCGGGCGGGAGTGGATCTGGTGCTTCGGGGTGAGAAGAACATTGTTGAAGTGGAGGCGACAGCCATCGTCGCGGGCGAGGAGATCCCTGTCTCGGTCAGCGCATCGCTGCTCCGGGACGAGGACGGCGAGCGAGCGGGAACGGTTCTGCTCTACCAGGACCTGCGCGAGATCGAGGCGCTCAAGGCCGAGCTGGAGCGAGGACGTCACCTGGCTTCCCTTGGCAGGCTGGCGGCCGGCGTGGCTCACGAGGTGCGGAATCCTCTCAGCTCGATCAAAGGATTTGCGCAGTTCCTCCGCAGCAAGTTCAACCCGGGCTCCAAGGAGGAGCGATACTCCGACATCATGATCGAAGAGGTTGAGCGACTCGATCGAGTCGTGCAGGAGCTGCTTGACTTCGCAAAGCCTGTCGTCGCCGAGATCCGTCCGAGCGACACCAACGCAATCGTTGAAGAGGCGCTCTCGCTCATGTCGGAGGACGCGGATTTCAAAAACGTCAGAATCGTCACCGAACTGTCCGATGGGTTGCCGCGCATCCTTGCGGATCCGAGACAGGTGCGCCAGGCGCTCCTCAACGTGCTCCTGAACGGGGTGGAGGCGATGGAGGACGGCGGGACGCTGAGGGTGAAGACGGGAATCGTTGTTCCCGAGGACGGCACAATCCCGGCGATCGCAAGCGAACGACCGGAGCAGGTCGTCATCGATATCACAGATACCGGTGAGGGGATGAACGAGCAGGCACTCGCGAAGCTGTTCGAACCGTTCTACACAACGAAACCGACTGGAACCGGTCTTGGATTGACGATAGTCTCGCGACTCGTGGAGCAGAACGCCGGGCACATCCATGTTGTGAGCGCAGAGGGGAAGGGAACCACGTTCTCCATGGTGTTCAGAACATCGCCCGGGGAATCGGGCACAGGTTCGCGTTAGCGGCTGCCCTGTCAGGGCAGCATGCAGTGTCAGGGTAGTGAGCATCCGAGCGTATCGGGGAGCATGTTTGGATGATGGAGAACCACCTCAGAATCCTTGTGGTCGATGACCAGTCGAGTGTACGTGAGCTTCTTAAGGCCGTGCTCGAGAGCGATGGTCATGAGGTAGAGGTCGCGCCCGAGGGAGAGAGCGGCGTCGAGAAGCTGGCCGACGGGTTTCACGACCTGGTCATCATGGATATCCGGATGCCGGGCATCAGCGGCATTGAGGCCCTGGGACGCATGAAGAAAGCGAGCCCGGACTGCGGCGTCGTCATGATGACCGCCTACGCGTCGGTCGAGACTGCGGTCGAGGCCATGAAGCTCGGGGCATTCGACTACATCACGAAGCCGATAGACATCGATGAAGTCCATTCGGTCGTCTCGAGATTCGCCGACGAGTCGTCCCGGGTACCCGAGGAGAAGCCGCCCGAGATCGAGCCCTCGAGCGATATCGTCGGGGCGAGCGTCGCGATACGAGAGGTGTTGGAGCTGGCTCGCCGCGTCGCCACGAGCGATGCCGCGGTTCTCATCCTCGGCGAGAGCGGGACGGGCAAGGAGCTTATAGCGCACGAGGTACACCGGGCGAGCCCACGCGAACACAAGCCGTTTGTGGCCGTGAACTGTTCGGCCATTCCTGGAGGTCTTCTCGAGAGCGAGCTCTTCGGTCACGAGAAGGGTGCTTTCACCGGTGCGGGTCGGCAGAAGCGTGGGCGATTCGAGCTGGCGGCGGGCGGGACCATCTTCCTGGACGAGATCGGTGACATGTCGTCCGAGCTGCAGGCCAAGCTGCTCCGATTCCTGCAGGATCACACCCTTCAGCGCGTGGGCGGATCGGTCGACATCACTGTCGACGTCCGCATAGTGGCCGCGACCAATCGGGATCTGGACGCGGCGGTCGCCGACGGCAGCTTCCGTGAAGACCTGTACTTCCGACTCAACGTTGTGACAATCGCGATACCACCGCTTCGGGATCGCAAGGAGGACATACCGCTCCTCGTGGAGCATTTCCTCAAGAAGCACGCCGAGAAAGGCAGAAAGCCGAAGAGGATGTCACCCAAGGCGATGCGGGTCATGATGAACTACGACTGGCCCGGGAACGTCCGGGAGCTCGAGAACGCCATACACCGTGCCGTGGTTCTCTCTCGTGGCGAGACAGTATTCCCCGAGCAGCTTCCGGCAAAGCTTCAGTCGGTTCCAGACTCCGAGGTCGACAGAGAGAAGACGGGTATGACGATCCGCGAAATGGAGCGTGACATCATCATCAAAACCCTCGCGCAGACCGAGGGCAACAGAACTCACGCGGCGAAGATTCTGGGCATCTCGCGCAGAACTCTCCAGAACAAGATCAAAGAGTACGAGATCGAATCCTGATCGCGCAGATTCTGCGCACCTTCCAGCCGTTCTACCTCCCCCAAATGGGCAGTTCCTTCACGCCAGGGTTTTTCCGAAGCCGCCAACGCGCCTCTCATCTGAGAGAGTCAATCGTGTAACGTCCTGTTCTATCAGGTTTTATGTCGAGCAGACGAAAGCCGCACACTGTTCCGGCACGATTGGCACCTCGGTTGCTGTAAAGAGGTGTGTGAGAGCTCCTCCGGCCGGTATTCTGAGACGTCGTGCGGCTGACCGTGCCGGCCGGAAGGGCAGACAAGCAGCAGAAGAACCCGGGAGGCAAGACCTCCCACTTCCGAGAGGGGAAGAAGATGAAAAGGAAGAAGATCCTCGTGATTGCGGTGCTCGCCCTCGCGATGACTACAATGGCCGCCGCGCCGGCGATCGCGGGTAGAGGTGGACGGGGCGGAGCCATGGGCGGCGGCATGCGCGGGGGGCCGGCGATGGGGCGCGGCGCGATGCCCACGTTCACCGAGGAGCAGCAGGAGAAGATACAGGAGATCCGGAGCAGCTTCGATGAGGACCGTGTTGAGCTCGCCAACCGGATCAAGGTGATGCATCTCGAGATGCGGGAGCTCATCACGGGCGACAACCCCGACTTTGGGAAGCTCGAGCGGATGATCGACGACATCTCCAAAGAGCGCGCGGAGATGATGAAGATAGGGATCCGTCAGCACGTTGCGGTTCGGAAGATCCTGACCGACGACCAGAAGGTGTTGTTTGACCAAAGCTTCGGGATGCGGATGAGTCATGCCGGTATGGTTGGTAGCATGGGTGGTCCTGGAGTAATGGGCGGCAGGCCTGGTGGTGGGAGGATGGGCGGTCGCGGTGGAATGGGAATCTAGGAAGTCACTCGCTTCGAGCGAGTGAACCGGCGCGAGTCGCACCGCAAGGGTTGCCGCAGTAGACGGCGGCAAGGGCGGCTCGCTCCCCCCGAAACGGCGGGTGGTCTCCACGGGAGAGGCCGCCCGCTTTCCTCTTGTATGCCTCTTGGCCGGCTGCCTATACTGCCGGACGAACCGTGTCCGTGCGGGACTCGTGGACATTCGAACGCGGGAGGCACGAGATGTTCGAGCGCGTCTTCAGGCTTGGTGACAACGGCACCACCGTCAGAGCTGAGTTCATCGGTGGTGCGACGACGTTCATGGCGATGGCCTACATCATCTTCGTCAATCCGGCGATACTCTCCGCAGCCGGGGGAGCGGGAATGGACTTCCGCGCCGTCATGGCGGCGACGTGTGTGAGTTCGGCCCTGGCCTCCCTGCTGATGGCTTTCCTGGCCAACTACCCGATTGCTCTCGCCCCCGGCATGGGGCTCAACGCCTATTTCAGCTTCCTCATCTGCGGCAAAATGGGTGTGCCCTGGGAGGTCGCCCTCGGCATCGTGTTCATCTCCGGCGTCGTCTTCACGGTACTAACCCTGGTCAGAGTCAGGGAGATGATCATGAACGCGATACCGGACGCGATCAAGCTGGGCGCGGCGGCCGGTATCGGCCTTTTCATCGCGTTCCTCGGTCTTAAGGACGCCGGCATCATCCAGTCTGATCCTGCCTCGCTCATGACGCTCGGAGACCTCCACAGTCCGCCTGCCCTTCTTGCCCTCTTCGGGCTTGTAGTAACGTCGGCACTTATGGCGGCCAAGGTCAAAGGCGCGATCTTCTGGGGGATTCTCGTAACGGGCGTGGCCGGGATCGTGACGGGGCTGGTCCGGTTCTCCGGCGTTTTCGCCGTGCCTGATCTCTCGCCGACCTTCATGAGAATGAAGCCGCTGGCCGCACTCCGGCTTGAGTACTTGACACCCATCTTCGTTCTTCTCTTCTTCGACATGTTCGACACGGTCGGCACGCTGGTCGGCGTGGGGACGCGAGCCGGGTTCATGAGGGACGGTAAGCTGCCGCGCGCCTCGCAGGCACTGCTGTCGGATTCGGTCGGTACGATGATTGGTGCAGCGCTGGGGACATCAACTACGACAAGCTTCGTGGAAAGCGCGGCCGGCGTGAGCGCAGGAGCGCGTACCGGCCTTGCAAACGTTTTCACCGCGGGTCTCTTCCTTGCGGCTCTCTTCTTCGCCCCGCTCGCGCAGATGTTCGGAGGCGGATACGAGACCGCGGCCGGTGCGTTCCTGTATCCTGTGACGGCGCCGGCGCTCATCATAGTCGGTTGTCTCATGATCAGGAGCGTGAGCGGGATAGATTGGGACGATTACTCAGATGCCATTCCTGCGTTCCTCACGATGATCATCATGCCACTGACCTCGAGCATCGCGCACGGCCTGGCCATCGGTTTCATCAGCTATCCGCTGATCAAGATGCTTTCAGGGAAGGCAAGAGACATCCACTGGCTGGTTTATCTCCTTGCTGCTCTCTTCGTCCTGCGCTATATACTTATCTAGGGGTGGCTCCTGTCTGTCAACCAGAGGGCGGGCCTCAGCGCCCGCCCTCTTTCTACTGTTTCTGGAAGTGCTGCCCGCTTTCCTTCCGATCTCCCGGAGTCGGATCTCATGTGGGTTCAGGCTGTCACAGACGCGAAGCGTGCGATCGGACGACCGGCACGAGCCCTGGTTCTGACGCTCACGCTTGTCCTTCTCACCATCATGCCCGGCACAGCCCACGCTGGTCTCAGCGGTTTCGTGCCTTCATCGCGGAAAGGTGCGGGAGAAGTCTGGGTCGAGTTCCCCAGATTCACCGAGCCGTTTGGTGATGACTATGTGGGGGACTACGCCCTCACGAACGGCTGGGGTTTTGGTCTGGGCGTGTCTTTCGGTCTCGCCGACAAGCTCTGTCTTGAAGGGCGCTCCCTTCAGACCAATCACACCATCGAAGATGCCGAGTGGGACCTCGATCTGGCGTACGTCGGTTTGAAGTACTGCATGGTCCGGGACAGCCCCTTTCAGCCGTTCCTGAGTGCCGGCTACGTCCGTCAGAACCTGGAGACCGACCTGTCCTGCGTGGAGGAGAACGAGTACGTCCGGCTGACCGGTCATGGAATCCTCGCGTCGGCCGGAATGGACTACTTCCGAAACAACAAGTTCTTCATCACGCTTCGTGTCGAATACGCATTTGTTGACTACTCGTATGGGGTCTTCGGAACAGAGGAACAGGATCTGGCGGAATCGTTCGACGGGCGCGTGCTCTCTGCTTCCATCGGCCTCGGGTACAGAGCGCCGATCTGGTAGGAAGAAAAACGGGAAAAGCGGCCTTCTACCGAGACGGAGATGCACATCCCCAGGCGCTACAATCCCAGTCAAAGACAGATGTCTGCACGATATGAGTTCTCTACGGTGGAGGTGGCGCGTGTACGAGGTCAAGGCAACCTGGAAGGGCGGCTTCAAGTTCCTTGGTATCGACGGAGGTGGCCGTGAGCTGAGAATGGACGCCAGCGTAGGAGCCGGCGGAGAAGGTGATGGTTACCGCCCGTCCGAGCTGCCGCTCCTGGGATTGGCCGGCTGCACGGGGATCGACACTTTAGAGATTCTCCAGAAGATGCGCCAACCTGTCGAAGGGCTCGATGTGCGTGTAGTGGCGGCGCCAAACGATGGGTATCCCGCGCGCTACACGCGGATCGAAGTGCAGTACACTGTGCTTGGGAAAGGCCTCTCGATGGAGAAGGTCGAGAGGGCCGTCAAGCTCTCCGAGGACAAGTACTGCACCGTCGGGCAAACGCTTGCCAACGGAACGGAGATGATCCATACGATCAAGCTCGTTGAGGAACAGGTCGGGTCGACGGGCGGCGTAAGGAGCGATTTATGAAATCCCGCATAGAACAGGTGATGAAGAGGTTCGCCGACAAGTGCGACTACCTTGAGGTTCACTTCGAAGAGACCGAGGAATCCCGCATCGGCTTCAACGGTCCGCGACTGTCGGATCTCGGCCGCCGAATGGATTTCGGTGGCAACGTGCGCGCTCTCCACAAGGGTGGGTGGGGCTTTGCGTCATTCAACAGCGTGGATCGCCTCGAGGAGTTCGCGCAGTACGCGGTCGATCAGGCCAGGACCGTGGGCAAGGAAACGAGCCGGCTTGCCGAGGTTGAGCCGGTGGTGGTCGACGTCCCAGCGGATCTCAAGAGCGACCCCCGCAATGTGTCCCTCGAGAAGAAGGTCGAGATATTGCGGGCGTACAACGAGCGCGCACTCGACTTCGGCGACGGCATCACCAGCACGGTGGTTACATACTTCGACCGCTTCCGTAGATTCTGGTTCGGCAACAGCGAAGGCAGTCTCATCTATCAGGAACGCGGCGACATCGGCGGTCGAGTGAGCCCAGTGGCAACGCACGACGGCGACACTCAGAGCTACAACGTCGGCTTCGGCGGGAGCGACGACTTCAGCGTCGTCAAGGGACTCGAAGCAGAGATCGACGAAGCCTGTGAAGTGGCACTGGGCAAACTGGACGCACCGAAGATCAAGGGCGGGGAGTACACGGTGATCCTCGACCCGCGACTCGCCGGCGTTTTCGTCCACGAGGCCTTCGGACATCTGTCCGAGGGCGACAACGTGTACGAGGATGAGAATCTCCAGAAGGTCATGAAGCTCGGGAGGAGGTTCGGCGGGAGCTTTCTCAACGTCTACGATACCGGGCTGGACAAGGGGCTGCGCGGTCACCTGGTCTATGATGACGAGGGCGTGGCGACCGAGAAGACGTACCTGATCCGGGAAGGCGAGCTGGTCGGAAGGCTCCACTCGCGCGAGACCGCCGGCAAGATGGGGGAGAAGCCGACGGGGAATGCGCGCTGTTTCGACTACCGCTTTGCTCCCATTCCACGGATGCGGAATACGTGTATCGCTGCAGGAGAAGCCACATTCGACGAGATGATTGCCGGTATTGACTATGGCGTCTACTGCATCTCGGCGTCAGGCGGGCAGACGAACGGCGAGATGTTCACGTTTACGGCCGCCAACGCCCGGATGATCCGCGATGGGAAGCCGGCGGAGCAAGTGCGGGACGTGACACTTACCGGAAATGTCTTCACCACTCTTGAGAACATCGATCTCCTCGCGAACGATCTTGCGACACACGACGGCGGCGGAGGATGCGGCAAGGCGGGGCAGTTCCCACTGCCCGTTACCCATGGTTCCCCGCACGTCAGGATTCGGAACGTCGTGATTGGAGGTGAGTGAGGTGAAGAGGATCATCGATAGAGCTCTCAGTAGAGGAGCCGCCAGGGCCGAGGTCTTCTACCTGAACTCTCTCCAGACAGAGGTCAGCTACGAGGCGGGGCGACTCAAGGAGTTGGCCAATACCGAGGAGACAGGTGTTGCTTTGAGGCTGGTCAAGGATGGGAAACTGGGCTTCGCCACGACAACAAAGCTCACCGACCTGGATCGGCTTGTGGACGATGCGCTCGAGACGGCATCATGCGGTGACGATATGGAATTCGAATTCGCTGTTGCCGGCGATCTGCCCGACACGCGGTTTTTTGACAAGGCCGTCGCCGAGCTCTCCGTCGACGAGATGATGAAGCACTCGGAAGCAGGCATCGCGCACCTGCTCGACTACGAGAAGAAGATCAACGCAGGGTCTGGCACGACCCGCGAGATGCAGACCATCCGTCTCTCCAACTCGGACGGCGTCGATGCGGAGTTCGAGCGGACTCAGTATAGGTTCTATGTGCTTGGACGGCTTGTCGAGGGCACGAACATGCTTGACGCGAGCGCCTATTTTGGCGGCACGGCGCTGGATGTCGATTTCGACCGCTTGTACGAGACCGCTGTGGACAAGTTCAGAAGGGCACGGACGAATGCAGATCTGGCCACCGGTCCGACTACCGTCATCCTCACGCCCAGAGCCGTAGCCGATATCATGCTTACCCTGAACTTCGGTGTCAGTGGAGCCTACATCGAGCAGGGCATCTCTCCTCTGGTCGGAAAACTGGGGGAACGCATCTTCGATGAGAGGATAACGATCCGGGATGACGGCCTGAGACCCGGTGGGTACAGGTCGGCGCCCTTTGACGATGAGGGCGTTCCGATGCAGACGACGACGCTCGTGGAGTCAGGTGTGCTCAAGAGTTATCTGACAGATCTCCGAACGGCACGCAAGCTGAACCACGCGGACACAGGCAACGGCCTCAAGGCGAAACGTCTCATCGGCACAAAGGAGCTGGGCAAGGCTCCGGCGCCGGAGATAACCAACTGGGTGATGGAAGGTGGGGAGAAATCGCACGAGGAGCTCCTGTCCAAGGTCGGGAGCGGCGTGCTCGTGGACAGCATCATGGGTCTCTTGATGTCCAATCTCATCGCCGGGGAATTCTGCGGGAATCTTGCGTACGGACTCAAGATCGAAAATGGCAAGACGACCGGGCGTGTGAAGGACGCTATGATCTCCGGCAACATCTACAAGCTTCTCAAGAGGAACATCGTCGCGCTGTCCGAGGACGTCGAACTCACAGGACTTCTCGGCGGTATCGGAACTCACTGGTACCCGTACGTGGTCCTGAGGGACGTGACGATCGCGACGAAGTCGTAAGTGGGCGCGTGGGCGCGCCCGATTGGGCAGTGGGCGCGTGGGCGCGCCCGATTAGGCAGTGGGCGCGTGGGCGCGCCCGATTAGGCAGTGGGCGCGTGGACAGGAGGTAGATATGCGGCGAGGAGTGGCGATCTTCTTTATCCTGGCGCTCATCACCCTGGCGAGTGTCTGCAACGGCCAGGCTGAGGCCAAGAGCTACCACGTATCCGATGTGGACATAGACGTTACCGTCAGGCCGGACGGAAGCTTCGAGTTCCGCGAGGCGCGCACCTTCAATTTCAGCGGCGATTTCACCTACGCTTTCTTCCAGGTCGAGAAGAAGTCATCCTCGGGGGATGACGTCGATATCACCGACGTCATGGTGGCGGAGAACGGTGTTGCATACACCCCGGGCTCTCCCAGGGTCCTTGATGATGAGCGGCCTCCAGGGACTTGCTACGTCTACTACGATTACAAGTCCCGCTATGCCTACGCCAAGTGGTTCTACCGTGCGAACGACGAACGGCGAACCTTCGATATCTCGTACACGGTTCACGATGCGGTCGTCGTCCACGACGACTTCGCCGTGCTCTACTGGAAGTTCGTGGGCGAGGACTGGGACATCCGGACAGATCGTGTCACGGGGCGCATCCACTTTCCACCCGGCGGCGACAAGGACCGTCTACGGGCGTGGCTTCACGCGAACCTGACAAGCGAGTACACGATCGAGGATGAAAGGACCGTCAGCTTCCGGGTCAACGACTTGAGACCGGGCAGATTCGTGGAACTCCGTATTCTCTTTCCGCCCGAGCTTGTTCCGAATGCGACCCGGCGGGAGCGGGGCCCGATATGGGATACGACCCTCAATGAAGAGAAGCTTCTCGTCGATGAGGCCAATCGCATCAGAGTCGAGGCACAGCAGTATGTGGCCGCTCGAGCGGCCCGGGCCCGGGCAGGGCTTTTCGCGGCTATCATCGTGTCCCTTCTCGCGCTGGGTGCGTGGACCGTCATTTTCCGGAAGTACGGGCGCGAACACAAGGTAGAGTTCGAAGGCGACTACTTCCGCGAGCTCCCGTCCGAGCGCCCGCCGGCCGAGGTCGGCTACCTCTACCATTCCGGCGAGGTCAACGCGGGTGACATGGTCGCGACTATTCTCGATCTGGCGAAGCGTGGGTACATCACGATCACTGAGACCGTCGAGGAAAAATACGGACCCCTCGATCTCCTGGGCGGCGGCAAGGACTACGTCCTCGAGTGGGTGAAGAAGGACATCTCAGCTCTGAATTCGTACGAGTCGAACCTGGTGCTCTTCCTGTTCAGCGCGGCGTGCGTTGCCGGTGACAAGTTGTCGTTGAATGCCTTCAAGAAAGAGGCGCAGGCGCACTCGAGCAGATTCCAGAGCTGGTTCAGGAAGTGGAAGAAGCGCATCGTCAAGAGATCACAGGCCGAGGGAATTCTCGAACGCAAGAGCACGGTCATGTCATATGTCTGTGTCGCGATCGGTGGTGTCACTATACTGACGGGTTTCGCGATCGCAGCCATCGCGCAAACCCCATACGCGCTCATCTCGTTCATCTCCGGCTTCGCGATCATGCTTCTCTCAATGCTCGTCAAACGCAGGTCGCTCGAGGCAGGACTGGAATTCAGGAAATGGCACGCGCTGCGGCGGTACCTTCTTCACTTCTCGACGCTGGATGAAATGCCTCCGCAGTCGCTCACGCTCTGGGAGCACTTCCTGGTCTACGCAACAACTCTCGGTGTCGCCAAGGAGGTTCTGAAGCAGCTCGAGCCGTTCCTTCCCAATATGGAGGACGCGGCCGGTCGGAGCTTCGCGCACGGATGGTACTATGGCGCCGCTGTGAGCAGCCTTGGGGACAGCATGGGTGGGATTTCCGGCCTTACTGAGGGGCTCTCGAGCATGGTCTCGGTTGCAGGAAGCGCGATGAGCTCGGCGAGCGGAACCGGCGGAGGTGGGACCGGCGGTGGTGGCGGCGGCGGCGGTGGTGGTGGCGGCGGAGCCGGCTAGCAGCTATGGGAGAGCGCCCTCACTACACTGAGATAGATCACACGGCCGATGTGGGAGTGGAACTTCGTGCGCACGATCTGGTATCGGCGTTCGAGCGCGCCGGTGCGTGCATGTTCGACCTTATCTGCCCTCTCGACGAGATCGGCTCCGGGTGGTCGCGTCGGGTGACGGTGGAAGGAAGGTCAGGAGATCTCGAACACCTGATGATCAGATGGCTCTCCGAGCTGCTCTACCTGTTCACTTCAGAGCAGGTTCTTCTCTCCCGGTTTGAGATCGAGGAGCTCGACGTCGGTGGGCGCATCGTGGCGGTGGTCCATGGTGAGAAGATGGACGCGGCCCGCCACGCGGTGCGGGTCGAGATCAAAGCAGCCACCTATCATTCGCTTCGCGTCGATGAGACGCCGGAGGGTTGGGTGGTTCGCGTTATCTTCGATACGTGATTGGAGCGGGCATGTCTTCCGGTAGCAGGGACAAAAGCAAGAGCCGTTCGACCTCGCGCGGCGATCTGACGGAGGTCGCCGACTGCGTGTGGGAGATAGCTCGAGCGGGAGGAATGCGCGTTCCGGGACGCATCTACGCGGACGAGAAGCTCCTGCCGCAGATCTTGAGCGACAAAGGCCTCGAGCAGGTCGTCAACGTCGCGCATCTTCCCGGCGTGGTCCGTTACTCTCTCGCGATGCCCGATATCCACTGGGGCTACGGTTTTCCCATAGGCGGTGTCGCGGCCACCGATCCATCCGAGGGCGGTGTCGTGTCGCCGGGTGGTGTCGGTTACGACATCAATTGCGGGGTCCGACTTGTGGCGAGCACGATGCGGCGAGAGGATGTTGAGGGTCACATTCCCGAACTCGTCAGTGCGCTCTTTCGCGATGTGCCGTGTGGTCTCGGTTCCAGCGGAGCCATCGGGAGGCTTTCCCAAAGGGATGTTCGTGACGTGATGGCCGAGGGCGCCCGGTGGGCGGTGACACGGGGCTACGGTACAGAGACCGATCTGGACCACACCGAAGGGGGCGGCTGTCTTTCTTCGGCCGATCCGTCGATGGTCGGCAAGCGCGCAGTCGAGCGCGGGCGGTCACAGGTGGGGACGCTGGGGTCCGGCAATCATTTCATGGAGATAGGTTTCGTCGACGAAGTCTACGACGAGGCGCGGGCGAGTACCTTCGGGCTCGCGCTTGGCAGAGTGACCTTGATGATTCACTCGGGGTCACGCGGACTCGGGTATCAGGTCTGCGACGACTACCTCAATGTGATGCAGGACGCGGTTCGGAAGTACGGGATCGATCTTCCGGATCGTCAGCTCGCGTGCGCTCCGGTCGAGTCGCCGGAGGGCAAGCGCTATCTCTCGGCCATGGCCTGCGCCGCCAACTACGCGTGGGCGAATCGACAGGTGATGATGGTCCTCGCGAAGCGGTCGATCGGGAGAGTGATGAAAGCGAGCGAGGCGGAGTTGGGGCTGAGGCTTGTCTATGACGTCTGCCACAACATCGCCAAGATGGAACGTCACAAAGTGAGCGACCGGGAAGAGCTCCTCTGCGTCCACCGGAAGGGAGCGACGAGAGCATTTCCGGGCGACCACGATGAGGTGCCGGACTGCTACCGGTCGGCGGGGCAGCCGGTACTCATTCCGGGAGACATGGGAACCCACTCGTTTGTCTCCGCCGGAACCCACACCGCGCTGGATGAGACCTTCGGCAGCTGCTGTCACGGAGCGGGCCGGGTGATGTCGAGGACCAAAGCCAGGAAGGCGGCGCACGGCAGGAACCTCGCCGACGAGCTCAGACGGATGGGCGTCTACGTGACGGCCGATGGTAAGGCAACGCTTGCCGAGGAGATGCCGTCGGCGTACAAGAACGTCTCCGACGTCGTCGATGTCATGGACCGGACCGGCATCGCGCGGAAAGTCGTCCGACTGAAGCCCCTGGGTGTTGTCAAAGGTTAAGTCCTGATGAAGAACCGCGAGATCGCACATCTCTTCGAATCACTCGCAAACATCCTGGAGATCCAGGGCGCGAATCAGTTCCGCGTGAATGCGTATCGCCGCGTGGCCCGTGCTCTGGAGGAGCTCACGGTCGACGTGGCCGGCCTCGTCGAATCCGGTGAGATCACGGAGATCTCCGGCATCGGCAAGGGCACGGCGGCGGCAATCTCCGAGTTCCTCGAGACTGGAACGATCGAGGGCTACGAGGAGGCGAAGGCGAAGATCCCTAAAGGGCTTCTGGAGCTTCTCGCCATATCCGGTCTCGGTCCCAAGACGGTCGGTCGAGTCTGGCGCGAGCTGAACATCCGGTCCCTGAAAGAACTCAAGCGAAGACTTCACAGCGAGAAGCTGCTGGCGCTCCCCGGTATGGGGGAGAAGAAGATCGAGAGAATTCAAGCGGGGATCCGCGCGTACGAGTCCGGTGCAGGGCGGATGCTTCTCGGTACTGCGATTTCGCTCGCTGAGATGGTGAAAGCCGAGATGCAGAAGGTCCCCGGTGTGACCGAGGTCAGCGTGGCCGGCTCAATGCGGCGCTGGAAGGAGACCATTGGGGATGTCGACGTCCTTGTCACAGGAGGAAGCCCGGAGGCAGCTATCGACGCCTTCACTTCAATGCCTGGTGTGAAGGAAGTGCTGGCGTCGGGATCGACCAAGGCGAGCGTCAGAATCGAGGAGGCGTTTCAGGTCGACGTCCGCGTTGTGTCGAAGAGCGAATGGGGAGCCGCCCTCATGTACTTCACCGGCTCAAAGGAGCACAACGTCCGGTTGCGGGCCCTCGCAAGGGAACGGGGTCTCAGGCTCAACGAGTATGGTCTCTTCAAGGGCGACGGGAAGCTGTCCTCACGCACCGAGAGAGCCGTCTACCGCAAGCTTGGGATGGCGTGGGTGCCTCCCGAGCTCCGGGAGGACCGCGGTGAGGTCGAGGCGTCCCTCGAGGGAAGGCTGCCGCGTCTCGTCGAGATGGAGGACATCCGAGGGGACTTGCACATGCACTCCGTGTGGAGCGATGGGGGCTCGACGATCGAAGAGGTGGCCCGGGCGGCAAAGGCGCGAGGGTACGAGTACATCGTTGTCAGCGACCACTCGAGATCGCTCAGAATAGCCAACGGTCTGTCGATCGAGAAGCTGGAGCAGCAAGCTGAGGAGATCGACGATGTCAACCGCCGGGTCAGAGGCATTAAGGTTCTCAAAGGAACTGAGGCCGACATCCTTTCGGATGGATCGGTGGACTATCCTGACGAGGTCCTCGAACGACTGGACGTTGTTGTCGCATCGATCCACTCAGGTTTTCAGCAGCCAAGTGACAGAATCACTGGTCGGATCATCACGGCGATGAAGAACCCGCACGTTGACATCATCGGGCACCCTACCGGGCGGGTGATCGGCCGACGGGAGGCCTACGGTGTCGACATGGAGCGGGTGATGGAGGCCGCAGCGGAGACCGGGACCGCTCTTGAGATCAACTGCCACGACGAGCGCATCGACCTGAACGACGTGCACGCCAGGCAAGCAGCCGAGATGGGGGTGAAGCTTTCGCTAGGCACGGATTCGCACGATGTCAGCCAGATGTGGGAGATCGTCATAGGCGTCCATACTGCCCGGAGAGGCTGGCTCGGTCCTGAATCGCTCCTCAACACTCTTACCCTTGAGGCCCTGCTATCGGTGTTTTCCTGATGCGTGGACGCTGCAGAGGGGGGCTGACCGGCTCCTAATCGTACAAGGGTCCCCGCCAGGCAGGATTCTTGCAATACACCTAACGATTGTGGTATGGTGAACAATGTGTCAAGAGTCGCTCAACGCGTGTTCCTTATCTGGAGAAGGAGTGCATGGTGATGATAATTGACACGTCGTGGTATCTGTGCTATTCTTAGAGTAGTGAGAGACACGGCCAGACATAATCGTCCCCAACCCAGAGGTGTATCATGAAGAAGCTCCGGCGATTGATTATTGGAGGCACCGTGCTTCTGCTCGGTGCAGGGCTAACGGTGCCGGCGCTTGCCGCGGTCAGCTGTGGCGCCGTCGGTGAGGTCTATGAGACGAATGAGGGAACCTACACGTATACGATGATGCTGACCTGGGATTTCGGGGGCGCGGCGACGCCCGACCGGATCGGTCTCAGTATCGAGCACCTGATGGGCTGCGACTTCTACGATCCTCAGAATCCCGTGCAGCAGGACTACATCATCGTTCACGACGGCTACTCGCAGGCTGACGGCGAGTGCTACGATACCTCAGGTGAGCCGGTGGATGACATAGTGTGGGTGGGGGGGCTTGCCATGGATGACCCGGACTGCTGGATGCCGGTACTGCACCTGTATTGGGAGAACACCGGTTCGACCATCGACTGCATTCCGATGACGAGCGACTCCGGCACTTTCTCGTTCACTTCGTACGGCACTCCAATTGACTCGCAGGTCTACTACGGGGCGATCGTCATCAAGGCAGGCGAGTACTGCATCGTATGCGACTATGAAGGGCCTCTTCCCGACTGCAACAACTGGGCGCCGATCGAGGAGCGTCACTGGGGTCTGATCAAGTCGCTGTACAAGTAGCTCGGACGTGTACCGAGAACCGATCTTGAAAGAAGGGATGTCCCGGCGCCGGGGCATCCCTTCATCTTGTTATGCCTGTGGTGCGAGCGTGCGCCTACATCTCCCTGAGCAACGCAACCCTCTGTTCCATCGGAGGGTGGGTTGAGAAGAGCTTGTTGAACGCGCCCCTCTGTCCCTTGAGAGGGTTGGAGATGTAGAGGTGGGCGGTCGCCTTGTTCGCAACCTCCAGCGGCTCCCGGTCGGACGCTATCTTCTCGAGTGCGCTCGCCAGCCCTTCCGGGTAGCGCGTCAGAAGCGCGCCGTTCGCGTCGGCCAGAAACTCGCGTCTTCTCGATATGGCGAGCTTGATGAGCTGAGCGATGAGTGGTGAGAGAATCGCGAGCACGAGCGCTACAATGAGAAGGACCACTCCCACCTGACCTCCGCCCGACGAGCTCCTTTTCCTGCGTCCACCCCACAAGAAGCTCCTCAGCATCCAGTCGCTCACGAGCGCGACGGTGCCGACCATGACAACGGTGAGTGTCATGAGGAGGGTGTCGTAGTTCGCGATGTGAGACATCTCGTGGCCGATGACGCCCTCAAGTTCGAGACGGTTGAGCTTCTGCAGAAGCCCCGTCGTCACGGCTATCGCGGCATGCTCGGGGTTGCGTCCGGTGGCGAACGCATTCGGGGCTGTGTCGTCTATGATGTAAAGCTTCGGGGTCGGTATTCCGGCGGCGATGGCGAGTCCCTCTACCGAGTGGTAGAGATGAGGATGGTCTTCCTTCTCAGCCTGCTTCGCCCGGCTGATGGCGAGAATCATCCTGTCGCTGTTGTAGTAGCTGCCCCATGCGGCACCGCCTGCGATGACGGCGGCCAGTACCGGCGCTGCGGGACCCCAGACGGTTGTCCTGCCGAAAAGCCAGCCGAGGAACACTACAAAGACGACGAACAACCCGACCAGAAAGCCCGACTTCACCTTGTTGCTGCTTATCTGCTCCCACATCTTTTGTTACTCCACCAAGGGCGGCTCCCTCACCGAGGCAACCGCCCTTGTTGCTGGAACCTCCGGAATGCGCAGTCTTGAAGGTGCCGGCTGCAAGGCACCCTGGTCATTTCCCTACCAGAGGGGGAAGAGCGTCGTGATGCACGCAAGTACCAGGAGCACTGCAGGAATGACCAGATTGGGCGGGCTGCCGCCCGCGACCAGCCTCTTCCTTCCCCAGAAGAGCGCAAGTCCGGCGAAAAGGTAGACGATCGCAAGAACTACCTTCACAACGGCGAAGAGCGCCATGCGGACCTCCGTATTGCTGAAAGGGTACCCGACCTAGAACTTGACCTCAACAGGTCCCTTCTCTGCTTCCTCGATCTCGAAGTACTCCCGCTCCTTGAAGTTGAACATGCCGGCGATGACGTTCGATGGGAACATCTCGCGCTTGTTGTCGTATTTCAGGACCGTGTCATTGTAGAATTGCCTCGAGTACAGAATCTTGCTCTCGACTCCGGAGAGCTCCTCCTGGAGCATCATGAAGTTCTGGTTGGCCTTGAGCTCCGGGTACGCCTCCGCGACGGCGAACAGGGTTTTGAGAGCTCCGGTCAGCATGTTGTTCGCCTCGGCGTTGGCGCCGACCGTCTTCGCGTTCTGGAGCGCCGAGCGGGCCTCGGTCACCTTCTGGAAGACGTCTTTCTCGTGGCCGGCATAGCCCTTGACGGTCTCCACGAGATTCGGGATGAGGTCCACGCGCCGCTTGAGCTGCACATCGATCTGGGACCAGGCGTTCTCAATCCGGTTCCGAAACTGGATCAGCGAGTTGTATGTGATGACGACCCAGGCGACAATGATGACGATCAGAGCGAGAATAATAATCATGGATATCTCCCTTCGGAACTGCTGCTTCCAAACGTAGCTGTAGAGCCACTTATAGCTGCTGGAGCGCCCGTGCGTCAAGGGGTTACGGAGAGGTTGCATCATTGACAGTTGCTCGCCCATCTCTTACGATGCCGTTTGGTCGGTCGCGATGCACGGATGATGGCCTGCCGGCCGCGAATGGAGAGCACGGTGATCAAGAGTTTCTCACTACGAACACCGAAGCGCACATGCCTCATCGACATCACGGGCGATGTCGCTGACGCTGTCCGCGATCTCGGTGTCGCCGACGGCACCGTCACCGTGTACACACCACACACCACCGCCGCCGTGACTATCAATGAGAGCGCCGATCCGGACGTGGCGCGGGACATCGATCTTACTCTCCGCAAGTTGATTCCACACGCGGGCGACTATCGTCATACCGAGGGAAACTCGGATGCTCACATCAAGTCATCGCTTCTTGGATGTTCAGAAACCGTGTTGATTTCTGACGGGAAGCTTGTGCTGGGTACGTGGCAGGGTGTATTCTTCTGTGAATTCGATGGACCGAGAATGCGAAAAGTATTCGTGGCAAGCTCGGGCTGATTGTCGAAGTCGAGAACAGGGAGGTCCACAATGAAGTTTGCCCGGATAGCGATCATTGGACTGACGGTCCTGGCCTTCGCGGCGACGGTGGCGCAGGCGGACGAGGTCACCGACGCCATCAGCACCGCCCAGAGCGCGTACGGGAGCGGGAACTACAAGGAAGCAAGCACACAGCTTCAGACGGCACTCGTCGGCGTCAATCAGAAGCTCATCGACATGATTGTGGACCACCTTCCCGACGCGCCGTCCGGATGGACCGCCGAGGATCCTGAAGGAATGGACGCATCGGCCATGGGTGCGGGTTTCTTCGCGGCCCTTGTCGTCTCGAGAAGCTACTACCCTCCGAACGGGTCAAGCATCGAGATCGTGATCGCCGCGAACTCGCCGCTTCTGGCGACATATCACATGTTCATCTCCAATCCGATGATGGCGGCGATGGCCGGACAGAGCGGGATGAAGAAGGTAAGTGTATGCGGGTACGACGCCATGGAGCAGTTCGACGACGGAACCTACGACCTGAACATCCTGGCAGGTAGTGCAACACTGATATCAGTGAGCGGTGACAAAGAGGACGACATCGACTACATTCGTCAGCTTGCGAACCTCATCGACTGTGAAGGGATAGTGAGCGTGGTTGAATAGCGCGTGAGGGACTCAGCCGGCGGTGCTGTGCACAGCCGCTGATGAGACCGGCACGCGACACGATGTGCTGTGATCGCATCGCAGCAGAGACGGGCAGCTACGAGATTCAGCCGAGTTGCCCGTTTCAGTATCAGGAGCCTCGCTGTCATCGGCGGGGCTTCGTCCGCTTCCAGATGAGCCACGCGGCCAGCAGGGCCAGTGCGATGAGCGTGGCGAACCCACCCTCGGGACCGTAGATGCCCCCGGCGAGACGTGACTTAGGCTCCAGTTCGACGACCTCGAGGATTCCGTGGAACGGAAGACCGCTCACGGGAAGCGAGTAGGCGAATCCCAGAAGGAAATTCCATCCGAAATGAAATCCTATCGGGAGCCAGAGCGAGCGGCTTCTGAAATAGAGGGAGCAGAGAAGCGCGCCGATGACCCACGTGTTCACGAGACCGAGAAAACCGGCGCCGGGGTTCGTCATGTGGAGGATGGCGAAGATGAGCGATGAGACGATGACGGCTATGAACGGCCCGGTTTTTTCGGTCAGTCTCTGGAGTATGTAGCCGCGGAACATCAGTTCTTCGTAGATGCCTACTGAGATGAGCGCGACGATCGCCATCAGAAGGTAGGGGATCAGAGCATGGTCGGGTGGCGCCGGTCGCTGGAACCCGACGACGGCGATACCACCGGAAGCGAGCGAGATCAGGAACACAACCCCCAGAAGGAGTGCCGCAAGACCGAGGCCTCTGCCGAAATCGAGACGCCAACCCGAAGTGAGTCCGATCCCGAGGCTCGAGAACGGGCGCCGGTCGAAGAGGCGAACGAACGCCCACGTGTAGAGGATGCTGTAGACCCCAACGAGGGTTATCAGGGGGAAGAAGAGGGGGCCAAGGAGCTCCAGGATCTTCTCCGGGTCTATGCCGGCGGTGGCAAGATCGATCGATGGCGGTTCTATCAGGCCCGTTGCAACGAGAGTCGCAAACAGAATGCTCACGAACACCGTGAGCACGATGCCCACAAGGATGTAGCCGGCGATGTAGAAAACGATACTCGTCACTGGGCCGAATCGGGGAAGCGGTGCCGACCGGGTTTCCTGGCCTGCTTCGCCGGATGTGGTGTCTACGCCGGCGCCTGCTATCCAGGTCTCTCGTGTCATGCCCTGCCTCCGTAGGGGTGGGAGCGGAATTCCGCACATTGTTGCATGGGGCAAGCTGACCGTCAAGTTCCACGTGGCGGCAATCCACCGGGGGGCAATCCACCGGGGGCAATCCACCTGGCGGCAATTCATGCGGCCGGCGGGTGTGACTTGGGCGGCCTGAACTGTGCACGGAGTTGACGCCCCCGCGCCGCGGTCAGTCAGGTGCGACCGATATCTCCATCAGACCACGGCACAATCGCCTTACCGGCAGGCAGTTGGCGGCAATCGGGAGATGGTGCCGGGCGTCGGCAGCGGTTGGCACGTCCCTTGTTACATAAGTCCGTCAAGCGCTTGTGTCTTGTACGAGACAGGGCAGGGAGCTGGGCGGGGTTGATCTGAATAGGGGCAGACTTTCCCCGTCCCAGCACCTGCCGAATGACCACGGAGGATGCGCCGCGAGGCGAAATCGCTCTGGTGCGGCCGAAGGTGGCGCCGCGAGGCAGAAGCGCCTTGCGTCGCGCGAAGGCGTTGATTAGACTGGCTACAGCGTCGTCATATGATGCTGCGGCTCGTTACGCATATACACTGGAATGAGTCCGCCTTCTCAGCAGTGCATGTGGGACTCTTCGTCCAGGAGGAATCCATGAAGTGCTTCCTCGTCGTTCTATTCGCACTCAGTTGCCTGACACTGCCGGCACCATCGCTTGCCGAGGACGGCTCTGCCGGACTGGCTTTTCTCAAGCTGGGTGTCGGCGCGAGAGCCATCGCAATGGGCGATGCCTACACAGCCGTGGGCGGTGATGCGGCGTCAATCTACTGGAACCCGGCAGGCACTGTGTCGGTCGATGGAACGGACGTTGGTCTCATGCACGCCGAGTGGTTCCAGGGCATCCGCTATGAGTTCGTGGGCGCGGTGAGGTCGGACGGTTCCCAGGGGTTCGGGCTGAGCGTGGTCGGTCTCTACATGGACGATCTCGAGCGGAGGGAAGGACCGACATCGGAGCCGATCGGCCATTTCGGCGTCTTCGACTTCGCATTCACCGGCAACTACTCCAGGCGATTGACCGAGTCGTTCGACGTGGGCGGATCAGTCAAGTATCTGCACCAGAAGATAGACGCCGAGCTCGCTCGCGGTGTTGCAGTCGATCTCGGTGCCATCTACCGTTTGCCGATGGTGACGGGTCTCAGTGCCGGCGTGAGCGTCCAGAATCTCGGTCCCCAGATGAGCTTCATCGAGGACAAGTTCGACCTGCCGGTTCTGTACAAGGTGGGAGCGGCGTACGGTGCGCCTGTGCCCGCGCTTAGTGGGGATCTGCTGGTCACCGGTGACGTGGTCTTGCCGAACGACGGGGATGCGAAGGTCCACGTCGGCATCGAGTTCGAGTACTCGGAGATGTTTGCGCTCAGGGCCGGCTACCGTACGGGGTGGGATAACCAGAACATCTCGGTCGGCTTCGGGACCAAGGTTCGCGGCGTCCGCATCGACTATGCTTACGTTCCGTTCTATAGTGACTTGGGCGACACACACCGCGTCTCGCTGGGCTTCTCGCTCTAGCGCGAGGCGGTGGGCGGCTCGAACGCCGCTGCCGAGATTGTGCCGAGAGACATACTGTGACAACACGAGGGCCCTTGGTGCAGGGGCCCTCACTCTCTCTAGTGGGTTGGACCAGTGGGTTGGAAGCCGGGCGTTGTGTGACTTCTCTAAGGCGTGTCAGGACCGGCCGGGTCGGTCGGTACGAGACCGCCCTTCTCCCAGCGGAGCATGTGGAAACCGTCTGCGTCGAGTTCGACGACGGCACGATTGATCATCCAGTCGCCGACAATGACGGCGGTCCCACCGTTGTGTTTCCACAGTCGCGGGGCATGGACGTGCCCGACGATGGCGGCGTCGAATCCCTCATCAAGCTTGTCGAACAGGAACTGCCTCATCGGTGGAATGGCGCGGTCTATCCGGGCCTGGCCGATGGTCGAAAGGTCGGAGACCCAGCGTGCGATTGCGAAGCCGACTGAAGGGGAGAGAAACCGAAACGCTGCAATTGCCGGCCCGCTCCGAATGATGGTCTTGAGCACGCGATAGCTCCAGTCCCCGCTGGGGAGGCCATCGCCGTGCGCGATGAAGAGCTTTCTCTCGAAATGCGTCACGGTGATCGGATCCCTCGAGACAACGGCGTGTGTGCGGCGTTCGAACTCACTTCCGGCCCAGTAGTCGTGATTGCCTCCGAGGAAGGTAATGAAGGTGCCGGATTCCGCCAGCGCGGAGAGCGCGTTCAGAACAGGAAGATGCTGGAGAGGGGTTGCCGCTCGGAACTCGAACCAGAAATCGAACAGATCACCGGCGAGATAGAGCTCGGAAGCCCGGCCACGAAGGTAATCGAGGAGATCGCAAAGGGCGCTTTCCTTCGCTTGATCAGTGGTCTTGTCCTCGCCCCCGAGATGAGCGTCTGCGATGAAGAAGACGCTCCTGCCGGACGTCAGAGGGTAAGAAGGTGGCATGCTGCTTGCTTTAGCCATGACAGTTTGCCTGAATGTTGCATCGGCACCCGTGAAACTCTTCTCCAGGGCGATTCGCGCCTACCGAAACCGCTTGACCAGAGGCAGCGGAATATCTAGAATCACATCCAATTCTGCAGGAGCAGGCGGTCGTTTTGGGTGTTTTTGCGTCGAAACGCACTTGGAATCCGTCTGTTCGAGAACCTGCAAGCACAAACATAGCGTGCCGGCGTGAGGCCGGCAAGCAAGAACCGAACGGTTCGGAGGACGCACAGATGTCGAAGTTCTGGGATGATGTCAAGAATGCGATCGTTGATGGCTATGTCTACGCAGCGGACAGGGCTGAGGAGCTGACTCAGATAGGTCGTGCAAAGATGGATATCCTGAGCACGAACCGGAGAATCGCCAATACCATGTCCGAACTCGGTGGCATCGTATTCGAGTTCTACGATGACGGGAAGGCGAGCGACATCCTCGAAGATGCGGGCATCCTGAGTGCCATCGAACAGATAAAGGATGAGCGCAAGGAACTCGAGCGCCTGAGAGCTGAGATCGCGGAGATCAAGGAGACACGTGAGGCTGAGTCGACGGATGCTGAGTCGACGGATGCTGGGTCGACGGATGCTGGGTCGACGGATGAAGCCGGCTCCCAGGAGCGGGGATAAGTTCTGGAACGTCTGTCTGAGACCAGCGCGTCGGTTCAACGACTGGCGTCTGTGATTGTCCAATAGGAAAGCGTGTGGGGCAATCGGCATCCGGTGCGTGACATAAGAGGGTGGCAGGGTATGAGAGAATCCAACGGGTGGATCATAGGCAGCATTTTGCTTGTTCTTGTGGGCGTGCTCGGTGGAGTCATCATCACCGCGAGCTCGAATCTGGCGCCGGTATCCAGTGCACGGGAATCACGGCTGAACGACGTCAACGTGCGTGGGCTGGCTGTCGCGGCAGTCGGCGAGAGTCCGTTTGTGGCGGTCGTTGAAGAGGTGATGCCGGCCGTGGTCAGTGTCGACACCAGGAGAACCATCAGGCGGAGTATCGACCCGTTCAACGACATGTTCCAAAGGTTCTTCGGGGAAGCCCCGGGGAGGGGTTCGGAGCCGCAGTACCGGGAATACGAAATTCCGGGGTCGGCATCCGGGTTCATATTTGACAGCGACGGGTACATTCTCACGAACAATCACGTTGTGGAGGGAGCCGACGAGATCGTGGTGACTCTTCACGACGGACGGGAATTCTCCGCCATGGTCGTGGGAGAGGACCCGAGCACAGACATCGCGGTCATCAGAATCGAGGGCGACGATCTGCCGTTCGTCAGACTGGGTGACTCAGACAGAATACGGGTCGGAAGCTGGGCGATTGCCATAGGGAATCCGCTTGATCTCGAGGGCACCGTTACAGTGGGAGTCGTCAGCGCCGTGGGGAGAGTCGACCTTCAGATCCATGGAGGCGCGCCTATCTACCAGGACTTCATCCAGACCGACGCTTCCATCAATTTCGGCAACAGCGGAGGACCGCTCTGCAATGTCAGGGGCGAGGTCATCGGTATCAACGCGGCAACGAATGCGGCGGCCGAGGGAATCGGATTCGCGATCCCGATCAATCTTGCAAGTGAAGTCGCGGCTGCGCTCATGGCGGAAGGCAAGGTCATCCGCGGGTATCTTGGCATCGTGCCGCAGGACATAACGAACGATCTTGCGGAGGCGATCGGGCTCAAGAGCACGGACGGAGTTCTTGTCGCCAGCGTCGAGCCGGGTACGCCGGCAGCTGATGCCGGGCTCAAGGCAGGCGATGTAGTAAAGAGTTTCGCGGGGATCACAATCGAAGGCGCCACGCAGTTCAGACGCGTCGTCGCCGGCGTGGTACCGGGAAAGAAGGTAGAGATCGAGATAGTCCGGGCCGGGCGCACGAAGACGCTGGCGGCGGAGCTGGCGGAGAGGCCGGGTGAGCAGATAGCCTCGGCCGAGGAGCTGGCTGATGAGCAGACGTGGTTTGGGCTGGAGGTCGTGGATCTGGACAATCCTCTTGCCAGGCAGCTCGAGCTCGAGACCGATCACGGGGCGCTCATCGTGGACGTGGAGAGGGGAAGCGCAGGCGACCGCGCGGGCCTCGAGATCGGTGACGTCATTGTTCGCATCGGCAGCACGGATATCAGGGACGTGAAGGAGTACCGCGCGGCCATGAAGGAGCACGAGGGGCGCGGGAAGGCCCTGGCGCTTGTTGTGCAGCGCGGCGCACACACCTACTTCGTGGCTGTGAAGTCGGGATAGTGGGATCTGGTGGAGAGCCAGAGATCCATGCGGAGACCGGAGAGAATCCGGAACCCATTCTCTTCCGGGAGCATCAGAGATAGATGAGTTGCAGGACCGGGGCGTGCCCGGATGGGGTAAGGACCCCGTAAGCATTTCAGGGACTTTGGAGGTAGTAGAACAAGATGCCGTACTATGGAGAACCAGCAGAGGAAGATAAGAGCCTGGAGCTCTATCTTCGAGAGATCGCCAAGACCCCGCTTCTGACTCGTGAGCAGGAGCAGGAACTAGGCAGACTGATCCTCAAGGGCGATCAGAACGCTCGCGATGCGCTCGTGCAGGCGAACCTGCGCTTCGTCGTGAGTGTAGCAAAGAGGTACGCCCGGAAGACGGACGCTCCGATCATGGATGTCATAAACCAGGGCAACCTTGGGCTTATCGAAGCGGCGAATCGCTTTGATGCCGAGCGTGGACGCAAGTTCATCACTTACGCGGTCTGGTGGATCCGCCACGCCATCCTCAAGGGCATGGCCGAACAGTCGGGGGCCATGAGACTTCCCCTCAACAAGACCGGTGCCATACGCAGGATGTGGCGGACGCTCGAGCGTCTGCGTCATGAGACCGGACGGGAGCCGACCGACCAGGAGATCGCGGACGAGATGGGTCTTAAGCCTCATGCTATTGCGGATCTCAAGGAGCTCTCAATCAGCAGCCTCTCACTCGACGCGCCGCTTCCACTTGATGAGAATCTGAGCCTCGGTGACATGGTTGCCGATCCGGCAGACGATCCGGCGGAGGACCTGCTCTACTATGAGTCGCTTGGGCAGGAAGTCGACTTCGCCTTCAACGTGCTGACTGCGAGGGAGTCGCTGATCCTCAAGCACTACTTCGGACTTGACGGAGAGAAGAAGAAGACGCTCGAAGAGGTCGGCGTCATGATAGGTCTGACGCGCGAGCGCATTCGTCAGATCAAGGAAGAGGCGCTCTCGAAGCTCAGGAGCGCGCCTCGGGCAGAAGAACTCCTGGTCTACCTGCACTAGAAGCGCTCTGTCATCGTCCGCAGTCGGCGGTCTGAGCCACGTACAGTACCTGCGCCCACTACCCGAAAGGATGGTGGGCGCATATCGTCAGGCCGATGCGCGGACCCGCAATCTGCTTGACTGGACACCGGGCTCTCCATACCATCAGCGACAGGCCCCGCTGCCAAGGGCCAGGCAGACCCTGATATCCGCCGGATTTCCCTGAAAGCGGAGCAAACGGGGAACGGTCTCTGCTGTCTATATATGCAGAGGCAGTAGCCGGAACGGACAAGCCCGGCCATGAGGCCGAAACGGAGCCCCCACTTATGATATGCGCCAACCGTCTTGTGGCGGTCGCAGCCATGCTCACGCTGGTCCTCGTCGGGGGGTGCGCGAATGTGGAACATGCCACGTTCGTCACGCGGGTCCTTCCCAACGGCGTCACCATAGTCGCCAGTGAGAATCGTGGGTCCGACATGGTCTCAGTGCATCTCTGGGTCCGTGACGGAGCTTTGTATGAATCTGCCGATGAGGCCGGAACGGCAGCTCTTCTTCGGAGCGTCATGGTGTCCTCCGCACGGAACCCGATCCTTGACGAGAAGGCGCAGGCATTCATGGACGCCGGTGGTGTAGTAATGGCGAGCCTGTCGCACGATTTCGTTTACTACGTCACAACCTGCCATGCCGGACACTTCGAGGAAGCCGCGGAGCTCCTCCACATGGGTACGACCGATACGATCTTGAGTGACGAGGACGTTGAGAGCGCGAAGCAGGGTCTCCTCACCTCACTGGACAGGTACAGCACAAGTCCGAGAGAACAGACGTATCTCGCTTGTATGAAGAGCATGATGGGGAACCATCCCTACACCCGGCTCCCATACGGGTCCGTGGATGTCATCACAGCGCTGACCTCCGACGATCTGCGCGGAAGACACCGCAAGGCGTACGTCGGCCGAAACATGATCATCTCGGTCGCCGGGAACGTCGACGCCACGCACGCGGCCGACGTTATTGAGTCACTCTTCGGTGACCTGCCGGAAGGCGAGTCGGCGCAGCCGGCGGCGGAGGCGATCGTCTGGCACGACCAGAGCAGTATCGACGTTCTTCGCGGACAGGGAATCCCTCCATATATCATCGTCGGATTTCCGGCGCCGAGCGCTTCAGATGAGGACGTGGCTGCGATGGACCTCCTCCTGATGCTGCTGGGAAGAGGAAGAGCATCACGGCTCGAGCGCGCTCTCATCTTGGACGAAGAGCTGGCGGTCAGTGTCAACGCAGGGTGGGGGACGAAGCGACAGCCAAACCCAATCATGGCCTGGGTAGATGTGGGCGACCACGATGTGGATGCAGCCAGAGAGGCTGCGGTTGATGCGTTTCTGTCGCTTGCAGATGATCCGATAGACGAAGATGATGTGGCCCGTGCGCGGATCGCGCTTCTGACCGAGGTGGCTGAAGCCAGAAGCGGGATGGCCGAGCGTGCGTCCTACCAGGGCTACTGGGCCGTCGTGAGCGGTATCGGCTTTGTAGATGACTACACGGCCAGGATCAATGAGCTGACTCGGGAGGACCTCGAGCGCGTGGCGAAGAAGTACTTCCGCCGGAACAGCCAGTCGGTCGCCATTGCTCTGCCGTAGGGTCGGGGTAGCGCGCGACACCGAAGGACGGATGTGAAGACGATGCGACAGAAGACACGCACAGTGAAACTCGCCGCCGCCGCGATTGTCGCCCTTGTGGTAGTGGCCGCTGTTGCCGTGGCGGACACGCGTCAGGTCCAGCTTGACAGCGGTCTGACGCTCATCGCCGTGGCCGATAGCTGGAGTGATATCAGTGCCGTCTCTGTCATGGTCGATGCCGGCTCCAGATACGATCCTGATGAGCGTGGTGGCCTGGCTCAGCTCACGAACGAGATGCTGTTCGAGGGAACGCGCGATGCGGCCTGGGAGGAGATTATCGACGAACTGGACAGATTGTCCATCAGGCATGGCGCCCTGACGTCGGAGGATTTCGCGGAGCTCTACCTGACTGCCTACGAGACCGAGTTCGACACTGCCCTTGCATGGCTCGCCGAGTTCATCTCGCGACCCGCCTTCGACGAGGAGCGTCTGGACCTGGAGAAAGAAACTGCCCTGCGTATGCTTGACCGCGAGATGAACGATGCGTTCACCCGGAACTACCACAGCCTCAGTGAGCTTCTTTTCCCCGGACATCCCTACTCAGATCCTGTGCTGGGTACGCCCGAGAGCATCCAGGCGGCCACGCGAGATGAGCTTGTCTCGTTCTACGAGCAGCACTACGGGGCGGCCAACACTGTCGTCGTCGCAGTCGGCGATTTCGACACGGACGAGACGCTTGCCAGACTCGAGGCCCTCCTTGCGGACTATCCCGATCGTGACGTGGCGCGTCGCGAGTTTCCTCATGTTGAACTCGAGGGCCCTTCCGAACTGGATGTCTATCATGAGGGCGAAGACGGGTTTGTCGAGATCGGTTTTCTCGGTCCTGAGGTCGGCGGCGAGGATTACGCGGCGGTGCAGGTGATGATCAGTGTCCTGGGAGACGGCTCCGGCTCGAGGCTTGCCGACCGGTTCGGGGAATGTGGATCCACGAAGCTGAGTGTCGCCGGAGCATTCGTCAGTGTCAGGTCCGAGGGTATTCGGCTTGTTGCGTACGCGTCTTCCGACGACATCGACGCAACGTTCCACGCTCTCAACGAGGAGTTCGAGAGAATCAGAACGGTGCCGGCGAGCAATGTCGAACTTGAGCGGGCCAAGAGCAGGATCGCAACAAGGTCAGCGACGACGACAGAAACAAGCAAGGACAAAGCGTCCGCCATCGCACGACGCCACCTGCTTGGCCTCCCACCGGGTTTCCGCGAGACGTATTTCAAACGGCTGGACTCGGTCACGGCAGATGATGTGCAACGTGTTGCACGCACCTACCTTGTCAATCCCGCCACGGTCGTCGAGAGGCCCGGCAAGCCTCCGAGACGCGGCATCTGACGTCGGTTCCCATCCTGTCCGGCGGCGCAAGAGCTCTTCAACCCACGGGGTGTCACTTGATTATCGTAAGCGCGTGTCTTGTGGGGCTGAAGACGCGGCATGATGGGGATGACAATCTGATCGAGGGAATCCGTGAGCTGGTCGAGCGAGGGGAGGCGGTTCCCATCTGTCCCGAACAGCTCGGTGGTCTCTCGACGCCACGAACGGCGGCGGATTTCTCAGGCGGCGATGGTGAGGCCGTGCTCGACGGTATCGCCCGTATCGTTGATCGGAACGGGAACGATGTGACCGACGCGTTCAGAAGAGGTGCGGCGGAGTCGCTGTCTGTCGCACGCATGACCGGAGCAACCGTGGCCATTCTCAAGGAGCGAAGCCCCTCGTGCGGCTGCAGGCGCGTCTGGATTGATGGTGAACTTGCGGACGGCAAGGGGGTTACGGCCGCTCTCCTCGAGAGGCACGGCGTCCGCATTGAATCAGAAGAAGAGTGGCTCGACAAATCCTGACGAGGCGTGTACCCTGTCTGACAGTCCGCGCGATGACTTGCTGCGGGAGGCGTATTTGTGTATGCAGGCCACGGAGGTACCTTGTCCAGGACAGTGCGGCGAATGTGGACGCCCATAGCCGTCCTTCTGGTGGCGCTTGTACTCGCGACGTTTGCCGGTTCAGCGGCGGCAGGTGAGAGCCTGACCGGCGTTCGCTACTGGACTGCGCCCGACCACACACGCATTGTCGTCGACCTCACAGGCTATGCCAGCTGCTCGACACGCATTCTGACGGACCCAAACAGAGTCGTCGTTCTCATCGAGAGCGCCGACGCCGGCGATGTGCCCCGAACGACAGCCGTTGATGACGGGATCATACAGCGTGTCCGCGTCAACCAGCTTGAGAGCGGCGCACAGGTCGTTCTCGATCTCGAACGAGTGTTCGAGCACAACGTCTTCTCACTCAAGCCGTATCTAGGGAAGCCGCACAGGATTGTCATTGATGTCTTCAGCGATGTCGCCCCGCGGATCTCGGATCCCGTGATCAGAGACGAGGGGTCGGTCGCGACCCGCGTCATCATTATCGATCCAGGGCACGGCGGCGAGGACCCGGGAACGCTCGGCAACGGAGTCCTGGTCGAGAAGGAAGTTGTGCTCGACATGGGACAGCGCGTCGCCAGGCTCTTGAGCGCGAGACCCGGGTACGATGTGCGGATGACGAGAAACGGCGACTACTTCGTCAGCCTCAGGAAACGAAAGCAACTGGCCCAGACGTGGAGCGGCGACATCTTCATCAGCATTCACGGGAACTCGGCTCCCAACCGTCGCGCATCAGGTACCGAGGTCTTTTACGTTTCACCGAGAGGTGCGAGCGATCAGGCCGCACGGGAACTGGCGGATCGCGAGAACGCGGCGGACCTGGTCGGTGGCGTTTCGCCGGATGCCGACAACGATGTTCTGTCCATCCTTGTCGATCTCAAGATGGGCAGCAACGTTCAGAAGAGCAATCATCTTGCGACGATGATCTCGAGCCGGATCGTGAGCGCGGGTCTGGGGCGGTGTTGTGTGAAGCAGGCGGGCTTCGTCGTTCTGAAATCGCTTTCAATGCCATCCGTCCTTGTCGAGGTGGGGTTCCTGTCGAATCGTCATGATGTCGACAAGCTGAAGCGTTCTGAATACCGACAGGAGTACGCGGAGTGCCTGGTTCAGGTCATCGAGGACTACTTCGCCTGCTACGCGCCGCCACCTGCGATGAGCAACGACACGCATATCGTTGCGATCGGGGAGACGCTCTGGAGCATCGCACGGCGCTATGACATCTCTGTTGAGAACCTGAGAGAGATGAATGGGCTTCCCGAGGATGTCACGATCAAGATAGGGCAGGTGCTGTCCGTGGAGAAGTCGTAGAGTCGGAATGCCGGCCGCGCCATCGTCCGGCGGGGAATCACCAGGGGGAACACGGTGTCCGTGAGCAGGGCGGTAACCAACAACATCGCACTCAAGATAGCCGCAGTCATCCTGGCTCTGGTGCTCTGGGCGTTTGCGAAGGGTGAGCAACGCGGCGACCGTCTCATGTCGGTGCCGCTCATCGTCCGCAATCTTCCGGAGGGCGTGACGACGGTCGAGAAGGTCCCGGAGACAATCGATGTCGTGCTCGCCGGCGCGAACAAGGAGCTCGTCAGCCTCACCCTGTGGGGGAACGTCTACGCGTTCGTTGACATGACGGACGCCCAACCGGGACGCTCGCTGAGGGTAAGCCTTTCTCCGGCGAATGTTGTTGTTCCTCGCAACGTGGACGTCCTGGCGCTTGAAGTCAGGAATCCGAAGAGCCTGGATCTCGACATCGACAGGCTGATCAGCAAGAGAACGAAGATCGATCCCAGGATGGAGGGCGAACTCGCTGAGGGTTACTTCATTCTTGGTTGGGCCACCAGCATTCCTGATTCGGTGACTACCTACGGCCCTGCCAGTGTCGTCGATTTCCTTCACAGTGTCCGGACGGAGAGCCTGAACGTCTCGGGACGGAGAGACAGAGTAGAGGCCAGCCGGAGTATCGTCTTCGATGAGCCATGGAACCTTCACTCCGTACCTCGTGATGTCCGTGTCGTCGTCGAGGTTGAAGGAACGCGCACCGTTACTCTGGCGAATGCTCCGGTCGTGTTCGAGCACGAGTCCGGATTCGGATCTGCTACGATCAGTCCTCTTGCTGCGGAGATTGTCCTGAGTGGGGCTGAACATCGAGTGAGGAACCTCGGCAGCGGTGACATCACCGTTGTCGTGGATGCGCGCGGACTTCCCAAGGGCACACACGAGCTGATTCCCGTCGTCGAGACGCCGGAGGGTGTAGATTTGGAGCAGGTAATGCCCGTCCGGTTCACCGTGACTCTCGAGTAGGTCTGTCATCCTGTGGGAACGTCGAAGCGGGGTCTTCGCTGGGCGGAGCCCGCCGGAGTTCTCGGTCGGGACATTGAGATGCTGGTCCTCGGAATAGACACATCGTGTGACGAGACCGCTGCGGCTGTTCTCTCGGATGGCCGCACGATTCTCTCGAGCATCGTCGCTTCGCAGGCGATCCACTCGCAGTTCGGAGGCGTGGTGCCTGAGTATGCCTCTCGAGCGCACATGCAGCTTATCGTGCCGGTCGTCACGCAAGCGCTGGAAGGCGCCGGAATCGAACACGGGCAGATCGACGCGATCGCCGTCACGAACCGGCCCGGACTGGTAGGGTGTCTCCTGGTGGGCGTCTCGTTTGCGAAAGCACTCGCATACTCGCTCGACATCCCCATCGTTGGTGTTGATCACATGGAAGGCCACGTTTTCGCGTCGCGCTTGGCGCAGCCGGACCTTCGCCTGCCGGCCGTTTGCCTGATAGCATCCGGCGGCCACACTGAACTGGTCCGGGTGGATGCCTGGGGTGAATACGAGACTCTCGGACGGACGCGCGACGACGCGGCAGGTGAGGCTTTCGACAAGGTCGGAAAGATGCTCGGAATGACCTATCCGGCCGGTCCGGAGGTCGAGCGAGGAGCACAGGGTGGAGATCCCACCGCCTTCGCCTTTCCGCGTGCCATGATGCGGCGGGGCAATCTGGACTTCAGCTTCTCTGGACTCAAGACCGCTGTCAGGTACAAGCTCGCTGATATGGGGGCGGTGCCCAGGGACGATGAGCTTAAGGATTTTCTGGCGAGTTTTCAGGCAGCGGTCGTAGATGCGCTCGTCATTAAGACGATGTGGGCCGCGGCGGAGAGCGGAGTCCCGACCGTGGTTATCGGTGGCGGAGTTGCCGCGAACGGCGCCCTGCGGGAACGCCTGACCGAGGAGGCCGCCAGGCTGGGTGTGGGGGTCGTATTGCCGCCCCGTGAACTCTGCACCGACAACGGAGCCGTCATTGCCGCAGTAGGTGATGCGCTCCTCACGCGCGGGCAGCGAGACGGACTTGCGCTGAGCGTCAGCGCGTCCCGCGAAACAGCCGCACGTCCGCTCTGAGTAGCCCCGTGACCATCATGTGTCTGCGCCCGATTCCCCGCCCAGGAGGAAGCTCAGAAATGCCGGAGACGTACGTGAGCGTGGCTGTTCCGCTCCCTGTGACCGGGACCTTCACATACCTGGTACCCGAGGAGCTCACTTCGGCCGTATCGGTCGGTGTTCGCGTGCTCGTGCCGTTCGGGCGCAGGAAACTCACCGGCTTTGTGGTCGCTGAGGAGACAACCTCCGACATCGCACACGTCAAGCAGATCCTCGATGTGCTCGACATCGATCCGGTCCTCGGTCCGCGCATGATCGAGCTCACGCGCTGGATCTCCGACTACTACCTCGCCCCGTGGGGCGAGGTTCTGCGCGCGGCTCTTCCACCGGGGATCAACATGGAAAGCAGGCGTTTCGTCCGCATCACCGACGAAGGCCGCGAAGCCTTGGGAAAGAAGGGCCCTTCGCTTCCGGAGAGGCGGCGGCGTATCCTCGAGGCTGCGGCCGAGCGCCAGAAGGTGAGCATCGGACTGGCCAACCGGGAGGCAGGCGTTCCGAAGGGACAGACCACCGACGTGCTGGCGCTTGCCGGCGCCGGTCTTGTGGAGCTCTTCGAAGAGATCCTTCCTCCGAGCGCCGTGGCGGGAACGGAAGCCGTGGTCCGACTTGTGCACGTTCCGGAGGAGGCGCTGGACGCGGCAAGCAAGCTCGCGAGGCGCGCTCCGAAGCAGGCACGTGTCCTGGAGCTTCTTGCCGATTCGGAGGGTGGAACTCTCCCCGTTGCTGAACTGTCCGAGGCCGGGATCAGCTCGTCCATAGTTACCAGGCTCAGCGAGCGCGGACTCGTCGAGAGGACGGAGCGGGATCGCCCGCGGCTCTCGGTCGGGATGGAAGGCTGGGAGCTTGGGGAGGAGGGGCCGCTTACGCCCCCGCAGGAGAGAGCAGTCACAGCCATCCGCACGAAGATGGACGCAGGCGGGCCTGCAGTGTTTCTTCTTCACGGCGTGACGGGTAGCGGCAAGACACGCGTCTACAGTGAGGCGATCAGAGCGGCGCTCGAATCCGGGAAGAGCGCCATCGTGCTCGTCCCGGAGATCTCGCTCACGCCGCAGATGGTCCAGCGGATGAAACTCGAGTTCGGAGAGCGTGTAGCCGTCATTCACAGCGGGCTCTCGCTCGGTGAACGGTACGACACGTGGCGAGCCATCAAGAGCGGACAGTTCCCCGTGGTGATAGGTCCCAGGTCGGCCGTGTTCGCGCCGGTTCACAACCTGGGCGTTATCGTAGTTGATGAAGAGCACGAGCAGAGCTACAAACAGAGTGAATCTCCTCGATACCACGCTCGCGATGTAGCAGCCATGCGCGCACGACTCGAGGGTGCTCTGGTCATTCTCGGGACGGCGACGCCGAGCCTCGAAAGCTATCTGAACGCCAGATACGGCAAGTACGAGCTTATCGAACTCCCGGAGCGGATCGACGCAGGACCGCTTCCAGAGGTCGAGATCGTCGACATGCGTGAGATCGAGACCGTGGATTCCGAGGGCATCTTCTCGGCCACGCTCAGGGACGCCATCTCGGAGACGCTCGACAGAGAGCGGCAGGTCATCCTCTTTCTGAACAGACGAGGATTTGCGTCGTTCGTGCAGTGCATGGACTGCGGGCACTCGGTCCGTTGCGAAGACTGCAATGTCTCGATGACCTACCACTCGACAGGGAAGTTGATGCGCTGCCACTACTGTGGAAGGACGGCGGGAGCTCCGGAATGCTGTTCAGAGTGTGGGAGCGTCAATCTCAGATTTGGTGCGCCGGGGACGCAGCGAGTCGAAGCCGCGCTGGCCGAGCTCTTTCCCGATGCCGGCGTTCAGAGAATGGATCAGGACACGACGTCCCGTCACGGTTCGCACTGGCGGATTCTGAGGGAGTTCGCATCGGGGAGGACCGATATCCTGCTGGGCACGCAGATGATTGCCAAGGGGCTCGATTTCCCCCGCGTCGGACTGGTCGGTGTCGTGGCGGCTGACGTCGGCCTGAATCTCCCGGACTTTCGGGCCGGTGAGAGGACGTTCCAGCTCCTGACGCAGGTCGCAGGGCGAACGGGCCGAGGGGGCACACGCGGCAAGGTCCTCGTTCAGACGTATCTGCCTGATCACTACACGATCACGCTCGCGCAGGCCCAGCACTTTGGACTGTTCTTTGAGAGAGAGATTGCAGAGCGACAGGGACTGGGTCTCGGATATCCTCCCCATAGCCGTCTGGTCTCGGTTGTGATCAAGGGAGGCGACGAGAAGCAGGTGGTGAAGGCGTCAGTGAGGCTTGCCGATTTCCTCGAGAAGGGCGCCGGACAGATGAGGGATCCTCAGCCGGAAGTCCTTGGGCCCGCTCCAGCACCGCTTGAGCGGATCAAGGGGACCTACCGCTGGCAAGTGGTGGTGCGTGGAATGGGGGGGAGTGCCAGGGCGCTCATATCCGCTGCGATGGGACAGAAGGCAGCACTCAAGCTCCCGAGCAGCATTCAGCTTGTTGTCGACGTGGATCCGATGGATCTCCTGTAGGTGCGTGCGATTCAGTCTATGCACGCATGGGTGCGCCCGATTGGTCTGTGGGCGCATGGGTGCGCCCGATTGGTCTGTGGGCGCATGGGTGCGCCCGACTGGGCTGTGCCCACGCATTACCGCGGGCGCGGCCCTTTTTCTTGACATTGCGCAGAGGTGTAGATATATTGTCCGATCAGCCGGGAATCGTACATTTCGTATAGGTACGTGCGAGCGCGGCATGAGTTCACCCGCCGGCAGAGCACCTGGGCAGCAGCATTGGGCGCCGACCCCAGTCAGGAAGGTTGCGAGATGAGTGGAGGAGCACCAGACACGAGACAGAGAATCGTCGCAACGGCCCAAGCGCTGTTCGCGCGCTTCGGACTGAAGAAAACGACTCTGGAGGAGATCATCCGCCGGGCCAACGTGGCCAAGGGGACCTTCTACAAGTACTTCTCCAACAAAGAGGCTCTCTTCATGGAGGTTGTGGAGCGCGAAAGCGCGACGCTGACAGCTCTTATCCGAGAGGCCGTTCGCGAAGCCCCCAGCGCTCAGGACAAGATGAGGGCCTACCTCAAGGTCAGAGTTCGTACCTTCGCCGAGTTCGCCAACCTGTACGAAATAACCAGGGAGACGGTCAGCGAGTACTGGCCCCGATGCGAGGGCATCAGAGAGAAGCACCTACTCGAGGAGCAGCGGATAGTTCAGAGCGTTCTTGTGGGTGGTGTGTCCGAGGGAGCCTTCGAAGTCCATGCTCCCGAGCTCGCAGCTTGCGCCATTGTGATGGCAGCGCGGGGACTCGAATCATCCTGGATGCTTGAGGCAAACCTGTTGGAGCTCGAGGAGGGCGCAAACGCCCTTCTCGACGTGATGTTCAAGGGGATCCTCCGGCGCTAGTTCCTTCGCCTCACGCGTGACGAGAAACGACAACCGCCCCAGAGAACAGGACCTTCGAATGACAAAACTGGCCCACTGGATCATCCGATATCGGCTGCCTCTCCTGATCGTGGCAGTGTTGCTGACCATCTTCTTTACCGACCAGCTGACCAAACTGCGGATCGACAGCGACATACTGAACTACCTCCCTCAGAACGACCCCGTGGTGCGGCTCTTCCGCGAGGTTGGCGACAAATACGGGGGGAGCTCACTTGCTGTCGTGGCTCTCGAGACCGAGGACGTCTTCAACGCGAGTACCTTGGCCAGGATCAATTCCCTGACGACCCGGTTCCAGGACCTGCCCGAAATCAGTCAGGTGACGAGTCTCACGGACGTGCTCGACATCAGGAGGATCCCAGAGGGGATTGAGGTCGGGAAGTTGATATCCCCCGGCTCCATTCCTCAGACTCCGCGGAAGCTCGCGGCTCTCCGCGAATACGCGCTGTCCAAGGAAATGTACCGGGGCAACATCGTCGCGGCTGACGGGCGCACCGTTCTTCTCATCGCAAGAGTACGAGATGGGGTAGACAAGACGGAGGTTGCCACGAAGATGAGAGAGATCGTGGAGTCCGTGCCCGGTGAGGAGACGGTCTACTACGGCGGCATTCCCTTTCAGATGCTCTTTCTGACCGACATCATCATCAGGGATCTTGCACGGTTGATCCCGCTCGTCGCCCTCCTGCTGGCTGTCGTTCTCTACTTCAGCTTCCACCGCCTCCGGGGCGTGCTGCTGCCCCTGGGAGCGGTGCTGATCAGCACGATCTGGACTCTCGGACTGATGCGTTGGATCGGGTTAGAGCTCACGATCGTGACAGCCTCGATCCCCGTGCTCCTGCTCGCAATCGGAAGCGCCTACGGAATCCATCTCCTCAGCACATACATGGAAATCGAGAGGTCTGATGGAGACAAGCTCGATCGTATCAGACAATCGATCGCCGCCATTGGGATTCCCATCATCCTGACAGGCGTAACGACAATGGTAGGGTTTCTGGCCTTCCTGTTTTCCTACCTGACCATGACCAGGGAATTCGGTGTCTTCGCGTCGCTGGGCGTCTTCCTCGCAATGGCTCTCTCGATGGTGCTCATACCGGCCGTCCTGTCGTACCTGCCGCCCCGGAAACCTCAAGCGGACGCGAAGGTGCAGCGCTCCGATTGGGTCACCCGCACCATGGATGTCATAGCTGATCTGGTTCTCGCGCACGAGAAGTTGATTGTCTTTGGTGGGGTCCTCATTGTGGCCGCTTCTCTCGTTGCCATCCCGCAGCTCAAGCGAGAGGTTAACATGAAGGACTACTTCAAGCCCGACAGCGAGATCAGACGAGCAGAAGAGATGATGGAGGCGAGCTTCGGCGGCGCGATACCGATCGAGATACTCGTGAACGGTGACATAAAGGACCCCTTGGTCCTGAAGGAGATGTTCAGGTTTCAGAAATACCTGCGCACGATCCCCGGTCTCACGCACCCCCAGTCCGTAGCCAATCTGATCGCAGAGCTGAACGAACAGATGTTCGGGCGCCGCACCATCCCCGACACTCGCGAGGGAGTGGCTAACCTGTGGTTCTTCATCGAAGGCAACGAGGTCATGGAGCAGCTGGTTGCCGATAACGATACGCAAGCAGTAATCCAGGCCAAGATCGGTACGGTCAACACGGCCACGGTGATTGCCGCGGTTGACAGCATCGACCATTACCTTGCGACAGCAGCTCCGCCGCAACTGCTCTGGCTGGAGCTCGACACGCTGCCGACGCCGGTCAGGGCCGAGGTCGAGAGACAACGCACGGCCGATGTCGCCCGGGTCATCGTTTTCGACGCCGAGCATCACGGCGTGGAGGGACTGGACGCCGACGAGGTGCTGCATGTGCTGAGGGCGGCGGGCTCCGCGTCGGATCAGAGACTCACGACACAGCAAGCCGAAACCGTCAGCCGAGCCGTTGCGGACTACTTCGGGAGTGATGCGGCGGATCTGCCGATCGATTCGGACTCCGTCGTCGATGACGTAGTCGCAGGGTTGGAACCACTGTTTGCCGACTCACTGCCCGGTGAGATAATCATCGGTACAGTGTTGCGGCACCGGATTCCGCGGTCCGTGTACGCTGACGACCCGGAGGCCATCGAGTACGCGGCGCCCGCCCTGCGAGGCATCGTGCGCGAGTGCCGTCGCACGGCGTTCGTCGACGGACTCACTGACAGCCTGATCCGGATGGCCTCGCACATCCCGGGGGCAACCGTCCAGGCGTTTCGGACGGACATCCAGGGAGACATGTGGACTCTCGTTGAGGATCACGCTGGAGTCGCCTCCGAGTCGATCTCATCAGCAGCGTTGTCACGACTTGCTGCCGATGACTCCATGGCGACGACGCAGCAGACCGGAATGCCCATTATCTTCAAGCGTCTCGACCGGAGCGTCTTGAGAAGCCAAGCCATGAGCCTCATCGCCGCGTTCGCGGTGTTGTTCATTCTACTTGCGGTTCGCTTCCGCTCCTTCATCGGTGGCCTCATCTCGCTGACACCGGTCGCGGCCACCATTCTCTGTAACTTCATTGTGATGGTCGTGCTTGGAATCCCTCTGGACGTGGTGACGGTCTTGATAGGAAGCGTAGCTGTGGGAATCGGAGTCGACTACACCATCCATTTCCTGGCGCGATTCCAGAAGGAGTTCCGGGGGGAGAAGTCAGAGCGAGACGCGCTCCGCGTGACGCTGGAGACCACGGGCAAAGCCATCATCATCAATGCCAGCGCGGTAGCGTTGGGATTCCTGGTGCTTGTGCTTGGAGACATCGTCCCCATGCAGAGGTTCGGTTTCCTGATCGCAGTCACCATGGTAATCAGCGCTCTGGGAGCGATCACCCTGCTCCCGGCGCTTGTTCTTCTGACAAGGGCCCGGTTCGTGGGCGAATTCGACAGGGTGGCCCGACGCTTGAACCACCGGCTGGACAATCTGAGAACCTCCACCCGCCGGAGGCCGTGACGTCGGAGGCCGGTGACGGACATGTCACCCATGGAATTCGTGGCAAACGAGGGAAGAATACATCGAAAGGAGTCGACATGTCAGTCCGCTCGCAATCGGTTGTGCTCGCCGTGCTCGTACTCGTAGCGGTGACCCAGACCGCCGGAGCGATGGCCCCGATGGATATCCTGCAGGCAGTGGAGGATACCCTGAACGCGCCTGCCGACCGGGAGGTGCATCTCTCGATGACTCTCGTTGACGATCAGGGAGACATGAGAACACGTGAGCTGAGCATTCTGCAGAAGGGTGAGGACAAGCGTCTCATCCGCTTCCTGTCGCCCGCCGATGTGCGCGGCGTCGGCTTCCTGGTTTTGGAAGACGACCTCATGTACATCTACATGCCGGCGTTCGGCAAGGTGAGGCGCATCGCCTCCCACGTCAAGAACGAGAACTTCATGGGTACCGACTTCACCTACGATGACATGGCTCAGACAGACTACGTGAAGAACTACACGCCCACTCTCAAGGAGGAGACGGCCGGCCGGTACGTACTGGAACTCGTGCCTAATGAAAAGTCGGAAATCGACTACAGCAGGTTGGTCATGTGGGTCGACAAGGCGACCATGCTGCCCGACAGAATCGAGTTCTACGACCGCCCCGGGCTGCTTCTCAAAGTCATGACTCAGACCGACGTGAGACGAATCGACGGCTACCTGACCCCGCACCACATCGAGATGGAAGACGTTCAGGACAAGCACAAGACGATCATGGATCTCGAGGACGTTGTACACGATCAGAGCATCCCGGACCAGCAGTTCACGCAGCGATACCTGAAGCGCTTCTGATCCGATCGGACCATCCGGGGCCACGACAACCTTGAGGAATCAAGACAAGGAACGAGGGAGTAGATGAACCACGGAAAAACACTCGCTGCAGCTCTGATCGTCAGCATGCTCCTGGCCGGCTCCGCTCAGGGGACGCCGGAGCTTGGAGGGGTGCTCACAACAGACAACCGGTGGCGTCCCGGCGGGGACGACGATGGCTACACGTGGAACGAAGTCCAGCTTGGCCTGAAGCTCGACGTGCGACACGCGGACGCCATGTTTCATTCCGAATCGCACATCCGGTACTCAGGCTTCCCCGATGTTCACTCATCGGCTGATCTTCAGGACAGCGATCGCATCCAACCCTGGCACCTCGAGATGTATGAGGCCTACATCGACGTGTACGGGCTGTTTCTGGACAACGTGGACGTTCGGATCGGCAAACAGCGAGTCGCCTGGGGCACCGCCGACAAGCTGAACGTGGTCGACAATCTGAACCCGGACGACTTCGAGGACATCCTGGATATCGGTCGAAAGATACCGACGACGGCGGTCCGCGTCGACTACTACCCCGGCGACTTCACTGTCACCGGCGTGGTCGTCCCGGTCTTTACCCCAGCCCGGTCTCCTTCCTCAAGCTGGCAGGTCCCGGCGTCCTTCCCACTCTCCCCCGAACTCAGTCTCGGAGTCCTGACAGACGAGGTAACCCTCCCGGACAGTCGCCCACAGGACACCGCGAGCATCGGGTTGAGAATCAGGAAAGAGCTCCTGGGCTATGATTGCTCGGTATCGTACGTGTACGGACGAGACGACTGGCCGCTGCCATCTGCAGTGAACATAACGCCTGTCGACACGCTTGGCACCGTGGACGTCCACATGACCCTGGAGTATCCCAGACAACAGGTCGTTGGGGTGGACATCGCCGGGGCTGTTGAGGACGTTGGCATCTGGGCTGAGTGCGCGCTGTTCGTGCCCACGGAGGGAACATACACGGCCATAACCTCTCCTGATGGAGTCCTGAATCAACTGGCTCTCAGCGACGACCCGTACGTCAAGTATGTCGTAGGGGGTGACTACACATTTCGGAACGGACTCTACGTGAACGGCCAGTACCTGCACGGCTTCTTCACCGACCGTGGGACGGACGGGTTGGAGGATTACTTCCTCATAGCTATCGAGAGGGATTTCCTCCGCAGTGAGCTCACGGTGCGGCTGGCACTTGCCGCCGAGGTTGCCGACTTCGAGGATGTCGCGAACTACTCTGCCTTCTTCGGCGGGCCGGAGCTAACCTACCACCCGACAAACAACGCAGAGATCGTCATAGGCGCCTTGTTCCTCGAGGGTAACTCATCAACCCAGTTTGGACAGTTTGACAACAACGACGAGATATACTTCAGGGTCAAATACTCTTTCTGAAAGGACCGCCTGTGCGCGCAGCGGGTGCTTGACGGCGGCTGCAGCGTGCGGTAGATTAGATAGTACCTGCCCTCCCGTGGGCAGGTGCGTTTTTCGAACATACTTTGAGGTGGAGAGCAGTATGAAGCAAGTAACGTTTAACAGGATTCAGAAGGACGCCGAGATAACGACCATGCTCAGAACGGCCAACGACCAGCTCGGGGTCATCGGCTATACGGAACACGGTGTGAGGCACGGCAAGTGGGTCGGCCGCACGGCGCAGAACCTCTTGAAGCAGCTGGGCATCAATAAGCGGCAGGCCGATCTGGCCGGCGTCGCCGGTTACATCCACGACCTGGGGAACATCATCAACCGGGAGGACCACGCGCAGTCCGGCGCTCTTCTCGCGTACCGACTCCTCAGGGACCGGGAGATGCCTCTCGACGAGATCATGACGGTGATGTCGGCAATCGGCAATCATCACGAGGAGCACGCCGACCCTGTGAACAACGTCTCGGCCGCGCTGATCCTCGCCGACAAAGCGGACGTGCACCGCTCACGAGTGAGGAACCCTTCGACACTCAAGTTCGACATCCACGATCGCGTCAACTATGCAGTGCGGAAGTCGAATCTGGTCGTTGATCCGGAAAACAAACTCATCACGCTCAACCTGACGATCAATACGAAAATCTCGCAGGTCATGGAGTACTTCGAGATATTCATGTCACGGATGGTTGTGTCTCGAAGGGCAGCCGACTTCCTCGGATGCAAGTACGGGCTATTTGTCAACGACAACCGATTGCTGTAGGTGCGCGCTATTTGGCAGTGCGCGCATGGGTGCGCGTTATTGGGCAGTGCGTGCGTACGTGCGCCGGCTGCGGGTTTCCACCGGACGGACTTCTGAATCCCCTACCAGGTCGTAGAACTTGACACTTCTGCGAGTCCAGATATATACTGTGCGGTCTGGAAACACGCACGGGGGACTGTCAAAACAAGGGGAGGCATAATGAGCGTCGCGAGAACCGCTTTCGCCATTCTGGCGCTGGCTGCCATCGTGTTCCTGGCTGGGTGTGGTGCGGATCCTGCATTCACAAGTGGCAAGGTCTATCTTCAGCAGGAGAACTACACGAACGCGATCGAGCAGTTCAAGATCGCTATTCGCAACGACGAGATGGCATGGGAGCCTCACATGTGGCTGGGCAGAGCCTACGCCGACACCGAGGAGCTCCAGATGGCGCACGACGAGTTCTTCCTTGCGCTCGATCTGGCGCCCGACCAGAAGGCCAGCGACGCCATCGACAACACCATCACTTCCTACTGGCAGAAATTCCAGCAGGAGGGGAACCTCCTGAACTCGGCATCGAAGTTTGTGGATGCCATCCTGGAGTTCGAGAAGGCCATCGTGATCGACCCGCGCAAGCCGGACGCCTATGCCAATCTGGGCTATGCCTTTCACATGAACATGGACTACGACAAAGCCATCGAGGCGTTCGAGGCTGCGCTCAGTCTGGCGCCCGGGAACGAGGATCTCGTGACAAACCTCGTGTCGGTCTACGATAGCAAGGCCGGAAACATGGCCGTCTTGGGCGACCTGGAGAACGCGCTTCGCTACTATGAGAAGATAGAGGGCATTGCGCCCGACACCAAGGATATCCACTACAACATTGCAGAGACGTACTACGGTCTCAAGGATTACCGTGAAGCTATCGTTTCCTACGAACGCTCCCTCGTTGTTGATGGCGAGGATGAGTATGTCCTCTACAGAGTGTTCCTGTGCTACTGGGGCATCACAAAGAAACTCGAGGATGAGGGGATGCCGGAACTGGCGATTCCGGAGCTCGAGAGTGCCCTCAACCCTCTGGAGCGTCTCGCCGAGCTCAATCCTGAAGATCTCAGCACCCACAGGGCGCTCGCGAGGGTCTATAACAAGCTTGGCAGAACCGAAGAAGCGATGCTGGAGCTGGGAATAGTCGAGGAGCTGCTGCAGCAGCAGAAGTAGCAGCCCGCGACCATCCGTTGGAGAACACTCCTTCTTTTCTATCCTGAACCAATATGCGTGGTGATGAGGGCGGCGGTTTGAGACTGCTGCCCTTGCGCCGCCGGCAATTGCCTCGTTCCGACAACTCCATCTTGTTGTCTATGTGTTTCGACCAGGATCAGTGCAGATGAATGCCATCACGGAGCAGGATATCCAAGGTGAGCCCCTGATCGGGCAGACCGTCGCCGTCATCGGTTTCGGGAGCCAGGGCAGCGCGCACGCGCTGAACCTTAGAGACTCCGGCGTCGACGTTGTCGTCGGTTTGCGCCCCGAGAGCCTGTCGCGTTCGAAGGCGGAACTCGCCGGAGTGCGGGTTCTGGACATACCCAGCGCGGTTGAGGTTGGTGACATCGTTGCGCTCATGATTCCGGACGAGTGCATGTCGGAGGTTTTCTCGAGTGCGGTCAACCCTTTCCTTCGGAAGGGGGCGACGCTCCTTTTCGCGCACGGGTTTGCGGTCCGATACGGTGTGATTACCCCGCCGGACGGAGTGGACATCGTGATGGTGGCTCCGATGGGGCCGGGCATGAGACTTCGCGAACGGTTTCAGGAGGGGACTGGACTTCCTGCATCGTTCGCCATCGAGCGGGATGCGACCGGGCGCGCGCGGCGGACGGCTCTTGAGTATGCCAAGGCAGTCGGATGTGCCAGAGTCGCGATCTTCGAGACAACGTTCGACGAGGAAACTGAAATAGATCTCTTCGCGGAGCAGGCCGTGCTGGTCGGGGGCGTGACGGAGCTTATCGAGGCCGGGTACGAGACTCTCGTCGAGGCCGGGTACAGCCCCGAACTGGCGTACATGGAGTGCGTGTACGAGCTGGATCTTACAGTGAATCTGATCAGGCGATTCGGGATCAGCGGAATGCATAAGCGCATCAGCAAGGCGGCCCTCTACGGCAGCCTGACCCGGGGAACGCGCGTAGTGGGGTCGTCCGTGCGCGAGGGCATGCGTGCCATCCTTGCTGAGATCAGGGACGGTCGCTTTGCGGAGGAGTTCCTGAAGGACGGTCGGGATGGCAAACCGGAGCTTCGCCGGAGGCTCAAAGAGGAGGAGGAGAAGCCGATCGAGGAAACCGCAGGGGTGCTCAGGAAGCACGCGCACGAGGGATGAACGGACGTGCCCCGCACTTCCAGCCGAAACGGCTTGACAGTACGAAGGGTCTGGGCTAGAATCTACTCTGACTAAGAGTTCTCAGCGCAACGACTTCCCAGTACCCCATCCGAAGCACACCAACCTGATCCTGCTATCCGCCAGAGGATTCCGAGTGTAACTTCGCCGTAGGGGCATCCGAACGCAGTCAGCGGTCACCGCGGCCGCGGTTGATCGGTTAGCGCTAAACCTGTTCTGTGGGGCATGTGATGACAGAAAACGTCCGAGGCAAGACCAACGGGACGAAGAGAAAGACAGCAACAACGAGGACGGCTCGAGCAGCGAACAACAGCAAGGCGGCCTCGAAGAAAGCGACCGTCGCCACGGATCCTTCGGTGGAACGTGCTACCGCCGCCGGGGCACGGACCGCGGCAGAAAGCAAGTCTGCGGCGGCGGACGTGCGGAAACCGGCGTCTGTGACCGGGAAGAAGCCTACGGCTACGACCGAGCGGAAGACCCCGGCCGTTCCCAGTGCCGGCGAGAACCTGAACATGGGCGAGATGAAGCAGCAGACGATCCGCGAGCTCGTCGACTATGCGGAATCGCTCGGTCTCGAGGGTGTGGGCGGCCTGAGGAAGCAGGATCTCATTTTCAGGATCCTCGAGGGGCAGACGCAACGCAACGGTCTCATTTTCAGCGAGGGCGTGCTGGAGATACTGCCGGACGGGTACGGGTTTCTGCGATCGGTAGACTACAACTATCTACCCGGGCCGGACGATATCTATGTCTCACCGTCACAGATCAAACGCTTTGACCTACGAAAGGGCGACGTAGTCTCCGGGCAAGTGCGCCCACCGAAAGAGAACGAGCGGTATTTCGCGCTTCTCCGCGTCGAGGCCGTCAATTTCGAGAACCCGGAGATGGCGAAGAAGAAAATCCTCTTCGAGAATCTGACACCGCTCTATCCGGAGAAGAGGCTTGTCCTCGAGGTCGACCCCGACGACATGACGACTCGAGTCATAGACCTTCTGAGTCCGATCGGCAAGGGGCAACGCGGTCTCATCGTGTCGCCTCCCAGAACTGGCAAGACCGTCATACTGCAGAAGCTTGCCAACAGCATCACAACGAATCACCCGGAGGTGGTGTTGATGGTGCTTCTGATCGATGAACGGCCCGAGGAAGTCACCGACATGCGGCGGTCGGTCAAAGGTGAGGTCATAAGCTCGACCTTCGACGAGCCGCCTGATCGTCACGTTCAGGTCGCTGACATGGTCATAGAAAAGGCCAAGAGACTTGTCGAGCACAAGAAGGACGTTGTCATCCTGCTCGATTCGATCACACGGCTGGCGCGCGCCCACAACACAGTGGTTCCGCACAGCGGGAAGATCCTCTCGGGTGGTGTTGACTCGAACGCGCTCCAGAAGCCGAAGCGTTTCTTCGGCGCGGCGCGCAACACCGAGGACGCCGGTAGTCTCACCATCGTTGCGACCGCGCTGATCGATACCGGGTCGCGGATGGACGAAGTCATCTTTGAGGAGTTCAAGGGCACAGGCAACATGGAGCTGGTCCTGGACCGCAGGCTCACGGATCGGCGGATATACCCATCGATCGACATCCTGAAGTCCGGCACGAGGAAGGAAGAACTGCTTCTCTCGGAGGGAACCATCAGCAGACTGTGGGTTCTCAGGAAGTTCCTGAGTGAACAGACCCCTGTTGGAGCGATGGAGTTCCTTCTGGGCAAGATGAGGCAGACCAGAACGAACGAGGAGTTTCTGGCCTCGATGAATTGAACAAGAGAGCCACTGGAGGTTGTAGCATGAGGAAGGGCATTCACCCCGAGTACCACGAGTGCACCGTCAAGTGCGTGTGCGGGAATGAGTTCACGACTCGCTCGACTCTGAAAGAGATCAACGTCGAGATCTGTTCGGCCTGCCATCCGTTCTTCAGCGGCCAGCAGAAGCTCGTCGACAGTGCGGGTCGCGTCGACCGCTTCCTGAAGAAGTACGGAAGCGAGTTCGGCGGCGCGCTGGTTGAGGGAAGCGCCGTCAGCAGAGAGAAGAGCGCGGCGGAGAAGCCGTCATCCGATGCCGGCACAGCAGATGAGAAGCCGTCTGACGCCGATGCGGCAGACGAGAAGCCCTCAGCCGATAACTAGTCAGGGTCCCTTTTTTCGTGAGGCGGATCCCGGCGGGCCGGACATCAGCATGGGCGCACCGACGGTCTGCCCCCGTTGGTTGACGATGACAGAGACGGGCAGCCCACTCAGGGTCTATACACTCGACGGCCTCTCACCGGAGGTCGTCGCGGTCACATTCGCGAAGACGTCACGCGTACCCGACTCGTTCGAAGAGATTGCCCGCGAGCTCTCCGAGAGCGAGTCGTCGCGTTTCCACGAGAAATGGGTGATAGGGTACGGGCACTCGTCCGTGGCCGAACACGCAGTCCTCTCGATTGCCATAGAGAACGTCTCCATCCTGGGCGCTAAACTCGTTGAAGAGAGCCGTCTCTCCTCGTTCACAGAGAAGTCCACCCGCTATCAGGTGATGTCCCCGGACAACTACTACACTCCTCCGGTGTTCGCGTCGGGCGTGGCCGGGGAGGTCTACCGGAAGGCGGTGGCGGCGCTCTACGCAACCTACGACGAGTTGATGCCGGAGGCTAGAGCCTACTGTGATGAAGCCTACGGTGGACCGGAGTGGACGGAGCGCGGTTGCACCCCGAAGGGGAAGGCGTGCGATTCCATCCGCGGGCTTCTGCCGGCGGCCGCCAAGACGAACATGGGTTGGACGGTGAACGCGAGGAGCCTGAGGCACGGGCTTGTCAGGATGGCTTCGAGTCCGCTTGATGAGATGCGCAGCCTGGCCGTGGAGCTGAGGCGGATCGGAGAGATGCGGATTCCCACGCTGCTCAAGTACACTGATCCATCTCCTTACCAGGAAGACTGGGAGGAACGGATGACGGCGGCACTTGCGTCACGGTTGTCCGGCGCCGGGACTGAGGTGGGGGGGCGCTGCGGGGCCGGAGGAACGGGTTCTGCATCTACGACGGGCGCTGCAGGATCACAGGCCTCGGGAGGCACGCGCCTCGTTCACTACGACGAGAACGGAGAGGCATCCGTGCTCGCAGCCCTTCTTTTTCGAGCTGGAGGACGGTCGTACAATGACGCACAGGCGGTCGTCGAAGGCATGAACGAGGACGAACGGAAGTCGGCACTTGGAACCGCCCTTGCTGGCATGACGGAGCACGAAGCACCGGTGCGTGAGTTTGAGAACACGAGCTACACGTTTGAGATCACCTGCGATTTCGGCGCGTACCGCGACATTCAGCGCCATCGCATGACGACGCAGACGCAACAGCTTCTGACATGTGACCTGGGCTATGCGATAACGGATGATGCACGCGCGGCCGGGCTGGCCGGGCGGGTGGAGAAAGTGCTGAAAGAAGTGCGCGAGTCGTGGCGTATCCTCGCGGATGTCGATCCAAAGCACGCGCAGTATGTGGTGCCGCTCGCGTACAACAAGCGGTTCCTCATGAGGATGAATTTCAGGGAAGCACTCCATTTCGTGAGATTGAGGTCGAAAGTCCACGGGCATGAGTCGTACCGTCGTGTGGCGTGGGCGGTGAAACGAGAGATAGAGCGTGTGCACCCACTTCTGGGTGAACTCATACCGGTCGACGTGGAAGGCGCTCCGGCGGCGGACGTCGTCGTGGCGCGCGGGAACGATAGGCACGAGCGACCGTAGACAGGAATTCCTGATGAGCGAGAAGCAGGCGGAGAAGTCCGAGCGCGAGCTGCATGAGGGAGTTCAGCCGATAGAGGCACTTGGCGCTGGGAAGGGCAAGATCCACTACGGAGGGCAGGCCGTCATCGAGGGCGTGATGATGCGTGGCCCGCACAAGGTCGCAGTGGCAGTCAGGCTTGCGGATGGGGAGATCGACGTCCATTGCGAGGAGTTTGTCTCACTCTCGAGGAAGAACAGGATCCTCAGGCTGCCGGTCGTACGAGGCGGGCTGACTCTCATAGAGTCGCTTGCTCTGGGCATCAAGGCCCTCAATTTCTCGGCGAGTGCGGCCATGGAAGCCGAAGCGAAGGCGGAGGCTGAAGCGAAGGCAGCGGAGAACGCAGATGCGAGCGGGGGCGGAGAGCCGGGCGCGGCAGGGACGAACGAATTGAGCGTGGACGGTGGGAGTGAGCTTGTGGCTTCTGAGGGTGGTGGAAGTGAACGTGTGGCTTCTGAGGATGACGGGTCGGGCCCAGGTGCGGGCGGTGAGCCACGCAAGCTGGCGCGCGATGACTGGAAGACCAAGGCCACGCTGACCGGCACGATGATCGTTGCCTTTGGGCTGGGTATTCTCTTCTTTTTCTACATCCCGCTGGTGCTGTCCGAACAGCTGACGCGCCTGCTCGGGAGCGACAGTTCGATTCTGTTCAACGCGATTGACGGTGTCATTCGCGTCACTTTCTTTCTCGCATATATCTGGGGCATCTCCCAGTGGCGTGAGATGAGACGCGTCTTCGAGTATCACGGTGCGGAGCACAAGACCATCTTCTGCCACGAGGCGGAGGAGGAGCTGACTCCGGCGAACGCGCAGAAGCACACGACGCGGCACCCCAGGTGCGGCACGAGCTTCCTTCTCATAGTGATGGTTGTGAGCATTCTCGTATTCATGCTGAGCGGGCGCCCGCAGGTCATCGCGCACCGCCTCATGAGGCTCTTGCTCATTCCGGTCATCGCCGGCGTTTCCTATGAGATCATGAAACTCTCGGCCCTTCACGGGGAGGCGCGCTGGGCGAGAGTTATTTCGGCTCCTGGTGTGTGGCTTCAGGGAATAACCACGAAGCAGCCGTCGGACGCGCAGGTTGAGGTCGCAATCGCGGCGCTCGAGGCCGTGAGGGAAGGCGACGATGCGGTCGCAGAGGCCGTGGCCGGCGCGGGTGAGGATGAGACGGATGGCGACGATGCTCGATAAGCTGAGATCCATAAGGGAACACTATGACGAGCTCACGGAACTGCTCACCAGACCCGAGGTGCTTGCCGACCATAACCTCGTGAGGAAGTACTCGAAGGAGCGGGCCGGACTCAATGACGTCGTCCTTGCCGGCGAGGAGTACGAGAGGGTCATGGCCGACATCGACGCGGCTACGGAGATAATCGGGGCGGCCGACGACCCCGAGGAGAAGGAATTCGCGAAGGAAGAGCTGGAGGAGCTTGGAGCGCGCCGGTCGGAACTCGAAGAGCGACTGAAGCTCCTGCTTGTCCCCAAGAACCCGAACGACGACAAGAGCGTTATCGTCGAGATCCGGGCCGGGACAGGCGGCGACGAAGCCGCGCTCTTCGCTTCCGATCTCTTCCGTATGTACGCGCGCTATGCGGAGCGCCGGAAGTGGAAGATCGACGTGATGAACACGAGCGAATCGGGAACCGGTGGATTCAAGGAAATCGTATTCGCAATCGACGGTCACGGGGCCTACAGCCGGTTCAAGTTCGAGAGCGGTGTTCATCGCGTGCAGCGCGTGCCCGAGACTGAGTCACAGGGCAGGATCCACACGTCGGCGGCCACGGTGGCCGTGCTTCCGGAAGCCGAGGAAGTCGACATCGAGATCAAGCAGGAAGACCTTAAGATAGACGTCTACCGCGCGACAGGCCCCGGTGGTCAGAGTGTCAACACGACCGATTCCGCCGTCCGTATCACGCACAAGCCGACCGGGCTCGTCGTCACGTGTCAGGATGAGAAGTCACAACACAAGAACAAGACGAAGGCGCTGAAGGTTCTGAGAGCGAGGCTCTACGAGGTCGAGCGGGAGAAGCAGCAGGCCGAGATGGCCGAGACCCGCAGGAGCCAGATCTCAACCGGGGACCGGAGCGCGAAGATCCGCACCTACAACTTCCCGCAGAACCGGGTTACGGACCACAGAATCAGCGTGACACTTCACGGCATCAGTCAGGTGCTTGACGGTGGGCTCGATGAGCTCATGGACGCGCTTGCGACTCAGGACCAGGCCGACAGAATGGCGCACTCAGAATGAAAGCCTTGGCAACCGCCGGGGCCGCCAGGGGGCGGGCTCAGCCGTGACTACTCAAGAGACCGTCTGGACCATCACAGAGCTCATCAAGTGGAGCAAGGGCTACCTCGCTGACAAGGGCTTCGAGAATGCGCGGCTCGAGACCGAGCTGCTCCTGGGGCACACGCTTTCTCTTCCCAGAATCGAACTGTATGTTCAGCACGACCGTCAGTTGAGTGAGGACGAGTTGGCGCGGTACAAGGCGCTGTTCAAGAGGCGCCTTGCCTGGGAACCTGTGCAGTATGTCACCGGGACGGCGGCCTTCATGATGGCCGAGTTTGAGGTAACGCCCGCGGTGCTGATACCGCGGCCCGAGACTGAGGCGATGACAGAGGTCGCGATCGGGCTCATGGGCGGCGCGGCGGGCCACGACAGCACTGAGTCAGGGAGCGAAGATCTCCTGCTTCTGGCTGATATCGGGACAGGCTCAGGTGTTATCGCCATCACGCTGGCGCGGAGGTTTCCCGGCGCCGAAGTGGTTGCCACCGACATATCGGCCGCCGCGCTCTTAGTGGCGGCACGCAACGCCGAGAGGATCGGTGTCTCGGAGAGAGTCCGGTTCGCGGAGGGAGCGGGAGTTGAGCCGCTTGCCGCGATGGGACTTGCGGGGAAGCTCTCAGGAATCGTCTCGAACCCGCCGTACATTCGTTCAGGCGACATGAAGACGCTTCCGCAAGAGGTCCGGGAGTTCGAGCCGGGAATCGCACTCGATGGGGGAGGCGACGGGCTTGACTGCATTCGTTCTCTCGCGCAGGATGGTCCGGAGCTTCTGGCGGACGGTGGGTTAATGGTGATCGAGTTCGGGGACGGGCAGGGCGATGCCGTGCGCGAGCTGATGGAGACGAAGCTTGCTCACGTTGAGATACACAAGGACTACGCTGGTCGCGACCGCATAGCGACCGGCATCAAGACAACCGAGGCGAACATCAGATGACGCCGGGCAGGCTCCCCCGGTAGAGAGCGGGAGCGCGGGTCCAGCGGACAGCAGAGGGTACGATGGACAAAATCGTCGTAGAGGGTGGCGCAGAGCTTAAGGGTGAGGTCCGCATCAGCGGCGCCAAGAACGCAGCGCTTCCGATCATGGCGGCGACACTGCTCTCGCCAGGGAAGTTTCTCCTGAGCAACGTCCCGAGGCTCAGAGATGTCGTGACGATGGAGCACGTGCTCCGCGTCCTTGGGGCACAGGTAGCGCATCACGACCACAGCATCACGGTGGACACGACCAACTGCAACTATCACGAGGCTCCGTACGAGCTTGTCAAGACCATGCGGGCGTCGATCTGTGTGCTGGGTCCGGTTCTTGCGAGATTGGGACGCGCGCGCGTCTCGCTTCCCGGCGGGTGCGCGTGGGGTCCTCGACCGGTCGACTTCCACATCAAGGCGATGCAGGATCTTGGAGCTACGGTCGAGATCGAGCACGGCTATATAGTGGCCGAGGCAAAACGCCTCAAGGGCGCGAGCATCGTATTCGAGAAGTCGAGCGTGGGCGCGACCGAGAACGCGATGATGGCCGCGACGCTTGCCGATGGGACGACCGTCATCGAGAACGCGGCGAGTGAACCTGAGATCGGTGCGCTTGCGGGCTTTCTGAGAAGCATGGGGGCTGTGATCGAAGGAGACGGGACCGGTACCATCACGATTGAGGGCGTCAATGAGCTGAAGTCGGCGGATGTGAGCGTTGTGCCGGACAGGATCGAGGCGGGGACGTTTATGGTCGCGGCGGCGATCACGCGCGGTGACGTTCTTGTCATGGGTGCTGACATCACGCACTGCACTGCCGTGGTCTCGAAGCTGCGTGAAGCGGGAGTCGAGGTCATTGCGGCGGAGGACGGGATCCGTGTCCGCGGTCCCGAGCGACTCGGGTCCGTGAATGTGACGACGGCGCCGTACCCCGGATTCCCAACGGACATGCAGGCGCAGTTCATGGCGCTCATGTCGGTTGCCGGTGGAAGCAGCGTGATAACCGATACCATCTATGCTGACAGGTTCTCCCATGTCCCGGAGCTCAGAAGACTCGGCGCGGACATCACGATGGACCGCAATGTTGCCGTCATCACCGGTGCGGAACAGCTCTCCGGAGCCAGGGTGATGGCGACCGACCTCAGAGCGAGCGCGGCTCTCATTCTTGCAGGGCTTGTCGCGGAGGGTAGGACCGAGGTCTCGCGGGTCTACCACATCGACCGGGGCTACGAGGCTATCGAGAAGAAGCTCTCGGAGTTGGGCGCGCGCATATGGAGGGAGAAGGCGGCTGCCTGATTGAGCGGCTACCACGTCGAGATGGCCACTCCAGCAGGCAGCCGGGTGAGCTTGGAGGAATGATGGCAGAGCACAGGCGGCACGTCATCCTCGGGACGGCCGGGCACATTGATCATGGCAAGACCGAACTCGTGCGGGCGCTCACCGGTGTCGATACAGACCGGCTGCGCGAAGAGAAAGAGCGCGGGATAACCATAGAGCTGGGATTCACCAGGCTCGATCTCCCGACCGGTGACTCAGTTGGGATCATCGATGTTCCAGGACACGAGAAGTTCATCAAGACGATGCTCGCCGGCGTGGCGGGCATTGATCTTGTTATGCTCGTGGTTGCGGCCGACGAGGGCGTGATGCCGCAAACGTGCGAGCACATGGACATCATTGATCTCCTTGCGGTCGATTCGGGAGTCGTTGCACTCACCAAAACGGACCTCGTCGAACCGGAGGAGATGGAACTCGCGCACGACGATGTTCTGAAGCTTCTCGAGGGAACGCGGCTCGAGGGTGCGGCGATAGTACCAGTATCGTCGATCACGGGAGACGGAACAGACAAGCTCATCGAGGAACTCGGTCGGCTTGTGGCGAACGTCGAGGAGAGAAGCAATGCCGGGCATGCGCGGCTGCCCATCGATCGGGTGTTTACACTCAAAGGGCACGGGACCATTGTGACCGGTACTCTCTGGTCCGGGAGCGTAAGCCCGGGGGACAAGCTTGAGGTCTATCCGAATGGATTGCTGACGCGCGTCAAGAGCGTTCATGTTCATGACAAGGCCGTGGAACGGGCGGAGGCTGGACAGCGAACGGCCCTCGGTCTGCACGGCGTATCGAAGGATGAGGTGACGCGCGGCGACACCGTCGGAGCTCCGGGCGTTCTGCACACCACGCATATGATAGATGCCAGGCTCAGGCTCGTGACCGGTACCAAACCGATCAAGAACCGGACGCGCGTGCATCTGAACATCGGGACGTCGGAAGTTCTCGCTCGAGTCACCCTGCTCGAGGGTGGTGAGCTCCTGCCCGGCAAGGACGCGCTCGTCCAGATGAGGCTCGAGAGTCCCGTCGTGGCTGAGAAGGACGACCTCTTTGTGATAAGGTCGTATTCGCCGGTTCACACCATAGGCGGCGGACGGGTCATCGATTCCATCCCCAGGCGGCACAAGCGGATGCACAAGGAAGTTCTCGATGCGCTCAGTGTGCTTGAGAGCGGCGGAGGCGACGAAGTGCTTCTGCATGTCATCGGTGAGAGCGGCCTCGAGGGGATTCCTTTGAAGAAGCTCGGCCAGAAGATCGACGAGGCGCTTCTTCCCGATATTGACGGACTTCTGGCAGACGGACGCGTGCTCAAAGTGGCCGGGCGGCTTGTCACAGCCGACGGCTATTCTTCCCTGCGCGACGGGATCGAACGCCTTCTCAAGGCACACGCTGCCGACTCGCCACTGGAATGGGGGATGTCCGCGGAAGAACTCAGAGGAAAACTGGGCAGAAAGCTCGAGCGCTCCGTGTTGGACGTGGCGCTCGGTGAGCTCGCGAATTCAGAGGATGTCTCGCGGCGGGGGGATCTGGTACGGTGGGGCGAGGAAGACGTCGCGCTGTCTCCGGCGCAGCAGAAGCTCGCGACCGCCATCGAATCGCGGTTTCTCAAGGCCGACGCATTACCTCCGACGCTCGACGTCCTCCACGATGAGATCCGGGACGAGCTCGGTGCGGCGTTCACGGAGCCGGAATTCGATGCCATCGTGAAGCTTCTCGCATCGGAGGGACGGATGGTGAAGATGACGAGCACGCTCTTCTTTCATTCGGATGTTGTAGCGCGCATTCGTGGACAGGTGCTCGCTCACTTCGAGGCGGAGCGTGAGCTGGACGTACCCTCGTTCAAGGAGATGGCCGGTCTGACGAGGAAGTACGCGATCCCGCTTCTTGAGTTCTTTGATCGCGAGGGAACGACACTGAGGTCCGGTAACGTGAGACTCAGGGGCCGCAAGGCGTAGTTCGCAGGAGCACGATGACTCTCAGACCACGAAGAAAGACAAGGCAGGTCACCATCGGCTACGTCGAGGTCGGGGGCGACGCCCCAATCTCGATTCAGTCGATGACCAACACGCGGACGGACGAGGTGGAGGCGACCGTCTCCCAGATTGACTGTCTGACGGCGGCCGGATGTGAGATCGTGCGGGTGGCCGTGCCGGATTCGGAGTCGGTCAGTGCGCTGCCGGAGATCCTCATCCGATCGAGCATTCCCATCGTCGGTGACATACACTTCGACCACAGACTGGGGCTCGGCGCCATCGAGGCAGGTGTGCACGCGCTTCGCATCAATCCCGGTAACATCGGAGGAAAGGAGCGCGTGGCGGAGCTTGTCGCGGCTGCCAGGGAGAAGCACATTCCCATCCGCGTCGGCGTGAACGCGGGGTCTCTGGAGAAGGACATCCTCGAGCGTGATGGGCACCCCACGGCCGAGGGGCTCGCAGAGAGCGCGGGGCGGCAGGTGAAACTCATGGAAAGCCTGGGCTTCAGCGACCTCGTCCTCTCGCTCAAGGCGTCGGATGTGATGATGACAATTGAGGCCAACCGGCTCATTGCTTCACGGTGTGACTATCCGCTTCACGTAGGAGTGACTGAGGCCGGTACCCTTGTCTCGGGGGCAGTGCGCTCGGCGGTAGGTCTTGGCGTTCTTCTGGCGGAAGGCATCGGGGATACGGTAAGGGTCAGCCTGGCGGGGCCTCCGGAGGACGAAATCCCGGTGGCGCGGGCGATTCTGTCGTCCCTCGGCCTGAGGCACGGTGGAGTTACGGTTATCGCCTGTCCGACCTGTGGAAGAACTGAGATCGACGTCGCAGATGTGGCGGCCCGGGTCGAAGAGGCCACAGCCGACATCCTTGCGCCCATCATGGTCGCCGTCATGGGCTGCGCCGTGAATGGGCCCGGCGAAGCGCGGGAAGCCGACGTCGGCGTTGCCGGAGGCGGCAGAGAAGCCATTCTCTTCCGAGGCGGGAACATCGTGGAGCGAATAGACGAAGATGATATGGTAGAAAGACTGATCAGCGAGATACGGATCATCGCGGAGGCGAGCGGATCATCAGAGTAGTCGGCTGCGGACAGCACGCGGCGGCGAGCGGATCATCGGAGTAGTCGGCTGCGGACAGCACGGGATAGAGATCTCAGAGCATGCCGTGGCCGGTGCCGGACGAAAGAAGAGGTTGCACGTATGGATGCCAAGTTTTACAACGTCGTCGCTCAACTCTCGGATGTCGGCACTATCGCCATCCGGTCGCTTCGGCACGATGACAAGGAGCGCTTGCTGGGGCTTTTCCATCGCCTGATGCGGAGGTCGATCTACTTCCGGTTTCTGGGGGAGGACAAGAAGGAGGTCACGCCGGACGAGCTCGCGTACTTCACGGAGATCGATTTCGAGAACCACGTTGCCTTGGCGGCATGTCTGAATGAGAGTGGGGAGGAGAAGATAGTCGGCGTCGGGCGGTACACGGTCGGTGAAGAGCCCAAGAGACCGAAGAGCGCCGAAGTCACATTCTGTGTCGCCGACGAATACCAGGGGCGTGGCATCGGCACGGCGCTTCTGGACCATCTCGTGCGCATCGCGAGAGCTGATGGGATCGAGAAGTTCGAGGGACGCCTCTTTGCCTCGAACTCCAAGATGTTCACTGTTCTTGAGAAGAGCGGATTCAAGCTCAAGAATGTGAGTGAATCAGGCGGTATCGTCCATACGGAGTTCTCGATCAGGAAGTAGCAGTTGAACAACCCCGATACTCGCTCCTCGCTCCGAGCTTGACGTCTGGTCCTGTGTTAGGTATAGTTTAGCCAGGTTCGGGATCAATCAAACACACCCCCGTCAACAATGCCCCGTTGAGGATCCCGACCTTGTCGAACGATTCCAGGAAGCGGCCGAAGATCGGTCGTCGCGACATGCGTGAGGTAGCTTCGCGAAATGCTTCCGGCAGCGGGGAGCCGAGACTTCTCGACAGAGTCCGCGAGGCCATCCGATTACGCCACTATAGCAGACGAACAGAAGAAGCGTACACTTCGTGGGTGAAGCGGTTCATCACCTTTCACGGAAACCGCCACCCGGAGGTGATGGGAGGGCGAGAAGTACGCCAGTTTCTGTCGTACCTCGCCATCGAACGCAGCGTCAGTGCATCGACCCAGAACCAAGCGCTCAGTGCAATACTCTTCATGTACAAACATGTCTTCGAGCGGGATCTTGGTTGGGTCAGCGGAGTTGCTGCGGCCCATCGGGGGAGGAAGATCCCGGTCGTCCTGTCCAAGCGCGAGGTGCGTGCCATTCTATGTTGCCTTTCGGGGACGAAGCGACTGGTCGCGTCCCTTCTGTATGGAACCGGCATGCGGCTGCTCGAGTGCATGGAGCTGAGAATCAAGGATGTGGATTTCGAGCGGCACCAGATAGCCGTGAGAGCGGGGAAGGGCGACAGAGACCGCATCGTGATGCTCCCCGGGTCTGTGTGTCGGCGGCTCCGTGAGCATCTGAGGGATGTCAGGGAGTTGTACGAGCATGACCGGGATGTCACCGGTGCGGTAGTGACAATGCCGGCGGGGCTCGAGCGCAAGTACCCTCGCGCGGCATCGATGTGGGCCTGGGAGTACGTCTTTCCTGCGAGAAGGACGTTCGTTGAGCCGGAGACGGGCATACGGCGCCGCAACCATCTCCATGAGTCCGTGGTTCAGCGAGCCGTCGCCGAGGCAGTAAGGAAGTCAGAAGTTGGTAAGCCGGCAACATGTCACACGTTGCGTCACTCGTTCGCCACGCATCTTCTCGAAGCGGGGTATGACATCCGGACGGTCCAGAAGCTGCTGGGGCACAAGGATCTCCGGACCACGATGATCTATACGCACGTGATGGACAAGGGGATGCTGGGAGTTCGAAGCCCGGCGGACTGCCTGATGGATGAAGGTGAGGATCCGGACGGCGACTGATCCCTGTGGCAGATGCCGTGGTAGATGTCGCGCACACTAGCGAGCTGGCTACGCAAGCGAAATCGAGAGACAAGCAGAGACTGCGGGCAGTCAGTGCTGCGTGGATGGGGGTTCAGTGAGGTGGGGGATACCGTCCACGTTTTAGGCAGGACAGGGTAGTACACATACGTCAGTGTGCATTTTCAAGCATCGAATTGGTGTTATGCCGCTGATCGGAACGACAAGGGATTTCTCGATTTGGGTTTCGGGCGTCGGTGGCAGTCTTGGTACAGGGTGCTACACTCGATCATCGTGGTGTTACGTAAGGTTGCT